>NZ_JBWKSC010000034.1:0-520 GCF_059419585.1 Ensifer sp. GW821-FHT05G01 | reverse complement strand
ACGGCGACACGATCTACGGCTTTACGCCGGGAGACCGGATCGACTTCTCCTCGATCGATGCCAACACCGGACAGGCGGGTCTGCAGCACTTCACGCTTTCGGCCGGAACGACGCTCTCGGGCGCCGGCCAGATCGTGGTGACGCATGAGACCCAGGACGGCGCCGACGTCACGGTGATCCGCGGCAGTGTCGACGCCGACCCGGATGCCGACTTCGAGCTTTCGATCGCCGGCACGCATAACCTCAAGGTCGCCGACTTCAACGGCGTCTCCTGAGCAGGAAGCGTTATTCCCGGCCGGTCGCTCTGACCGGCCGGGACAGCATGCGGGCGGACAAAAGGGGATCTCATCATGAGCAAGAAGAAAGAGCCGCAACACAAGATCGGCGGCATGCGCGGTATCCTGATCTATCTCTTCGGCCTTTCCGGCCTGATCAACATCCTGGCGCTGACCGGCGCCTTCTACATGCTGCAGATCTACGATCGGGCGCTGACCAGCGGCAGCATCTCCACTTTGGTGGC
>NZ_JBWKSC010000033.1:0-546 GCF_059419585.1 Ensifer sp. GW821-FHT05G01 | reverse complement strand
GACGGCATCGAGCTCACCAACGATCTGAAGAAGATCGATGAAGTGCGCCGCGAAGTCGGCATGGTGTTCCAGCACTTCAACCTGTTTCCGCACCTGACGATTCTGGAAAACTGCACGCTTGCACCGATCTGGGTCCGCAAGATGCCGAAGAAGCAGGCAGAAGAAATCGCGATGCACTTCCTGAAGCGCGTCAAGATCCCTGAGCAGGCCCACAAGTATCCGGGCCAGCTTTCGGGCGGCCAGCAGCAGCGCGTGGCGATTGCCCGTTCGCTGTGCATGAAGCCGAAGATCCTGCTGTTCGATGAACCGACTTCGGCGCTCGACCCGGAAATGGTCAAGGAAGTGCTCGACACGATGGTGGGCCTCGCCGAAGAAGGCATGACCATGCTGTGCGTGACCCACGAAATGGGTTTTGCGCGCCAGGTCGCCAACCGCGTGATCTTCATGGACCAGGGCCAGATCGTCGAACAGAACTCGCCCGCCGAGTTCTTCGACAATCCGCAGCACGAGCGCACCAAGCTCTTCCTCAGCCAGATCCTGCACTAG
>NZ_JBWKSC010000032.1:0-560 GCF_059419585.1 Ensifer sp. GW821-FHT05G01 | reverse complement strand
ACGGTTCCGGTCGGCACCGGCGACGAAGTCGAGCGCATTATCCGCGAAACCAACCCGGACGCGGATTTCGCGGTCGTCTCCAATCCGGAATTCCTGCGCGAAGGTGCCGCGATCGAGGACTTTAAGCGTCCCGACCGCATCGTCATCGGCCTTGCCGACGATGATGCGCGTGCGCGCGAGGTCATGACCGAAGTCTACCGCCCGCTCTACCTCAACCAGGCGCCGCTGGTCTTCACCTCACGCCGCACCTCCGAACTGATCAAGTATGCTGGCAATGCCTTCCTGGCGATGAAGATCACTTTCATCAACGAGATGGCCGACCTTTGCGAGAAGGTCGATGCCAATGTCCAGGATGTGGCCCGCGGTATCGGCCTCGACGGCCGCATCGGCGGCAAATTCCTGCATGCCGGCCCAGGTTATGGTGGCTCCTGCTTCCCCAAGGACACGCTGGCGCTGGTCAAGACTGCCCAGGACTTCGACAGCCCCGTGCGCCTGGTCGAGACAACGGTCGCGATCAACGACAACCGCAAGCGCGCCATGGGCCGCAAGGTGATCGCGGC
>NZ_JBWKSC010000031.1:0-581 GCF_059419585.1 Ensifer sp. GW821-FHT05G01 | reverse complement strand
CCGGGCAACGGCGCACCGGGATCGGGCAACCCGGCCGATCTGACCCGCGGGACGGTGAACTCGATCGTCGACGGCGTACCGCAGCACCTGAACAAGACCTCGCCCTTCGTGGATCAGAACCAGGCCTATGGTTCCAATGAGCTGGTCGGTCAGTTCCTGCGGGAAGGCAACGGTTCGGGCGGTCTCGGCTCGCATCTGTTCAAGGGAGCATCCGACCCGTCGAACGACGACTTCTCGCTGCTGCCGACGCTGCGCGAACTGATCCAGCATCACTGGCAGAACAACACCGTGTTCCATTCGGCTTCGCTGCCGGGCGGGCAGGTGGCGTTCCAGACCTACTTTGCCGGGCTGGTGACCAACGGGGTCATCAACGAAGCGATGCTGCCGGCCATGACGTCCAACTTCATGGGCAGCACCCATGCGCTGCTTCTCGACACCAACCCCTTCATCAAGTTGCTCGATCACTATGTGGTCGGCGACGGGCGCGGCAACGAGAACTTCGCGCTGACCTCGATGCACACCATCTGGGCCCGCAACCATAACTTCCATGTGGAAGGTCTGGAGGCGGCCGGCTTCCAGGG
>NZ_JBWKSC010000030.1:0-620 GCF_059419585.1 Ensifer sp. GW821-FHT05G01 | reverse complement strand
ACGTCGGCAACCGCACCACCGAGCAGAACATCCGCCGCAGACGTGCCGATCAGCGTGCGCGCCGCAACCGGCAACGGTGTTTCGCCACCGTCCCCATCGCCAGAACCGTCGCCGTCGCCATCGCCATCGCCAGAGCCGTCGCCATCACCGTCGTCGTCGTCGTCGTCGTCGCCGCCGGCCGTATCATCATCATCATCGTCGTCCCCACCATCGTCGGGGCCGCCGGTGTCGTCGTCATCGTCATCGTCGTCATCGCCGCCGCCAACGGGATCGCCGTCGTCATCATCGTCTTCATCATCATCCGGGTTGCCAGCACCATCATCACCATCGTCCGGTTCTTCGGTCCGGAAAATATGCTCAGGAAGATCCGTCATGCCGGTATTGCGAGCGATGATGTCGGCGAACTCCTGGCCGTCGATGAAGTTCTCGTAGAAGTCGAAGTTGTCGAAGCGGCTTGCGTAGTAGAAGCGGTCGGCTTCCTGCAGGCGATCGAACTGCTCATGCAGGACAATCCAGAAGGTCTGGCCGACCATGCCGCCGTTCACATGCTTTTCGGCAAGGCCGCCGACCCACAGATCGACGCGGTCGATGCCCTTGACGATGCCGGTGCCATTGGCCTG
>NZ_JBWKSC010000029.1:0-683 GCF_059419585.1 Ensifer sp. GW821-FHT05G01 | reverse complement strand
CCGAGCATGGCGCGTGCCAGCGTCGTCTTGCCGCCGCCCGACGGACCGATCAGCCCCAGCGCCTGCCCGGCTTTCAGTTCCAGGCTCACTTCGCTCAAGAGCACCGCCCCGGTCGACGGCGCCACCGTCGTCACCTTGTCGAGCGACAGGCTTTCCGTCGGCGCCGGCAGGTCGAGGCTGCCGGAGCGCTCGTCGAGCACGCCGAGCGTCTCGTTGAGGCGATGATAGCTGCGCCGTGCCGCCACCACGCCCTTCCATTGCGCGATCGCCATGTCGACCGGCGCCAGTGCCCTGGCCGTCACGATCGACGAGGCGATGATCGAACCGGCCGACATCTGCCCGCGGATCGCCAGATAGGCGCCGAGCCCGAGGATCGCCGATTGCAGGATCATGCGCAGCACCTTCGACAGGCCCGACAGCGTGCCGCCGATGTCAGACGTCTTGGTCTGACAGTCGAGATGGCGGCGGTTGGCCTTTTCGAAGCGATCGACCGCCCGGCCGGTCATGCCCATGGCATGCAGCACGTCGCTGTTGCGGGCATTGCTTTCGGCCACCGAGCTGCGCGCCACCGAGGCCTTGATCATCGAGCTGGAATGGCGCCGCGTCAGCACCTCGGCAATGATCGTCAGCACCGCCAGCACCAGCGCGCCGCCGACCGTGAGGTAGCCGAGCATCGGATGCAA
>NZ_JBWKSC010000028.1:0-804 GCF_059419585.1 Ensifer sp. GW821-FHT05G01 | reverse complement strand
ATGACCTTTCCCGTGCTTTTTAGAACATAGATGGCACCAGTCAGGTGACCATCGAAACGCAATACGCCACGGAGATACTTCGGTATCCGGATGGTATGGCGAGAGCCGCCGTCCACGTTTCTCTTTCTCACAAGGATACGAACCACGCCCGTTTGTCGTTTGCGTCAAGCGAATGTCGGTAGCGTGCTTTACCCAAGATGGGCCCGTAGCTCAGGTGGTTAGAGCGCACGCCTGATAAGCGTGAGGTCGGCAGTTCGAGTCTGCCCGGGCCCACCATTTTGGTTTAGACCGGGATGGCTTGCTTGGAGCGGATGATCGAAACGGTTGGGGCTGTAGCTCAGCTGGGAGAGCACCTGCTTTGCAAGCAGGGGGTCAGCGGTTCGATCCCGCTCAGCTCCACCAATTTTGGTTGAACTGAGAGGGCCTTTGGCCTTGCGAAGCTGACGCTTCGTTTGAGTGCCAAAAGCGGCGGAAGAAGTATCCTTGGAGAAATAAAAGTTTGCATCGCTTCGATAGAGGTTGATGCCTGTTCTGATTACATTGTGAAGAGAAGATATGTCTGGAAGCTTCCAGGTGTTGAAGATGACCGAAAGGTTGTTGGAGACGTCCGAGCCCAGTCCTTATGAAACCATGGATGGTCTAGCCGACCTGATATGGAGGAGGGACTGGAGGTAGGAAGGAAGCCTTGTCCTGAGGCATGATCATTGTTTGGGTGCTCTTCGGAGTGCCCTTCTGGTGTTCATGCTGGATTGGTGTTGCCTGACCGCGCATCACCGGACAGATCTCGAGAAGCTGGTCTTAAGA
>NZ_JBWKSC010000027.1:0-1751 GCF_059419585.1 Ensifer sp. GW821-FHT05G01 | reverse complement strand
AATGTCAAAGCTGATTAGAGGCGCGACGTTGCCAGCCAGTTAGAAATGCGACACTCAGCACCTCTGCCGGCGCCGACGGTCAGCCCCCGATCCGCCCGGCTGGTCCGGGTTGCTAGGAAGGAGCGGGGGCGGGTGAGGGACACCCTTCGGCTTTAGCTTTGAGACTATGAGTGCCAGCGGTTCATTCCGCGGCCTCCATGCGCGCTAGCGCCTTCTGCCTTTTGGCAATGACCTCCGGATCATTCATGAAGTCCGTCCGCCGGCCGGGCTTGCGGCTGCGCTTCTGATAACCGTTGCTCTGGCTGCCATCGCGAATGCCAAACATATGATCCGTCTGGCCAGTGCGGCGAGGGCCGCTCTTACTGCGCTGCTGTTCACGCCCAGCCTGCATCTCGGCGACGATCGAAAGCATGTCGTCCAGGCGCTTGTTCTCGACGACCTCCGAACGATGGACCGATCGCAAGGTGTCGAAGGTTCTGTAGGGCAGGACGAGGCTCTCGTGTATGATCTCAAGGCGCCCGTCCGGATAGTCGCAAACAACGATCTTCTTGCCCGCCAGCGCCTTGGCCTGCTCCGTCGGATCGAGAATGAACAGCACCTTGTCATAGCGCAGCGTCAATGACTGCGACAGTGTGCGCACTTCCTTGCGGCACATGGCGCCATCAAGGTTCTCATGCGCGGCAAGCGGCCGGTGCATGTCCTTCGGATTGCGCGGCTGCTTGCCAAAGCGACGATTGAAGTCGGCCATGAACTCCGGCGCATAGTCATTGGCCGCGTCGATCGTGTCGATGCCGCGCAGCCGTAGTTCCTTGACCAATCGATCCTGCAGCGTCTGGTTGGCCCGTTCGACGCGTCCCTTGGCCTGCGGGGTGTTGGCGCATATAATGTCGATGTTGAGTTCATAAAGAGCCCGCCCGAACTGCGTCAGGCCGCTCGTCCGGTCCTTCTCCGAGGCATGGAGTGAGCGGAAAACGCCGTGCTTGTCGCTGTAGAAGGCCAGCGGCTTGCCCCATTGCTGCAGATAGGCCTTCGTCGCGTGCAGATAGTCAAATGTATTCTCCGATCCAGCAAAGCGAAGATGTAAAAGCTTGCCGGTGGCGTCATCAATATAGACGAGCAGAGCGCATTTGGGACCGCGGTTCTCGAACCACCAGTGATGCGACCCATCGATCTGCACCAGTTCGCCAAAGCAATCGCGCCGGCCGCGTGGCTGGAAAACCCGTTTCTTGCGTTCCCGACGCGAGATCCAGATGCCAGCCTCGGTCATCCATTGCCGCAGCGTTTCCTTGGCAACAGAAATCCGGTGCAGCTCGATGAGCTTCTCGCGCGCCAGCGTCGGACCGAAATCCAGATAGCGTTCGCGGATCAGATCCAGCGCCGCATTGCGGAAATCCTCGCTGTGGCGCCGATTGCTCGGCCGGGATCGCTTCTTCGAAACAAGACCGGCCGGACCATCTTGATCATAGGCCTGCAGCAGTCTGTGGATCTGACTTCGACTGAGGTTGAGCAGTTCGGCAGCCTGGACAACGCTCAGGCGCTCGTCACGAATCTTCTGGATGACTTCGAGGCGATACAACTCTTTCTGCGACATGGTGATCAAACAGGACATCACGACTCCGACCGCTCATGGTCTCGACCAGGCTGAAGGTCGTCATCCTTGCTCCCAACGTTGGCTTTGACCAGTGCGTCGAGAGGCGAGACTGTCGCATCTCTAACTGGCCCAACTGTCGCATTACTAAATAGCCACTACA
>NZ_JBWKSC010000026.1:0-2487 GCF_059419585.1 Ensifer sp. GW821-FHT05G01 | reverse complement strand
GTAAGCGGTTAGCCGATCACGCTCGGCTCGAAGTTCCACGGCATCAGAGCGTCGATATCCTGCGCGGGCCATCCGTTGGCCATGCGAACTAAGGTCTGTGTCAGCCAGGCGAGCGGATCGACGTTGTTCATTTTAGCTGTCTGCAAGAGCGTGGCGATCGTGGCCCATGTGTTGCCACCGCCTTCGCTTCCGGCAAATAGACTATTCTTCCGTGTGATGGTTTGGGGACGGATTGCGCGCTCGACGATATTGGAGTCAATCTCGATGCGGCCGTCACCGAGAAAGCGTTCCAGAGATTGTCGGCGGGTCATTGCATAGCGGATCGCTTCCGCGGTTTTGGACTTGCCAGAGACCTTCGCCAGTTCCTTTTCCCAGATGTCAAAAAGGTTGGCGACAATGGCCGCAGACCGCTCTTGTCGTGCGGCAGCACGGATGTTGGCATCCTTTCCCCGGATCTCGTCCTCGACCTTCCACAACTCGGTCATCGCCTTCACCGAGGCTGTCGCGGCGTGATTGATACCACCGATATGCAGTTCGTAAAATTTGCGCCTGACGTGCGCCCAGCACCCCGCCAACGTGATGGTCTCGTTGCTGCCGGCCTTGACCTGCTCTTTCACCATGCTCGTATAGGCGCCGTGCCCATCAACCTGGAGAATGCCGTTGAAGCCGCTCAGGTGACGGGCCACACAGCGCCCACCTCTGCTGTCTTCAAATCTATAGGCGACCATAGGTGGCCCTGATCCCCCGAACGGCCGATCATCACGTGCATAGGCCCACAGCCATGCCGTCATTGTTTTTCCCGAACCAGGCACCAGGGTCGGCAATGTCGTTTCGTCGGCAAAGACCCTTTCACCTGCCTTGATCTTTTCCAGGATGTAATCGGCCAGGATCTTGAGCTCGAAGCCGAGATGTCCCATCCATTGAGCCATCAAGGAGCGGCTCAGCGTCACGCTATCGCGCAGGTAGATTGTTTCCTGACGGTAGAGTGGAAGGCCGTCGGCATATTTGGACACGGCGATGTAAGCCAGGAGCCGTTCGCTCGGCAGCCCGGCTTCGATGATATGGCCAGGCGCTAGAGCCTGCAGCACACCGTCACGCCCTCTGAATGCGTATTTCGGCCGGCGGGTAACGATGACCCTGAACTTCGGTGGGATGACATCGAGCCGCTCGGATCGATCTTCGCCAATCAAAACCTTTTCCAGCCCTCGGCATTCCTCGGGGATTTCAGGCTCGATTACCTCCTCGATGCGCTCGAGATGGGCGGCAAAGCCCTTGCGCGGGCGTGCGTCCCGCTTCGGCTTGTCTTTCCGTGACTGGTCGAGCTCGCTGTCGATCGCTGCCAGGCCGGTCTCGACTTCCTCGAACGCAAAGTCGATCTGATCGTCGTTGATCCCCAGTCGCAGCCGTTCCGAGCGCGTGCCTTTCTGAGCCCGCTCAAGCACTTTCACAATCGCAGTGAGAGTGGCTATCCGCTCGTCCGTATCCTTCTTGAGCGCCTCAAGCCGGGTGATCTCCGCTCGGGCAGCGGCGCCTTCTGCACTCATGGCGACGATCATCGCCTTGAGTGCATCAACGTCGTCAGGAAGGTCCGAAGCAGAGAACGTCATAGAAGGAACTAGATCACAAATAGTGATCTTTTCCTAGCGTTTACAGTAACATGCGTTGGATTTCTCGGAGGGGGTCAGCCGGTCGAAAGCGGCCTCCTGATTGTCGCCGGGCGGATCTTCTTCCAATCCATTCCGGCCAGTAGGGCCATGAGCTGGGCATGATCCAGACGGATGCGCGCCGTCGTCGCTGCCGGCCAGCAAAAGCCATTTCCTTCGATAACTTTCGAATAGAGACAGACCCCGCTGCCATCCCACCACACGATCCGGACACGGTCCTTCCGTTTGGAACGGAACACGTAAAGGGCGCTATTGAACGGATCGAGACCGCCATCCCTGACCAAAGCCATCAACGAGGCCGCCCCCTTGCGAAAGTCGACCGGTTGGCAGGAGACGTAAACGACAACGCCAGACGCAATCATGCCTTGCGCACCGCCCGTAGAATCTTGGCAAGATGATCCGGCTCGATATCCCCGGCCACGCGCACCACGACGTCACCCATGACGATTTCCACCGGCGAACTTGCAAACGCTTCGACGCGCGCGAACCTCACCTCTTCATTCGCCCCTTCCGAAAGGGGGACAACCGATCCCAAGGCCAAGGCCTTGCGCCGCCAGCCGTAAAGCTGCGAGGGATCCAGCCCCTCAGCGCGGGCAATCGCTGATACATTCGCCCCCGGCAGCATTGTCTCCGCAATCAACCGAGCCTTCTCAGCATCCGGCCAATCTCGTGGCTTGCGCCTCGTCCGTATTGGGGTCGCCGTCAGAACCTCAAAGGCACGAGCCTGATTCACGCTGTCGCTCATAGGTTTCTCCGCATGATTCATGCCGAAAATGAGCGATCTTTCGAAACCGCGCTACGTGGGATGGCCTACCCGCTTACG
>NZ_JBWKSC010000025.1:0-2828 GCF_059419585.1 Ensifer sp. GW821-FHT05G01 | reverse complement strand
TAATGGGAGCGCCTGGGTTTTCCTGAGGCGCATGGAAGAGGTGAGCTGGATTTGAGAGAGCATGGCCACAAGAGCCGCTGGCGGTTTCGCCAACCGAGTGTGCTTCCCGGGTTCGGTCTGGCGCTCGGCGTCACGCTTTTCTGGCTGGTGCTGATCATTCTCATCCCGCTGTCGGGATTGATCTGGCGTTCGAGCAGCCTCGGCTGGTCGCAGTTCATGACGCTGGCGCTCGATACCCGGACGTTGAACGCGCTGAAGATCAGCTTCGGCACGGCCTTTGTCGCAGCCATCGTCAATCTGGTGTTCGGCGTCATCCTCGCCTGGGTGCTGGTGCGCTATCGTTTCCCCGGCAAAAGGGTGATCGACGCCATGGTCGATCTGCCGTTCGCGCTGCCGACGGCGGTCGCCGGCATTGCGCTGGCCACACTTTACGCTCCCAATGGCTGGATCGGCTCGCTCTTGGCCCCGCTCGGCATCAAGATCGCCTTTACCCCGGCCGGCATCGTCGTCGCCTTGATCTTCGTCGGCCTGCCCTTCGTTGTCCGCACCGTGCAGCCGATCATGGAAGAGATCGACAAGGAAGTGGAAGAGGCAGCCGCCACCCTTGGCGCCAGCCGCTTCCAGACCATCAGCCGGGTGCTGTTGCCGGGATTGCTGCCGGCAGGCCTCACCGGCTTTGCGCTCGCCTTTGCCCGCGGCGTCGGCGAATACGGCTCGGTGATCTTCATCGCCGGCAACCTGCCCTATGTCTCCGAGATCGCGCCGCTGCTGATCGTCATCCGGCTGGAGGAGTTCAACTATCCCGCCGCCACCGCCATTGCCGCGGTGATGCTGATCATCTCCTTTGCCATGCTGCTCGTCATCAACTCGATCCAGGCCTGGAGCCGGCGGAGATATGTCTATGTCGCCTGATCTCGCCGCCAACTCCCAGCACGTGCGCGCCGCCACCTCGGAAAGCCGCTTTGCGCGCCTCAGCCTGATCGTTGCAGCGCTCGCCTTCGTCGGCCTGTTCCTGCTTCTGCCGCTGGCGGCCGTCTTTACCGAGGCGCTGCGCAAGGGACCGGCCGAGTTCTTCGCCGCCCTTGGCGATGCCGAGACCTTTTCCGCCATCCGCCTGACGTTGATCGTCGCTGCCATCGCCGTGCCGCTCAACCTCGTCTTCGGGGTGGCCGCCGCCTGGGCGATCGCCAAGTTCGAGTTCAAGGGCAAGGCCTTTTTGACGACGCTGATCGACCTGCCGTTCTCGGTCTCGCCGGTTATCTCCGGCCTGGTCTTCGTGCTTCTGTTCGGCTCGCACAGCCTCGTCGGTCCCTGGCTGCAGAGCCATGGCATCCAGATCCTGTTTGCCGTGCCGGGGCTGGTGCTGGCGACCGTCTTCGTCACCTTCCCCTTCGTTGCCCGCGAACTGATCCCCTTGATGCAGGAACAGGGCACCAGCGACGAGGAGGCGGCCCTGTCTCTGGGCGCATCGGGCTGGCAGACCTTCTGGCATGTGACGCTGCCCAACATCAAATGGGGTCTGCTTTACGGCGTGCTTTTATGCAACGCCCGTGCCATGGGCGAGTTCGGCGCGGTGTCGGTGGTGTCGGGCCATATTCGCGGCCAGACCAACACCATGCCGTTGCAGGTGGAAATCCTCTATAATGAATATAACTTCGTCGCCGCCTTTGCGGTTGCGACGTTGCTGGCGCTGCTGGCGCTGGTCACCCTCGTCTTGAAAACGGCGCTCGAGCTTCGCTACAGCGCCGAGATCGCCGCCAGCCGCAGGCATTGAAAGGTCCGGATCGTCATGGAAGTCCGCGTTCAGAACATACGCAAGGAATTCGGCCGCTTTCCGGCGCTCGACAACGTCTCGCTCGACATCCGCTCGGGCGAGCTGATCGCGCTGCTCGGCCCCTCCGGCTCGGGCAAGACGACGCTGCTCAGGCTGGTGGCCGGTCTTGAAAGCCCGACCGACGGCACGATCTTCTTCGGCGACGACGATGCCTCGCAAAAGACCGTGCAGCAGCGCAACATCGGCTTCGTCTTCCAGCACTATGCCCTGTTCCGGCATATGACGGTGCTCGACAATGTCTCCTTCGGCCTCAAGGTGCGGCCATCCAATCGCCGGCCGCCGGCGGCCGAGATCCGCAGCCGAGCCCTCGACCTGCTCGATCTCGTCCAGCTCTCCGGCCTTGAGAAGCGCTATCCGGCGCAGCTGTCGGGCGGCCAGCGCCAGCGCGTGGCGCTCGCCCGCGCCATGGCGGTCGAACCCAACGTGCTGCTGCTCGACGAACCGTTCGGCGCGCTCGATGCGCAGGTCAGAAAAGAACTCCGGCGCTGGCTGCGCGAGATCCACGACCGCACAGGCCACACCACCATCTTCGTCACCCACGACCAGGAAGAGGCGCTGGAACTGGCCGACCGGGTCGTGGTGATGAGCAAGGGCGCCATCGAACAGGTCGGCACGCCCGACGAGATCTACGACCATCCGGTCTCGCCGTTCGTCTTCGGCTTCATCGGCCAGTCGAATGCCTTGTCCGTCACGCTTCAAAACGGCGAGATCTGGTTTGAGGACCGGCCGATCGGCCTCAGAGCCCCGACCGAGCCCGATGGTCCGGCCACGCTCTACTTCCGTCCGCATGACATCGAGCTGATCGATGGCTGCGGCGGCTGTCTGGCCGGGCTCGTCACCGCCAGCCGCCGTGTTGCCGGCACTCGCCATCTCGAACTCGACCTCGGCCGCAACCATCCGCATGCCGAAATCGAACTGCCGCCCGAACGCACAACAACACAGGACCGCGCAAGGGTCGCATTCCGGCCGACAAAGTGGAAACTGTTCAGGGACG
>NZ_JBWKSC010000024.1:1742-4668 GCF_059419585.1 Ensifer sp. GW821-FHT05G01 | reverse complement strand
GATGAGCATGAGCAATGGGAACGATCAAGCCAATCGAACGATTAGTACTGGTAAGCTTCATGCGTTGCCGCACTTCCACACCCAGCCTATCAACGTGGTAGTCTTCCACGGTTCTCAAGGGAATACTCGTTTTCAGGTTGGTTTCCCGCTTAGATGCCTTCAGCGGTTATCCATTCCATATATAGCTACCCTGCTATGCCCTTGGCAGGACAACAGGTCCACCAGAGATATGTCCATCCCGGTCCTCTCGTACTAGGGACAGATCCTGTCAATATTCCTACACCCACGGCAGATAGGGACCGAACTGTCTCACGACGTTCTGAACCCAGCTCACGTACCGCTTTAATTGGCGAACAGCCAAACCCTTGGGACCTGCTCCAGCCCCAGGATGCGATGAGCCGACATCGAGGTGCCAAACAACCCCGTCGATATGGACTCTTGGGGGTCATCAGCCTGTTATCCCCGGCGTACCTTTTATCCGTTGAGCGATGGCCCTTCCACGCGGGACCACCGGATCACTATGACCGACTTTCGTCTCTGCTCGACTTGTCAGTCTCGCAGTCAGGCGGGCTTATGCCATTGCACTCGACGACCGATTTCCGACCGGTCTGAGCCCACCATCGCGCGCCTCCGTTACTCTTTCGGAGGCGACCGCCCCAGTCAAACTACCCACCATACACTGTCCCGGATCCGGATAACGGACCGCGGTTAGACATCCATGACGATAAGGGTGGTATTTCAAGGATGGCTCCACAAGAACTGGCGTCCCTGCTTCAAAGCCTACCACCTATCCTACACATGCCGACACGAATGCCAGTGTAAAGCTATAGTAAAGGTGCACGGGGTCTTTCCGTCTGACCGCAGGAACCCCGCATCTTCACGGGGAATTCAATTTCACTGAGTCTATGCTGGAGACAGCGGGGAAGTCGTTACGCCATTCGTGCAGGTCGGAACTTACCCGACAAGGAATTTCGCTACCTTAGGACCGTTATAGTTACGGCCGCCGTTTACTGGGGCTTCGATTCAGAGCTTGCACCCCTCCTCTTAACCTTCCAGCACCGGGCAGGCGTCAGACCCTATACGTCGTCTTGCGACTTCGCAGAGCCCTGTGTTTTTGATAAACAGTCGCTACCCCCTGGTCTGTGCCACCCTTTCATACTTGCGTATAAAAGGGTCACGCTTCTTCCGAAGTTACGCGTGCAATTTGCCGAGTTCCTTCAGCATAGTTCTCTCAAGCGCCTTGGTATACTCTACCTGACCACCTGTGTCGGTTTCGGGTACGGTCTATACGGTGGAGCTATTTCCTGGAACCGCGTCCCTGCACACCCAATCCAATAAGAGCGTACAAGTTAAGCAATCCGTCACTACCACCAGGCCCACGAATATTAACGTGGTTCCCATCGACTACGCGTGTCCGCCTCGTCTTAGGGGCCGGCTAACCCTGCTCAGATTAACTTTAAGCAGGAACCCTTGGTCTTTCGGCGAGAGGGTCTCTCACCCTCTTTATCGTTACTCATGTCAACATTCGCACTTCCGATACCTCCAGGACCCCTCACAGGTATCCCTTCACAGGCTTACGGAACGCTCCGCTACCACACGTCTTGCGACGTATCCTCAGCTTCGGTGCATGGCTTTAGCCCCGTTACATTTTCGGCGCAAAGACCCTTAATTAGACCAGTGAGCTGTTACGCTTTCTTTAAATGATGGCTGCTTCTAAGCCAACATCCTGGTTGTTTTGGGATCCTCACATCCTTTCCCACTTAGCCATGACTTGGGGACCTTAGCTGGAGGTCAGGGTTGTTGCCCTCTTCACGACGGACGTTAGCACCCGCCGTGTGTCTGCCGACTAGTACTCCTCGGTATTCGGAGTTTGGTTAGGATCAGTAAGACGGTGAGTCCCCATAGCCCATCCAGTGCTCTACCCCCGAGGGTATTCGGTCGACGCACTACCTAAATAGTTTTCGCGGAGAACCAGCTATTTCCGAGTTTGATTGGCCTTTCACCCCTAGCCACAAGTCATCCCAATCTATTGCAACAGATGCGGGTTCGGTCCTCCAGTTGGTGTTACCCAACCTTCAACCTGCTCATGGCTAGATCACTCGGTTTCGGGTCTAATGCGACGAACTGAACGCCCTATTCAGACTCGCTTTCGCTGCGCCTTCACCTATCGGCTTAAGCTTGCTCGTCACACTAAGTCGTTGACCCATTATACAAAAGGTACGCCGTCACCCTTGCGGGCTCCGACTGTTTGTAGGCATCCGGTTTCAGGTTCTATTTCACTCCCCTTGTCGGGGTGCTTTTCACCTTTCCCTCACGGTACTTGTTCGCTATCGGTCATGCACGAGTACTTAGGCTTGGAGAGTGGTCTCCCCATGTTCAGACAGGATTTCACGTGTCCCGCCTTACTCAAGGACACTGAGTGTTCTACGTGTAAGGGGCTATCACCCTCTACGGCCGACCTTTCCATGTCGTTCCACTTTATTCCTCAGTGCCACTGGCCTGGTCCGCGTTCGCTCGCCACTACTTGCGGAGTCTCGGTTGATGTCCTTTCCTGCAGGTACTTAGATGTTTCAGTTCCCTGCGTTCGCTTCTTACCCCTATGTATTCAGAGCAAGATACCTTTAAACAATACTTGGAAACCTAAGCCGTACCAAAGCACGACTTAAATTTTCCAAGTATTTAAGGTGGGTTTCCCCATTCGGAAATCCATGGATCAAAGCTTATTCGCAGCTCCCCACGGCTTATCGCAGCGTATCACGTCCTTCATCGCCTGTGCATGCCAAGGCATCCACCAAATGCCCTTCTTTCACTTGATCGTTCTCATTGCCAATGCTCATCCTTAAGCCGTCGTCCCCTTGGGGACGCGGCAGACCGGGTTACCTTTTACAACCCAATCCAATCCAGATGCCATCGACGTGTTCGATAC
>NZ_JBWKSC010000023.1:0-17128 GCF_059419585.1 Ensifer sp. GW821-FHT05G01 | reverse complement strand
AGAAAAGCTGCGCTTCGCTATCCGCGAAGGCGGCCGCACCGTCGGCGCCGGCATCGTCGCTTCGATCGTCGAGTAATATCCGGATTATTTCGGTTCAGAAGGCCCCGCTGGAAACGGCGGGGCTTTCTTCGTTTTGAACAAAGCGCTTGGGCGAGCCGCCGGGCAGGGCGCCGCCGTATCCTTGCGGAAATTCCTTGCGAGGGGGGCGCGTAAGGAGGCATCTGGCTGCGCGGTGCAGCACCACGCTCGTGCGACGTTTTCACCGCCAGTGCGTCCGACGGTCCTGTCAATGCGCCGTAATGCGGCCGTCGGGCCGGCGCGAATGCCGCTTCAATGGCGCGCAACGGAGGGTGTGGCGCGGGGTGAAAAGGCACATCACGCGCTGTTGCGGTTTTTGCCACAAGAATTTGAATCTTTTCCGTCAAAGACGCTTGTCATCGCCCGATAAACTGAATAATAAGCCGCTGACTTGATGCACTGACCGGTTCGAGAATGACCGGCTGGAGCGACTAGGGGTATAGCTCAGTTGGTAGAGCGGCGGTCTCCAAAACCGCAGGTCGTCGGTTCAAGCCCGGCTGCCCCTGCCATTGCCTTCGCCATTGCAAACGGCTCAAAGTCGGGTAGGGCGGAAGGAGGTCGGATAGGCCGACCATCGAAATTCACAGAAAAGACCGAATACCTCTTGTGATTTGTGGAATCGGTCTTTATGTAGGGTCCAAACAGACACGCGGTGCGTGGGGCTGAATCATCGGCTTTACGCGCCGTAATGGCGTGAGCATTACATGGCATCCAAAACGAATCCGTTTACGTTTCTGCAGCAGGTTCGCTCAGAGGCGTCGAAAGTAACTTGGCCATCCAGGCGCGAGACGATGATCTCGACGCTGATGGTATTTGTGATGGTCTTTTTTGCCGCTGCCTTCTTCTTTGCTGCGGACCAGTTGATGGGTTGGCTGATTGGCCTAGTCCTCAACGCTGGCGCTTGATTGGGTGGAGGGTAGTATGGCTGCACGCTGGTATATTGTTCACGCCTATTCGAATTTCGAAAAGAAGGTGGCTGAATCGATCGAGGAGAAGGCCAAGCAAAAGGGTCTTTCGCACCTCTTCGAAAAGATCCTCGTTCCGACCGAAAAGGTTGTCGAGGTTCGCCGCGGTCGTAAGGTTGATGCCGAGCGCAAGTTTTTCCCGGGTTACGTCCTGGTGCGCGCCAACCTGACGGATGAGGCTTATCACCTCATCAAGAATACGCCGAAGGTCACCGGCTTCCTCGGGACCGACAGCAAGCCTGTTCCGATTCCGGATCACGAAGCCGACCGTATCCTTGGCCAGGTCCAGGATGGTGTCGAGCGTCCGAAGCCGTCTGTCTCGTTCGAGATCGGCGAGCAGGTTCGTGTCTCGGATGGTCCGTTCGCCTCGTTCAACGGCATCGTTCAGGATGTCGACGAGGAGCGGTCGCGCCTGAAGGTCGAGGTTTCGATTTTCGGTCGTGCGACCCCTGTCGAGCTGGAATACGGCCAGGTCGAGAAGGTCTGAGAAGATCAAGAGAGATTGGGCAAGTCGTTTAGGCCTGCCCTGGCGGAGAAATCCGCATGCGCGTGGAAGGATGTCGGCCTTAGCCAGGTCGAAGGGTCCGTACCACGCAACCGCAGCCGCCGATCCCTGATCGGCAGAATGCCGGGAAACCGGCGTAACAGTTCCTCGTTTCGATCCGTCGGGATGAGGCAATGAGAGGCAGAGAGAAATGGCTAAGAAAGTTGCAGGCCAGCTCAAGCTGCAGGTGAAGGCAGGGTCGGCCAATCCGTCCCCGCCGATCGGTCCTGCACTCGGTCAGCGTGGCATTAACATCATGGAATTCTGCAAGGCGTTCAATGCCGCCACGCAGGAAATGGAAAAGGGTATGCCGATCCCGGTCGTCATCACCTATTACCAGGACAAGTCGTTCACCTTCGTCATGAAGCAGCCGCCGGTCAGCTACTTCCTGAAGAAGGAATCGAAGATCACGTCCGGTTCGAAGACCCCAGGTAAGGCCAAGGCTGGTTCGATCACCAAGGCTCAGATCCGCACGATCGCAGAGGCCAAGATGAAGGACCTCAACGCGGCCGATATCGAAGGCGCAATGGCAATGGTCGAGGGCTCTGCCCGCTCCATGGGCCTGGAAGTGGCGGGCTAAGACCATGGCGAAGATTGCAAAGCGTGTACAGAAGTCCCGCGAGGGCATCGACCCGACGAAGATCTACGGCCTCACTGAAGCCGTTTCGCTGGTCAAGGAACGTGCAACTGCCAAGTTCGACGAGACTGTTGAAGTCGCGATGAACCTCGGCGTTGACCCGCGCCACGCCGACCAGATGGTCCGCGGCGTCGTCAACCTGCCGAACGGCACGGGCCGCACGGTTCGCGTTGCCGTGTTCGCACGTGGCGTCAAGGCTGACGAAGCCAAGGCTGCCGGTGCAGACATCGTTGGCGCCGAAGAGCTCGTTGAAATCGTCCAGAGCGGCAAGATCGACTTCGATCGTTGCATCGCTACCCCGGACATGATGCCGCTCGTCGGCCGCCTCGGTAAGGTTCTCGGCCCGCGCGGCATGATGCCGAACCCGAAGGTCGGAACGGTCTCGATGGACGTTGCCGGTGCCGTCAAGGCATCCAAGGGCGGTGCTGTCGAGTTCCGCGTCGAGAAGGCTGGTATCATCCACGCCGGTATCGGCAAGGCATCGTTCGACGCCAAGGCTCTGGAAGAAAACATCCGCGCCTTCGCTGACGCGGTCGTCAAGGCCAAGCCGGCTGGCGCCAAGGGCAACTACGTCAAGCGCGTAGCGATTTCGTCGACGATGGGCCCGGGCCTGAAGATCGACCCGGCAACGCTCAGCGTCGCCTAAAGAATTTCGGGCTTCGGCCCGAGCATGAATTTCCGGCCCTCCGGGGCCGGAAATCCGGATTTCGATCCGGAACTCCTGTCCGAGATTGCGGGTGGTTATACCTTAATCACTTCGGCCTGCATGAGACGGGTAAGATCTGAATTTCGCAATGACGCCGGAGGCGTCGAAATTCGGTTCGAGCCTCGCTTGCCTTGTGTCAGACCCGGCTTTCCGGGAACGCCAAGGGACAGGATCCTCAAGCGTTGCTCGGGATCTTCGTAAGATGATCCCTGGTGACAAAGGCAAACCCGGCGGGGCTGCATCATTGCAACCCTGCCTACTGGAGACAGACAGTGGAAAGAGCGGAAAAACGCGAATTCGTCACGGAGCTGAACGAAGTCTTCAAGGCTTCCGGTTCGGTTGTCGTGGCCCACTATGCTGGTGTCACAGTTGCGCAGATGAACGACTTCCGTTCGAAGATGCGCGCTGCTGGCGGCACCGTCAAAGTCGCGAAAAACCGCCTGGCCAAGATCGCTCTTCAGGGCACCGAGTCGGAAGGGATGACAAATCTCTTCAAGGGTCAGACGCTGATCGCATTCAGCCAAGACCCGATCACGGCTCCTAAGGTCGTCATGGATTTCGCCAAGACCAACGACAAGCTCGTTGTCCTCGGTGGCTCCATGGGAACAACCACGCTCACCGCCGAAGCAGTCAAGTCGCTCGCGACCCTGCCTTCGCTGGACGAGCTGCGCGCAAAGCTGCTGGGCCTTCTCAATGCCCCGGCAACCCGCGTTGCTACGGTTGTTGCAGCACCGGCAAGCCAGCTTGCCCGCGTGTTCGCCGCCTATGCCAAGAAGGACGAAGCCGCCTAAGGCGGATTTTCGCTGTTGTATTTAAAACCAGTTCGAACCGAACAAAAGGAAAAGTAAAATGGCTGATCTCGCAAAGATCGTTGAAGACCTGTCCTCGCTGACCGTCCTGGAAGCTGCTGAGCTTTCCAAGCTGCTCGAAGAGAAGTGGGGCGTTTCTGCAGCTGCTCCGGTAGCTGTTGCTGCTGCTGGCGGCGCTGGCGCTGCTGCACCGGTTGAAGAAGAAAAGACCGAATTTGACGTTATCCTCGTTGACGCTGGCGCCAACAAGATCAACGTCATCAAGGAAGTCCGCGCCATCACCGGTCTCGGCCTCAAGGAAGCCAAGGACCTGGTCGAAGGCGCTCCGAAGCCGGTCAAGGAAGCAGTTTCCAAGGCTGAAGCTGCTGACCTCAAGAAGAAGCTCGAAGACGCTGGCGCCAAGGTTGACGTCAAGTAATTCGGCATTTTGCAAGGGGAGGTGGCCATTTCGGCCGCCTCTCTTTGACCGTTTTTAGAACATATTACCCAAAAGCCTGTCGCAAAACGGCTTTTGGGTAATGGGTTCTTCAAGAGGATGGTCTCGAACGGAAATCGGCACAGCAATCCGCGCTGGGTGTTTTCCGCAAGTTAGACGAGATTGAACTACTCATTGATTGACGGGGTCGACTGGCCATCGGTTCCCGTCCGTTGCAGGCCCGGATGCAAGATTGACAAGGAGCGACGATGGCTCAGACCCTTTCGTTTAACGGTCGCAGGCGCGTACGCAAGTTTTTTGGTAAAATTCCAGAAGTCGCGGAGATGCCGAACCTCATCGAGGTTCAGAAGGCATCCTACGACCAGTTTCTTATGGTTGAAGAGCCCAAGGGCGGACGCCCTGATGAGGGCCTTCAGGCCGTTTTCAAATCGGTTTTCCCGATCAAGGATTTCTCCGGCGCTTCAATGCTCGAGTTCGTTTCCTACGAATTCGAACAGCCGAAGTTTGACGTCGAAGAATGCCGTCAGCGCGATCTGACCTACGCAGCGCCGCTGAAGGTGACGCTGCGTCTGATCGTGTTCGATATTGACGAGGATACCGGCGCGAAGTCGATCAAGGACATCAAGGAACAGAACGTCTACATGGGCGACATGCCGCTCATGACCGACAACGGTACCTTCATCGTCAATGGCACCGAGCGCGTCATCGTTTCGCAGATGCACCGCTCCCCGGGCGTGTTCTTCGACCACGACAAGGGCAAGAGCCATTCTTCCGGCAAGCTGCTCTTCGCGGCTCGCGTGATCCCGTATCGCGGTTCCTGGCTGGACATCGAGTTCGACGCGAAGGACATCGTCCACGCCCGTATCGACCGTCGCCGCAAGATCCCCGTGTCTTCGCTGTTGATGGCGCTTGGCATGGACGGCGAGGAAATCCTCGACACCTTCTACACGAAGTCGCTCTACCAGCGCGACGGCGCAGGCTGGCGCGTGCCGTTCCAGCCGGATGCGCTGAAGGGCCAGAAGGCGATCACCGAGATGGTCGACGCCGACACCGGCGAAGTGGTCGTCGAAGCCGGCAAGAAGCTGACGCCGCGCCTGCTGCGCCAGTTGCAGGACAAGGGCCTGAAGGCTCTCAAGGCGACCGATGACGACCTCTATGGCAACTACCTTGCCGAAGACATCGTCAACTTCGCGACCGGTGAAATCTACCTCGAAGCAGGCGACGAGATCGACGAGAAGACGCTTCCCGTCATCCTGTCGGCAGGCTTCGACGAAATCCCGGTTCTCGACATCGACCACATCAATGTGGGCGCCTACATCCGCAACACGCTGACCGTAGACAAGAACGAGAACCGTCAGGACGCTCTGTTCGATATCTACCGCGTGATGCGTCCGGGCGAACCGCCGACCATGGATTCCGCGGAAGCCATGTTCAACACGCTGTTCTTCGATGCTGAGCGTTACGATCTCTCGGCCGTTGGCCGCGTGAAGATGAACATGCGCCTCGACCTCGAAGTCGCTGACACGGTTCGTATCCTGCGCAAGGAAGACATCCTGGCTGTCGTCAAGATGCTGGTCGAACTGCGTGACGGCAAGGGCGAAATCGACGACATCGACAACCTCGGCAACCGCCGTGTTCGTTCGGTCGGCGAACTGATGGAAAACCAGTACCGCCTTGGTCTGCTCCGCATGGAGCGCGCGATCAAGGAACGCATGTCGTCGATCGAAATCGACACCGTCATGCCGCAGGACCTGATCAACGCCAAGCCGGCTGCAGCAGCCGTCCGCGAATTCTTCGGCTCGTCGCAGCTGTCGCAGTTCATGGACCAGGTGAACCCGCTTTCGGAAATCACCCACAAGCGCCGTCTTTCGGCACTTGGCCCGGGCGGTCTGACCCGCGAGCGCGCAGGCTTCGAAGTCCGCGACGTTCACCCGACCCACTACGGCCGTATCTGCCCGATTGAAACGCCGGAAGGCCCGAACATCGGTCTGATCAACTCGCTCGCAACCTTTGCTCGCGTCAACAAGTACGGCTTCATCGAAAGCCCGTACCGCAAGATCGTTGACGGCAAGGTGACGAACGACGTCGTCTATCTCTCGGCGATGGAAGAAGCCAAGTATCACGTCGCCCAGGCAAACTCGGTTCTCGAGAGCGATGGTTCGTTCTCGGAAGAATTCGTCGTTTGCCGCCATTCCGGCGAAGTTATGCTGGCACCGCGTGACAACATCAACCTGATGGACGTTTCGCCGAAGCAGCTCGTTTCGGTCGCAGCCGCGCTCATCCCGTTCCTCGAGAACGACGACGCCAACCGCGCACTCATGGGCTCGAACATGCAGCGTCAGGCCGTGCCTCTGCTGCGCGCCGAAGCTCCGTTCGTCGGTACCGGCATGGAACCGGTCGTTGCCCGTGACTCCGGCGCTGCCATTGCAGCCCGTCGTGGCGGTGTCGTTGACCAGGTCGATGCCACGCGTATCGTTATCCGCGCCACCGAGGACCTCGATCCGTCGAAGTCGGGCGTCGATATCTATCGTCTGCAGAAGTTCCAGCGTTCGAACCAGAACACCTGCGTCAACCAGCGCCCGCTGGTCACCGTCGGTGACATCCTGAACAAGGGCGACATCATCGCTGACGGTCCGTCGACCGATCTCGGCGATCTGGCGCTCGGCCGCAACGCGCTCGTCGCGTTCATGCCTTGGAACGGCTACAACTACGAAGACTCGATCCTGCTCTCCGAGCGTATCGTGCGCGACGACGTGTTCACCTCCATCCACATCGAAGAATTCGAAGTGATGGCGCGCGACACGAAGCTCGGCCCGGAAGAAATTACCCGCGACATTCCGAACGTTTCGGAAGAAGCTCTGCGTAATCTCGACGAAGCCGGCATCGTCTACATCGGTGCGGAAGTTCAGCCGGGCGACATCCTTGTCGGCAAGATCACGCCGAAGGGCGAAAGCCCGATGACGCCGGAAGAAAAGCTTCTGCGCGCCATCTTCGGTGAAAAGGCTTCCGACGTCCGCGACACGTCCATGCGCATGCCCCCGGGCACGTTCGGCACCGTCGTCGAAGTTCGCGTCTTCAATCGCCATGGCGTTGAGAAGGACGAGCGCGCGATGGCTATCGAGCGCGAGGAAATCGAGCGCCTGGCAAAGGACCGCGACGACGAACAGGCGATCCTCGATCGTAACGTCTACGCACGTCTCGTCGACATGCTGCGCGGTCACACCGCGGTTGCAGGTCCGAAGGGCTTCAAGAAGGGCACTGAGCTGTCCAACCTCGTCGTCAGCGAATATCCCCGCTCGCAGTGGTGGATGTTTGCCATCGAAGACGAAAAGGCTCAGGGCGAGATCGAAGCGCTTCGCGCCCAGTACGACGAATCCAAGTCGCGCCTTGAACAGCGTTTCATGGACAAGGTCGAAAAGGTCCAGCGCGGCGACGAAATGCCTCCTGGTGTCATGAAGATGGTCAAGGTCTTCGTCGCTGTTAAGCGCAAGATCCAGCCGGGCGACAAGATGGCCGGCCGTCACGGCAACAAGGGTGTCGTGTCGCGTATCGTGCCGATCGAAGACATGCCGTTCCTGGAAGATGGTACGCACGTCGACGTCGTTCTGAACCCGCTCGGCGTGCCTTCGCGCATGAACGTCGGCCAGATCCTCGAAACCCATCTTGGCTGGGCTTGCGCCGGCATGGGCAAGAAGATCGGTGCGATGCTCGATGCCTATAAGGCAGGTGCCGATATCCAGCCGCTGCGCGATACCATCGACAGCGTCATCGGGTCGGGCCCGAAGGGTGAGCCGATCAAGCAGTACGACGACGCGTCGATCGTACGGCTTGCCGAGCAGACCCGTCGTGGCGTTTCGATCGCAACGCCGGTCTTCGACGGTGCTGTCGAAGCCGACGTCAACGAGATGCTGGAGCAGGCGGGCCTCAAGGTCAGCGGCCAGTCGACGCTGTATGATGGCCGTACCGGCGATCAGTTCGACCGTCAGGTGACGGTTGGCTACATCTACATGCTGAAGCTGAACCACCTTGTCGACGACAAGATCCACGCCCGTTCGATCGGTCCTTACTCGCTCGTTACCCAGCAGCCGCTGGGCGGCAAGGCGCAGTTCGGCGGTCAGCGCTTCGGGGAAATGGAAGTCTGGGCGCTCGAAGCCTACGGCGCCGCCTACACCCTGCAGGAAATGCTGACGGTGAAGTCGGACGACGTGGCCGGCCGTACGAAGGTCTACGAAGCAATCGTCCGTGGCGACGATACCTTCGAAGCGGGTATTCCTGAGAGCTTCAACGTTCTCGTCAAGGAAATGCGCTCGCTTGGCCTCTCGGTCGAACTCGAGAACACCAAGGTCGACGAACTCGGCGCAGGTCAGCTGCCCGACGCAGCCGAATAAGAAACATCAAGGTGCGTGCCGCGTCGCGGCACGCACCGCTTCCTCCGCAAGGCTTCATTGGCAAGCGAGAGGAACGGGGCCGCATCAGATGCGGTTTTAGCTGTTTATGGGGCAGGGGCCGGCGCCCGGGATTTGTCGGCACCCTCGCCAAGCTCAGGGCGTTAAGCCCGTAAAGGAGACAGGCATGAACCAAGAGGTCATGAATCTTTTCAATCCGCAGGTGCCTGCACAGACTTTCGATTCCATCCGGATTTCGATCGCCTCGCCGGAGAAGATTCTTTCCTGGTCTTACGGTGAGATCAAGAAGCCGGAGACGATCAACTACCGCACGTTCAAGCCGGAACGCGATGGTCTCTTCTGCGCTCGTATCTTCGGTCCGATCAAGGATTACGAATGCCTGTGCGGCAAGTACAAGCGCATGAAGTACAAGGGCATCATCTGCGAAAAGTGCGGCGTTGAAGTAACGCTGTCGCGCGTTCGCCGTGAGCGCATGGGCCACATCGAGCTCGCCGCTCCCGTTGCCCACATCTGGTTCCTGAAGTCGCTGCCGAGCCGTATTTCGACGCTGCTCGACATGACGCTGAAGGATGTTGAGCGCGTTCTGTACTTCGAAAACTACATCGTCACCGAGCCTGGTCTGACGTCGCTGAAGGAAAACCAGCTCCTCAGCGAAGAAGACTACATGCTCGCTGTCGACGAGTTCGGCGAAGATCAGTTCACCGCGATGATCGGTGCTGAAGCGATCTATGAGATGCTCGCTTCGATGAATCTCGAAAAGATCGCTGGCGATCTGCGTTCGGACCTGGCCGAGACCACCTCGGATCTGAAGCAGAAAAAGCTGATGAAGCGCCTGAAGATCGTCGAGAACTTCATGGATTCCGGCAACCGTCCGGAATGGATGATCATGAAGGTCGTCCCGGTGATCCCGCCGGACCTGCGTCCGCTCGTGCCGCTCGACGGTGGCCGTTTCGCGACGTCGGATCTGAACGATCTCTATCGCCGCGTGATCAACCGCAACAATCGTCTGAAGCGCCTGATCGAGCTTCGCGCACCGGGCATCATCATCCGCAACGAAAAGCGCATGCTGCAGGAATCCGTGGACGCGCTGTTCGACAACGGTCGCCGCGGTCGTGTCATCACGGGTGCCAACAAGCGTCCGCTGAAGTCGCTGTCCGACATGCTCAAGGGCAAGCAGGGCCGCTTCCGTCAGAACCTGCTCGGCAAGCGCGTCGACTACTCCGGCCGCTCGGTTATCGTGACCGGTCCGGAACTGAAGCTGCACCAGTGCGGTCTTCCGAAGAAGATGGCACTCGAGCTGTTCAAGCCGTTCATCTATGCTCGCCTCGACGCCAAGGGTTACTCCTCGACCGTCAAGCAGGCCAAGAAGCTCGTCGAAAAGGAAAAGCCGGAAGTCTGGGATATCCTCGACGAGGTCATCCGCGAACATCCGGTCCTCTTGAACCGCGCACCGACGCTGCACCGCCTGGGCATCCAGGCCTTCGAACCGACCCTGGTCGAAGGCAAGGCGATCCAGCTGCACCCGCTCGTCTGCACGGCCTTCAACGCCGACTTCGACGGTGACCAGATGGCGGTTCACGTGCCGCTGTCGCTCGAAGCGCAGCTTGAAGCCCGCGTTCTGATGATGTCGACGAACAACATCCTGCACCCGGCCAACGGTGCTCCGATCATCGTTCCGTCGCAGGACATGGTTCTCGGTCTCTACTATCTGTCGATCCTGAACCAGAACGAGCCGGGCGAAGGCATGGCGTTCTCCGACATGGGCGAGCTGCATCACGCGCTCGAAACCAAGTCCGTGACGCTGCACGCCAAGATCCGCGGCCGCTTCAAGACCGTCGACGCCGAGGGCAACCCGGTTTCGAAGATCTACGAAACGACACCTGGCCGCATGATCATCGGCGAACTGTTGCCGCGCAACGTCAACGTGCCGTTCGAGACCTGCAACCAGGAAATGACCAAGAAGAACATCTCCAAGATGATCGACACGGTCTACCGTCACTGCGGTCAGAAAGACACGGTCATCTTCTGCGACCGCATCATGCAGCTCGGCTTTGCCCATGCCTGCCGCGCCGGCATTTCGTTCGGCAAGGACGACATGGTCATTCCGGACACCAAGGTGAAGATCGTCGGCGACACTGAAGCGCTCGTGAAGGAATACGAGCAGCAGTACAATGACGGCCTCATCACGCAGGGCGAAAAGTACAACAAGGTTGTCGACGCCTGGGGTAAGGCGACCGAAAAGGTCGCCGACGAAATGATGGCCCGCATTAAGGCCGTGGAGTTCGACGACAACGGCCGTCAGAAGCCGATGAACTCGATCTACATGATGTCGCACTCCGGCGCCCGTGGTTCTCCGAACCAGATGCGTCAGCTGGGCGGCATGCGCGGCCTGATGGCCAAGCCGTCGGGCGAAATCATCGAGACGCCGATCATCTCGAACTTCAAGGAAGGCCTCACCGTTAACGAGTACTTCAACTCGACCCACGGTGCTCGTAAGGGTCTGGCCGACACCGCCTTGAAGACCGCGAACTCGGGCTACCTGACCCGTCGTCTCGTCGACGTGGCGCAGGATTGCATCGTCAACTCAGTCGATTGCGGCACCCAGAACGGCCTCACCATGACGGCAATCGTCGATGCCGGTCAGGTTGTGGCTTCGATTGGCGCTCGTATTCTCGGCCGTACGGCTCTGGATGACATCGATCACCCGGTCACGGGCGTTCGGATCGTCGATGCAGGCCGGATGATCCTTGAACCTGATGTCATCGAGATCGAAAAGGCTGGTATCCAGTCGATCCGCATCCGTTCGGCGCTGACTTGCGAAATCCAGACCGGCGTCTGCGGCGTCTGCTACGGCCGCGACCTGGCACGTGGTACGCCTGTCAACATGGGCGAAGCGGTTGGCGTTATCGCCGCACAGTCGATCGGTGAACCGGGCACCCAGCTCACCATGCGTACCTTCCACTTGGGCGGTACGGCGACCGTGGTCGACCAGTCGTTCCTGGAAGCGTCCTACGAAGGCACGGTTCAGATCAAGAACCGCAACATGCTGCGCAACTCTGACGGCATTCTTGTCGCCATGGGTCGTAACATGGCCGTGCAGATCCTCGACGAACGTGGTGTCGAGCGCTCCTCGCAGCGTGTCGCCTATGGTTCGAAGATCTTCGTCGACGATGGTGACAAGGTGAAGCGCGGTCAGCGCCTTGCCGAATGGGACCCCTACACCCGTCCGATGATGACGGAAGTGGAAGGTATCGTTCACTTCGAAGACGTCGTCGATGGCATCTCGGTGCTCGAAGCGACCGACGAGTCCACCGGCATCACCAAGCGTCAGGTTATCGATTGGCGTTCGACGCCGCGCGGTATCGACCTGAAGCCGGCGATCGTCATCAAGGACAAGAACGGCGCCGTTCTGAAGCTGTCGCGCGGTGGTGACGCCCGCTTCATGCTTTCGGTCGACGCCATTCTTTCGGTCGAGCCTGGTACGAAGGTCTCCCAGGGTGACGTGCTTGCGCGTTCGCCGCTGGAAAGCGCCAAGACCAAGGACATCACCGGCGGTCTGCCGCGCGTTGCCGAACTGTTCGAAGCTCGTCGTCCGAAGGACCACGCCATCATCGCTGAGATCGATGGTACGATCCGCTTCGGTCGCGACTACAAGAACAAGCGTCGCGTGCTGATCGAACCTGCTGAAGACGGTGTCGAGCCGGTCGAGTACCTGATCCCGAAGGGCAAGCCCTTCCATCTTCAGGATGGCGACTACATCGAGAAGGGCGACTACATCCTCGACGGCAACCCGGCGCCGCACGACATCCTGGCGATCAAGGGCGTGGAAGCGCTCGCTTCCTACCTGGTCAACGAAATCCAGGAAGTTTACCGACTGCAGGGCGTTGTGATCAACGACAAGCACATCGAAGTCATTGTTCGTCAGATGCTGCAGAAGGTGGAAATCACCGATGCCGGCGACTCGACCTACATCGTCGGTGACAATGTCGATCGCATCGAGCTCGAAGACGTCAACGACGGTCTGATCGAACAGGGCAAGAAGCCGGCATACGGCGATCCGGTCCTGCTCGGCATCACCAAGGCCTCGCTGCAGACACCGTCGTTCATCTCGGCGGCGTCATTCCAGGAAACCACCAAGGTCCTGACCGAAGCGGCAATCGCCGGCAAGGTCGACGGCCTGCAGGGTCTGAAGGAAAACGTCATCGTCGGTCGTCTGATCCCGGCCGGTACCGGCGGAACGATGACCCAGATCCGTCGCATTGCGACGGCGCGCGACGAGATGATCCTCGAAGAGCGTCGCAAGGGCACGGGGGCAGACGTTGCGACCCCGATGCTTGCCGATCTCGCGAAGGAAAACGCTGCGGCCGAGTAATCGGAGGAGGGCGGTTCCCGCCCTCTTTCCCCAGATTAAAAAAAGCCGCCCGGAGTGATCCGGGCGGCTTCTTCATTATGGGAGGCTGAAAAAGGGCGACGCGTCGGCGTCGGCGGCTTCAGCTGAAACGGATGATCGCAACTTCGCCTTCAAGCGCGCCCTGGTAGGCCGAGGCATGCGGCTCCTCGTTCGGTACGTCGGTCAGTGTGCCGATCTGATCGAGGTCGGCCTCCAGGAAACCTTCTTCGGCAAGCGCGTTCAGCGCCTCGCGTACGGCCGTATCGTCGTCGGGTGCGCGCAACATCACGTGAATGTCGACGCCTTCGTCGTCTCCGTCGGTCTCATAGGCCTTGCCGATGATGATGAAGACCATCGGCTCGTCCGGTGCATTGTCGTTGTCAGGCGTGACGCTCATAGAATATCCTTTCGAGTGCGTGGCTGACTTTAGCGCCCTTTTCAGTGCAGTGCGAAAGAAATAGATCGGAGGCCACAGGCTTTGGTGGGGGATAGAATCGTTCTGGTGGAAAACCGTCATAAACTGGTTGCCGATTCCTTAACCCTGTTGGAAGCTGCTTGCGTTCAAGTGCAATCCGGGTCGCCATACCCCGCCGGGACACGCGCCAAAGCCTTGTTTTCCGGGCATGTCAGGCTTGCGAACCGGAGTTTATTTGTTAATTGCCCTTGACTGTCGGCCTTGAAATCAGTACACCCCGCCGCATCGGAGCCCATGTGAGGCTGGCTGGTTCGGAACGTCGCGTTCTGGAGTTCGCCTCAAACAAGGTTCAAAACGCACGCTGACTACAAAAAATGCTGCACGCATGACGCGCGAAATTGTGTGTCCTCTGCTTTTTGTAGGGCCATCCGCGATAAAGCGGATCGGTCCTCGTTTGCGCATTTTACAGGCGTTCGTATCGCCGGCGACGGCAACGATCCGCCCGCAAGGGTAACGAGACAAGATTTTGCAAGGGATGGTTACATGCCTACCGTAAACCAGCTGATCCGCAAGCCGCGTCAGGCACAGGTAAAGCGCAACAAGGTTCCTGCTCTGCAGGAAAACCCGCAGAAGCGCGGCGTTTGCACGCGCGTCTACACGACGACCCCGAAGAAGCCGAACGCGGCTCTGCGTAAGGTTGCCAAGATCCGCCTGACCAACGGCTTCGAAGTCATCGGCTATATCCCGGGTGAAGGTCACAACCTTCAGGAACACTCGGTTGTCATGATCCGCGGCGGCCGCGTAAAGGACCTTCCGGGTGTCCGTTACCACATCATCCGTGGCGTTCTCGATACGCAGGGTGTCAAGAACCGCAAGCAGCGCCGCTCCAAGTATGGTGCGAAGCGTCCGAAGTAATTTCGGGTTTCACGAATTCGGCGCTGCGCGAGGTTCTCCGCGTGTTAAGGCGCCAGTCAACAGTTGAGAGACAAAACGTATGTCACGTCGTCACAGTGCAGAAAAGCGCGAGATCAATCCGGACCCGAAGTTCGGCGATCTGGTTGTCACCAAGTTCATGAATGCCATCATGCTTCATGGCAAGAAGTCGGTTGCTGAAAGCATCGTTTACGGTGCGTTCGATGCCGTTCAGGGTAAGCTGAAGCAGGAGCCGATTGCCGTGTTCCATTCGGCGCTCGACAACATTGCTCCGCACGTCGAAGTCCGTTCGCGTCGCGTTGGTGGTGCAACCTACCAGGTTCCCGTCGACGTTCGTCCGGAACGCCGTCAGGCGCTCGCCATCCGCTGGCTGATTGCTGCTGCCCGCAAGCGCAACGAAACGACCATGGTTGATCGCCTCTGCGGCGAACTCATGGACGCTGCGAACAACCGTGGCAGCGCCGTCAAGAAGCGCGAAGACACGCACAAGATGGCCGACGCCAACCGTGCATTCTCGCACTACCGCTGGTAATCGACGACCAATTTCGAAAGGGAGTCCCTATGGCTCGCGAATACAAAATCGAAGACTACCGCAACTTCGGTATCATGGCGCACATCGACGCCGGCAAGACGACGACGACCGAACGTATTCTCTACTACACCGGTAAGTCCCATAAGATCGGCGAAGTCCATGACGGCGCCGCTACCATGGACTGGATGGAGCAGGAGCAGGAACGCGGCATCACCATCACGTCTGCTGCGACCACGACCTTCTGGAAGGGCCGTGACGGCAAGACGCGCCGCTTCAACATCATCGACACCCCCGGCCACGTCGACTTCACCATCGAAGTCGAGCGTTCGCTGCGTGTTCTCGACGGCGCCATCGCGCTGCTCGACGCCAACGCCGGTGTTGAGCCGCAGACGGAAACCGTCTGGCGTCAGGCTGAGAAGTACAATGTCCCGCGGATGATCTTCTGCAACAAGATGGACAAGACCGGCGCTGACTTCTACCGCTCCGTCTCGATGATCAAGTCGCGCCTCGGTGCGATCCCGGTCGTCATGCAGCTGCCGATCGGCGCTGAGACCGAGTTCAAGGGCGTCATCGACCTGATCGAGATGAACGCACTGATCTGGCGCGACGAATCGCTCGGCGCCCAGTGGGACGTCGTCGAGATCCCGGACGATATGAAGGCAGAAGCGCAGAAGTACCGCGAACTGCTGATCGAGACCGTTGTCGAGATCGACGAAGCAGCGACCGAAGCGTACCTGGAAGGCAATCTGCCTGACAACGACCAGATCCGCGCGCTCGTTCGCCGTGGCACCATCGACGTGAAGTTCCACCCGATGTTCTGCGGTACCGCGTTCAAGAACAAGGGCGTTCAGCCGCTTCTCGACGCCGTCGTCGACTACCTGCCGTCGCCGCTGGACATCCCGGCGATCAAGGGCATCGACGTCAAGACCGAAGCCGAGACCGAGCGCCATGCTGACGACAGCGAGCCGCTCTCGATGCTCGCCTTCAAGATCATGAACGACCCCTTCGTCGGTTCGCTCACCTTCGCCCGCATCTACTCCGGCAAGCTCGAAAAGGGCACGTCGGTCATGAACACGGTCAAGGAAAAGCGCGAGCGCGTTGGCCGTATGCTGCAGATGCATTCCAACAGCCGTGAAGACATCGAAGAAGCCTTTGCAGGCGACATCGTTGCTCTGGCTGGCCTCAAGGAAACCACCACTGGCGATACGCTCTGCGACCCGCTGAAGCCGGTTATCCTCGAGCGCATGGAATTCCCGGAGCCGGTCATCCAGATCGCTATCGAGCCGAAGACCAAGGGCGACCAGGAGAAGATGGGCCTCGCGCTCAACCGCCTGGCTGCAGAAGACCCGTCGTTCCGCGTCAAGACGGACGAAGAGTCCGGCCAGACGATCATCGCAGGTATGGGTGAACTTCACCTCGACATCCTGGTTGACCGTATGCGCCGCGAATTCAAGGTCGAAGCAACCGTCGGCGCGCCGCAGGTTGCCTACCGCGAAACCATCACGCGTCAGCACGAAGAAGACTACACGCACAAGAAGCAGTCCGGTGGTACCGGCCAGTTCGCGCGCGTCAAGATCGTCTTCGAACCGAACCCGGATGGCGAAGACTTCAAGTTCGAGTCCAAGATCGTCGGTGGTGCTGTTCCGAAGGAATACATCCCGGGCGTTCAGAAGGGCATCGAAAGCGTTCTGTCTTCGGGTCCGCTCGCAGGCTTCCCGATGCTCGGCGTCAAGGCGACGCTCATCGACGGCGCGTTCCACGACGTCGACTCGTCGGTTCTGGCGTTCGAAATCGCTTCGCGTGCCTGCTTCCGTGAAGCAGCCAAGAAGGCCGGCGCTCAGCTCCTCGAGCCGATGATGAAGGTCGAAGTCGTAACGCCGGAAGACTACGTCGGTGACGTTATCGGCGACTTGAACTCGCGTCGTGGCCAGATCCAGGGCCAGGAAGCACGCGGCGTTGCTGTCGTGATCAACGCAAACGTCCCGCTCGCGAACATGTTCAAGTACGTGGACAACCTGCGCTCGATGTCTCAGGGCCGCGCCCAGTACACGATGACCTTCGATCACTACTCGCCGGTCCCGTCGAACGTCGCACAGGAAATCCAGGCAAAGTATTCCGGTCAGAAGTGACCGGAATACCCTTTCGCTGAAATAGATAGATAAGATTTCCCCGACAGGGGACAGGAAACGGAGAGCCGAAAATGGCAAAGAGCAAATTTGAGCGCAACAAGCCGCACGTTAACATTGGCACGATTGGCCACGTTGACCATGGCAAGAC
>NZ_JBWKSC010000022.1:0-65978 GCF_059419585.1 Ensifer sp. GW821-FHT05G01 | reverse complement strand
GCGTCGATCTTGCTTTCGTCCTTGTCGAGACAGACCACGTCATGGCCGAAATCGGCAAAACACACACCCGATACAAGGCCGACATAGCCGGCGCCGATCATCGTGACTTTCATAGTAGAGCCCCTAACGTTATCTGAGTCCGAGGCGCAAGTAGTGCGCCATCCGTATGATTGGCATCACCGCTTACGTGCAACACGGTGTGATGTCACTTCGTTCAGGCTTGAATCCGCAATTTTTAAACCTCGACTGTTCGACTATCACCGTCGGGGCACCGATTATCTCCCGCATGCACTTACTAAATGCCTTCCAAGGGCAGCACTCTGCGCGCAGCACCCGCTGATTTTGATAATATTGACAGCGTACTGCACTTGTCGCATAGACTTGGGCATTCCGAGGGGAGCACTATTCTGTGCTGAGATGGCGGTGAGCCGGACCCTTGAACCTGATCCGGGTCATGCCGGCGTAGGAACGGGAAAAGAGCCGCTTTTGGCATTCTAATCGCGTCTTCGCTTTCACCTGGATCTCCGTGATGTTTTGTCTGGAGATCGTTCGATGCTGTCTTTTGCCAAGTTGCCGCCAGATGGCGGGTTCGCATTTCGTCCGGGTTGCTGCGTCTGCTGACCGGCGATGCGTCTGGTATTCGCATTTGTTCGCAGCCTTGTTGTGCTGGCCGTCCTCTGGCAGGCGGCGGTGCTTGTTTTCGCGCTGCCGCGCTATCTGCTGCCGACGCCGCTTGAGGTGCTCGCCGTGTTTACCCGGCAGCCGGGATTTCTGCTCGAGCAGAGCTTGGTGACGATCGCGGAGATGCTGGCCGGTCTCGCGGTCGGTACAGCGTTCGGCGTGGCGACGGCAATTGGTCTGGCGGCTTTCCCACGGCTAGGAAAGCTCGTTTGGCCATTCGTGCTTGTGCTCCAAGCCTTTCCAGTCTTCGTGATTGCGCCTTTGCTGGTGCTGTGGTTCGGCTTCGGCATGGTCTCGAAGATCGTGATGGCGGCGATCATCATCTTCTTTCCCGTTGTCTCCGCATTTTCAGACGGCCTGCGCCGCACCGATGCGCAGATCCTTGATGCTGTCGCGCTGACCAAAGCAAGTCACTGGCAATCGCTGCGGCTAGTGCGGCTGCCGCTGGCATTGCCGGGGCTCGTCACGGGCCTGCGCGTTGCGGCCCCCTTGGCGCCGCTCGGCGCCGTCGTCGGCGAATGGGTAGGCGCCTCGGCCGGCCTCGGCTTCGTTATCGTTCAGGCAAATGCCCGCATGCAAACCGATGTCGTCTTCGCTGCGATGGCCATTCTTGCTGTGCTTGCCGTCGGCCTCAGGCTGCTCGTCGATGAGGCAACCCGTCCACTAGCGCACTGGGCGCGAGAAACCTGAATTTTTGAGATCTATTGGGAGAGTTCATAACATTATGATCCGCAAACTTCTGCTTTCCGCCAGTGTTACACTCGGCGTCGTCTTTTCAGCTGGCTCGGCAACCGCCGCCGAAAAACTGACCGTCATGCTGGAGTGGTTCGTCAATCCCGACCACGCCCCGATCGTCGTCGCCAAAGAACTCGGCCTGTTCGAAAAGGTGGGGCTCGATGTCGAGCTGGTTCCGCCGGCCGACCCTTCAAGCGTTGCGCGTCTCGTTGCATCCGGGCAGGCCGATATCGGCGTGCACTATCAGCCGAACCTCTATCTCGATCATGCCGCGGGTTTGTCTCTGGTTCGCATCGGTACACTGGTCGAGACGCCGCTCAACACCGTCACCGTCCTTGACGACGGTCCGATCCGCAGCCTTGCCGACTTGAAGGGCAAGAAGATCGGCTTTTCCGTCTCCGGTTTCCAGGATGCGATGCTCGGCCGAATGCTTGCCTCGGCGGGCCTCAAGAAGGACGACGTCGAACTCGTCAACGTCAACTTCGCCCTTTCCCCGTCGCTAATCGCTGGCAAGGTGGACGCGACGATCGGCGGCTTCCGGAATTTTGAGCTGACGCAGATGCGCCTCGAAGGGCATGAAGGTCGATCCTTCTTCCCGGAGGAACACGGTGTTCCTGTTTATGACGAGCTCGTCTTCGTTGCCGACAAGGCAAAGGTTGGCGACGGGCGCTTGCCGCTCTTCCTGGCCGCGGTGGAGCAGGGTGCGATTTTGCTCACCAATCATCCTGGCGAAGCCTGGAAGCTGTTCGTCAAGGCCTATCCAAACCTCGATGACGAGCTCAACCGCAGAGCATTCACCGACACCCTGCCTCGCTTCGCCAAAAGGCCGGCTGCACTTGATTATGGTCGCTACGAGCGGTTCGGCAAGTTCCTTGCTGAAAGCGGGCTGATCAGCCGGGCACCTGATGTCGACGATATAGCGGTGGAAATCCGATGACGGGCGAAACTGGATTCGTCGAAAATGCTGCTGCATTGCTGGCGCGTGTCCGACAACAGCGTCCGCGTGTGCACTGCCTGATGAACACGGTGGTGCAGAAGTTCGTGGCGGATGGCCTTGCGGCGCTTGGCGCGATCCCCTCCATGACATCATCGACAGAAGAGGTCGAGGCCTTTGCCCAACGCGCCGATGCGCTCGTCGTCAATCTCGGCACGCTTGATGAAGGACGTCGCGCGGCGATCCGCCTGGCAACAGCCGTTGCGCGCAGCGCCCACAAGCCGTGGATCGTTGATCCCGTGCATTGCGATTATTCGCCATCGCGGCTTGCCTTTGCCCGGGAACTCATCGCATCCGGGCCTTCCGTTCTTCGCGGCAATGCAAGCGAGATGGACATCATCGGTGAGGCTAACGGTGTCTTGAAAATCAAGACGGGCGCCGTCGATGAACTCACGCTGGATCGACATACGACCCGGATTGAGAACGGCCACCCCTTTATGGCGCAAGTCACGGGCACCGGGTGCCTCTCGGGCGCCTTGATCGCGGCCTTCATGGCCGTCGAGCGGGATCGCCTGAGGGCCGCCACGGGCGCATTGCTGGCAAGCGGCATTGCCGCTGAAATCGCTGCGCAACGATCGAGCGGCCCGGGCACCTTCGAGGCCGCCTTCCGCGATGCGCTCGCAGCGCTCCGCCCTGAGGATATCATTGCCAATGCCAGGATTTCTTATGCCGAAGGTTGAATATCGCCTGAATGCCCTCATCGATGCGCGCCTCGCAGACAAAGCGAACTTGGCTGATCTGGCGCGTACCGCTGCGCTCAATGGCGCGACACTCATCCAGTATCGCGACAAGACGAACTCGACACGGGAGATGATCGAACAGGCGCGGGCAATCGGTGCTGCCCTTGCCGGAACCAGCGTGCCTTTTGTCATCAACGATCGCGTCGATGTGGCGCTCGCGGTGGGCGCCGATGGCGTCCATCTCGGGCGGGACGACATGGACGCGGCCACGGCCCGCTCAATGATGGGCGATGCTGCGATCATCGGCTTGACGGTCAAGAACGAAGCGGATGCGCGGGCCGCGATTGGTTCGCCGATCGATTACGCCTGTATCGGTGGGGTCTACGAGACGCTGTCGAAACGCAATCCCGATCCCCCGGTCGGTCTGGAAGGGTTCGCCAGGCTTCGCGCGACGCTTTTCGCGGCTAAGCCGGATCTGCCGGTCGGAGCCATCGCCGGGATAAATGCCCAACGCGCCGGGAAAGTCGTTGCTGTCGGAGCCGATGGCGTCGCGGTCATTTCCGCAATCTTTGCTGCAGTGAATCCGGCGGCAGCCACCCGTGAGTTGCGGGCATGCGTCGATCGTGCGTTGAAGGCGGCTGCACGATGACCGCTATTGCAGTCACCATTGCTGGTTCCGATTCAGGCGGCGGTGCGGGTATCCAGGCGGACCTGAAAGCTTTCTCGGCGCTCGGCGTTTTTGGCGCAAGCGTGATCACGGCTATCACCGCACAGAACACCCGAGGTGTGACGGCGGTCGAGGATATCTCGCCGGCGATTGTCGAGGCTCAAATTGATGCGGTGTTTTCGGACCTTGCTGTTGGAGCAGTGAAGATCGGCATGGTGTCTCGCGAGGAAACGATCGCCGTAATCGCCAAGGGGCTTCGGCGATATGACAAGATGGCAGTGCTCGATCCCGTGATGGTGGCCACATCAGGTGACGCTCTGCTGCGCCCGGATGCCATTGCGGCGCTTCGCGAGGAGTTGCTGCCCATGGCGCTGATCGCAACGCCCAACCTTCCGGAAGCGGCGTTGCTGACCGGGCGTTCCATCGCGACGGATGAGACGGAGATGGCCCATCAGGCCGAGATCATTCTAAAAGCTGGCGCGCGCTCGGTTCTCATCAAAGGCGGGCACGGGGACGGCCCCGAGGCGACGGATATCTTCTTTGATGGGGGAGAGTCTGTTCGGTTGACGGCGCCGCGCATTGAAACGACGAATGACCACGGTACGGGCTGCACCCTATCGGCGGCGATTGCCGCCGGGCTGGCACGCGGCCTTTCCTTGGCGGATGCCGTCATCGTTGCCAAAGATTATCTGCACGGTGCCATCGTTGCCGCCGGAGATCTAAAAGTCGGACAGGGGCGGGGACCGGTCCATCACTTCCACCGCTGGTGGCAGCCCAATGCTCGCTAGCATGGCGCAGGCTCTGTCGCTGCGGCTGGAGCGAACGCTCGAGCTTGCCGGGGCGTTGACGCTTTCGGTCCTGCTCGCGACCGTGACGGTTTCCATCGCTCTTCGGTATGTTGCCGCAAGTGGTTTCACCGGTGCGGAAGAAGCGGCAAGTTGGCTGCTGGTGGCACTTGTCTCGATTGGGCTACCGCTCGCTTCGACGGCGAAGGGGTTGCGGATCGATTTATTCGAGATACGGCCGGCGTCTAGCGATGGCCGTGAGCAAAGACCATCCGCGCGCAGCGAACTCATCGTCGACGACAGAGGCACCAAGCCTTTCTCGTCGGAAAACCGGTTCGTGCCCCAAGACCTGCGCACTATATTTTCCGGCGCCATCACTCTGGTCGCCTGCATCGTCGTGATATCCGGCAGCGGAAAGGCGGCGCTGGACCTCGGCGGTGTTTCGCCCTCGCTCGGCCTTTCCGAGGGACTGCGCCCGGCCATGCTGAGCGCCGGAGGAGTGCTGGCGATTGTCGCGATCCTGCTCCGCCACGTCGCGGACGGTCGGCTTGTCGCGTTCGTCTCGATGCTTGCGATTGCCGTCGGATTGCATTCGGCGGTCGGGGCGGTGCCACCGTTGGACCTGGTGTCCCCTAGCTTCATGCTGTGCTGCCTCGCGCTTCTGACAATTGTCGCCGGAACGCCGCTCCCCCATGCTTTCATCGCTGCGGGGTATGTCGCCGTCGCTTTCGGCGCGCCGATGCCAGAGGAGGCGATGGCGGCGGCCACATTGTCCGGCCTGTCGCGTTATCTTCTGACCGCCATCCCATTCTTCCTGCTCGCCGGTGCGCTTTTGACAGCCTCCGGGATCGCCAGTGACTTGGTTAGCTTTGCCGCCGCCCTTGTCGGCCACCGTCGCGCCGGGCTCGGTCAAACCGTGCTGCTGACAGGTGTTCTGTTTTCCGGAGCCTCCGGATCGTCGATAGCCAATGCGGCCTTCGGCTCCGCCGCTTTCATGCCGCAGTTGACTGCGCACGGCACTCCGCCTGAGCGCGCCGGCGCGCTGATTGCTGCCGTCTCGGTGCTCGACAATATCATCCCGCCATCGATCGCCTTTCTGATTCTGGCGGCAGCCGCAGACCTGTCGACCGGCAAGCTTCTGGCCGGGGGCTTCGTGGCGGGTCTGCTCATGGCAGCTACGCTTGCCATTGCCATCCACGTAAACGACGCGACGACGGCGCGCACCGCCAGGGCATCCGCCGGAGAGTCCCGACGGTTCGGCGTACGGGCGCTGCCCGCCTTCGGTCTCGGAATCATCGTCGTTGCCGGTATTCGCGCCGGCGTGGTCTCACCCACGGAGGCTGCAGCGCTTGCGGCCGCCTATACCCTGATCGCAGCTTTCTTGAAGCGGACAGCCGTTTACGGGATCTGCGCCGCTTTCCGCCAATCGGCGCGCGAAACCGCGGCGATACTGCTGTTGATCGGTTCAGCCGCGCCCTTCGCATTTCTCATCGCGGTTGATGGCGTTGCGGCTCACCTGTCGTCTGCAGCGAGTTGGCTCGGGTCCAATCCCTTTCTCGTGGTCGCCGTGCTCAATCTGTTGCTGCTCGGTGTCGGACTTTTCCTCGATATCGGGGCAGCGATCCTGCTGTTCGCGCCGCTCACGCTGCCGATCGCCGTTTCCGCCGGCATCGATCCAATTCATTTCGGCGTCATCCTGGTCGTCAATCTGATGATCGGCGGTTTGACACCACCCGTCGGCATCCTCGTGCAGACCGTCGGCAATGCTTCCGGCGTGCCCGCGGTCGCGCTGTTTGCCGCGTCGCGACCCTTTCTGCTCGCGCTGTTGTCGGCTCTCGCACTTCTCAGTTTTTCCGCAGCACTCGTTGCCTGTTTTTGAACCCTTAGGGAGGGAATCGAAATGCTTCGCCTCAATCGCCGTGCGTTCAACCTGAGCCTGCTTGCCACCGGTGCCGCAGCGCTTGCTACCCCGGCTTTGACGGGCCGGGCCTCCGCCGCACGCCCCGTGCTCATCGCGTCGCTGCTGGGCGAAAACAAACCGGAAACCAAGGTCTGGCTCAAGATCCGCGACCTCGTCGAGGCCAAGCTGCCAGGGCGGTTTGCCTACAACATTGTCCCGAACGCGGCCCTCGGAGGCGAGAAAGATGTCAACGAGGGGCTTCGTTTGGGCGCCATCCAGGGCAACTTGTCCACTCTGTCTGCCCTGTCTGCCTGGGTGCTCGAGAGCCAACTGTTCGATATGCCGTTTCTCTTCCGGGATGCCGACCATGTGCGCGCGACAGTCACTTCGAAGCCTGGTGACGCGCTGAAGGTGAAGCTTGAGGGTGAGGCTTCGCTTCGGTGCCGTTCCGGTCGGCCTGCCGATCACCGAGACCTACAACGCGCTTGCAACCGGTGTCGTCGATGGCATGGACCTGACGAAGTCCGCCTATGCCGGCTTCAACCTCTACGAAGTGGTCCCTGATTTGATCGAGACTGGCCACATCTGGGCCTCGGGTGCAATCGTTTTTGCCAAGCCCTTTTGGAACGGCCTGGCGGCTGAGGAGCAGGATGTCCTTCGAGATGCTGCGATCGAGGGCGCGCGGTATTTCAACGCGTTGATCGTTGTCGATGAGCTTGCTTCGGTGGAGACGGCAAAAGCTGGTGGCGCGAGAATTCATGCCGCAGAGGATCGCGACCAATGGATCGCGGGCGTTCGGAAAGTCTGGGCCGCCTACGCCGGCAAGGTCGGGGGCATGGAAGCGATCGAGTCCGTGCAGGCAATGGGTTAAGATAGATTGGCTGGTAAGGCGCTAAAGCTGAAATCCTCCTGCTGTTTCATAATATTGCTAGACGTTATGACCGTGGTCTGAGCGGCGGCCCGTCCTAGTCTTTGCAGCTGTAAAGCAAACGGGGGTTGCTTGGGAGTGCCGAGCCGAGCCCCAGCAAGGAAAGGACGGACCATGACCGAGGATAGCGTTTTTTACGTCGGTGTCGATGTCTCGAAAGCCAAGCACGCGATCGCAATTGCCGAGAGCGGACGCAATGGAGAAGTTCGGTGTTTCGGCGAGATCGAGGCGACGCCGGCGGCCGTGGAACGGTTCGTGCGCAAGTTGGAGAGCAAGTCTCGACGCCTGCACTTCTGCTACGAAGCGGGTCCGACCGGTTATGGGCTTTATCGCCAGCTCGTTGAACTCGGCCACCGCTGTGATGTCGTCGCGCCCTCGCTGATCCCGAAGCGGGCGGGCGAACGGGTCAAGACGAACCGGCGCGATGCGGTCAGCCTGGCGCGGCTTTTGCGGGCCGATGAGTTGAAGGGAATATGGGTTCCCGACACGGTGCATGAAGCGGTGCGCGATCTGGTGCGGGTGCGGGCCGCAGCGAGCGAAGATTTGCGCAAGAAACGCCAGCAACTGCTCTCGTTCCTGCTGCGCCATGGCCGCGTGTTTACTGGCCACAAGAATTGGAGCCGTGCGCATGTCCGCTGGCTGGCGTCACAGAAGTTCGATCACCCGGTCCAGCAAATCGTCTTCCAGGACCAGATCGACGCGATCACCGATGCGCAGAACCGGCTGGCGCGGCTGGATGCTCAGCTGGCCGAGCTGGTGCCGAGTTGGTCTATGGCAGCGGTGGTCACGGCCTATCAGGCGCTTCGCGGCGTCTCTTTCCTTGTTGCCGTCACCTTCGTCAGCGAAGTCGGCGATGTACGCCGCTTCGACAACCCGCGGCAGTTGATGGCTTTCCTGGGCCTCGTACCCTCGGAACGGTCGACTGGCGAGACGGTCAAACGCGGCGGCCTGACGCTGGCCGGAAACCGCCGTGCGCGCCGCGTCCTGGTCGAGGGCGCCTGGAGCTATCGCCATCCCGCCAGGGTGACGGAAACCATTCGCGTCCGGCTTGAGGGTCTGCCGAAGGCGGTGCGGGAGATCGCCTGGAAAGCGCAGACGCGGCTGTGCGGCCGCTACCGGCGCCTGACGGCTGCGGGCAAGAAAAACCCCATCGTCGTTGCGGCGATCGCGCGCGAGATGGCAGCGTTCCTGTGGGCCATCGGCCACCAGGTCGAACCGGTGCGCTGACGATGCGGTGCGCTGCTCCCTTAAAGGTCCAAGTTGCAACCAGCTGCCCCCCAGCGCGGGCGCCGCCTCAATGAGGGGCTTTGCCCGCGCCGGAGCCTCGGCGGACATCAGGGGCAGCACGGAGACGGGATGGGCCGCGGTGGGGAATTCCCGGCGACCCTATGTGGCTGGACATCAGATTCCAACGCCCGACTTCTAGACAGGGATGGCCCAAGACGAATTACGGAAGTGCGGTAACCAACCCGCGGATAAGAGCTGGATCAACCGTCGTCTGAAGGCCCATCCCGTCCCCGTGCTGCCCCATCAGCGGTAACAAAATCGGTGTCAAAGACATGGACGCATAAGTGCGCGTATCACCCTTGACCACGGTCGTAAGAGGGTTCTCACTCCGTTGCCCGCGGTTTAGAGTGTCGCGAATCGTATGCCACAGGTTGACGAATGCAGGGCCCACAACACAGTCACGCGCCGATGAAATCGAGCATCGCTCATCTTCCTGAGCGTAAGCAGCGCGAACTCGCTCGCGTCGTCGAGGTTCTGCATGAGGAATTCGAGGATGCACTGAAAGACGGCTCCGCCGACTTTAAGAAACGCGGCCGCATACTGAAGATCATTTTATTCGGTTCATATGGACGTGGAAATTGGGTGGATGAGCCGCACACGAAAAAGGGTTACCGCTCGGACTACGATATCCTTGTTCTTGTGAACAACAGCAAGTTGACGGATTTCGGGCGATATTGGGCGAAGGCACAGGATCGTCTGCTGCGGCTGTCGGGGATCGAAACACCCACTAGCTTGATCGTGCACTCCCGGCGCGAGGTGAATACCTCTCTCTACGAGGGCCAGTACTTCTTTATCGAGATTCGAAACGACGGGATCGTGCTCTACGAACTAGATGACGAACCACTAGCTCTGCCGAAACCGCTTTCCAAAGTCGATGCCTTGCGGATCGCGACGGGCTACTTCGAAGACCGTCTCCCGCATGCAAGGGTATTTTCCAAGACGGCTCGATTTTGCGTGAGCGAAAACAACCTGAAGGAGGCTGCCTTTCTCCTGCACCAGTCGATCGAACAAGCCTACGCCACGCTTCTTCTGGTACTGACCAACTACAGCCCAGCCTCCCATAACCTGAACTTCCTGCGTGGTCGCGCCGAAGAGCAGCATCGCGAGCTGGCGGAGATCTGGCCGCGCGACCAACAGCGTTTCTCTGCTTGGTTTAACATCGTCAACGAAGCCTATGTAAAGGCACGCTATTCAAGACATTATGAGATTACTGAAGAAGCATTGATGTGGCTCCTGGACCGGACCGAAAAGCTGATCGATCTCGTGGAAAAAGCTTGCCGTAATCACCTCGAGAGGCTCAAAGCAGAAGTCGAAAGCGCTAGGAAGGTCGGAGAATAGAGAACGATATTAGATTGTTGTGCTGCATACTTGATATTCTTCGTTAGTTTCGCGATCGAAGCGCGGGTCGGGGCTAAACAGCGCTGACGAGCGAAGCGGCCTTAGCCGCCACTCCGCTCGTCAAGTCCTCGTGGTGTTAGTCCACGCGCCGGCCTCTATCATCGAACACATGCAGGTCCTTGGCCAGCGCACCCACGGTAACGTGATCGTCGATCTGGCGGACCGAACGTCCCGGAACTCGGAACACCAGGTCCTGACCATTGGCGAATTTGCTGTGCACATAGCTCTCCGCTCCGACGAGTTCGATGCTGTCGATGCGGACCTTGGCGGTGAAATCAAAGTCCGTCGCGTTGGGTTCGCAGACGACCAAATCTTCCGGTCTGATGCCGATCGTCAATGCGCCTGTTGGTTTCGGCACATTAGGTGAGATCCACCAGCCTTCCAGCGTTTCTGCATGTTTTAGAAGGTTCATCGACGGTGAGCCGATGAAGGTCGCCACAAAGGTTGTCGCTGGCTTTTCGTAGAGTTCGATTGGCGATCCGACCTGCTCGATCTGCCCGCCGTTGACCACCACCAGCTTATCGGCAAGTGTCATTGCCTCCATCTGGTCGTGCGTCACGTAAACGCTGGTCGTGCCAAGAGACCGCTGCAACCGTTTGATTTCGATGCGCATCTGTCCTCTCAGCTTCGCGTCCAAGTTCGAGAGCGGTTCATCGAACAGGAACGCAGCCGGTTCGCGCACGATCGCACGTCCCATGGCGACGCGCTGGCGTTGACCGCCGGAAAGCTGGCGCGGTTTGCGCTGGAGATAGGGTTCGATTTCCAGGGTTTTTGCAGCCTTGGAGATACGCCGTTCGATCTCGTCCTTCGGGGTGTTGCGGTTCTTCAGCCCGTAGGCGAGGTTCTGATACACCGTCATATGCGGGTAGAGCGCGTAGTTCTGAAACACCATCGCGATGTCGCGTTCGGCCGGTTCCAGATCATTGACCGTTCGGTCGCCAATGGCGATCTCGCCGGAGCTGATGCTTTCGAGACCTGCGATCATACGCAGAAGGGTGGACTTTCCGCATCCGGAAGGGCCGACGAGGACGACGAGTTCGCCATCATCGATCTGGAGGGAGACCCCCTTGATCGCCTCGATATTGCCGCCATAGACCTTGCGGACGTTGTTCAAGGTAATTTGAGCCATTACTTCTCAGTCTCCACAAGGCCTTTGACGAACCAGCGCTGCATCAGGACAACGACGAGGATCGGCGGGATGATCGCGAGGATCGCCGTCACCATCACGTAGTTCCAGGGGGTCGAGGCGTCGGTGAAATCGACCATGCGACGCAAGCCAATAATGATGGTGTTCATCTTCGCGTCGTTCGTCACCAGCAACGGCCAGAGATATTGGGTCCAGCCATAGATGAAGAGGATGACAAACAGCGCTGCTATGTTGGTTTTTGAAAGCGGAAGCAGGATGTCGCGCATGAAACGAAAGGGGCCGGCATTGTCGATGCGAGCCGCTTCCACCAGTTCGCCCGGGATCGTCAGAAAGAATTGCCGGAAGAGAAAGGTCGCGGTTGCCGACGCCATCAGCGGCAGCGTCAGGCCGGCATAGGTATCAATCAGGCCGAGGTCGACGATCACCTTATAGGTGGGCAGGATGCGCACCTCTACCGGCAGCATCAGCGTAATGAAGATCATCCAGAAGAAGGCCATTTTCAGCGGAAAGCGAAAGAACACGATCGCGAAGGCCGACAGGAACGAGATGACGATCTTGCCGACCGCGATCGCAATCGCAACGACGGTCGAATTGAACAGGAGCCGTTCAAGGCTGACCCCGACCACGCGCTCGACGCCTTCAGACATCGCCTCTGTATAGTTCTCGGTCAGTTGATCGCCGAGTGCCAATGACATTGGCGGACGGATGATCTCGACCGAGGTGCGGGTGGAGGCGACGAAGGTGTAGTAGATCGGAAAGGCGACGATGATGACGCCGATAATCAGCACGAGGTGACCTATGAAATTGGCGATGGGACGTTTTTCAATCATCTGATCGCCTCATGAGTAGTGAACCCGCTTCTCGACGAAGCGGAACTGAAACGCTGTCAACGCCACGACGATGACCATGAGAATGACCGACTGTGCCGCGGAGCTGCCGAGGTCGAGATTGACGAAACCGTCATTGTAGACCTTGTAGACGAGGGTCTCTGTCGCCTTTGCCGGACCGCCGCCGGTCACTGCATGGATAATGCCGAACGTGTCGAAGAAGGCGTAGACGGTGTTGACCACGAGTAGGAAAAAGGTGGTCGGCGCAAGCAGCGGGAAGACGATCGTCCAGAAGCGCCGCGCGCCGCGCGCGCCATCGATCGAGGCAGCCTCGATCAGCGATTTCGGGATCGCTTGCAGTCCGGCGACGAAGAACAGGAAATTGTAGCTGATCTGCTTCCAGGCAGCCGCAACGATCACCAGCGCCATGGCCTGGTCACCGTTCAAAAGCGGATCCCAGGCAAAGCCGTTCCGCCGCAGCATATAGGCAAATGTGCCCATCGCCGGATTGAACATGAAGAGCCAGAGCATGCCGGCCACGGCTGGTGCTACGGCATAGGGCCAGATCAGCAGGGTGCGGTAGACGCTCCTGCCGCGAACCACCCGGTCTGCCGCCGTTGCCAACAAAAGGGCCACGCCCATCGACAGAAGCGCTGTCGCCAGGCTGAACACCACCGTCACTTCAACGGAGTGCAGATAGTCCGGATTTGAAAGCACGGCGCGAAAGTTGGCCAGGCCGACGAAGCCGGATTTGAGGCCAAACGGGTCTTCACGCAGCACCGACTGGTAAAGCGCCTGGCTTGCGGGCCAGAAAAAGAAGACGACGGTGAGCACGATCTGAGGCGCGAGCAGGAGATAAGGCAGGATTTTATTGGGAAAGACGACAGGCTGCAAAGCGACCCCCTTCTTTGCGTGAGGAGATGACCCGCCCCGGATGGTGCCCGGGGTGGGTCTGCTGTTGCGTCGTTAGTTTCCGACGGCAGCCGCGATTGCGGCGTTCGCCTTCTTGGTGCCTTCGGTCAGGGCTGCCTGTGCATCCTTCTGCCCGGCAAGCATCGCTTCGAACTCTTCGTTGAGGATGTCTCGAACCTGCGGAAGATTGACCAGTCGTACGCCCTTGGAGTTTTCTGTCGGTGCCTTGCCCATCATCTGCAGGATTGGCGTTTCGCGGCCGGGGTTCTTTACATAGAAACCCGACTTCTTGGTTTCGTCGTAGGCGGCAAGGGTGACAGGCAGATAGCCCGAGACTTGGTGAAGGCGCGCCTGGATTTCCGTCTTCGACAGGAAATTAAAGAACTCGGCGATGCCCTTGTATTCATCGTCGGACTTGCCACCGAATACCCAGAGGCTTGCACCGCCCGGGATGGTGTTCTGCGGGCCATTGCCCTCATAATAGGGTAACTGGCCGATACCGTAGTTGATGCCCGACTTGATGATGTCGCCGAGCCCGCCGGAGGATTCCGTCAGAATGGCGCATTCACCGGAAGTGAAGAGCTGCTTGGCCTCCGAGGTACGGCCGCCATAGCGGAACGTGCCATCCTTTGCGAGATCGGCAATCGCCTGGAAATGCTGGACGAACAGCGGAGCGTCGATCTTCAGTTCCACGTCGGGAGCAGCCAGCCCGTTTTCATTCGTTCCGTAGGGCACGTTGTTCCAGGCGGCGAAGTTCTCGGTCTGGATCCACGTGAGCCAGGTGGACGTGAAGCCGCAGGCCGAGGCGCCACTTGCTTTGATCTTCTTGGCGGCGTCGAATACCTCCGGCCAGGTCTTCGGCGGCTTCTCTGCATCGAGCCCGGCCTTCGAAAACGCATCTTTGTTGTAATAGAGGATTGGCGATGACGAATTGTAAGGGAAAGACAGCATCGTGCCGTCAGCCTTCGAATAGTAGGCGACGATGCCCGGCAGATACTGATCCTTGTTGAATTCGTAACCGCCCTTCTGAAGCACCTCTGCCACCGGCAGGATTGCACCCTCGGCGCCCAGCATCACCCCACTGCCGGCATCGAACACCTGCAGGATAGCGGGCGCCTGCTTGGAACGAAACGCGGCAATGCCGGCGTTCAACGTTTCTGGATAGGTTCCCTTGAAGACGGGCACGATCTTGTAGGCGGTCTGGCTGTCGTTGAATTCCTTTGCCAGCTTATCGACAACCTCGTTGTTGGCGCCGGTCATGGCGTGCCACCAGGAGAGCTCGGTGGCGGCCACTGCGTTTGAAGCAAAGCCGGCGGAAAATGCGGACGCGACCACGACGGTCCAGTTCAAATGTCTGAACATGATTCCTCCCATTTCTCAAAAGCCAGGTCATCAGGCATGCCCGGCGAAATCGATCCTGCTCGATCGAAGCTTGCGCAACCTTCGCTGCGAAACCAAAAAGTAGTAGAAACGAAATGAAATGAATATGCAACGCAAATATGACGATAGAATTTGCATTCCATCGGGCGCCACGGGAGTGTTTCTAAGCGCCGGTTTTTTGTCGATGCTTTGAGTGAGCCTGTGCAGGCCAAGGCCCTCGTTTCGTTCGCAACGTACAAAAGACCGGCTTGGCGTTGTTCGAGCACTGCGGAGCGCCGCGAGAGCGGGGAGCGGCTTGCCGGGGGTAGTCGGTCCCGGTTCCCGGCCTAGGGCCGGCGCTTGCGCTGAACCTCCTGCGGCGACCCTTTTAACCGGCCAAGCCGCGCGCGAACGGGCTATGGCCGCCAGAGCGGCCGCCGCCTGGTACGCTCATTCTTTTCTGGGCAATGCAACAGCACGACCTGCGTCGGCCATCGCGCGCACCATGCGAGTTTCACGCAGATTTCCAGCCGACGACAAGCAATTGGCTTGTCCTCGCACAGGAACCGTCACGACGCAGGCGATGTCGAGCATGTTGCGGGCTGCATAGTGGATCCACGGCACGACATGGGTCAGAACAAGAACGGCTCAAAATCGTACGCTGAGGTCGAACCGAGCATAGACAGAAACTTCATGGTCGGAAGGGGCGATATCCGATAAGCGATCTGGGCGCGGACAAAAAAATCGCGTCATCTGAGATCGCCCATGCGCGCTAGATAGCGGAGGTGTCCGTCGCCCAAGCGTCGTTGTCGATGGTTGCAGCCCTCTGGACTTGCTTGACGGCGCAGCTTGGCACAAGGCTGTCCTTCTGCACTTAGCTCAGTTCGTCTTGAACACAGCGAGAAGCAGGCCTTCAGGGATTGGCGCTGCTCACGCCCCCAACCCGGCGATCCGCGAAACCAGCCACAGCATCGCGGCGGTACCGATTATGTAGGCGCCGAACTGACGCGCCGGCGCGGGCCGTATCATGCTCAGCGTGCCAGCTGCCCGAAGCACCACCAGCGCCGCGGCGACGAAGATCAGCTGTCCTGCCTCGACGCCCAGGTTGAATGTTAGCAGGCTCAGCGGCACGTCGGATTGCGGCAAGCCGATTTCCATGAGGGCGCCGGCGAAACCGAAACCATGGAGCAGTCCGAACGCGAGCGCCACGACCCAGGGATAGCTCTCGGAGAGCCGCTTTTCGCCCGGCTTCATCTTGATCAGTTCGCTTGCGACGAATGCAATGCTCAGGGCGATCGTCGCTTCCCCCGGTTTCTGCGGCAAACTGAAATATCCGAGCGAGGCTCCAGCCAGCGTGATGCTGTGCGCGACAGTAAAGGCCGTGATCGTCTTGACCAGCATCCAGCGGTCTCGAATGAGCAGCATGAGCGCAAGCACGAAGAGCAGGTGATCGAGGCCTGACAGTATATGGTCGATGCCCAGCAGGAAATAGGTCTGGGCGACCTCGATGCTGGTCTGTGCGCCGGCTACTGTGAAGGAAGGCGCGTCCGGCATGAGGCGCACGACCTCTGTGTCTCCGTTCTCATATTCGATGCGAACGAGCGCTTCGGTCATGGTCGACCTGAGGCCGTCGATGGTGATCTCGCCACCCTTCAATCCGCCTGCACAGGCAACGGTCCTTCGCTCCAGATATGCTCCGTCCACGATCGACTTTGCCGGTTCGGCTTTCTCGATGCACCGCTTCGGCAGACTTGCATAGAGCCCGAGACGCCTGTCGCCCTGCGCCGGCACCTTCCAGACGACGGCGAACTCGTCCGGGGCGGTTTCGCGCATGTCGAGATAGGCCGGCCTGATCTCGTGTGCCATGCCGGGCGTGCCCACTAACATGGGGATGAGCGCTGCCAGCAGGGCGCCAAGCCGCGTCATGGGTCGGATTCCGAACCAACTGGGCTTTCGATGCTTACGGCATAGCGCTTGAGCAGTTCGTTGAACCGCTGGTCTTCAAGTTCTCTGCGCTTGGCGTTCATCCACTCTCGCGCAACGACGTCGCGCACGACGTCGAGCTCCGGTGCTCGGCCGGGCACGCGCTCAGACACCCGGATCAGATGCAATCCGAAACCGCTGGCGACGGGACCCGTCCACTGACCCAGCGGGGCCTTCTCGAGTTCTTCCACGAATTCGGCACCGAAGGTTTGGCCGATCGATGTCTTGCCCGAAAGCGGCAGGTCGGGCGGAAGCAGCGTGGGGTCGCCAAAAAGGACGCGATCCGTGGCCGGCTTGGTCAGCAGCGCTTCGAGGATGGAAGCCGCGTCCTGCGCGATCCTGTTGCCGCGCCGCTGAGGGTTGAGGAACACTTGCTGGAAGGCCAGCATCGAATCGGTCTGGAACGTGGCCGGATTGGCCTTGAGATAGGCGTCCAGCTCCGCATCGGTCGCTGTCAGCCTTTCAGCGTCGGCCGCGTTCAGGAATTCCATCTTCTGACGCAAGCGGCGACGAATGACCGTGTCGTCCCTGTCGAGCCCGAGCTCCAGCGCCTGGCGAACCAGAATTTCTTCCTTCACGTAGTCGTCGATCAGGCCCTTCAGTTCCTCGGCTGTCGGCGGGCGCTGCCACGTCTTTGTGAACACGGTCACCATTTGTTCGATCTTCGGCGCTGTAACGGCAATGGTGTCCGGCTTGTCGTCCGCATCGGCGCCCAAAAGCCCGTAACCCGCGAAGATCAGCAGCGTGAGAGCCAAGAAGTGGACCAGCGGCTCCCTCAGAATGCGCTGCAAGAAGAGCGCGCTAACGCGTTCGCCGGATGCAGGATCCGATCGTCCGGCTGCTGGTTCAGCCGCGGGCATCCCGATCACGGCGTGTACCAGATCGGCGAGGTATACGCGCGTTCGATAATTGTCATCCGCGTGCCCTCCAGCGCCTTCGTTCCGAACCGTTTGGCGTCATAGGCGGTCCACCGCGGCGTCGGTATCTCGATGACGCGTCCGTAGTAGAAGGCCTTCTGTTTCGGATCGAAGCTCGGATCCTTCCAGACCGCGATCAGTTCCGGCGCACCAATCGTGTTGGTCCAGGTCGCGTTCTCGATATCAACGGTGCTGCCGACCGCGGGCACCTTGCCGTCGGCGCCCGGCTTGCGGTCCCCGCCCCAGGCGACGTCATACACCTGCTCATGCGTCGCACCCTTGTCGTCGAGCCAGCCCTTGACGATCTGGTAGCGGTCGAGGTTGGCCCCGATTGGGTCTCGCAGCGCGGCGACGAGGAACGACGGTGCCTTGCCTTCCGGTGCTGCCGTCAGGTCGCCGCCCATGGGAACGCCCTTGGCGTAGCCGATGGCGCCGGGATTGCGTGTCTCGGCATCGGCAGGCGCGAAATCCCAGCCACCGAAGAAGCGCACGGCCATGCGCGGCCCGGTGGTTGCATAGGTTTCCTTGCGTTGCATGGCGTCCCAGATCGACTCGCGGGTATTCTCCGTCGCCCACACAGCGGCGTAGCCCGATGCGCTGACCTCCCAGTCCATCACCGTGATGCCGGTCTTGGCGTCCTTGACAAACGTTGCCGTCAGGCGCTCCGGGCTCGGCTCCTGCGGTGTGGTCTTTCCGAAGAAGTTTTCCTCTTCCATAGCCGCAAGGCCAGTATGCGCATCGGAGCTGCCGATCAGCCCAAACTTGTAGGGGTTCGTGCCGAGTGCGGCTTCGAGCTTGAGGCCGTTCTTCAGCGCGGACCGCGTATATTCGAACTCGAGCATGTCAGGCGTCTTCGGCACGCTGGCATCGAGATTACCGAAAACCCAGGTCTCGAAATCCGCGAACTCGTCATTGGGCGACAGGACCGGGTGAGCCTCGCCGTCCCCCTTCGTCTGCGTTGTCTCGTAGAGGCGTTCCCACCTGGAGCGCTGCTCGACATATTCCTTGTCGACAGGTTTGCCGGTGAAGGATTCGATCAGCGGGAACATCCGGCCGTTGGACAGATTGCCGTTGTGCGCAATCGCCAGCACGTTGCCGCCTGTCTTGTCCTCATAGGCCTGCATCCACTTCCATAAGTCGCGTGGGTTGTCGCTGCCCAAGGGCTTAAGCGTTGTATAGGGCACGACCTGGTCGGCCTTGTCGGCATTGTCGCGAAAGACGACATTGCGATGCAGATTGTTGCCGGCCGTGTTCGAGGTCCACTCGTAGCCGATGAAGGCTGTGAACCGCCCCGGATCGTTGTATTCCTCGGCGGCCTTTATCGTGTCCTGCCACGCATTTTTGTAGGGACGTGTGTCTGGCCCGTAGATCATGCTACTGGGCAGCGTTCCCTTGCCGAAGCTGAAGATGATTTCGAGCGCCGCCGTGGCCCCCTGACCCGACTTGATCATATCGTACCAGGTCTTGGCTTGCGGATCGGCGATGACATCCGGTTTGCCGGCAAAGAGGTCCGGGAACATGCCCATATTGTCGGAGTGGTCGGCCACCACCAGAAAGTCGAGCGGTCGTGACAGCTTGGCAGGCTGGCCGCTCGACGCCGTGATCTCCTCGCCGCGGGCGAAGCGGTAGGCGTCGCGCGGCGTCAAGCGTGCTCCGAAAGCGCCGGCGTCGAACGAGGCTCCGGTGTGGAGATGCGTGTCGCCGAACAGCGGTCGGGTTGGAAAATTGCGTCCCGCATAGGGCGAGTAGACCGGTTTGCTGGAAAATGCCTTTCCGGCCTTCGCACTGTCCAGAGTGCCGATATCGGTAGTCTCTTGGGCCGCAGCGGGCAAGGCAGAGCCCAAGCACACAAACCCCACGATAATCAACTTCGCAGATGTCTTGTTCATCGCTTTTCCCCTTTGCGGCAGCTATACTTAAACCATCCGAGCCGGCTGTTCGTTGATTTGCATCAATGAGCGTCTTGCGACTTCCCTCCATGGTGTGAGAACCACCAAATATGCCGGTGAGTAGGAGCTCATTGTATTATCGGTGTAGTCAGGCATTCTGCGATACATCAGATCGATCTGACGCATGTGCCAGTTATACTGAAACTGCAAAGTTAGTATAACCGCCGGAAACTCCACTGGGAATGGCGTTATGCTGATCTTGATGACTTAGAATGGCGGGCACAATCTTGTTTTCAAGAGCAGTCGATCGATGATCGCGGCTCCGGCGCTAAAGCAATCCGCATGTTGGCCGTGATAGGCGACGTTACGGTTTGCTATCGCCGTTTCAAATCCCTCGCGTCCACTCTGAACGCATTTGCACCGCTGTCGACCTCGCTGAGGCGAGGTGCGATGCGATGGATCTTCTATTCGCTCGAGCTAGGGGAGCGGCTTGCCGCGGGTGGTTGGTCCCGGTTCCCGCCTGCGGCCGACGCTTGCGCTGAACATCGGGTAATCGCGATGCGATCCGCCCTTGGCCCTTTGTGGCTAGTGGGGTCGGTTGCCCCCGATAAGATGGAAAAGCGGGCTCACGATTGGAACCGGACCTAAGCATCGAGTGAAGAGCAACCATGGACCAATACATCCGCTGGCTGGGTGGTCGGCCAATTAGACCGCCCGCGCCAAAGAAGCGGGTAACCCGCAAGTGCCGAGAACTTCCGTGCTAAGTCGCAAGCGATCGCCGGATCAACGTGCATTTCGCCGAGTAACGAGATCTGAAGGTTCTTGTATGCCTCGGAAAAGAAGAGAAGGCCGACGCATTGAATACGCTGGCAGGGCATTTGTGGACGATGCCGGGCCGTGGCCGCGGGCCGGGAAACGAAGATCTCGTTCAAGCTGGTGCCATGCGCCATCGTGAGGTTGCAGCGATCCAGTGCCTTGTCCTGTCCTCCGGATCCTGGTTACGTGTAATGTCGGTGACGACCGCGGCACAATCCGCCCCATGGGTGAGGACGCCATCAATGCGTTCAAGGTTCAGTCCACCGATCGCAACCAGCGGGGTCGACCCGATTTTCTCCTTCCATGCGGCAAGGCGAACAAGCCCCTGCGGCGCCCATTGCATCTTTTTGAGAACGGTTGGATAGACCGGTCCCAGCGCGACATAGTCGGGCGCGACTGACAGCGCCCTATCGAGTTCGGCCTCGTCATGTGTGCTGATGCCGAGCTTCAGTCCGCCCCCACGGATCGCGGCCAAGTCAGCTCGCTCCAGATCTTCCTGGCCGAGATGAACGAAATCGCAGCCTTCGTCGATCGCCGCGCGCCAATGGTCGTTGACGACAAGTTGGCAACCGTGTCTGGCGCATATGGTCCTGGAAGTGCGAATGTCGCGACGAACCTCGCTATCGGGTCTCTCCTTGATGCGAAGCTGGACCAACTTGACCCCGATTGGAACGAGGCGTTCGACCCAATGGGCGCTGTCGACAATGAGGTAGAAGGGATCGAGCCTCATGAGAAGACCGCCTTTCCGATCACCGGGGTGGAGGGGACAGCCATGTCTCTCGGTTCGAGCATGCCGGCTTCGAAAGCCAACCGCCCGGCCTCGATAGCCTTGGCAAAACCCAATGCCATCACGGCCGGATTTCCGGCACCGGCCACCGCCGTGTTCAGGAGCACGGCATCGAACCCGAGCTCCATCACCGTCGTTGCATGTGAAGGGCGGCCGATGCCCGCATCGACAATCAATGGCACATCAGGGAAATGCGCGCGCATCGACCTCAAGGCGGACAGGTTTTGCGGCCCCATGGCACTGCCGATCGGAGCACACCAGGGCATCAGCACGCGGCAACCAGCTTCCAGCAGGCGTTCGGCAACAACCAGATCGTCGGTCGTATAGGGAAAGACCTCGAAGCCTTCGTTCGAAAGGATCCGTGCGGCTTCGACCAGCGCGAACACATCCGGTTGCAATGTGTCATGATTGCCGATCACTTCGAGCTTGATCCAGTTCGTCTTGAAAACCTCGCGCGCCATCTTGGCAGTCAGCACCGCCTCCTTGGTGGTGTGGCAGCCGGCGGTGTTGGGCAGTATTTTCGTCCCGAGGTCGCGGATCAGCTCGAAAAACGCACCTCCCCCTTTGCCGCCGGCCGTCTCTCTCCTCAAGGAGACCGTGACGATTTGTGTCTCTGAGGCCCGTACGGCGTCGGACAGTACGGCTGGCGATGGATAGCCCGCCGTGCCCAGGAGCAGTCGAGTGGTGATATCCGTGTCGTAGACGTGCAGCATGCTCAGCCACCTTTCATCGGCGAGAGAATTTCGATGCGATCATGGTCGCGTAAGCGCCATCCATCGCGGTCGGCCGCGTGAACGAGTTCGCCGTTGACAGCGGTTGCCAGCCAGCTTCCTTCATAGTCGAGTGCTGCCATCAGTTCGGCGAGCGTCGAGCAGGCGATCTCCTGCTCCTCGCCATTGACGTTAAGGTTCATCATAGAACTCCGATCTGTGGTCCGGGTTGAGCAGAAGTTCCGCAACGTCATGCGCTAGGGCCGGCGAGAGTAGGAAACCGTGTCGATACGTGCCGTTCAGGGAATAGATTGAGCCGGTTCTCGTGATCCTCGGCAGATTGTCGGGGTAGGCGGGGCGAATACCAGTTCCAGTTTCAGTAATCTGCGCCTCGCCGAAGGCCGGGTGCAGGGCGTAGGCGGCGTTCAAGAGCTCCATCAATGACCGTGCCGCGATAGGACCGGACAATTCGCTCTCAATCATTGTTGCCCCGACCATGAAGACGCGCTCACGCCGTGGAACGACATAGATGGGGTGTCGTGGATGCAGGAAGCGCACTGGACGTGACAGTTGAATGTCGCCGGTGCGCAGATAGAGCATCTCGCCACGCACGCCCCGCAGAGCCGCGTCATCCGGGAGCCTGGCACGCCCGGTGCAATCGATAGACCAAGAGACACGGTGGTCGACGGTGGCATCGGTCGCCTGGCCGAAGTGAAAACGCACCCTCATGGCCACTAAAGTGTCATGGAGAGATGACAGCGCCTCTCTTGGATCGAGATGCGCTTCCTTCGGGAAGTAGAGTGCACGCGAGAAGCGGCCGGCCAGATCCGGTTCCAGTGCGGCGATCTCGTCGGCATCAAGCCATCTGTACCCGGTGGTTCGTGTCGAAAACCGATCGAGCTCGCGAGTGTCACGTGGGGCGGCGACGACAAGTGTGCCCTCCTGCGTGACTTTGTCGGGCAGCGCCGCCTGCCACCACTCAATGGCTGTCGCACCGAGGCGTTCGACTTTTTCGTCGGCACCTTCGCGCTCACACCAGGGTGCCAGCATGCCACCGGCAAACCAGGATGCACCGGCGCCAATGCGTTCGGCCCGCTCGACAATGTCGACCTCAATGCCGCGCCGCGCCAGTTCGTAGGCCGTGACGAGACCGACGACTCCCGCTCCCTTAATGACCACCGGTTGCATTCGCCTTCCGCTCGATCCGATACTTGGGTGTCGCGGTAGGGTCATTTGCCCATTCGCCGCTGCGCTAACGGACGTCGGTGTTGCCGTCTATATCTGCGGTACGGTTCGTGTGCGGCATATGAAAAAACCATTCGCTGGCTCCAACTTTAACGTTTGGAGACCCAGATCCTGGAGCTGGAAAGATAGAGACACGTCCAAGCGATCGCAAAGGAGCTGTCGCAGCGCCGTCGTTCCCACCGTCCCTACGCCAGCATGAACTGGATCAGGTTCAACGGGTCATTGCGCTGCGGTCGAAAAAGCCGATCCGCCCAGCAATATCTCAGCCCCCTGTCAGGACCCCCCTGGTGAATGAACCGAGTTCAAAGGCCAATGCCCTGCTTTGTCAAGTGTCGTTTTGGTGGTCATGTTGACAACCTAGGTCGCCAGATTTTGTAGCGGTCAGCGCAAGGAACGCATCGTCATGCCTGACGCCGTCATCATGATCTGCAAGGAGGGCGCCTGCATGGCGAAGCTATTTCAGGTGCTTCGGCGGCTCGTCATTTTCATCCGGGTTTGGGTTGGGAATCTCGTCGGGAAGGACGTCGGGCTCTGGTTCCTCGATAGGAGGCTGCGGCATGTCCGGCGGCAGGCCTGGGGGCAGGTCGGGAGCGGGCGGCGTCGGGATAGGTTCAGTCGGTATCGTGCTCATGTTGGTCTCCTCATTTGGAAGGCCAACTTATCCCGCGCCGGTTTTGTTCCGCTGGATGGCTGCATCATGCGCAAAGGACGACCTGACGGATCTGCCGATCCGGCGGCGATCGGCTCGATCATTGAGTTTGGGTATCAGACTGATTTGTCTGCGACGACCCTGTGAACATTGTCGTCGCAGGTCGAAACGCCCAGACCAGCAGGATGCTCATCGAGACGAACAACAAAGAGAAAACAAGACGATTTGACATGGCGCTTTCCTTCACATTTGGAGCTCAGTGAAAGCAGATTTCAGCATTCGTCGCCGTGTCAGGTCGAGCAAGTCTGGCATGGAGACGCGCAGGCGCGATAATCAAGGCGTCGCGGCTGTGCAGGTGACGTGTCCTGTCGCCGCATCGCGCGTCTTTTGGAGTGTCGCGAGACCGGGGTAGCAGCCGCCGCAAGGAGCCATATGGGATGAGACGGGGAGGTATTCCGGCTTGCGCGTGCCTTTATCAGCTCTCCGGCGCGCCGCCAGATTGCGCGACAGCCCAGATCTTTCCCGGGAGGATCCGAGCTGTCGGTTTCATGCTTGCGGCTTTTTCATCGTTATGGGCTAGCGAAGCCACTCGTTCCAGCGTTGCAGCAATTGCGCCGCATTGGCGTTGATCCATTCAGCGTCGGGGACAACCATAAAGTCCCGAACCTCGTTCGCATGCGGCATCGTCTTGCGCACGTCCTCCGACATCAAGGCGATTGCGTCGGTGCTTGGCGGCGTGCACGAAAGCACTTCGCAAGCCATTGCCTGCGCCTCCGGCGAATTCAGCCAGAACGCCATCAGTTTTAGCGCGTTGTCACGATTCTTTGCTCCTTTGACGAGCGCAATGCGGTCGCCGACCAGAAACGATGCCTTATAGGACCATCCAATCGGTAAACCTTCGTTCTGCATCGCCTTGGCGCGCGTCAGCCAAATCTGCCCAATCGAATAGTCGCCATTGCGAAAGCCTTGCACACTCTGATCGCCGGTTTTCCACCACACTGAAACCGCGGGCCGGATTTCGTCGAGTTTTTTCAGAGCCCGTTCCACGTCGAGCGGAAACAGCTCTTCTCGGCTGACGCCATCGGCAAGCAGCGCCGCTGCCATCACACGCCAGGGGTCGTCGAAATTGGGAAATGCCCGCTCGCCGGAAAAGGTCTTGCTATCCCACATATCGGCCCAGGTCTCAGGTGTCGGTCCGCCATCGCCGGTTCGATAGGCGAGCAACGTCGCCGTCGACTGCAACAGCGCGCCGCCGGCAGCACAGGCGTTTGGGCCGAGATCTTTTCGTCCGGCAAACTGTTTGCAGAAATCCGTCAGGTCCTCCGTGACCGCCTTGTGGGCCGTCGATGCCGCCTGGATCTCACCGTCGAGATAAAGATCCCAGGTGACATTCCCAGTCTTCACCATCGCCGCGACTTTGGCCCGCATTTCAGCATTGGTCGCAACAACCGTCACGACCTCAATCCCGGTCGCCTTTGTGAAGGGATCGAACCAAGCCGCCTTCAGCGCGCGGTCGTAGGCACCGCCCGTCGAAGCGATGACAACCTGCTCGGTTGCAAGCGATACCGAGGACCAGGATAAAAGAAACAAGGCGCTTGCCGCCACCACTCGGTGAGCTCTCGTCCAACGCAGCGGAAATGAAATCATGGCAGTTTCCTTTGTAGGGTTGGCAGGGGAAATGGATCGCGCACTTGCTCAGCCGCGCTTTTGGGCATTGGCCAAGTGAATGGCGCCCATCAACATGAGGGAAACCACGACCAGCACCGTCGAAACAGCCGCGATGACGGGCGTGAGGTTGAAGTCGATATCTTCGAACATCTTGCGACCGATCGACTTGCCGCCGATATCCGAGATGAAGAACGCGACCGTGGCTTCATCGAACGAAGCCAGAAAGGCAAACACCGCCCCAGCCGCTACCCCCGGTGCAATATTGGGCAAGACCACAAGGACGAAAGCCTGCAGCCTGTTGGCGCCGCAGTTCAACGCCGCCAGTTCCAGCGCCGGGTCGAAGCGTTGCAGCGCCGCCGTCACTGTGATCATCACGTAAGGTGTGGCAAGCACCGTATGGGCGATGAGAAAGCCGAAGAAGTTGCCCGTCAGCTGCAGCGGCGAGAACACCAGATAGAGGGCGACGCCAAGCACAATGTGCGGCACGATCATCGGCCCGAGCGCAAGAGCCTGAAGCGCCGAACTGAAGGGGAGACGCCCGCGCACGATCGCCAGGGCGGCCATCGTGCCCATAATGGTAGCGGTCGCAGTCGTGGCAAGTGCGATCTTAAGGCTGAACCATGTTGCCGCCATCCAGTCCGGATCGCTGAAATAGGCCCGGTACCATTTGAGGCTCAACCCGCTCGGCGGGAACTGAATATAGTCCGTTTCACTGAGTGACATGGGGATGACGATGAGGGTCGGCAGCAGCAAGAAGAAGAGGACGCAACCGATCACGGTCGCGAGTACGATCATGCCGAAGGCCTTGGCAAAGGCGTGAAAGGTTGCCGCCGCGTAGTGGCCGCGGATCAGCGGCAGCCGATTGGGTAGAGGTGCGAGATCAGTGGACACTGTGCAATCCCTTGCTGAGCGAGAGTGTCTTTCGAAACAGGAAAACGAAGATCAGCGTCACGGTCAAAAGCACCGTCGACAGCGCTGCGGCAAACGGCCAGTCGAGCAGCACAGTCGTCTGCTGTCCGATCAGGGTCGCCATGAGCATCGATCCGGGACCGCCCACCAACGCCGGCGTGATGTAAAAGCCCAGCGCAAGGACGAAGCACAAAACGCTGCCGGCAAAGACACCCGGCAGGCTCAGGGGCAAGGTGATGCTGATGAACGCGCGAAACGCGCCAGCTCCCAGATTCCGCGCAGCCCTGTTATAGTCGGGCGGCAAGGTCCGCAGGGTTGAATAGATCGGCAGGATCATGAACGGCATCAACACATGCGTCATTGCGACGATCACCGCACCCTGCGTGTAGATCAGCTTCATCGGCCCGTCGGTGATACCGGCATCGGCGAGAAGCGTATTGACGATACCGTTGCGCTGGAGAAGCACCACCCAGGCATAGGATCTGACCAGAACCGAGGTCCACAAAGGTATGAAGACGCAGGCCGCAACCACCATGGCGATGCCATGTCTCAACCGTGCCATCAGATAGGCGACGGGAAAGCCGAGAAGAAGGCTTGCAATCGTCACAATGAAGGCAACTTTGACCGTACTCGCCAACACGCCGAGATAGAGCGGCTCGGCAACAAGACGCCGATACTGCTCAAGGCTTCCTCCCTCAAAACTCAAGCCAACAAGCCGGGTGACGGGATAGACGAAGCCGATGGCCAGAGCCACGAAGAGGGGCGCCGCCAAGCACACCGAAACGTCACGCGAATAAAACCGCGCGGATGCCGCAGTCGACCGTCGCTGGCGGGGAAAAGCCGGCTGCGGAACTTCGGAAGGACCGCTCATGCCGCGTGCCTTTCCGTGTTCGCAAACAAGTGGATGGCGCCATCATCAAGCAGGAGGTCAACCGTATCCCGCTCTTGAAACGGCAGCCCGCCTTCGGCAGGTAACTGTATCTGCAACAAAACGTCCGGGCGGCTTTCCAGCCGAACCACGAGAATATGGACCGAGCCGACGAAGACGCAGGTCTGAACGACCGCCGCAAGGCAACCCGAACCACCTTCACCGCGCCTGGCAACGCGGACCCGCTCTGGGCGTATCGCGAGCTTTATGGTTTGCCCGGCCATTGCGGTTGCCGGCAGACCTTGCGCGCGAATGGAGAGAACCGTGTCGTCTGAAAGACGCACCACGGCCGTGCCACCTGCGTTCTCGATGCAATTGCCTTCCATGAAGTTCATACGTCCGATGAAATCGGCGACAAATGCGGAATTCGGATGCCGGTAGAGATCCGTCGGCGTGCCGAACTGCTTCAACTCGCCGCCGGCCATCACCGCCACCCGGTCCGACATGGTCAGTGCCTCGTCCTGGTCATGCGTTACATAGACAACTGTTGCGCCCAGTCGCTCTTGCAGGCGCTTGATTTCGAACTGCATCGCCTCCCGTAGCTTTTTGTCCAGCGCGCCCAGTGGTTCATCCATCAATAGAACGGGCGGTTCGAATGCCAGCGCCCGCGCCAGGGCAACGCGCTGTTGTTGGCCGCCGGACAATTGCTGGGGGTAGCGCTCGCCAAAGCTTGATAGCTGCACGAGCTCGAGCATCTCCTCGACCCGCGTGGCAATCCGCGTCTTGTTTGATTGCCTTTGCATGCGCAACGGGAAAGCAATGTTCTGTCGAACCGTCAGATGCGGAAACAAAGCGTACTTTTGGAACACCATGCCGATGCCACGACGGTTGGGAGCAACATGCGTGACATCGCGCCCCCCAATGACGATCTTGCCGGCGCTCGGTCCTTCAAATCCCGCGATCATGTTTAAAGCCGTCGTCTTGCCGGAACCGGAAGGACCGACAAGCGAAACAAACTCACCCGCCCCGATCTCAAGTGACAGGCTCGTGACCGCCCTGACACTGCCGAAATGCTTCTCAAGCCCAACAAGAGACAAATATTGACCAATCAACTTTGACTTCCTTTCAACTGTTCCGGCGACGATCTAAGACGCCGAACCTCATGGAAGGCCGCGAGGCGGCCACGTACGGATAAGTCCATCGAGCGATCCTCTGGCGCTGTCGGGACGAACAATGCTGATGAAGAATCCGCGCCAAGCTGGCAGGCGGCACCGGTGACGATAATCAAGAAAGCTGCTAGGACTCGTTGATGCGACAAAAGCTTTGCAGAACTTTCACATTTCAATTTTGTTGCATCAAAATATTGCATTGTCAACTGAGTGAGGAGCCCGAATGGCGGCCGATGTGAAAGACCTGACCAATCCTGATCGTTCGGTAGAGAACCTTGGTGATGCCGCATATCGCCAAATGAAAGAGCGCATCATCCGTGGCGTCTACCGTCCTGGCCATAAGTTGACGGTGAGGGCTGTTGCGCAGGAGTTGGATGTGAGTACCACTCCTGCGCGTGACGCTATCAATCGGTTGGCCAGTGAAGCCGCGCTCGTCTATGCCGGACCAAAGACGGTTGTCGTGCCTGTCCTTGACGCAGGCGCCCTCAAGGAGATCACGCTTATTCGCCTGGCGCTCGAGGGCTTGGCGGCGCAACAGGCTGGCGAACATGTTGCCGACGATGATGTCGAGGCTCTTGGATTGCTGCAAAAGCAGATCAATTCAGCGCTCGACGCCGGGCGATATGCGGACGCCCTTTGGCATAACAAGGAGTTCCACTTTGCGATCTATCGCCTGGCAAAATTGCCGCATCTTGTCTTGATGATCGAGACACTTTGGCTGCGCATCGGCCCTTCCTTGCATAACCTCTATCCGGAGTTCGCAAAGGAGCGCTTTGGCGTTCACAACCATGAGGTTGCTATGGAGGCGCTGCAGGAGCGGGACGGCGCCAGCGTCAGGGCTGCGATTGAGAATGATATTCGCGACGGTTATCGGCGTCTGAAGCGGGCTTGTCGTGAGAAGGCGACCCTTCCTGCATCCTAGATAATTTGTTGTATGGATCTGATGGTCGATATTTTTGTTGCAACAAAAATGTAAAGCTCGTACAAACAGCGAGCCGAACGTGTTGCTCAGAAAGACCAAGCCATGCCAGTTCAAGAAATTCATGCCGCACAGGCTTTGCCTGCGCGGACTAAATCCTCGCGTCTGTACCGCCGCGCAATGCCGGTCTTCCCCGGCGGTGTGACCCGCGCAACGGTCGAGAAAGACCCCATTCCTTTTTACGTCGCGTATGGAGAAGGCGCCTATCTGGTTGATGTCGACGGAAATCGTCTGCTCGATCTCAACAACAATTTTACGACGCTCATCCACGGGCACGGTTTCGAACCGGTTTGCCGGGCCGTCAGCGATCTCATGCGGACGGGCACGTGTTTTGCCAATCCGACACAACACGAGATCGGGCTTGCTGAGCTACTGGTCGACCGTATCCCTGCCATGCAGCAGGTGCGCTTCGTCAACAGCGGCACCGAAGCGGTGATGTTTGCAATCAAGGCCGCTCGCGCATTTACAGGTCGACCCGGCATTGTCAGGATCGAGGGGGCCTATCACGGCGCCTATGACTGGGCGGAGGCGGGACAAGCCGTGGCCTCGAACCCAGACGACCGGGCCGCGACACCAAGGGCCCTGCCTGCCTATCATGGCACGCCTGAAAGTGTCGCCGATGACGTCCATCTCATTCGTTTCAACGATGTCGAAGGACTGGAGCGACGCCTATACGCCTTGCGCGACCGTGTCGCCTGCGTGTTGATCGATCCGATGCCGAGCCGCGCCGGCCTCGTTCATCCCACGACGACCTTCATCGAGGCGCTCACTTCGGCCGCCCGCAAGAACGGCATCCTCATCATAGCCGATGAGGTACTCAATCTGAGACAGAGCTACTCAGGCGCGTCACCGCGTTATGGCTTGACGCCCGATCTGGTCACCGCAGGCAAAATTATCGGCGGTGGCTTTCCAATCGGGGCAATCGGCGGGCGCGAGGAGATCATGCGGGTTTTCGGTACCGAAGACGCAAGGCCTCTTTTGCCGCAGGGAGGCACGTTTTCCGCCAACCCCGTCTCAATGGTCGCCGGTCGCGTCGCGATGGAGGCAATGACACGGGAAAACTTCGATCATTTGGAAGCGCTCGGAGAGCGGCTGCGCAGCGGTCTTCTGAGCAGCCTCAACCGGACCGGTGCACCATTCTCTGTCACCGGGGCTGCTTCGCTGTTTCGCATACATCCCAAACGTCATGCGCCAACCGAGTTTCGAGAAGCGTTGTTGAGTGATGCGGAGGGCCGCGTGATGAAGGGACTGGCACGGCATTTCCTTCAACACGGCATCCTCCTTCCCCATGGCGCCGCAGCGTGCCTTTCGACACCCATGACCAACAGCGACATCGACCGCGTTCTTACTGCCTTTGATGATTTCCTCGATGTTCACGCCGCCAACGAGAGGGCGCAATAATGACCGATACCGCAACTGAAACTGTCGCCGAGCGCATTGCCCGTATCCTTTGCCGCCACAAGGTCGAATTCATCTTCGCCCAAAGCCTTCCCTCGGCCGTTATTCTCGCGGCGGAGGCAGCTGGCATCAAGCAGATTGCCTATCGGCAGGAAAATATGGGTGGGGCGATGGCAGACGGATATGCCCGCATATCCGGTAAAGTCGCCGTCGTTGCCGCACAGAACGGTCCTGCCGCGACACTTCTTGTCCCACCACTTGCGGAAGCGTTGAAAGCCAGCGTTCCGATCGTTGCGCTCGTTCAAGATGTCGAATGCGATCAAACGGACAGAAATGCATTCCAGGATTTCGACCAGATCGAACTCTTCCAATCCTGCGCCAAATGGGTCCGGCGCGTTCATGTCCCAAACCGAATTGACGACTATATCGACGCCGCCTTCACCGTCGCTGCGTCTGGCCGCCCGGGGCCCGCGGTCTTGCTCCTGCCCGCCGATCTGCTGCGTGCTCCAGCGGCTCCCCCTGCCAGCCCAAGATCAAAATGCCTTGGGCACTGGCCACTTGATCGCACCCGCCCACCGGAAGAGGTGCTCGATGAGGTCGCACGCCTGATTGCATCGGCGAAGGCGCCAATCATCGTTGCAGGTGGCGGCGTGCATGGGGCAGGGGCCCCAGAAGAACTGACAGCCTTGCAGCACGAAGCAAGCCTGCCCGTGATCACAACAAATATGGGCAAGGGGGTGGTCGACGAGTTTCATCCGTTGTCTGCAGGTGTCCTTGGGTCATTAACCGGCCCACGCTCGCTCGGGCGTCATTCCCTGCCACTGATTGAGGAGGCGGACCTGGTAATCCTGGTCGGTACGCGAACCAATCAGAACGGAACAGACAATTGGCGGCAGATCGCAAATTCCGCGACTGTCGTGCATATCGATGTCGACCCGATCGAGATCGGCCGGAATTACGAGGCTGTGCGGCTAGTTGGTGACGCGGCCGAGACGATTACGGCCCTTCGTACGGCCCTTGGTCGCGTCGACCTTGCCCGTCGCAATCGCGAACGTCCGCGATTGGAAGAACGCATAGCGGCGATCTGGTCTGCATTTGAACGTGATCGCCGGGACGTTGCGACCGCGACCTCCAGGCCCATCCGACCAGAGCGGGTAATGGCTGAACTTCAGTCCGTTTTGACCCCTGATATGACGATCGTCGCTGACGCTTCCTATTCCTCGATGTGGGTTGTCGGGCAGTTGCGTGCTCCGGGCGCCATGCGCTTTATCACGCCGCGCGGACTCGCGGGCCTTGGTTGGGGTGTGCCACTCGCAATGGGAGCCAAGGTTGCCCGACCTCAAAATCCGGTCATTGCCCTCGTCGGTGACGGCGGCTTCGCCCATAGTTGGGCCGAGCTTGAAACGATCGTGCGCATGCAGCTTCCGGTGATCACGATCCTATTGAATAACGGCATCCTCGGCTTTCAACGGGATGCGGAGACCGTCAAGTTCGGTCGCTATACGACGGCTTGCCACTTCGCCGACGTCGATCATGTGCAGATCGCAAGAGCTTGTGGTTGCCCTGCGGCCCGCGTTGAGGATCCCGATGATCTGACCGATCTGCTTGAACGCAGCATCCGGGCGCCGACGCCCATGCTGATTGAGGTCATGACGGACCCGGAAGCACATCCTCCTCTTTCTCTCTTTGCCAACATGGATGCGGCAGCATGACAAACGCCGCTAGGATCGCCGTGGTCACTGGCGGCACGACAGGTATTGGGCTGGCGACAGCCCGATATCTTCTCCAACGCGGGTACAGAGTTGCGATCTTCGGTCAAAACGAAGGCCATGTGGAGAACGCCAAAGATTGCCTTGGCCGCGAATTCGGTGCTGACCGCATCTTTGCGCGCACGGTCGATCTCGGGCAGCCAGCTCAAATCACCACATTCTTTCGTGAGCTCGAACAAGGCTGGGGAAGTGTTGCTGTTCTCGTTTGCAACGCCGGCGTCTCGCCAAAAGGTGTCGACGGTCCGGCGCCTTTCAGCGAGGTGTCGCTCGACGAGTGGAACTTTGTTCTCTCCGTCAATCTGACCGGTGCGATGCTTTGCTGCCAGGCGGTGCTGCCAGGCATGGTGCGTCACGGCTTCGGGCGTATCGTCTTCATCGGCTCGGTTGCCGGGCGAACACTTCCGCGCATCGCCGGCAGTGCATATGTTGCCTCTAAAGCAGCGATTGCCGGTCTCGCGCGATCCCTCGTCTGGCCCTATGCCGCCCACGGCATCACAGTCAACGTCGTTGCTCCGGGCAGGATCGCGACAGCCATGGCGGGTGCGAGCGGCAACCAAATCAACCGTGCGGCTATCACCCGTATTCCCGCCGGCCGAATGGGCGACCCCCACGAAGTCGCTGCGGTCGTCGGTTTTCTTGCCGACGACGAAGCCGCCTTCGTCAACGGGGCAATCCTGGACGTCAATGGCGGGGAGTACGCGCCAGCGTGAGCCTGTAGTCGGGAATTTCTTGCGCAATGGAGCGAGTTATGAACGGACGAATCCTTATCCATACGGAAGACGCGGAGCTTTACCTTCTCCTTAAGCACATCCTCACGCTTGAAGGTTTCGAGGCTGAAAACACCAGCCGTTTGAGCGAGCTTCTGGCCCGTGTCCATCAAGCCCCACCGCTGGCGGTCATAATCGACTGCTCTGGTCCAGATTTGGATCCATTTGCGTTCTGTGCGCAAATCAAGGCCGCCACAACGCCGAAGACAAGGATAGTGTCTCTCGAGCAGACGACCGACGGCAACCACGGTCGCTCGCTTGCCCCGCCCACGGTGGACTGCAGGCTGCATCGCCCGTTCAATCCGCAGCGGCTGCTTGCATTTCTGCGCGATTTGCGTGCCGATGCGCCGGCGCAAGCCGTGACGAAATCGGCAGCAATATTGCGCTACGCCGATATCGAAATGAACCTCAATCGGCTTCGCGTCGAGCGCAATGGTCACCCGGTTCTTCTATCAGCTCTCCAGTTTCGGCTGATGTTGTGCCTGATGCGGGCGCCCGACGTTGTCCACACCCGCGATGATCTTATTTCGGCTGCCTGGCCGCCCGAAGCAGAGGTCGAACCACGTACGGTTGATATCCACATTGGACATATCAGGCGCGCAATGAAGCGGGAGGGGGCTGACGTCATTCGAACCGTTCGCTCGGTAGGCTACGCGCTCTATCTGCCATCCAATTAACCGCGGGGTTGATCGAGCGCTTTCGCTAACCGTGCCCATTGTGGGGCTCCGGCAGCCGAATCCGGGCGTGTTTTCGGAGCGCGGCTCGACGTGGGTCTGAAGAGCCGTCGTCATTTAGTGATGGTGTCGACAGCCGCGTGGTCGGCCAGCGCCAAATCGCATGAGCCCACAATCGCGCAGCCTCCCCCATGCGATTGTGCATGCGCACCCGTTCATTAGCGGTTCAGCCTGATTGGCTCAAAGTGATAGCTGGTTAGGAGGAGTTTGCGATGAAAAAGCTCTTGTCAACCCTCGCAGCAATCGGCTGGGTCGCGGCTTTCGCAATTCCGGTAAGCGCGGCTCCGATTTTCGTGCCAAGGCCCGAACAGGTGCAGACCAACACGACCATTGAACAGGTCAACCATTGGCGTCACCGTCATTGGCGGGCGGATCGACGATGGGACCGCCGTTGGGATAGACGTCACGCTTGGCGGTCCTGCGGCTACTATGGCAGGTGCTACCCCCGCCATTACGGCTACTACGGAGGTTACCGTGACCATTACCGCTACCATCGGCGGTCGGGCGTCACGATTTACTTCAATTTTTAGACGGTCGTGCCAGCAGTCCGCCGTTCCCCAAGGGACAGGCTACGGACGTTGCAGATCGTCAGCAAAGCGATGTGACTTTAACTCTGCCGCAATTGGTATGGATCCTTCTTGCAGGAGGATGCCACGATGTCAGTGGAATGGCCGATGTTCATACTGCAGTGTGTTGTTGTGATCGGCCTCGTCGGTGCCCTGTTCATCAGGGCAGACTAACCCTGCGGCAACAGCCATTCTTGCTTCGCAACTTGCTCAGGTCCGCCACTTGGGCATGCGCTGTGCGTTGTGGAGCAGCTCTCGGGCAGTGGCGAAATGACCAAACAGGTACCGCAGTCGCTTCTCTTGCTCGTAGCAGAGCCGATGTCGTTTGCAGAAGTCGGTCACTGACCAAACCTTGGTCGCGGCTTCCCCGACAAGTTTATCGCTTTCTACGCGCTCCATCTTTGCCTCCCTACGATCTACATCAGGCCATCTTACTGAAGCCTAATGTAGTGGGGAAGAAACTAAGACGTAGCCATTTTGAGCTATTTCAGGTTGATAGCGCGACTTTTGTCGCCTCTTCGGCATGTGTGTGGCCGCTCTCCTGCTTGCAGGATCGAGCGGCCACCATCGTGTTATTGCGCCGGTGTTGTCGTTGAAGGTTGGGTCGTGGATGGCTGCGTCGACGGGGTCGTTGTCGAAGGCTCGGTCGTCGACGGCGTTGCTGTAGACGGCTGCGTCGTCGTAGACGGAGTTGTGGACGGTTCCGTCGTCGTTGCCGGCGGGGTTGCCGTTTCTGTTGTAGTATCATTCGTCCCTGGTTTTAAGAACATCACCGCCAAGATGATGATCACAGCGGCGACAACGAGGCCGATTGCTGTATTCCGGTTCATTCTTGCTCCTCCTGTGTATTTCTTAACTCTAATATATAGAGCGCGGCGCGTTGTTTTCAATTCAAAGGGAACCGTTGTGCTGGCAGTTGGATGCCTGACAGTACTTTCCACCTGCACCCCTGAATAACGCGGGCATTGTAAGAGCAGTTGAAGCGGACTGCCGGTTTCGCAATGAGCGTCGATTTGTAAAGGAGAAATCTAGTCTTCTCCTTTGCAGTCGGATGCGGCATTGAACGGCCAGACTGACTTGGATGAGAACCGCGGCCTCCGCCTGCATCAACATTGTTCGACGCGGCGTTCCTGCATGTGCACCAGTTTGCTTGGCGCTTGCACTAATTCGCCTGCCGATCTTTCAGCGTTATAAAAACGCCAAACCAGAATTTGTAGTCATCGGCACGCTCTTCAGTCCAGGCGTCCAGCGCACAATAGGCAGTCGCTGTCGCGGCCTGCGAACCATAAAGATCGATTGCGGCGGTTACCGCTTCCTCGGTTGTGAAGTTATCCCAGATACTATCCCTGCCGGACGTATGGTGGGTGCCGGACGAACGAACGAGAATTTTGGACAAGCTCAACCTCCCTGCTGTCCGGCAGGTGAAGATGATGTTGCCGGACGTTGGAACTCAATCGTTGAGCCACAGAAGCCGCTGAGCGGTTCTTATCGTGTCGTCCCTGGCAATCCTGTTCGACAGCGCGCGCTTGTCCTCGTCGGCAATCGATGGCCCGAAGATAGGGGGTAAGGTCGGGCGTTGGCAACACCTTTTAGGTGCATATTGGAGCAGGGACTTCGCGCCAGCGAATTCGAAGGCTGCAGCGACTTTAACCTTTGTTGCATCAAGTTTGGCGGATTGATTGAGTTTTCTTGAGGAATACGTTCGATAAATGCTGATTCAACAATAAAAAATGGGGGGTATAACGTGCTGCACGACATGGTAGAAATTTAGTTTGTGATATCATAAATGTGGAGCCGAAGATGAAAAGTCAGCAAGCAACGGTCGCTGAGGCCGCGCGATGAAGCCACTGATCCTTATCTGCCCGCGCAATGTCGACATCTATCTCCTCCTCACGCACATCCTAAACGTTGATGGCTTCCGCACCGCGCTGACGAGTGAAGAGGAGATCGGCGAAAAAGCGGCGGCCTTGATGCCTGATGCGATTATCCTGGACACAGGGGCTGATGCGGCATCGACCTTGAAGGCATGCGCGACGATCAGATCCGACGAGATCACCGCCGCAATCCCAACGATCGCGCTGGTCGCTGCGAGCGACGAGCGGTACTATCTTGATCTGCTAAAGGCCGGAGTGGATGAGAACTTCGTTCGCCCAGTGTTACCAAGTAGGCTATTGAATTATTTACACTCTCTTTCAAATCTGAAAGCCGGCCTGCCGCCCGAAAAACCCTCCATGCCGGATACATTGGCGGTGGGAGAACTCACCATTCAGCTGGGCCGCCGCCTGGTTATGTATGACGGCCGGGAGCTCCAGCTCGGACCAATCGAGTTCAAGTTGTTGAGCCGACTTCTCCAGGCGCCTGGAAACGTCTTCTCACGCCAGCAGCTAATCGATATCGCGTGGCCGGCAGACCACTATGTTCATTCACGCACCGTCGATGTGCATATCGGCCACCTGCGCCGTTCGCTGCGGCGTCTAACCGGCCACAATCTCATTCGCACTGTCAGGGCGTCAGGTTATGCGGTCGAACTCAGGCACGCTCGACGTTGATAGTTGCTTTCAAATATGCAATTTATTATGAATGTATAATATAGCATCGTTTGTTGTTGTGTAATTTTATTTATCGCAATCTAGTTCTTTATTCTCAAATGTTTTGGAAATATTTATGAAATGCTTCGTTGAGTAGGGCGAGCGCACAGGCCACTCTCCAGTCAATTCTTGTTCTGGAGATACGAAATGTCCACAAACGCTCCAATCAGGCCAAATGACGCAAGCAAGAGCTCCAGTCGGAATACCGACGGACTCATTCGTCACTCGCAGAGCCACTTCGACGCTGCACATTTCCACGGGCTCATGGCGCTCTATGCGCGTCCCGCCACCGGTCGAGCGGTCGTTTTGCCATATGACAGCGAGAGGCGGGTCGTCGATTTCGTTCGGTGCTCCTATCTTGGGCTGGACAACCACCCCAAGATTATCGATGGGGCCATCGAGGCGCTGATTAGCTACGGTGCATTGCATTGGTCATGCGCAAGAACGCGCCTCAATTTTGCGATTATCGGCGAACTCGAAGCGGCGCTTGGTGAATTGTTCGGCGCGCGGGTGATTGCTTTCAGCACCGTGTTGGCCGCGAACATGAGTGCGCTGCCTTTGATCGCCTCTGGTCACCTGACTGGCGGCGTCAAGCCCCTAATGGTTTTCGACCGCCTCGCGCACGCAACACTTGCCTATCACAAGGGAACATTAGCTGGCGAAACTCAGGTCGAAACGATTGGGCACAACGACGTCGAGGCACTTGAAGCGCTCTGCAGGAAATATCCGGCGGTCGCCTACATTTGCGACGGCGTCTATTCCATGGGAGGCTCTATCGATCTCGCCCCCCTAAAGCGCCTTCAGGAACAATACGGCCTATTTCTCTACGTCGACGACGCCCACGGCATCTCGATCTTCGGAGACAATGGCGAAGGCTATGCCCGATCGCAATTTGGCGACGCGCTCGGCGAACGCACGATCATAGCAGCATCCCTGGGCAAGGGGTTTGGCGCCTCGGGTGGCTTGCTCATGCTCGGAACTGCCCATCAGGAACAGCTTTTTCGCAGGTTCGCCGTTGCCCACGCATTTTCAGCATCCTTGAATGTGGCGGCGATCGGGGCTGCCTGCGCCTCCCAAGCACTCCACCGCACCGCGGAACTAAAAACCCTGCAGCTTGAGCTGCAGTCACGAATTGCGCTCTTCGACTGCCTCGTTCCTACGGCGCAAAGAGGCTCGTCATTGCCGATAAGGACTGTCGAGATTGGAGACGAGCTGAGAGCAATCGCAGCGGCGCGAACCTTGTTGGACAGGGGCTTTTACACCTCGGCCATCTTCTTTCCGACAGTTGCCAGGGGACGCGCGGGATTGCGGATATGTCCGACGGCTGGGCATAGCGAGGGCGACATCAAGGCAATCGGTGCAGCGATCGCCGCGGTACTGGACGAGTTGGGGCAGGCGGAGGTCGATTCAAATGGCGACGTCTGACGCAAAGTTCGCGCTGCCTACCGCTGCCAGCGAATTGTGCATTGAGGTTCCGGGGGCGGCCTACGTTGTCAGGCGCCTGGCCGAATGCCCCGCGCTGGGGGATGCGATCCACAAGGAAGATGGCGATCTCGTCAAGTTCATCGCCGGAGGACGCGTCACAATGCGCACTCACGGCAAACGATTGTCTCTCATCGTTGAAGCAAGCGGTGTCCTCATGCGAACTGCGATCGAAGACATTCTGGCCGTGGAGCTGAGCAATATCCACCCGGCACTCCCAACCATGCTTTTGTGGCACGCCGCCAGGTACCACGGCCGTCAGCCGCCGTGGGAGCCTGGGCAGAGCCAAGCATCTGGTCCAACTCATGGAGGGCGTTCACTGTGACGAATTTCCGTTCATTCCCCACGGGCGACGCTCGCCGCCTTCAGGCTTGCAAAAAGCGCATCCGATATCTCGAATTCGCGGGCTTTGCCTCGTCCAAGGGCGTTCTTGGACCATCTTTCCGTCAAAAGTCCGCGGCCAACCAGCTGATCGATCGGTTCCGCCGCACCGCCCCGGGTCAATCCAGTCTTTTCCGTGATGTTCGTAAGCGTCAGCGGAATGTTGGCGAGGTGCAAGGTGTAAAGCAGGCTCAGCATGCCCAGCTGCTTCAGGCGAGCTTGTGGGGTCTCCCCTTCGACCGGATTGTCCATAATCTCGCTCATAGCGAGGGTCGAAAACGTAATGCTCTGCATGCGCGTATCGAATGAGGTCGAGACGGGTTTACCTGTCATTTTTGCCAGCACTGAAACAATTGGAAAGGCGCTCCTTATGGGGCCGTCTGCCGACTAGGCGAGGATTTCGCATGTTTTTGAGCATTCCTAAGATCGTCCTATCCGGCTGTTTGTCGATGGCAACATATTCCGTATGCGTGACCAAGTCCTATGCAGATAATTGGGCCTGTGAAGTTCTTCTTTGCCTGTCAAACCCAGGCGGTCCCACCGAGTTTGCCGAATGCCGCCCCCCAATCCATAGACTTTGGAAACATTTGGCAAAAGGGCGGTCCTTTCCCGTTTGCAACGGCGTCGGTTTTCGTGCGTCCCGTCCAGGTTACGAGCCCCATTATTGCGATGCGGGATACCGCTTGATCCAGCGGACGAACGATCGTGGCCGAGAGGTGACGTGCATATCACTACGGCCGATTCCGGTACGCGGTCAAAGCTGCAAATCACTCAGCACCTGCACGGTGTTTCAGCTGAAGCCGCCCCATCTGCGTGAACGACCGCGCTTCGTCGACGTGACGATTGATGGCCATATGTCCCAGCGCGTTTGGTTTTGATCCCATGCCGGCCCCGTTTGTCGAATTGGCTGAGACCTGTGCTCCGGCGATGCCGAGCGAACTCCTGGCGGCTGTAGCCAGCCTAGAAAGCGGAATGGCGCCCTTGTCGATCCGCATCAACAGCGATTACCCGCGTGGCGCTCCCCCACGCAATGTGCGTGAGGCGACACAAGCTGCCACCGCGCTCATCGCCAAGGGGCAGGGTATAGATCTCGGGCTTGGCGGCATAAGCCCGTTTGACCTTGCCACCATGGGGATGAGCATCGCCGATGCTTTTGACCCTTGCCAAAATCTCAAAGCCACAGCTCGACTGCTGTCGCAGTACCGAGCTGCGGCAATCCGCGCCGGCCACGAGGGTGAAATGCTCGATGCCGTCATGCTGCGCAGCTACTTCGGTCGAGGTGATGAGAGCACCGGCGAGATGGTCGGGTATGACCGGCTGGTTCAAAATGAGAAAGAGCGCCTCAAGCGGCACTTGGCCGAACTCTCCCTGAATGATGCCAGCCAGCAAGATCTGTCCTCTTACGAACCAAGAGAGCGCGACAGCACGGCATCGAGCCCCCCTGAAGACTTCCCCTTCGATAGGGACGCAGAAGCACAGCTGCCGCGGCGAAGGTCCATAGCCGCGGCTGGACCGGCCTGGGATGTGTTTGCTTCGAAGGGGGCCTCTTCGGTCCTGGTTTTTGGAAGAAAAAATGGGAGTTTGAAATGACGTCGCGTGCTGATCTCAAGACGACCGCTGTGTCGGTAATGATCGCGGCAACTTTGGTTCTGGCTACGATCGAGCCAGCCTTTGCGCAAGCCGCCGGCATTGAGAATGTGCTTCAGAACATCGTCGACATGCTGACTGGTAACATCGCGCGATTGCTTGCGGTCATTGCCATTATTGTCATCTGCATCTCCTGGATGTTCGGGTACATGGACCTGCGCAAGGCGGGGTTCTGGATCATCGGTATCGGCGGCATCTTCGGTGCCACCGAACTGGTCAACACAATCGTTGGATGACGCCCGTGCCAGGATCGACCGTGATTGAAGAAGACACGCTGTTCCTTGCTTGCACTCGCCCCATCATGGTTGCCGGTGTGACGATGGAGGCCATGGCGATCAATATGATGCTGACGACGACCTTGTTCATCCTCGCCGGCTCGATTGTCTATGCCTCCGTTGGCGCGATCTTCCATCTCCTATTCAAGGCACTCGTCAAACACGACCACAATATGTTCAGGGTCATGCTTGCTTGGGTAGAGACCCGAGGCAGGGCTCGCAACCTGCGCCTTTGGGGTGGTTCGACTGTCACACCCCTACGCCTTCATCGCCATTACGACGGGAGGGACCTCAACCTTGACTAGACTTGCGAAGTTCAAAGCCCGCGAATTGCAACCGGAAACCTTCATCCCCTATATTCGCCACGTCGACGAAACCATCATTGGCCTTGATTCCAGAGCGGTGATGACGGTCATTGCGCTTGAAGGCATAGCTTTCGAGACTGCCGATCCGCTGGATATCAATGCTCTGCACCGTGATCTTAACACGCTCTACCGCAACATCGCTGACGAGAGACTGGCGCTGTGGACCCACATCATCCGCCGGCGCGACAACAATTACCCGCTAGGGACCTATGAGAATTCCTTCTCCGACCGCCTCAATCGCAAATACCGCGACCGGATGGTCGACGAGGATCTCTTCCGCAACGATCTCTACCTGACGCTGATATGGCATCCGGCCCGTGATGCTGCCAGCCAGATCGCGTCGCTGCTCACTCGGCTTGGGAGGGCACGCGCCAGAGGATTCGAGTTTGATCAACAGTCCCTGAAACGACTGGTTGATGTCACGCTCGACGTGACTGCCGGCATGGCGCGGTTCACACCACGCGTTCTGTCAATTTATGAGCGCGACGGCATTCTCTTTTCCGAGCCAAGTGAGGTGCTCCATCAACTCATTGGCGGCAGGCGTGAGCCGATCCCGCTTACGCAGGGGCGCATCGCGTCAGCCATCTACTCGGACCGGGTCATCGTCGGTCGGGAAACTGTCGAGATCCGCCACGAGGCAACAAACCGTTTTGCCGGCATGTTCGGGTTCAAGGAGTATCCGGCCCGCACCCGCACTGGCATGCTCGATGGTTTGTTGACGGCGCCATTTGAACTTGTTCTCAGCCAATCCTTCGGGTTTTTCTCCAAAGCCGACGCCAAAGTCATCATGGGGCGCAAGCAGAACCAGATGGTCAGCGCCGGCGACAAGGCAGGCTCACAGCTTGAAGAGCTTGTTGATGCTCTCGACGAACTGGAATCGAACCGCTTTGTCCTCGGTGAACATCATCTGACGCTCGCGGTCTATGCATCATCCATAAAGGAACTCGCGGATAACCTCGCCAAAGCGCGCTCGCATCTCACCAATGGCGGCGCGGTCGTTGCCCGCGAGGATCTCGGGCTTGAGGCGGCGTGGTGGGCTCAGCTACCGGGTAATTTCCGCCATCGAGCCCGATCCGGAGCGATCACATCCAAGAATTTCGCGGCTCTTTCTCCGTTTCACTCCTATCCGGTGGGCAAGAAGCAGGGCAACGAATGGGGACCGGCCGTCGCTATGTTGAAGACCGCTTCGGGCTCGCCGTTCTATTTCAACTTCCACCATGGCGATCTTGGCAACACCTTCGTCTGCGGTCCGACGGGATCGGGTAAAACCGTCATCGTCAATTTCATGCTGTCGCAATTGCAAAAGCATGATCCGCACATTGTCTTCTTCGACAAGGATCGCGGGGCCGACCTTTTCGTGCGCGCAGTCGGTGGGACTTACCTGCCGCTGAAAAACGGTATCCCGAGCGGATGCGCGCCGCTCAAAGGTCTTGAACTCACGCCGCAGAACAAGGTTTTTCTGTCGCAGTGGATCGCAAAACTCGTCGTCTCGAACACCCGTGCACTCTCGGTCAGCGATACCCGCGATATTGCTGCTGCCATAGACGGATTGGCCGACCTGCCACTCCATGAGAGGACCATTGGGGCATTACGGGCTTTCCTCGACAACACGGACCCCGAAGGCATCGCGGCAAGACTGCGTCGCTGGGAGCGGGGAGGTCCGCTTGGCTGGCTGTTCGACAACGATGTCGACGACATCGGGATAGGTGCAAAATTTCTCGGCTACGACATGACCGATTTTCTCGACAATGAGGAAATTCGCACGCCGTTGATGGCCTACTTGTTTTATCGGGTCGAGCAGTTGATCGATGGTCGGCGGATCATCATCGTCATCGACGAATTCTGGAAGGCCTTGGCTGACGAGGCTTTTCGAGATTTAGCCCAAAACAAGCTCAAGACAATCCGCAAGCAGAACGGATTGATGCTCTTTGCCACGCAAAGCCCTCGCGACGCGATCAATTCTCCGATTGCACACACGATCATCGAGCAATGCCCGACACAGGTATTCATGCCGAATGCGCGCGGGAGTTATGCCGACTATGTCGACGGGTTCAAACTCACGGAACGCGAGTTTGAGCTGATATCGCGCTCGCTCTCCAACGAGAGCAGACGCTTTATCGTCAAGCAAGGCCACAACAGCGTGGTCGCAGAACTCAATCTTGCAGGCTTCGACGACGAGCTCGCGGTCTTGTCCGGCCGCACCGCAAATGTCGAGCTCGCAAATCGCATCAGGGCGCAGGTAGGAGACGAACCAGCTGCCTGGCTCCCGTTATTCCAGCAAACGAGGAGCACGAGATGACGTCGAGGAAGACTATCACGATGGTTGCAGCGGCTGTGTCCCTCTACGCGTCGGGGGTATCTGCCCAAGGCGTCCCGGTCATCGATAACAGTGCGATTGCCAAGCACATTGAGAGCATCGCCCAGTTGGCCAAACAGCTTGAGACGATGAAGGCGCAGCTGGATCAGGCGCAGCAGCTTTACGGCTCGTTGAACAAGCTGACTGACATGGCCGATATCGCAACTGTTCTGAACGACCCGGCGATCCGAAAGGCGCTTCCCCAAAACTTCACCGCCATTGAAGGCTTGCTAAAGGGCGCAACTGCTGATGCTTACGGCGGCTCCGCCACCAAATTCCTCAACGACAACAGCTTATACCAGACCAATGCAAACGACTTCTACGCATCTGAGCTCGCGCGCACACAGACCCGTAACGCCGGTCAGATGAGCCTCGGTCAGCACATCTATGACGCCGCGACGAAGCGCATCGGCGGCATTGACCAGCTGCGTGAACGGATCTCGCAGGCTGGCAGTGCCAAGGAGATCGCTGACCTCCAGGCACGGCTGTTGGCCGAGACTGCCTTCCTGGAGACAGACGCGCTGCGCATGCAGGCGCTTAGGATGATCCAGCAAGCGCAGGTCCAGGTTGATCAGCAGCGCCAGGCCGAGGACTGGCGCAAACGGCTGGACACGATGGGAGCCGCGCTCAAATGAGAAGGCGGATACCCATCATTGCCAGAGACCAGCGCGCGCGGATCAACAAGGGGCTTGGAGGGTAGGGCGGATGTATCAGGTCTTTGCTTTCCTCGACAATCAGTTCGAGGCTCCTCTGGAGAGTTTCATTTCTTCTGGAACATCCAATATCAGTTCATGGGTGGCAGGGCCCTTGACCGTCGCTCTGGTGCTTTATGTCGTCCTCTACGGCTATCTGGTTCTGAAAGGCTCTATCGACGCGCCCGTCTTGGAGTTTGCATACCGCGCGATCAAGCTCGCAATCCTGGTCATGCTCGTGCGCAATGCTTCGGACTATAGAACCTATGTCACTGACGTGTTTTTCACCGGCCTGCCGCGGGAAATCTCTACGGCGCTGAATACCGGCACCATACCAAGTGCATCGACATTCGACGCGCTGCTCGACAAGGGCCAGGCATCTGCCAACGAAATCTGGTCACGAGGCTCCTGGCCACTTGATATCGCGACGGCGTTCGGCGGCTTGCTGATGATCGTCATCACCTTCGTGGTCGCTGCCATAGGCTACATTGTCTCCCTATACGCACGCGTCGCACTCGCAATCATCCTGGCGCTCGGTCCCATCTTCATCGCATTGGCCCTGTTTCAGAGCACGCGGCGCTTCACCGAAGCCTGGATTGGCCAGTTGGTCAACTTCGTCATTCTGCAAATCCTGGTCGTCGCGGTCGGCTCGTTGTTGATTACGACCCTTGATACCTCTTTCACTGCGGTGGAAGCCTATGGAGACGTATTGATGCGACCGATAGCGATCGGAGCAATCGGGATCGCAAGCCTCTATGTCTTTTATCAGCTCCCGGGGATTGCAGCTTCCCTTGCGGCCGGCGGTGCATCGCTGACCTATGGCTACTCGGCGGCACGCGACGCCCATGAGAGCACGCTCACGTCGGCCGCCGCCGCCGTTCTGCGAACGTTTCGCGCCGGCGTGCGACGCTTGCCGACCGGCAACACATCGTGACCGGGCCAAAGCGGTATCAGCAAGACACCTCAACACTGCCGAGACACTTCAGACAAGGAAGAACAAAAGATGGTGGTCGACACGCTGCGAACAATCTGCGTACTTCTTACATTGGCTTTGGCCAGCGGCTGCAACACGCTGTCATCTGCTCTCCCGAAATGCGACGGATATGCCAAACGGCCACTCAACCGTTCAATGTGGCAATGGCAAGACGGCATGCGGGGAGGGACAGGACCACTCGGCTACTCCTTTGAACACCGGGGTCCCCCTGCCTTCGAGCATTATGACGAACGGTCCTCCCATCGAAATTGCGCAGGGCTGCGTCAATGATTACCCCGGATGGTCTCAAGGCGTATTTCGACAAGGCGCGCCGTTTCGATCAGGATCGATTGATAAGCCTTGAGCGTTCGGCCCGAATTGCATGGTCGATCGCCATCGCCGCTGGCGGCATTGCCGGTATCGCAATTTTTTCAGTGGCCGCACTCACGCCCTTGAAAACGGTCGAGCCATTCGTCGTTCGGGTCGACAATTCGACCGGTATTGTCGACGTGGTATCAGCTCTGACGTCGAAGGCCGGAAGTTACGATGAGGCCGTGACCAAGTACTTTGCCGCTCGTTATGTCAGGGCGCGCGAAGGCTATGTGTGGTCGGAAGCTAAAGAAAACTTCGACACCGTCTCACTCTTGTCGGCGCAGTCGGAGCAGACGCGTTTCGCCGCGTTCTACCGCGGCAGCAATCCAAACTCTCCGCAAAATGTTTACGGCCGCGGTTCGACCGCGAAAATCACGATCAAGTCAATCTCGATGATCAATGCAAACGTCGTGTCGGTACGCTATCTCATGACCGTTACCCGTGGCGAGGATGTGCGCACCACCCATTGGGTCGCGTCCATCACTTACTCCTATATCAACGCTGCAGTCTCCTCGACCGATCGGCTCGTCAACCCGCTTGGTTTCGTCGTTAGCGAGTACCGTGCAGACCCGGAGGCAATCAATTGAAGACAGTTATATTTTCTGTATCTGCCGCTATGGTCTTCGCCACGGCCGCGTTGCCACCCGCGCGAGCGCTGGATATTCCACGCGGCGCCGGGCAAGACAGTCGTGTCCGCTTTGTCAATTACCAACCCTACGACATCACCCGCATCGTCGGCACGTTGCGTTCCTCGGTGCAGGTTGAGTTCTCGGCCGACGAGGAGATTGCGCATGTGGCGCTGGGCAATTCGGTGGCATGGGAGGTCGCGCCGGCCGGCAACATCCTGTTCCTGAAACCCCGCGAGAACCAGCCGATCACAAACATCTCCGTCGTCACGGCAAGAAGAGACGGTTCCAAGCGCAGCTACCAGATGGAACTCACAGTGCGAGATGGCTCTGTTGCTTCCGGCGAGAACACCTATTTTTATGTAAAATACCGATATCCGGGCGATGAGGCGGTGCGCAGACGCCTGGAAGCGCAGGCTCGCGACCGTGCTGCCAAAACCGGCGCTGCAAATGCCGTTTTGGCGATCGACGAGCAGTATGGACCGCGCAACTGGCGTTACTCGGCGCAAGGAGCTGTGGCGCTCGAACCGGACGCGGTCTACGATAACGGCAAGGTGACGACGTTTTCTTTCTCCACCCTTCAGGAGATGCCGGCGATCTACCTGGAGAACTCGGACGGAACCGAAAGCCTCGTCGCGAAATCGGTCTCCGGCGAACTCGTGCTGGTTCATGCGGTCAGCCGAAAGTTTATCCTGCGTCGTGGCGAAGAGGTGCTTTGCGTCTTCAACGAAGCCGACACCCACGGCAGCGCCAACCCAGACACACATACCACATCTCCATCGGTGGAGCGGATTATCAGGATTTCCGCCGACTTGCCGAGGCAAGGCGCTCGGCAATGACTGAAGACCCTCAACTGACGATTCCGGGAGAACGCGCGCATGCTCAGTTTGCGCACAAGATCGAGGGCAATCCGGCCTTAAGGCGCAGCGCCGTAGTCGCAGCCGTGCTCGCCTTCATCGGTTTCGGGCTCTGGTCGATGCGCTTGGAAACCAGCGACACGAATGCCAGGCATGAAGAGCGGCTGGTTATTCGCCAAACGACAGACTTCGAGCCAGTTAGGGAGGAACCAAAGAAGGCTGAGCCATTGCTCGAAGTCAAGTTGCCGACCCCATCGATCGACGAGCCGCCGCGGGAGCCAGCAAAGGACGAACTGCTGGAATCCGCCCAGAGGGCACCTGTCATGGCCTTCAGTGTGCGACAAGGTATGGATCAGCGGCCCCAGGATGGGCATTCACCGTCGGATCCGTCATCGGCCTACCTACCCGTTAATGGTCCGTTTGACGGTGAGGTCAGCGAGAACGAAGATCAGCGATTCGAGCGATTGCTAAAGCCCACACGGCTCGAAGACACCCGTGCCGGATATCTTGGCAACCGCAACTATATCGTCGCGTTGGGCACCTCGATCCCCTGCATACTCGAGACGGCGCTATCGTCCAGCCAGCCGGGCTTCGCCAGCTGTTTGATCAATCGCGACGTTCTCTCCGATAACGGCCGTGTGGTGCTCATGGAGAAGGGCACACAGGTTGTGGGCGAATACCGCGGTGGCCTCCGTCGCGGACAAAAACGGCTCTTCGTGCTTTGGAACCGGGCGAAAACACCGACCGGCGTTATCATCACCTTAGCGTCGCCCGCAACCGATGCGCTCGGACGAGCAGGGTTTGACGGCGATGTCGATACCCATTGGTGGGAGCGTTTTGGAAGCGCGCTTTTGCTATCCGTCGTCGGGGACGCCACCGGTTGGGCAGCAAGCCGATTACAGGAAAGGGACGTCGAAGCTGAGGCGACGACGAGCGCCGGCAGTCAAGCGGCAGCGATCGCCGTGGAGCAGTCCATCAATATTCCGCCGACATTGACCAAACGACAGGGTGAGCGTGTGTCGATCTTCGTTTCGCGTGATCTCGACTTTTCCGGGATCTACGATTTGCGTGTGACCGATCCTCGCAATCAGGTCCTAGATCATGCGGTCTTCGGGGACGTCCGCACATACGACCGCGTGATAGCGAAATGAGTGTGGGCGCGTGACGGGATCGCCCGACGCGTCTGTCGTGCGCCAGCTCCTGTCGCCGATCGCCGGGTTGTTGCAAAACCCCGCTCTCTATGAAGTCGTCATCAACCGGCCCGGCGAAGTTCTGGCCGAGGGGCCGGATGGCTGGTCGCGCTATGACGTTGCGGAACTGACCTTCGACAGGCTGATGCGCCTTGCACGCACTGTTGCCAGCCATTCACATCAGGCGATCGACGAGGCGAGGCCAATCCTTTCGGCAACCCTTCCGGGCGATGCGCGCGTCCAGGTCGTTATCCCGCCGGCAACGGCAAAAGGCACGGTTAGCATCACGATTCGCAAGCCCTCGTCGGTGTCGCAGTCGTTAAGCGACCTAGATGCGGCCGGGCTTTTTGCCGTCACCGCTGCGGCGGATGATCGTGCGAACCCCCAGGACGGGAAGCTGATCGAGCTTTATGAGACGGGGAACTATGCGACGTTCTTAAGGCAGGCGGTGCTCGCCCGGAAGAACATCATAATTTCCGGGGCAACCGGATCGGGCAAAACCACGCTCTCGAAGGCGCTGATCCAGCACATCCCGATGACAGAACGCATCATCACGATCGAAGATACGGCCGAGCTGGTCATCCCACAACCCAACCACGTTCGGTTGTTCTATTCGAAAGGGGAGCAGGGCCTTGCGAAGATCGGCCCCAAGGAACTGCTCGAGGCGAGCCTGCGAATGCGTCCCGATCGCGTCCTACTGCAGGAACTGCGCGACGGCACCGCTTTTTATTACATCCGAAATATCAACTCTGGCCACCCTGGTTCCATCACCACAGTGCACGCGGACTCGCCCGCTCTCGCGTTTGAACAGCTCACCCTCCTCGTTAAGGAATCGGACGGCGGGCAAGACCTCGTACGCGACGATATCCGCAGCCTCCTGACGATGCTGGTCGATGTCGTCGTCCAGTGCAAACGGGTCGAGGGGACGTTCCGGGTGACGGAGATATGGTTCAGTCGCTCAGTATAGGTCCTCCGCCACAGCAGCCAGGTGCGACGGTCTTTGCCCATATCTCCAGGCCCCCTTGTCACCAGGCCTTGCCGCAGATCCCTTTAGCCTGCGTGGCGCCGTGCATGCCGGGTCAACGGCGTTCGATTGATTTCTTGGCCTGGCGCCAGCCTTCGCCTCTCACATTGTTTGACAACAATTGGGTATTGCCGGATCGTTAGTGTTTAGCGGTGAATTTCCATGCAGGCAGTCGCCTGAGGCAGCATGTTCGGCGTGAGGGTACGCGTTTGATTGGGCAATCCCGTCGGGCGGGCTCGCGGAGCCCTTTGAAACCAAACTTGGTCTAACTTAACTTGGGAGGACAACGTGAGCGACCATGTCTATAAAAAGGTGGAACTGATCGGTAGTTCGAAAGTCTCGGTGACCGAGGCTATCGAGACCGCGATTATGCGGGCGTCGAAAACCATGAGAAATCTGGAATGGTTCGAGGTGGATCAGATCCGGGGACAGATCAAGGATGGCGCGGTGGCGCACTATCAGGTGGTTGTGAAGGTCGGATTTCGGATTGACGATTGACACGCTCGGCAAATTGCCTCGTCCGACACACGAAGCTGTCTCTGCCTGTTGATCAGCAATTCGTGGAGCCACGGACGCCAGCGAGGCGAGCAGTCCTTCGGTCAAGCTGGAAGGCCCCATCGGCGTGAGCACCTCCGACACGTGGCGCTTGGCGGATCCTGCGAACCTCGGCCGGCATTCTTTGCTAATGACGAAGCGCGCGGCGGCCTCCTGACCATGCATGATCTGCGGCTCTAATGCTTTGAAATTCCCACCTCATGCGACCTGCGCTGCCGGTTCTTGCCCGTCGGCGGCGATCACGGCACGGACCACGCGTCTCCCTGATCGCTCGCGTCGGAAACCAATCCCGTTTTCGATGTCGCCTTTCTAAGGGACCGGCCGCATCCCGCGTCAACCCGCAAGGGGTTTCCCTCCGCTTCGCTGCGGTGACACTTGCGGCTCAGCCCCTTCTTCGGGCGCCATCGGGAATGGTTCCCGAGCAACCGAAGGAGACAGCATCATGGCAACCACGATCGCAACCCTCACCGAAAAGGCCGACGGCACCCTCGAAGGTCTGTTCGCCACCATCAAAGTCAACGCGCCAATCGCTCTCATTCCGAATGCCCAAAAGGCAAGCGAAGGCGCCCCTGACTATCGCATCATCCACCGCCGCACTGGCTTCGAGATCGGGGCCGGCTGGTACCGGAACTCGCAGCGCACCGGCGAGGAATACCTCTCGGTCAAGCTCGAAGCCCCTGAGATCGGCGTGATCTTCGGTAATGTCGCACCTGCACCTGGCGGCGAGACGAACCGCAAGGTCATCCTCTGGAATGATCCAGCCTGAGCGTCGCACGCCGGCCCCGCGGTGATCGCGGGGCCGCTCCGTCCAACCCATCATCCTGGAGATTACCAATGCGCCTCATTACCGATGAAATCAGCACGTCCTTGATCGCCAACGGTCAGCTCTTCCAACGCAATCCCGACTTTGATCCACTTCCGGTCGTCAAGCTGTTTACGCCCGATGCCGCGGCCACCTGGTTGATCGCCTCTGCCGACCCGGAGGACCCGGATCTGCTCTTCGGGCTGTGCGACCTTGGCGTCGGGTTCCCCGAACTCGGTTCCGTACTTCTCTCGGAGATCCAATCGGTTCGCGGCCGCCTTGGCCTGCGCGTCGAACGGGACCTCACCTTTAAAGCGGACCGACCAATTTCTGCCTATGCCAAAGCCGCAACCGCAGCCAGGCGGATTGTCGCCTAGCTGGGTCGACAGCCAGAAGGGACCGTAGCCGTCAGGCTACGGTCCCGGTTTCTTTGTCATCATCGCCGAAAAGGTACAATCGCGTCACGTCAGAAGGCAACCCAGCAACTCGTCGGCATGAACTGGGTGGCATACCCAACCCACCCTGTCTGCTCAGAAACTTCAGCCTGCCATGAGGGGCCGGAACGCTTCAAGGCCGCACGGCCCCTCCAATTTTGCCGCAAGCGACAAAATCGGTTCCTCCGCGCGCCGGCTCCGCCGGTCGCGTGCCGCGAGCCTTGACCCCTTCCTGCCCCTCATGACCGACGGCGTCATCTTTCACAAATCCAAGGAGATTACGATGACGATCGAACAGCACATCGACGAACTGCGGGCCGAACTGAAAAATTGCCCCGACGCAGAGGAGCGCCACCAGATCGAGGTCGAACTGGAAACGGCACGACAGGAACTCCTGCGTCTCAGCGCCGATGACCCAGTTCCTGAATAGGAGCTGTGTTCAGTTCGCCGCTGCCTTAACGAACCGATTGGGTTCGACCGCCGCGTTCATGTCTTTTCTCCGGAAATAGATCGCCCGCCCGCAACGCAAGGGTCTATGACCCTGGACAATGATGATCTGCTCGTCCTTGCGCATCGACTGGATGATTTCGTGCGGCATGATCAGTGGCCTGCGCTGAAGGCTGACACTTTCTGAACGCCTTGACGCTTTGTCGGAACTGCTCCCACCGATGTTGCGGGACCGACCCTCGACTTCAATAGTCATTTCACCGCATTGAGCCGAAACATTGCGGGCCGTGTCGAGTGCCTTGATTGCCGCATAGGACGCAAAGGCGCATCCATCGATCCAGGAGGTCGCGCCGTCACGGCCAAAGTGCTTTTCCAGCTGGCCCACCGATTGATACATCAGCATAAGCGTTATGCCGTATTTCCGGCCGTAGTCACGGGCATCCTCGAGCACACGCATGTAGCCGAGCAGATCGACCTCGTCGAGCATGAAGAGAGCGCGGCGATTGAAGGCCCCGTCGGCCTGGATCATGGCATTGATCAGTGACCCGACGATGACGCGCGCAATGCCCGGATAGCTGCGCAGGATCGAGGCGGGAATGTTCAGGAAAACGTCGATTCCGCCTTTGACGAAGTCGTCCGATTTGAACGCTGTCCCGCAGACGAGTGCTGCATAATCGTCAAGCGATAGCCATTGTGTATCCTTCGATGCGGTGGAATAGACGCCACTGAAAGTTTGTTCGGTCATATTGGTAAAGACGCCGAGCGTCTCGCGGACAAAGGCCGATTGCGATGTTTCCTGAATGTCGCGCAACATTGCCAGAACTGACGGTTCTGGCTCGGAAACGATCTGGCGCAGGCTGCGAAGATCGCGACGGCCGGCGTAATCCGCAGAGAGCATGACGTGCGCCAGCAAACCCGTCAGAAGATTGTGCGCCTGGTTCTGGAAATATGAGCCCGTCGACGTTTCGATCCGCGCGCTTTCCGACAAAAGCATGTGAGCAACCGCGACGATATCCTCTTCTTTGGATCTCGAGTTTTCGATCCAGTCGAGAACGTTGAATCCCCAAGCGGGATTGGATGGCCCAAGTACGATACAGTTTCGATTGAGCTTCGATCGGCGATAGCCAACGACCATCGGCGCTACCTCGGTCGAGGGGTCGAGGCAAATCAGCGGTCCTGTATAGCGCAAGGCTGTCGGAACAACGTTGCTCGTGGTTTTGTAACCGCCGGAGCCAGCGAAAAACAGGATATGTGTGGAATCGAAATCCTGCCGAAAGGTGAGCAGCGGTCCCTTGCCCCCTTTGCCCCACGTCGAACGGTCGTCCGGCCGAAAGGGGATACCACGGATCGTATCGAGGTCGACCCGATAGCGCTCGCCAATGACGATCTCGCCATCAGGCGGAAACCGAGCAGCGGCAGCTGACATCGACAGCCAATCAGCGTCGCCGAAGGTGCCCCGCCGGGCCCGTTTGACCGATCCGCCAACCACTATGGATAAACGGGCCGAGATCGCGACGATGGCAAAGCCGCCGGTTGCGCCTGCGACTGCATAGAGATCGAGGTAGGACAGTGCCGTTGCCCAGGTGATCATTCCGGACTGAACGAACGGGGACAGGCGGGCGTATTCCCTCAGAGCGTAAAATGCGCCAATGCAGAAGAACGTTATGACACTGACGAGCGCGATCGGTCTGCGCCGATGCAGGGGCAAGACGGCAACAGTAATGAGTCCAGAAATTGGTCCAAAGAATAGGTTCGCGATCGGCGACGCACGCATGAACCAATAGGCGTATTCGGGCGCAAGCATAGTCACCATGGTCGGCCACTTGTATGCGGTGATAAACAATGTCCCGATGCTGACTGCAATCGGCACGAATGCCAACATGGCGATCGGGCTGAACCGCCGCTTCGCTACCATCCCGGTCCCCTCTTACAGCTTTATGCGTGCGCGGGCCTCCGCCCGAAAAGCCTCGGCGCCGAGTGCACATAACCGAGTATGCTCAATCGTCCCGACGGGAACTTGGCTCGCCTCAATGAGCGCGCCGAGCAGGAACGCCCGATCGGCATTCTTTAGACCTGCCTTGATGATTAATCCGCCGAGGATGGTCCTCTCGTGGATTTCGCGCTTGTGCCCTTGCGTCATCCTGCTTTGCCGCTTTCGTTCGAGAAATACGATCCGTTGATTGACCCTTTTAAGCGATGGGACCATCGACCCGTCGGTGCCGCTCACGAAATCGCGCGACGATCTCTGTGAAGATGGCGTCGAGTTCGCCGTCCGGGATATCGAGTTCAGCCAGACCGGCCTTCTGCGCCGCCCGGGCGAAGCGCTCGCTCGCTTTGATCAGCAGGTTCTTGCGTTTCGCCCGGAGTGTTTCAATCTGTGTGTCGATGTCAGAGATGGTTGTTTTTGCGCGCATGTCTCGTCCTTCCTTCGTCAGCCTGAGCCTCGATTATACTAGTATAAATATGATAGTCAATTTCTGCAGATTGCGGTAAGTTTACCGGAGTTCTGGGTCAATAGTCGCTCCAGAAAAAGCGAATGGCGCAATATACGTCGCAGGAGCGACCAGCTCAGAAGAGGAGTTTCCTGATTTGGCTATCATGTTTATGATGGTGCAGGTGATCGGCCGAGGTGATGGACGCAGCATCATCTCTGCAGCGGCCTATCGTCATCGCACCAAGATGATGGACGAAAAAATAGGTAAGGAGTTTCGCTACCATGGTGGGCGTGCGGAGATGGTGCATGAGGAGCTTGCTTTGCCCGACGCGACACCCTCATGGCTGAGGGCCGCGATAGATGGGCGCACGGTCGCCAGCGCTAGTAACGTGCTCTGGAACGCGGTCGACCGTTTTGAGACGCGCTGCGATGCACAGCTTGCCCGTGAGATCATTCTAGCGCTTCCGGTCGAATTAAGTCGCGAGCAGAACATAGAACTTGTCCGCGACTTCGTGCGGCAGAACCTCACGTCGCGAGGAATGGTCGCCGATTGGGTTTATCACGACAAGGACGGCAACCCGCATATCCATATCATGGTAACGCTGCGGCCTTTGGCGGAGGTGGGGTTCGGGCCGAAGAAAGTTGCGATCATTGGTGAAGGCGGCCAGCCGGTACGCGTCAACACGCCTGACCGACCTGAGGGAAAAATCATTTATCGACTGTGGGCAGGCGACAAGGAGGTGCTGAGGAAGTGGAAGGTCGCCTGGGCGGAAACCGCAAGCCGCCATCTGGCGCTTGCCGGCCATGATTTCCACCTCGATGGCCGTTCCTACGATGAACAAGGACTTCGCGGACTGGAGCAGCGGCATCTTGGTCCGAATCGTGCTGCGCTTGTTCGCAAAGGCATCGAAAATTACTTTTCACCGGCGGCATTGGCCAAGCGCTATGAGATTGCCGACCGACTGATGGACGATCCGGCTCTGTTGCTGAAGAAACTCGCCAACGAGCGATCGACCTTTAGCGAGTGGGACATCGCCCGCGAGATTCATCGCTACATCGACGATCCGATTGTCTTTGCCAATGTTCGCGCCAGACTGATGTCATCGGACGATCTCGTTATACTGCAGCCACAGCGGCTAAATGGCGAAACCAACAAAGTCGAGCAGCCGACAGTGTTCACTACGCGCGGTCTGGTGAAAACCGAGTATGAAATGGCACGCTTGGCCACCGCGTTGTCGAAGATGAGCGGCTTTGGTGTCTCAAGCACCAGAGTTGCTGCCGCCGTTGCATCGCACGAACGCTCTGCCGCGGGTGTTCGCCTCGACGCAGAGCAAATTGACGCCGTCCGGCATATTACCGCCGAAGGCGCAATCGCTGCAGTCGTCGGTGTGGCCGGTGCCGGTAAATCGACATTGTTGAGTGCTGCCCGCGCTGTCTGGGAAACAGAGGGTCGGTGTGTAGTCGGTGCGGCACTCGCCGGAAAGGCTGCTGAAGGATTGGAGGAAAGCTCGGGCATTCGGGCTCGCACAATCGCCTCTTGGGAGCACGCTTGGCAGCGACGAAACGACCTTCTCCAAAAAGGAGATGTGCTAATCGTCGACGAGGCCGGAATGGTGTCGTCACAACAGATGGCGAGTTTGTTGAAGCATATCGAGGAAGCGGGCGCAAAGGCGGTACTCGTTGGTGATCCTATGCAACTCCAGCCGATTCAGGCGGGCGCGGCTTTCCGGGCGATTGTCGAGCGCATCAGCTTTGTGGAACTAGCTGGTGTTCGACGGCAGAAAATGGAATGGGCGCGTGCTGCCTCAAAGCAATTTGCCCGCGGTGAAGTGAAAGAGGCGCTTGCCGCTTATAGCGAACGCGGACATATCGTTAGCGCTCAGACCCGTCAGGCTGCCATAGAGCGCATTGTCGTAGACTGGACAACTGCACACCGCGGATTGGTAGCGAAATCGGCAGCCGAAGGTCGCCAGCCGCATGGCAACGAGTTGGCTGTGCTCGCGCATACCAATGACGACGTAAGGGTGCTGAACCGTTCTATTCGCGAAGTGCTTTCGACGGATGGATTGTTACCGGACGGCAGGCCGTTCTTGACTGAGCGCGGTATGCGGGAATTCGCGGTTGGCGACCGTATCATCTTTCTCGAGAATGCCCGGTTCGTTGAGCCACATGCCGCGCACCTAGGTGTTCAACACGTGAAGAACGGCATGCTCGGGACTGTTCGTGCAACAGTAGCCGGTAGGCAATCGGTGGCGCTCACCGTTCGGCTCGACAATGGACGCTCTGTCGTTTTTGCCGAGAGTACCTATCGGAATGTCGATCATGGCTACGCCGCGACCATCCATAAAAGCCAAGGCTCGACCTTTGATCGCGCCTTCGTGCTCGCCACTGGGATGATGGACCAGCATCTGACGTATGTCGCGATGACCCGCCACCGTTACCGCGCAGATCTGTATGCCGCGTCAGAGGATTTCCAGCGGAGACAGGCATACGAAAGAGGGCCGCATGCCGATTACACCTACGGCGTTACCGGCGAGCTCGTCGAGACAGGTATCGCAAAGTTTCGCGCACGCGAGGGTGCCGGTCCAAGTCCTTATGCTGATCTGCGTCTGGAAGATGGAGTGACGCATCGCCTGTGGGGCGTCAATCTACCCAAGGCACTAGAGGATGGCGGAGTGAAATTCGGCGACTCCGTAATACTTCGAAGGGACGGGACAGAAAAGGTCACGATCAAGGTTGCGGTCCTCGGTGAGAATCCTGCCAGAACGCGCTTCGAAGAGCGTGTGGTCGAGCGCAATGTCTGGACAGCGAGGTTGATTGAGAGGGCAGGGGATCGACAACGTCGGATTGCCAGGGAAAATCGTTTGCCGGCCCTGTTTCCTGAGCTGGTTGAACGGCTCTCCCGTTCGGGTGGGAAAACGACCACGCTGGATTATGTGACTGAAGATGCATATCGCTCACTGGCAGAAGACTTCGCGCAGCGCCGCGGAATTGAGGCTATTTCGCGCTCAAGCCTGGTCAAGACAGCTATTAGTGCGCTGAGTTGGGTTTCCGATCAGCGTCGTAGTGTGGTCCAGCTATGGCAACGAGCCAACGTCGCAATTGAGCTTGCGACTGTCCATTCCGAACGCATTAGCGCAAGGTGCGGTGCAGCCGAGCGGCAATCGATTGAGATAGAGGCGGATGGTGATAGAGAATTGCTCTCAGCAACGACCTCGTTCTCGCGGCCACTCGTGGAGGATGCACGTCTCGCCCATCTTGCGTCTGCGGCTTGGGCGGAGCGTGAGGCGGTGATCATGCCTCTACTCAAGCGGATTTACCGCGATCCGGCGGTCGCGCTTGCGCGATTGAACGCGCAAACCTCGAATACCATCGGGAATCCGCAACTGATCGCAGATGGGCTTATTCGCTCTCCGAAAGAACTTGGGAAGCTGCGTGGTGGCCAGAACCTTGTCGATGGCCAAGCTGCCCGGAAGGAGCGGGTGGCGGCAAAATCGGCTTTGTCAGAGCTCGCGCTTTTGGCACGAGCTCATGCGGCGGAGTTTCGCAGACATGAAGGGCGCTTTCTAAACAACGAACGAATGCGCAGAGCGTGTGTGGGTTTCGCTATTCCGCCGCTCTCCAATAACGCGAGAGCGCGGCTTCTAGAGATCGAAGCAGCCGGGGACCGCGGAGGGTATGAAGCCTATCGGTCCGCGTTCCGGATTGCTGCGGAGGATCGCTCAATCGTCCAAGAGGTCAAGGCCATCGATGAGGCCCTGACCCGTCGGTTTGGATGGCTTGCATTTTCCGACAAGGCAGATGACGTCGCTAAGCGCGACGCGACGATGCGGATGCCGGAAAACATGTCTAAGGAGAAGAGGGCCGAACTGACAGATTTGTTTGAGGTCGTTAGACGGTTTGCAGCAGTGCAGCGTACAGTCGAGAAACGCGAGCCCGGTCAACTCATTGTGCCGGCAGCATTTACTCCACAGTCCCCCGTCGCGCGCTTGCCAATGTTGCCCGCTGTAACCGAATTCGAGAACTGCGTTGAGGACGAGGCGCGGTTGAGGGCCGTGAAAGCTGAACATTATAGACAGGAGAAGGCGATATTCGGCCGAGACGCGGTGCGGATCTGGCGTGATCCAGGTGCTGCGGTTGCGACGATCGAAGGCATTCTAACGATGAAAGTTGATCCCGAACGCATTGTCCGTGCCGTTGTCACTGATCCCGTCGCCTATGGCACATTGCGTGGCTCTAGCAGGATGTTGGATGGGCTCTTGGCAGCCGGACGAGAGCGTCGGGCAGCTTTGCAGGCCGTCAAGACCGCTGCCGCCTGCATTCGTGCCATGGGGCGCTCTTACGCCGCCGCCTACGAGGCTGAGTTGTTGGCAGTGAGCACTGAACGAACCCGCATGTCCGTCGCTATTCCAGGATTGACGAAGGAAGCTGAGAGAGAACTCCGACACTTGACTAAACACACGGCGAAGAACGCAGCCCACCTAGAACGGAGGGTTCGGGCGCTTAGTCCGGAGGTCCGTGCGGAGTTCCAAGCCGTCAGTAAGGCACTTAATGCACGTTTCGGACCGGGAGCACTCGCCCACAGCGAGAGAGGTGCGAGCAACTTGGTCCCGAAATCGCAAAGAGCGGCATTTGAGGCGATGCGCCATCGTTTACACAGCCTTCAGCGGGCCACTAGCGCCTACCAAGCAGAGGAGGCAAGCGTCGTCCGGCAGCGCCGTGCGATCGAACACCGCGCGCCCGCGATAGGTTGAGGGAGTATGTAAATTGGCTGTAAGACGACTTCGACGTCGGATTGAATTCCAAAACCCGGAATGGCTGGCGCAATCAACGCTGAGCGAAAAGGCGTAGCCGAGGCTTATTGCCGCCCAGAGCGGCAGGAGCCATGTCAAACTCGTGACAAGAATGCCGGCGACCAGTTCAGCATTGCGGTCTGACGTCTTGTCGAGGGGCGTGGCAGCAGCAGGGCGGAGACCATTGAACGCCGCAGTATCAAGCGTGGTTGCGCCCAGGGTTAGGCTGCATTCCGCTCGGACCAGCACGACATATTGACGTTGACCATCGACCCTACCGTCGAGACAGCGAGGCGTACGGCGAAAGTTCCGCACACTTCTTACTGGATCGCGCCATTCACGCAAAGCCGGCATGCGAAATCTTGCTCAGACTAAGGTCCGAGAACGGTGGGGACCAAAGTATTCTGGTTGGGCCGTCCTTTAGTCGCGAAAATCACGCGACCTTGTTCTCTACGCCGACCGAGGCTTCGATGCGTTAATGCCGGCCAGTATCAGTGACGCGACCTCTGTTGGCGGAAAGACATGTGTCCTTCCGGGGGGATCGCTGTGTCTCGACGGAGGGGAAAATGGCCGCGTTCAAGCTCAATCTTCAGGACATGATGTTCATTCTGCGCCAGATCAAGATCGCAGAAGGCAACTCGACCGCGCATTCAGGCGCGAATGCGCAGGACCTTAGGGAGATCTACGTCGACGCGGCCGGCAATGTCGTTCCGGCAGGCACGCCCGGTGCGCAGCTCGCGATCCCCGACCCCCATGTTCCGAACGGCCTTCGCACCGTCGACGGCACCTACAACAACATCGTGCCCGGCCGCGAGACCTGGGGGTCCGCTGACCAGGCGATGCCGCGGCTGCTGGACGCCGAGTATCGCAACGACACCGATGGCGACAGCATCGATGTCAACGGACCAGCGCCCGGCGGCATCCTGACCGGCGGCAACTATGGCGCACCCAACACCAATGTGGTCGATGCCGATCCGCGCATCATCTCGAACCTCATCGTCGACATGTCGATCAACAATCCGGCAGCCATCATCGCGGCGCTGACGTTTGCCGGTTCGGAAGACCCGCAAGGCGATATGGAGCGTTTGCTTGCAGCCCGGGTTACCCAACAGCAGGCCGATGACGCCCTTGTGGCTGCGCAAGGTGACCTCGACGCCGCGAATACCGCCCTCGATCTGGCTGTCGCCAACTACACGCCGGGCAACCCCGCCAGCATCGACGCCATTCAGGACGCAGCGAGTGCCGTGACCGCCGCCGAGGAAGCGCTGGCATTGGCGGAAGTGGTCGCCCAGGATCCGTCCGCGGCGCTGGAGGCCGTTGCAGCTGAACTGGGGCTGGTCATCGGTGACGAAGGCAACCTGTCCATTCCCAACGTGGCACCGGACGAAGGCCTTTCCGCGCCCTTCAACGCCTGGATGACCTTCTTCGGGCAGTTCTTCGACCATGGTCTCGACCTGATCACCAAGGGGGGCGCGACCGTCTACATACCGCTCCAGGCTGATGACCCGCTGGTACTGGGAACGGATGGCGTGGCTGGAACCGCCGACGACCTGCCGGCGCATCTGCGCTTCATGGTTCTGACGCGCGCGACCCCTGATGGCGATTCTCATACCAACACGACGACCCCGTTCGTCGATCAGAACCAGACCTATACGTCGCATGCCTCGCATCAGTTCTTCCTGCGTGAATATGCGACCGTCGGCGGTGTGCCTGTCGCGACCGGCCGCCTGCTTGACGGGTCGGCGAACGGGCTGCCCACCTGGGCCGACATCAAGGCGCAGGCAGCAGACGTGCTCGGCATCCAGCTAACCGACGCCGATATCTTCAACATTCCGCTGATCCGCACGGACGCCTATGGCGAGTTCATCCGCGGACCGAACGGATACCCATTGCTGGTCACCGGTCTCGGCGGCGACGGAATCCCCAATACGTCCGATGATCTCGTCACCGAGGGCGATCCCTTAAATCCTGTGAACACTTTTGCGGCAGGCGCGCTGCGTATCGGCCATGCCTTCCTGGACGATATTGCCCACAATGCCGTCCCCGTTTTTGATGCTCAGGGCAATCTGGTCGCCGATGCCGACGGCGAAACCGGCAATACGGTGGCGTTCAATCCCCAGACCGGCCGCAATACCGAGTATGACGACGAACTCCTCAACCGCCACTTCATCACCGGTGACGGCCGCGGCAACGAAAACATCGGTCTGACGACCGTGCACCACATCTTCCATTCCGAGCACAATCGCCAGACGGACATGCAGAAGATGACCATTCTGCAAAGTGGCGATCTCGCCTTCATCAACGAGTGGCTGTCTGTCGATATCACTCAGGCGGACCTTGACGCGTTGCCGGCCACATTCCCGGCCGACCCGCTTGAGCGGGCGGAACTTCTCGATTCCTTCGGCTGGGACGGTGAGCGTATTTTCCAGGCCGCCCGCTTCGCCACGGAAATGCAGTACCAGCACCTGGTGTTCGAAGAGTTCGCACGCAAGATCCAGCCGGCGATCGACCCCTTCGTCTTCAACAGCGTCACCGACATCAACCCGGCGATCTTCTCCGAATTCGCCAACACGGTCTATCGCTTCGGCCATTCGATGCTGACCGACGAAATGCCGCGTCTTGATGCAAATGGCGTTGTCATCAATCCGGAAGTCGGGCTTATCGAAGCCTTCCTCAATCCTGTCGAGTTCGACCTCGACGGCACGATTTCGCACGATGCGGCCGCCGCGGCGGTCGTGCGCGGCATGACTGTCGAGCGCGGCAACGAAATCGACGAATTCATCGTCGGATCGTTGCGCAACAATCTGCTCGGTCTTCCGCTCGACCTGGCGACGATCAACATCGCCCGCGGTCGAGACACCGGCATACCTTCGTTGAACGAAGCCCGCGCCCAGCTTTATGCGGCAACCGGCTCGACCTTCCTCACGCCCTATGACAGCTGGGTGGACTTTGCCGCCAACCTGAAGAACCCGATCTCGGTGGTCAACTTCATCGCGGCATACGGCCTGCATGATCTGGTGGACGATGAAGCAACACTTGCCGGCAAGCGTGCCGCTGCAATGGCAATCGTCTTTGGCGAAGAGCAGGTGATTGCGGATGCCAACGCACCGGGCGGAACGCGCACGATCCTCGTGCCCGCCGATCGCCTCGACTTCCTGAACAGCACCGGCGAATGGACCATCGGCAACAGCGGTCTGAACCTGATCGATCTGTGGATCGGCGGTCTGGCCGAAAAGAAGATGCCGTTTGGCGGCATGCTTGGCTCGACCTTCAATGCGATTTTCGAAGCCCAGATGGAAAACCTGCAGGACGGCGACCGGTTCTACTACCTGACCCGCACGCAGGGCCAGAATATGCTGAACCAGCTCGAGCAGAATTCCTTCTCGAAGATGATGATGGCCAACACCGAACTGGCGCAGCCCGGGGCCGACGGCATCCGCGGCACAGCCGACGACATCATCGAACGCCACATCGGCGTCGACTCCTTTGCGAAGTACGATTTCGTGCTCGAGGTCAACCAGGCCAACCAGGCTGGGCCGGACCCGGAAGGCAACGACCCGGCGCTCGAGGCGATCGGGCTCGGCAAGGTCGTGCGTGATGATCCCCGCACAGCGGCAATCGAAACGAACTACCTGCGCTTCACCGGTGGCGAACATATCGTTGTCGGTGGCACCAATGGCGCCGACACCATCATCACGGACTTCGGCGACGATGCGATCTGGGCCGACGACGGCAATGACCGCGTTGAATCCGGCGCCGGCGTCGACCTCGTCAACGGTGGCGGCGGCGACGACATCCTGACCGACAGCGGCGACACCGGCGACTTCATCAAGGGCGAGGAAGGCAACGACGTCATCGCCAACTCCAACGGCATCGATATCCTGATGGGCGGCGACGGCAAGGACGTCGTCTTCGTGGGTGTCGACGATACAGAAGTGTTCGGCGGCGCGGGTGACGACTTCATCCTCGGTGGCGAAGGCGTCGACCTCTTGATGGGCAACGAAGGTGACGACTGGATCGAGGCAGGCGGGGGCTTCGACACCACGGCCGGCGACAACTCCGAACTGTTCTTCAATTCGGCGATCAAGGGCCATGACGTCATGTTCTCCGGCAACGAGGAACACGACTTCGACGGTGAATCCGGCGACGACATCATGGTCCAGGGCGAAAGCGTCATGCGCAACGAAGGCATGTTCGGTTTCGACTGGGCGATCTTCAAGGGCATGGCGCTCGATGGTTACGCCGACATGCGCATCCCGATCTTCACCACCGAGGCGGAAGACATCCTGCGCAACCGCTTCGACAAGACCGAGGCTCTCTCCGGCTGGGATCACAACGACACCTTGCTCGGCGATGACCGCGTTCAAGGCGACATTCTGCCGGGCGACACGGTTGCGACCACGGAAGGCATCTTCTTCAACGACGAGCTGTCCCAGGCGGGCGTCAACCGCATCGAAGGGCTGCGCGCCTTGCTCGGCAACCTCATCACTGCCGCGCCCGTCGGCGCGACGGCAGCCCAACTCGAGGCACTGTCGGCCTTCAACTCCGGGAACATCCTGCTTGGCGGTGGGGGCTCCGACAGTCTGCGCGGCAATGGCGGGGATGATTTCCTCGACGGTGATGCCTGGCTGAACGTGCGTATTCGCATCACAGCGGCTGGGGCCGAGAACACGCCGCTGAACCAGATCGGCACTGTCGACAGCCTCAAGCATGTCTTTACCGGCACGGAAAACCCCGGTGGTTCGCCGGTTCCGGCGGGCTGGGTTGGCAAGTCGCTGTTCGACCTGATGATCTCCCGCACGATCGTGCCGACTCAGTTGCACATCGTTCGTGAGATCGTTGAGGACGACGGTATCGGCGATGTCGACACCGCCTTCTTCAACGACACGTTCCTCGACGCCAACGGCAACGCGAACTACACGGTTGTCCGCAATGCCGATGGCTCGACGACGATCTCGCATATCAACGTCAGCAACGTCATCGATCCGCTGACCGAGCGCAATCTCGTCTCGGACGGCATCGACAGACTGCGCAACGTCGAATGGGCGGAGTTCTCCGACGGTACGCGCATCTTTCTCGCCAACGAAGCGCCGACGGATATCCGCTGGAACGCCATCAACCCGAACAATACCGATCTGCCCACAGGGGCGATCGCGAACCTGGCGACGGTCGATGACGACAGCACGGCCTGGACCTATTCCTTGCAGCCCGGAAGCAGTCCTGGCTTCACCGTTTCACCGGCCGGCGTTGTCAGCCGCGTCGGTGCGATGGTGGCCAACACCACCTACACGCTGGTCATCCGCTCGACCGACGATTTCCTCAACACCTATGACGAGACGTTCACCATCAGCACGGGCAGCAACGGCGCCGACAATCTGACGGCCCTTGCGACGGTGGGTGATGACGTTCAGTACGGCGACGACGGCAACGATACGCTCGCCGGCGGCGCAGGCGACGATTCGCTCTTCGGTCAGGACGAGGATGACGTACTCTCAGGTGGGCTGGGCAACGACCTGCTGCACGGGGGGACCGGCGATACGGACACGGCGTCTTATGCCGGGGCCAGTGGTGCGGTCACCGTCAACCTGACGACCGGAACGGCCACCGGTGCCGACGGCAACGATACGCTGATCGACATCGAAAACGTCATCGGCAGCGCCTTTGACGATACGATCACCGGCGGTGCCGGCGCCAATGCGCTGACGGGCGGTGCCGGCAACGACACCTACGTCATCGCGGCCGGCGACACCGTGGTCGAAGCAGTCAACGGGGGTACCGACACGGTCAACAGTTCGGTCACCCATACCTTGGCCGCCAATGTCGAGAACCTCAACCTGACCGGCGCCGGCAACATCAACGGTACCGGCAACGCCGCGAACAACATCATCGTCGGCAATACCGGCAACAACACGCTCGACGGCGCCGCTGGTGCCGACACCATGAGCGGCGGTGCCGGCAACGACACCTACGTCGTCGACAATGTCGGTGACGCGGTCGACGAAACCGCTGTCGGTTCCGCCGGAACGGATACGGTCCAGACGACGCTCGCCAACTACACACTCGGTGCGAACGTCGAGAACCTCACCAAGAACGGTGCCGGTGCTATTACCGGCGTCGGCAATGGGCTTGCAAACAACATGCTCGGCAACAACGGGGCCGATACGCTTTCGGGCGGTGATGGCAACGACATCATCGACGGTGACGACGGCAACGACAGACTGCGTGGCGGAGCCGGCAACGATACCTTCAACGACAACAGCGACAACGATGTCTACGTCTACGATACGATCAATTTCGGCGACGACACAATCAACACGTTCGATGCTAACCCTGCCGGCGGTGGCCAGGATTTCATCGACCTGAGCGGCCTCGGCATCACCGCAGCCAACTTTGCGACACGCGTTCTGGAAACACGTGTGGTCGTTCCCGGGACGGACGATACGTTGTTGACCATTCGGGATGCCACCGGCACGACCACGATCGGTACGATCCTCGTCGATGCCGTTGATCCCAATGACATCACTATCGCCGATTTCATCCTCGCCGATACACCGGCTCCGGCTGCCATCAACGGTACGATTGCAGGCAACGCCCTGACCGGATCGACCTTTGCCGATCAGATCAACGGCCAGGGCGGCAACGATACGATCAATGCCGGCGCGGGCGATGACACGATCACCGTCGATGTCGGCGAGGGTCGTGACATCATCAACGGCGAAAGCGAAGATGCGAATGGCGATACCGTGGTCGTCAACGGCGACGCTTCCAACGAAACCTTCCGGGTTTACACCCGCACCGAATGGGCAGCCGTCGCCGGTAACAACGTGGGCAGCCTCAACGCGGCGACGGAAATCGTCATTACCCGCAACGGCACGAACTTCGCTTCGGTCATTGCCGAACTCAACGACATCGAAGAGATCGTCATCAATACGGGTGCAGGCGACGACACGGTCCTGACGATCGGCGATTTCTCGCCCACCGGCCTCAGCGTCAACACGATCACGATTGATGGCACGGCTGGGGACGACACGGTCGATATCAGCAGCCTCCAGTCAGCCCACCGCATCCTGTTCCGTTCCAATGGCGGCAACGATACGATTATTGGAACACTGCGGCCTCAGGACGTGATTGAGTTGGTGGAGGGCGCGAACCTCGAAGATTACACGGCCACCGAAGCCGATGGCATGACAACGCTGACCAACGGCACGCACTCGATCACCTTCTCCAGCGGTGTTCTGCCGACCCTGCAGGTTCACGGAGGTTCGGACGACGATGACGACGACACTGATGATGATGATGATACGGTCGGCGGCGGTGACGACGACGACGACGATGATGACGCTGGCGGCGACGACGACGGCAGCGACGATGGCGACGATGACGGCGACGGTTCGGGTGATGGCGACGGTGGCGAGACGCCGTTGCCGGTTGCGGCCCGCACGCTGATCGGGACGTCGGCCGCGGATGTTCTCCTGGGTGGTGGTCTTGCCGACGTGCTTCTGGGCGGCGGCGGTAGCGACATCCTGTCGGGGGATGCCGGCAGCGACGTGCTGCGCGGCGAG
>NZ_JBWKSC010000021.1:0-86436 GCF_059419585.1 Ensifer sp. GW821-FHT05G01 | reverse complement strand
ACCGCCTCGATGCCGTCCTTCAACTTGGCCTCGCGGATCGCCATCTGCTTGAAATCGGAATAGACCCGCGACGGATCGAGCCCGAGTTCGCGACCGGAGCTTTCGGCCTTCTCCGGTGTCGACGACAGCGCGCCGGCCACCAGCTCGTAGTGATCGTCGAGCCGGGCTGCGATGCGGTGCACCGCGCCGATAAAGGCGCCCGAGCCACCGCCGACCATACCGAGCCGGATCCGCCGCTCGCGCTTTTCGCTCGTTCCCTCGATTGCCATCGTCCTGTCTCCTCGTGTCGGTTTATGTCGTCGTGTTTTAGTGGCGTCGCACAGTCACGCTGCCCGGTCGCGGAGCCCGCCCCTCATCCGCTTGCCGGGGAGAAGGGATTTGTTGCACCCGCGAGCGACATCGGCCGACCGGGCAACAGCTTCGAGCGACAAGCTCCATCCCGTTGTTTCCGGTTGGGCGGAACGAAGATCGATCGCGACCTTCTACCTGCACAGCAGAACCGTTTGCCACGTCCCCTCTCCCCGCCTGCGGGGAGAGGGCTAGGGTGAGGGGCAGCGGCAGGACGTTGTGCCTGCCACTGAACCGGCGGCCTTGCCTCAAATCCCCAGCAGCCGCCGGTTGGCCGCCTCGTCGGTGCCGCCGTCGGCAAAGTCGTCGAAGGCCTTTTCGGTGACCCGGATGATATGGTGCTTGACGAACTCGGCCCCCTCGCGCGCGCCGTCTTCGGGATGCTTCAGGCAGCACTCCCATTCCACCACCGCCCAGCCGGCAAAATCATTGGCCGCCATCTTGGAAAACACCGCGCCGAAATCGACCTGGCCGTCGCCGAGCGAGCGGAAGCGACCGGCCCGGTTGACCCAGCCCTGGTAGCCGCCATAGACGCCCTGCCGACCCGTCGGGTTGAACTCGGCATCCTTGACGTGGAACATCCGGATGCGATCCTTGTAGATGTCGATGTTGTCGAGATAGTCGAGGCATTGCAGCACATAGTGCGAGGGGTCGTAGAGCATGTTGGCGCGGGCATGGTTGCCGGTGCGCTCCAGAAACATCTCATAGGTGATGCCGTCGTGCAGGTCCTCGCCCGGATGGATCTCGTAGCAGACGTCGACGCCGCAGTCCTCGGCATGGTCGAGGATCGGCTTCCAGCGTTTCGCCAGTTCGTCGAAGGCGGTCTCGACCAGGCCCGCCGGCCGCTGCGGCCAGGGATAGACGAACGGCCAGGCCAGCGCGCCTGAAAAGCTCGCCATCGCATCAAGCCCCAAATTCTTCGAGGCCGTCAGCGCCAGCTTCACCTGCGCGACCGCCCACTCTTGCCGGGCCTTGGGGTTACCGCGCACTTCCGGCACGGCAAAGCCGTCGAACACCTCGTCATAGGCCGGATGGGTGGCGACCAGCTGGCCCTGCAGATGCGTCGACAGCTCGGTGATCTCGACGCCATTGTCGCGGGCAATACCCGAAAGCTCGTCGCAATAGGCCTTTGACGTCGCCGCCTTCTTCAAATCGATCAGCCGCGCATCCCATGTCGGCACCTGCACGCCCTTGTAGCCGCAATCGGCAGCCCATTTCACAATCGACGCAAACGAGTTGAACGGTGCGACATCGCCCGCAAACTGCGCCAGAAACAGGCCGGGGCCCTTGATCGTTTTCATCCCAAACATCCTCCTGATGCTATGGCTGCCGGCAAGGCCGGCCTGTTAGGCCAACGACAGGAAGAAGCAGAATTGGATTTCATTTTCGCTTCTACTGAAGAACCTGAAACGTTGCAGGCGCAGAAACTAGCAGATTTTTTGCATGGAGCAACCGGCCGAAGGACAGTTTTCGCAGATCAGCTCGAGGCATCCCTGGAGCCCGCAGACGAGCATTCAGGGCAGAAAAAGGGGCGAAGGTTTCCCTCCGCCCCGTGTTCGCAAAAGGTATGCGACTGCCGCATCAAACGTAGCGATTGACGACGTTCTCCAGCAGTTCCTGCTTGCCGGATTTCGGCTGCGGGTTGAGGTCGGACTTCAGCACCCAGGCTTCGATCTCTTCCAGCGAGAAACCGCCGTCGAGCATCTTCTTCGCCTCAGGCACCTGCCAGCCGGCGTAGCGCTGATCGAGCGGCGCGGACAGTGCCTTGTCTTCGATCATCTGGGCGGCCGCCTTGAGGCCGCGAGCGCAGCAGTCCATGCCACCGATATGGCCGATCAAGAGGTCTTCCGGATCGAGCGACTGGCGACGCAGTTTCGCGTCGAAGTTGGTGCCGCCCGACTTGAAGCCACCGCCGGCCAGGACCTGGTAATAGGCGAGCGCCATTTCCGGCACGTTGTTGGGGAACTGGTCGGTATCCCAGCCCGACTGGTAGTCGTTGCGGTTCATATCGATCGAACCGAAGATCCCGAGCGCATTAGCAAGCGCCAGCTCGTGCTCGAAGGAATGACCGGCGAGGATCGCATGGCCCTGCTCGATATTGACCTGCACTTCCTTTTCCAGGCCGTATTTCTTCAGGAAGCCGTAGACGGTGGCGACGTCGTAGTCGTACTGGTGCTTGGTCGGCTCTTGCGGCTTCGGCTCGATCAGGATCGCGCCCTTGAAGCCGATCTTGTGCTTGTATTCGACCACGAGGTTGACGAAGCGGCCGAGTTGGTCGAGCTCGCGAGACAGGTCGGTGTTAAGCAGCGTCTCATAGCCCTCGCGCCCACCCCAAAGCACGTAGTTCTCGCCGCCGAGGCGGTGGGTGGCGTCAAGGCAAGTCTTGACTGTCGCGGCCCCAAAGGCAAACACGTCCGGATCCGGATTGGTGGCGGCACCCGACATGTAGCGACGGTTTGAGAAGAGATTGGCCGTGCCCCAGAGCAGCTTGACGCCGGTATCCGCCTGCTTCTTTTCGAAGTAGTCGACGATCTCGTTGAGGTTCCTGGTGTTCTCGACGAAGTTGCGCCCTTCCGGCCGCACGTCGGCGTCGTGGAAGCAGTAGTAGGGAACACCGAGCAACTGGAAAAATTCGAAGGCGACATCCGCCTTCAGCTTGGCCGCATCCATCGTGTCCTTGAACCACGGGCGCTCAAACGTTTGTCCGCCGAAGGGGTCGCCGCCCGGCCAGACGAAGGTGTGCCAGTAGGCGACCGCGAAGCGCAGGTGGTCTTCCATGCGCTTGCCGAAGACGACCTCGTCCTTGTTGTAGTGGCGGAAGGCGAGCGGGTTGCGGCTCTCCGGTCCCTCATACTTGATCTTGGCGATATCGCCGAAAAATCCCGTGCTCACGGTGTAGCTCCTCTCAAAGATGGTGTGCCGGCGTCGCAGTTGCGAAACGTCCGGCCATTACGTGGAAGGTAATTGGTTTCATTCCCTCGGCGGGCGATAGCTTGGGCATCGAAACGCCAAACGAAGGAACATTCAGATGAACGACTTCAACCAGATCGCCGAAGCCTATATTGCCGCCTGGAACGCCGAGGCCGGAAGCCGCAACGCACTGATCGAAAAGGCCTTTACCGCCGACGTCGCCTACCGCGACCCGATCATGCAGGGCGACGGGCACGAGGGCATCGGCGGCCTGATCGCCGGCGTGAAAGGCCAGTTCCCCGGCTTCGTCTTCACGCTCAAGGGCACCCCCGACGGTTTTGCCGACACGATCCGCTTCTCCTGGGCGCTCGGCCCCGAAGGCGTCGATTCCGTGATCGAAGGCACCGATGTCGGCCTGATCGAGAACGGCCGATTGAAGCAAGTCACGGGCTTCATCGATAAGGTACCGGCGCAGTAAGCGCGCTCGGTCGGCAACAGCCGTGGAAGGGCGCGGCGCGGTCACGTCGTAGCGCCCTTGATGGCGGGATAAAGGCGCCGGTAGCGCTGATAGGCCGCCTCATAGGCAGGCACCAGGTCGGCGTCGGGCGCGATCGTTTCCGCTGTTTTCGGCGCGGTGCAGGTCGCAACCGGATCGGCACCGGTTGCCGCGATCAGCCCCAGGCGCGCGGCACCGAAGGCGGCACCGAAATCGCCATCGGCGGGCAAATCGACCGGCAGGTCGAGCGCAGTCGCGATCGACTTCAGCCAGTAGCGCGAGCGCGAGCCGCCGCCGATCGCCGTCACCCGCGAAAGCGTCGTCCCGGCGGCACGCAGGGCTTCGAGGCTGTCGCGAATGGCGAAAGAAACCCCTTCCATCACCGCCTGCGTCAGCACCACCCGGCTGCTCTCGTGGCCGAGCCCGGCAAAGGCGCCGCGGATGGCGGCATCGTTGTGCGGCGTGCGCTCGCCGGAAAGATAGGGAAGAAAGGTCACGCCGCTTGGCGCCTTCAACGTCTCGCCGAGCTCGGCGCTGAGGTCGGCCGCGCTGCGACCGGCAACCCCCGAATACCAGTTGAGCGCATCGGTCGCCGACAGGATGACGCCCATCTGATGCCAGGTGTTCGGCAGCGCATGGCAAAAGGCATGAACGGCGCTCGCGGGGTTGGGCAGGTAGCTGGCATTGGCGGCAAACAGCACGCCCGACGTGCCGAGCGAAACGAAGGCGTGGCCCTCACCTACAGTTCCCATGCCACAAGCGGACGCCGCATTGTCGCCGGCGCCACCGGCAACCACGACATCGCCGGAAATTCCCCAACGTGCGGCAAGTTCAGACCGCAGCTTTCCGGCCGCGTCGGTCCCTTCGACGAGATCCGGCATCTGCCGTTCTTCCATGCCGGTGGCTGCAAGCAGGCTTTCGGACCACCGACGCTTGCCGGTGTCGAGCCACGAGGTCCCGGCAGAATCAGACATTTCAGAGATATGCTCGCCGGTCAGCCACAGGCGCAGATAGTCCTTCGGCAGAAGCACTCGGCGCACCCTGGCGAAAATCTCAGGCTCGTTTTCGCGCACCCAGACGAGTTTGGGCGCTGTAAATCCCGGGAAGACGATGTTGCCGGTGATGGCGCGGAACTGCGGGTCGGCGTCGAGTGCGGCCGCCTCGCGAAAACTGCGAGTGTCGTTCCACAGGATGCAGGGGCGCAGCACCTTGTCGTCGGTATCGAGCAGCGTCGCGCCATGCATCTGGCCGGAAAGGCCGATGCCGCGCACGGCCGTAAGAGCTGCCGGGTGCGCCGCCTTCAGGCCGGCGATTGCCTCCTCGGTGGCGCGCACCCATTCGGCCGGATCCTGCTCCGACCAGCCGGGATGCGGCCGGGAGACGTCGAGCGCGCCGGAAGCCGAGCCGACAATGCGCTGATTGTCGTCCATCAGCATCGCCTTGACGCCCGACGTGCCGAGATCCAGTCCGAGATACATGTAGGCCTCCATTGAGAGCAACCACAGGAAAAGCGCGCAACGATTTTCCGTCAGGAATTGTGTAAATTCAAAATATTACGCCGGCTCGACCGGCAGGTTGTCTTTCAGGAAGATGTCGATGCGGATGCGCTCCTGCGCCTCGATCATCGACAGCCCATCGGCGCGCGCCTTCAGCACGCGAATGGCGCTCCTCACCTCATGACCCGCATCCTGGTTGAGCAGCGCATCGATCGTGCCCGAGATCAGGGCGGCACGGCTGTAGGGCGTCAGCTCGTGGGCTATTGCGCAGATTTCGGACTGCCGGCCGGCCTTTTCGAGCGCCGCGATCAGGCCGCGATTGCCAGCGCCGAGGCTGTAGATGCCCGCAAGGTCCGCATGCGCGGCCAGCAGATCCTGAACCAGCGTCTCGACCTCGGTCGGATCGTCGTGCCCCTCGACCACGGGCAACAGATGCCGCGTGTCCGCCCCTTCGCTGACGGCGGCACTGAAGCCTTCAAGTCGATCCCGGTGGTCTCTGACCAGCATCGAGCCGGCAACGATGGCGACCGGCCCGTCGCGACCACCCAGGAAACGCCGCATCAGACTGCCGGCTGTGCGCCCGGCTGCAATGTTGTCGACACCGGCGAAATGGTCGCGCTCCGACCCGGTCAGATCGGAGACGAGCGTGACGACGGCAATGCCGTCTTCGCGAAGCCGCCCGACGGCCGCCACCACTTCCGGCGCTTCAACCGCAACGACGGCAACGCCGGCCGGCTCACGGCTGCACGCTTCGTCGAGCGCATCGGCCAGCGCCGTCGCATCGAAGGCGGGAACGGAGAGGATGGAAATATCGGTGCGCTCGACGGCAGAGCGCGCCCTTGCCGCCTCGACCTCGGCCTCAAGGCCGCGCATGAAGGCGTTCTCGCCCTCGGGCAGGATGAAGATCAGCGGATAGCTGCGGCCCTTGGCAAGGTTGGCCGCCGCCACGTCCCTGACATAACCGAGCGTCGCGATGGCGCGCTCGACCTTGTCACGCGTGACCGACCTGACTCCCGGGCGATTGTTCAAAACCCGGTCGACGGTCGCAAGGCTGACGCCTGCTTCTGCAGCAATGTCGTGAACTGTAGGGCGCATCATTTCCTCCCGCAAACTGCCTTAGAGGAATTTTTGATGTACGTAAATCAAAAATGCGAGCGAGACGGACGAACGCTGATTTCGCTGGCTAAAACCGCTTGCTGAACACCTGGGTGAAGGCGACCTCGCCGTGACCTTTGCCGGCTTCGCCAAGCGCCACGTCCATGAAGCCGTCGGTCACGCGCACGAGCGCGAAACCGCCCATATATGCAGCCTTGGGCTTGAAGAGGTCGAGACCTTCGCGGCGATAGATCATCGCCGTTTCGTGCTGGTGGCCGTGAAACACGCCGACGACGTTGTGGCCCCTGATGGCGTCCACGAGCGCCTGACGCTGCTCGGTACTCCACCAATGTGGCGGACCGTCACCCTGATCGTCGAAGGTCTTGGCGGCGGCATCCCAGACTTCGGTCGAGAAAGCGTCCCAGCCATAGTGCTGGAACAGGATCACCGGCCGGCCGTCGGCCGCATAGGTTTCCAGATCCTGCTTCAGCCAGGGAAGCGCATCGACGGCGCCCTTGCTGACATCGCCGCCGAAGCGCTGGAGCTGGACGAGATGCAGCCCGCCCCAGTCCCAAGAATAGCAATCCGACAGTGGATCGTAGTTCGTCACCGGCACCGGCGGCTTGTAGAACACCGTCTGGCGATGGTTGAGTTCGACATAGTCGCGCAGCTCGCGGCGATACCAGTCCACATGCGGCGGCGGACCGTCCTGGTCGAGGTCGTGATTGCCGAGACCGACATAGACGGGAAAGTGAACACGGTCGGCGCCGGGACCTTCCTGGTAGCGACTGGAAAACTGCTGCAGCTGCCGGCCCTCGCGCGGCTGGCGCACCTGCCCGCCGCCGTCATCGGTCAGGTCGCCGCCCAGCACCAGTCCGAGCGGATGGCCGATCTGCCGGCCGGCGCTGCCGAGCCCGCTCGCCTCGCCGGCAACGCTTGCCGGCCACCGCATCCCCGGCAGACCATTGAGCGCCGCCACGTGACGCAAAAGGTTCTCGTCGGTCTTACCCTCCGCCGCACAGTTCGGCGCAAGGCCTTCGGTCGAGACGAGGCATGCATGGATGTCGTTCGAAAACAGGAATGTGGCATCGATGGGCGGGCGCCCGGCTGCCCGTGTCGGGCTTGCCAGCAATGCCGCGCCCATGCCGGCCGCACCGGCAAGGAAGGAACGCCGGGAGATGACAAAGCGCCTTGATGGCTGCATGAATGACCCCGTTTTCGCCCAACCGGCGGCGCCGGATCGACGATCACGGACCGGCCGGAGATTGTTTTCCGGCCGGATTGTGCCGCAACGCGACGGACGCGTAAACCTTGCAGCAGCGCGACTAGTGGCCGCCGCCGCTTGGGCCAACGCCCTCCGGTTTCTTGATCATCATCACACCCAGGATCAGCGAAAGGAAGAGCACCGTGAGGATGACGAAGACGTCGCTGAACGACAGGATCATCGCCTGCTTCTGTGCCATTGCCGCAAGCTGCTTGATGGCGATCGTAGCACCGTCGAGGCCATGGGCATCGAACTTGGCCTCCATGTTGTTGAACTGCGCCATCGCTTCCGGGTTACCCCACTGGATATGCTCGGAAAGCCGGGCATAGTGCAGGTCCTGGCGCTGGGTCAGGATGGTGTTTATGACCGCCAGGCCGACGGCACCGCCCAGGTTGCGCGTCAGGTTGAACAGGCCGGATGCGCCGCGCATGCGCGCCGGCGGCATGGTGCCGAGCGCGATGTTGTTGATCGGCACCATGCAAAGCATCAGCCCGACGCCACGCAGGATCTGCGGGATGAACAGCTCGTAGAAGTCCCAGTCGGCCGTCAGGTGCGCCATGATCCAGGTGCCGCTGGCAAAGCTGGCAAAGCCGATGGTCATCAGCACGCGCGGATCGAGCTTGCCCGACAGGATGCCGGCAACCGGCGCAGTCAAGAACATCGCAAGGCCCGAGACGAACATCGTCTCGCCGATCATCAGCGAATCGTAGCCGCGAATGCGTCCGAGATAGAGCGGATAGAGATAGGTAAGGCCATAGAGCCCGATGCCCATGACGAAGGAGAACATCGACCCGAAGGCAAAGTTGCGGTTGGAGAACGCCCGGAGATCAACCACCGGGAATTCCACCTTGAAGGCCCGGTAGAAGAAGATCACTGCAGCGATTACCGTGGCAACGGCACCCATGACGATGTGATCGTCATTGAACCAGTCGTTGGCGTTGCCTTCTTCCAGAACATATTCGAGCGAACCGAGGAAGACCGCCATGGAGGCGAGCCCCCACCAGTCGAACTTCTTGAAGAGGCTGAGCTCCGGCTTGTCGAAATCGATGAAGGTCCAGGTCAGCGTCGCGACGATGATGCCAGGAATGACGTTGACGAGAAACAGCCAATGCCAGGAAAAGGCATGACTGAGGTAACCGCCAACGGTCGGGCCGATGGTCGGCGCCAGCGTGGCGATCAGGCCGATGATCGGCGAGACGATGTTGCGCTTCGACGGTGGGAAAATGGTGAAGGCGGCCGCAAACACCGACGGGATCATGCCGCCGCCGATAAAGCCCTGGATCGCCCGGTAGACGATCATCTGGTCGATGTTGGTGGCGGTCGCCGCCAGCGCGCTTGCCGCCGTAAAGCCGGCCGCCGACACCGAAAACAACACGCGGGTCGACACGATGCGCGCCAGCGTGCCCGACAGCGGGATCATGATGACTTCGGCGATGAGGTAGGAGGTCTGCACCCAGCCGATTTCGTCGGAGCCGGCTGACAGACCGGCCTGAATTTCGGCGAGCGACGCCGAAACGATCTGGATGTCGAGGATCGCCATGAACATGCCGACGACCATGGCGAAGAAGGCGATCAGCCTTCTCGGGTCCATATGTTCCTCGACCTTCGGTGCGGCTGCCGCCACCGAGCCTGCTGTTGCCGTTGCGGCCATCTGAGCCACTCCCTGCGTGTAAAGGCGCAGCCGGCGCGTTCGATCGAACATGCCGGCGCGTCGGGGCCCGATTACTTCGTGGCGGCGACCTTGGTCTCAGCGGGTGCCGTGCGCGTGTCGACATCGACGACCACGCTCAAGCCAGCGCGCAGATGGCCTTCCGCCAGCACATCGGCCGGCAGCGTGATGCGCACCGGCACGCGCTGGATCACCTTGGTGAAGTTGCCTGTGGCGTTTTCGGCCGGCAGCAGCGAGAACACCGAGCCGGATGCCGGCGAGATGGAGGCAACCGTGCCTTCGATCGCGTGCTCGTCATAGGCGTCGATGTGAACCTTGACCTTCGAGCCGGGGACCAGATGCGCGATCTGCGTCTCCTTGAAGTTGGCGTCGATGTAGAGCTGGTCGACAGGGACGAGTGCCGCCAGCCTCTGGCCGGCAGAGACGAGATCGCCGACCTGGACGGCGACGTTGCCGATGACGCCGTCATAGGGCGCCTTCAAGACGGTGAAGCCGAGGTCGCGATTGGCCTTGTCGCGGGCAAGCTCCAGCGAGCGGATCTGGCTTTCCGCCTCGGCGCGCTGAGCCTGCAGCACGGTGATGTTGGCGTTGGCAGTCGCGATGTTGGCATCGGCGCCGGCAAGGTTTGCCCGCGCCTGATCCAGCGCCACGTCGGCATTATCGCGGGAAGCAACGGTGCCGACGTCCTTGGACTGGAGGTCGCTTGCGCGCTTTTGCGCAAGTTCGGCGCCGCGCACCGTTGCTTCGAGAGCATTTTTCTGGGCTTCGGCCTGGGCAAGGCTCGCCTTTGCGCCGGCGATCTGCGCGTCGAAGCGGCTGAGCGCCAACTTCTGCGTGGCGATCTGGGCCTCGGTCTGCTCGGCGGCGATGCGATAGTCGCCGTCATCGAGCGTGACCAGCGGGTCGCCGGCCTTCACCTGCTGGTTGGCGACGACGTCGACCTTGGCGACATAACCCGAAACCTTCGGGGAGATCGTGGCGATGTCGCCCTCGATATAGGCGTCGTCGGTCGAAACCATGAAACGGCCATTGGTCCACCAGTCATAGCCATACCAGCCGCCTGCGGCCAAAGCTGCGAGGCCGAGAACGGGCAAGATCGGGCTGCGCTTCTTCTTTTTCGAAGCGACTTCGACAGCGGGTTCCTGCGTGAGCGCAGGCGCCTCGGCAGTCGCCCCCTTAGCCTCGGGCGCGGCCTCATGGGTCTGCGGAACTTCAAAATCCTCGCCGACAGGGCGAACGCGAGCGACGCTGGACGTTTTGGATGCGGACATGGGTACCGGCCTGGTTAATGAGTGGTGATTGAACTGAACCGTTCGGTTCGATCGAAGCTTGACTTAGTCGCTTTTACGTCGCATATCAAGGGGGAATCGAACCACGCAGTTCGATGGACGTAATTTGATGCGAACAGGACGGGTACAGACGGCGATCATGGAACCAGCAAAGACCGGACAGAAAGAGACCATCCAGCCCGACAACGGCATGGACGAGCAGCTTTGTCCCGGCGGCGGACGCCATGCGGCGGGCGAAGACCCCGCCAAGCGCGAGCAGATCCTGGAAGGTGCCCGGCGCGCCTTCATGAACCAGGGCTTCGACGCCGCCAGTATGAACGACATCACCCGCGAGGCCGGTGTCTCGAAGGGCACGCTCTACGTCTATTTCGAAAACAAGGAAGACCTGTTCAAGGCGCTGATCATCCAGGGCAAGACCCGGGTCGTTCAGACTGCCAAGCATGCGCTCAACGATCACGACGATGTCGAGGAATCGCTTTTTGATTTCGGCGTGACGCTGACCACCAGCATGACCGCCGAGGAAACAATCCGCTCCATGCGCATGGTGATCGGCGTGATCGACCGCATGCCGCATCTGGCCGAACGCTTCTTCAGCGAGGCGCCGGAAAACGGCTATACCGTGCTCAAGGCCTATCTCGACCGCCAGGTCCCAGCCGGTACGCTCGACATCGACAACACGGAGATGGCGGCGCGGCAGTTCATCGAGATGGCACAGGCGGGCCTCTTCAAGCACCGGCTGTTCGGCGGCATGTGTTCGGCGCCGCCGCGCGAGCAGATCGAGGGCACGGTCACGGCAGCTGTGCGCGTCTTCATGGCCGCATACGGACCGAAGAAGACGGCTTGAGACGAACGCACATTCGGCCGCCTCACTCTTCAATCCAGCAATTGCGATCAAGCACGCCTTCCAGCAAAACCCTATGAGCATGGGTGTCTGCCACGGGAGTGATCATGAGTGCCATCGGAAGGGCGATCTGGTTCATCGAGAGCCATTTCGCGAGCGATATATCGCTGGAAGAGATCGCTGAGGCCGCCGGCCTGTCGCGCTTTCACCTGTCACGCGTCTTCGGACTGGTGACGGGTTACTCCATCAGCGCCTATATCCGCGCACGGCGCCTGAGCGGCGCTGCGCAAAGCCTTGCCGACGGCTCCTCCAGCATTCTCGCGGTGGCCCTCGAAGCAGGCTACGGCTCGCACGAGGCCTTCACCCGTGCCTTTCGCGAGCAGTTCGGCGTAACGCCGGAGACCGTGCGCAAGCAAGGGCACTTCGGCAACATCGCACTGACGGAGCCAATCAGAATGGACGACACCCGCCTCCTCAAACTGGACCCGCCGCGCTTCGAAGACAGCCCGGCCTTGCTTCTCGCCGGCCTTGGTGAAACCTATGCCTACGGCCGCACCGAAGGCATTCCTTCGCTCTGGCAACGCTTCAACACCCACTTCGGCAACATCCGAGGGCAGAAGGGCAACATCGCCTATGGCGTCTGCAGCCAGAACGACAGTGAAGCAGGCAGCTTTCACTATATGGCGGCAGTCGAAATCGACGATGCAGGCGCCCTGCCCGCCGGCTTTACGACGATCAAACTGCCGAAGCAGCGCTATGCCGTGTTCCTGCACCGCGGCCATATTTCATCGATCGCGACGACCGCCCACCGGATCTTCGGCACCTGGTTGCCGGAGTCCGGCCTTCAACACGGTGAAACGCCCGATCTGATCGAGCGCTATGACGAGCGCTTCGACCCGCATTCGGGCATGGGCGTTGTGGAAATGTGGATCCCGATCAAACCGTAAACGGTAAAGCGCCGCCGCAAACGCCCGGCGGCGCTTGTCACTCTCGCATAGTTGCTTAAATACTGCCGCGATTCTTGCGCGACGACGCGCCACCGAGACAAGGAAAGATCGCTGATGCAGGATTTAATGCTGCTAGCCCAGGACCCGGCCGCCTGGGTTGCCCTCATAACACTGGTTGTCATGGAGGTGGTTCTCGGCATCGACAATCTGATCTTCATCTCGATCCTCACCAACAAGCTGCCGCCCGAACACCGTGAAAAGGCCCGCCGCATCGGCATCGGCCTGGCGCTCGTCATGCGCCTCGCTCTGCTCGGCACCATCGCGTGGATCGTCAAGCTGACAACGCCCGTCTTCGAGGTCTTCGGACATGGCTTCTCCTGGAAGGACCTGATCCTGATCGCCGGCGGCCTGTTCCTCGTCTGGAAGGCAACCAAGGAAATCCATCACAATGTCGACCCGGCCGACCATGGCGAGGATTTCATCGCCTCGTCGGCGATCAACAGCTTCGGTGCGGCGATCGGCCAGATCCTGCTGCTCGACCTGGTCTTCTCGGTCGACAGCATCATCACCGCCGTCGGCATGACCCCGCATCTGCCGATCATGGTCATCGCCGTTCTCGCCGCCGTCACGGTGATGCTGGTTGCCGCAAACCCTCTTGCCAACTTCATCGAGAAGAACCCGACGATCGTCATGCTGGCGCTCGCCTTCCTCCTGATGATCGGCACGACGCTGATCGCCGAAGGCATGGGCCTGCACGTGCCGAAGGGCTACATCTATGCCGCCATGGCCTTTTCGGCCCTGGTCGAGGTTCTCAACATGGTGGCTCGCAATGCGCGGCTGCGAAAGAAGGCCGCCGGCAAGCCGCAGTGATCTGAGGCCATTGTCGAAAATCAAAAGGGCGGGGCTACATGGCTCCGCCTTTTTTCCGTGAACTACACAAAAAAGGCCTGCATCACGGGGGATGCAGGCCACCTTGCTGCAAGCGTTTGCGAGGGCACAAGCCGGACGGGTCAGGGAGCTCGACTGCCATTTCGTTGGCCACGGGAAGAAATCGGAAAAATTCCCGTGTTCTCCACCTCCGTCATGTCCGATTGGCACAGCCTGCGCCTCGCGAACGGATAACGCATCACCCTGTCGATCGTTCCGGTGGACGTCAGGCGTCGGGACGGTGGCCGACCTCCACCAGGATGTTGCCGGGGACGACCATATAGAAGACATAGGCCCCATGCCGCTCTTCCGGATCGGTCATGCGGATGCCCGTCGGCAGGATACGTCGATAGGCATCCTCGACCTCTGTCCTCTCAGACAGCAGGAAGCCGACATGATAGGTCTGCAGGCCGAGGCTGACCTGGTCGCCACCGCCGAGCCTGGCAATCGGCGGGCTGATCACGAGCACCATGCCGGCCTCGTCGGCGAGGCGATAAAAGGCGTCCTTGCCGCGCGTTTCAACGAGCGTAAAGCCGAGATGGTCGATGAAGAATCTCGCCGTTTCGGCAACGACGGGGCTGTGAAGATCGAGATGGTTCAGTCGCATATGCAGTCTCCGTGTTTTGAGAAACGCGGCGGACTGCGTCTGATCCGGATACACCCCGCCGCGGACCGATGCGGATGCATCGGAACCACGCCGCGGGTTCGAACGATCAGGTTCGAGCAGAGCTTCGCAAGGACTGGGACAGCCTCGCGAAGGGACCGGGCTTACCATATCCGGCCCTGCCTTTTTCGACACGGGATGTGTAGCGCAGCCGGTTTGCGCCGGCAAGATCGCTGAAATCAGTTCGTCTCTGCGTCCGGATCCACCTTTTGCAACTCCTGCAGATAGGCGTCGAGACGATCGAACTTCTCTTCCCAGAAACCCCGGTAGCTATCGAGCCAGCTGTTGACGTCGCGCAAGGGTGCGGCTTCAAGTCGGCAGGGGCGCCACTGCGCCTCGCGGCCGCGGCTGATCAATCCGGCGCGCTCGAGGACTTTCAAGTGTTTGGAAACGGCCGGCAGGCTCATCTCGAACGGCTCCGCCAGTTCACCGACCGAAGCCTCGCCGAGAGAGAGCCGGGCAAGGATGGCCCTGCGCGTCGGATCGGCGAGGGCTGAAAGCGTGGTCGACAGGCGATCTTCCGGCATTTTCTAAAAAACCTTTCAGTTAAATAACCTTACGGTTCAATATAACCAGCCATCGGCAGTGTCAACAAAAAGTGGCGTGATCCACTTTCCGTTGACATGCCCCATGTTCTATGGTCTCACGCGAGCCGACTGGAAAGCCCGCCGATACCGCTTGTGCGGCACCCCTACGGGCCTTTCCTTCCCATAAAATGCGCGCCCGGCGGCCGGACTTGTCTTCCGGCAAGGGGCGAGAAGCACGTCAAACGGGCAAAGACCATGGCAGATTCAGCAGTTCGGGTACGCATCGCACCCTCCCCCACCGGCGAGCCGCATGTCGGCACCGCCTATATCGCACTGTTCAACTATCTCTTCGCAAAGAAGCACGGCGGCACCTTCATTCTCCGGATCGAAGATACCGATGCCACCCGCTCGACGCCGGAGTTCGAGCAGAAGGTGCTGGATGCGCTGAAATGGTGCGGGCTGGAATGGTCCGAAGGCCCTGACGTCGGCGGCCCCTACGGACCCTACCGCCAGAGCGACCGCAAGGACATCTACCTCGACTACGTCCGACAGATCGAGAAGAACGGCCACGGCTTCCGCTGTTTCTGCACGCCCGAGCGGCTGGAGCAGATGCGCGAGGCCCAGCGCGCCGCCGGCAAGCAGCCGAAATATGACGGCCACTGCCTGACGCTTTCCGCCGAAGAAGTGACCAGCCGCGTCGACGCCGGCGAGCCGCACGTCGTGCGCATGAAGATCCCGACCGAGGGCTCCTGCAAGTTCACCGACGGCGTCTATGGCGACGTCGAGATCCCGTGGGATTCGGTCGACATGCAGGTTCTGCTCAAGGCCGACGGCATGCCCACCTATCACATGGCAAACGTCGTCGACGACTATCTGATGAAGATCACCCACGTCGCGCGCGGCGAGGAGTGGCTGGCCTCGGTGCCGAAGCACATCCTGATCTATCAATATCTCGGCCTGACGCCGCCGGTGTTCATGCACCTGTCGCTGATGCGCAATGCCGACAAGTCGAAGCTGTCGAAGCGCAAGAACCCAACCTCGATCTCCTATTATTCGGCGCTCGGCTACCTGCCGGAAGCGCTGATGAACTTCCTCGGCCTGTTCTTCATCCAGATCGCCGAAGGCGAGGAGCTGATGACCATGGCCGAGCTTGCCGAAAAGTTCGACCCGGACAACCTGTCGAAGTCGGGCGCGATCTTCGACATCCAGAAGCTCGACTGGCTGAACGGCCGCTGGATCCGCGAGAAGCTGAGCGACGACGAATTCCTCGGCCGGGTGCTGGCCTGGGCGTCGGAGAACGATCGCCTGAAGCAGGGCCTGAAGCTGTCGCAGTCGCGCATCTCCAAGCTCGGCGAACTGCCGGCACTTGCCGACTTCCTGTTGAAGTCCGACCTTGGCCTCGAGCCGGCGGCCTTCGCCAAGATCAAGTCGAGCCCGGAAGAACTGGTCGAGATCTTCAACACGGTTCAGCCGGATCTGGAAAAGATCCTCGAATGGAACAAGGAAACGATCGAGGCGGAACTGCGCGCGATTGCCGACCGCATGGGCAAGAAGCTCAAGGTCGTGCTGGCACCGCTGTTTGTCGCGGTCTCCGGCTCGTCGCGCTCCCTGCCGCTCTTCGACAGCATGGAACTGCTCGGCCGCTCGGTCGTGCGCCAGCGGTTGAAGGTTGCAGGTCAGGTCGCCGCCTCGATGGCCGGCAGCGGAAAGTAAGGACAAGACGATGAACGACAAGACCGAGACCACAGCCCTCTCCTCCGACGTGACGGAAGTGCGCGCGCAGAAGCTGAAGCTGCTGCGCGAACAGATCGGCGACGTCTATCCGGCGCATTTCCACCGCACGATGACCAATGCCGAACTGGCAGCGAAGTACGAGAACCTGGAGCTCGACACCGAGACGCAGGACGTCGTCACGGTCGCCGGCCGCGTCTACTCGTCGCGCAACTCCGGCATGTTCATGGACATCCATGACGCCTCCGGCAAGATCCAGATCTTCAGCCACAAGGACACCACGCCGGAAGACGCCCGTGCGCTCTTGCCGATGATCGACATCGGCGACATCATCGGCGTCACCGGTGTCGTGCGCCGCACCAAGCGTGGTGAGCTGACGATCAACGCGCAGGCGATCACCATGCTGACGAAGTCGCTGCTGCCGATGCCCGAGAAGTGGCATGGCCTCTCCGACATCGAGCTGCGCTACCGCAAGCGCCACCTCGACATCATGACCAACGAGGAATCCAAGCTCCGCTTCCAGCAGCGCAGCAGGATCGTCTCGGGTATCCGCCGCTTCATGGAAGACGACGGCTTCATGGAAGTCGAGACGCCGATGCTGCATTCGGTCTATGGCGGTGCCACGGCCGAACCGTTCAAGACCCACCACAACACGCTGAAGCTCGACATGTACCTGCGCATCGCGCCGGAACTGTACCTGAAGCGCACGCTGGTATCGGGCCTGACCGACAAGGTGTTCGAGATCAACCGCAACTTCCGCAACGAAGGCGTGTCAACGCGGCATAATCCCGAATTCACCATGATGGAGTGCTACTGGGCCTACGCCGACTACGAGGACATCATGGACCTCGTCGAGCGGCTGTTTGAGAAGCTCGCTCTGTCGATCCACGGCTCGACCGAATTCATGTTCGGCGACAAGGAAATCTCCTTCAAGGGTCCATTCCGTCGCGTGCCGATGCCGGATGCCGTCAAGGAAGCGACCGGCATCGATTTCCTGGCGATGAAGACCGACGAGGAAGCCCGCGTTGCCGCCAAGGCAGCCGGTTTCGAAGTCGAGAAGGACTGGACCTGGGGCGAATGCCTCGCCTTCGTCTTCGAAGAGAAGGTCGAGCCGACGCTGATCCAGCCGTCGCACGTCACCCATTTCCCGAAGGACATCTCGCCCTTTGCCAAGGAAGTTCCGGGCGAGCCGCGCCTCGTCGAGCGCTTCGAGACCTATTGCAACACCTGGGAACTCGGCAACGCGTTTTCCGAGCTCAACGATCCGGAAGAGCAGCGCGCCCGCATGGTCGAGCAGCTGGAGCAGGCGCATGCGCGCGGCGAGAAGGCCAAGCAGCTCGACGACGAGTTCCTTGATGCCATCGACCAGGGCATGCCGCCGGCAGGTGGCCTCGGCATCGGTGTCGACCGCCTGATCATGCTGCTCACCAATGCACCGTCGATCCGCGACATCATCCTGTTCCCGGCGCGCCGCAACAAGGCCGACTGATCAGGGTCACAACGGCACGAAACAAAGAGCCCGGCGCGAATGCGGCGGGCTTTTTCCGTTGTCGATGGTGAATTTGCCGGCGACGCGTCCGATCGTGCCATCGGCCTCTCAGTGGCCGGCAGGCGCCTCGGCGCTCTCGGCCTTGTGCTCTGCCGCTGCGACATCGGGCGCTGCCTCGCCCTCGACAGCAATTGCGTTCGGATCGATGCAGGGCGAACGATCGTCCATACCGGCCATCATTCCACCGATATCGGCAACCGAAAGATCGACCGTGTTGCCGTGAAAGAAACCGGCCGAGTTGGCCGTGCCATCATTGTAGGACGCGCGGAAACGCTCATCCATGCCCGGCACGCTTTGCGGACCCGGTGCGAAAAGAACTTGCGCCCCGATCGCGGCGCCACGCACCGCAGCCCGCTCTTCCGGCCCGGCAGCATCGAGAACGACCACCTGATAGAGATCTGCCTTTTCCGACTTCGACAGCGCGCCGACCACGCGCAGCGCCGTGCGCATGCGTGCCTCGCCATCGGCACGGTCCGTCTTGATGTGCATGCGAACCCAGCGCTGACCGTGATGGCCGAGCTTGACGGTCCTGACCAGCGTGCATTCGAGACCGGAGGTGGCAGGCTTAGACATCTGCTCCATCAGCGCGTCGCGGCCGACATAGACGGCGGCAGCACCTGAGGCGGCCGACACGCCGAATGCGGCGGCAAGGATGACGACCAGCCTCTTCGATGGGCGCAACTTGCCGAGAATAGCCTTCACGAGAATGGCTCCGCTGTGATGACAGGAACTGAAACATAAGCCCGAAGGCGCCTGGCAAGGATAAGCGCTCGACCTTTCGGAAAGTTTAAGCGGGTTCGGCGGTTGGGTGATCGAAAACAAGACGGTTTATGCCGGAGGCTTCATCAGCTTTGCCGTCAGGCATGCCCGGCTGGGATCGATCACCGATTGACTTTCGTGGGCATCTTGCCTCCATTGCGACCCGTCAAACGCAAGAAAAAGAAAAGAAGAACACATGCACAAGGTTATCTTTGATACGGATCCGGGCATCGACGATGCGATGGCCCTGCTCTTCCTCCACCGCCACCCGGATATCGATCTCATCGGCATCACCACGGTCTTCGGCAACGCCTCGGTCGAAACGACGACGCGCAACGCGCTGTTCCTGAAGCGTGAGTGGGGCATAAAGGCGCCGGTCGCCAAGGGTCTCGACAAGACCTTCAATCCGGACCGGCCGCATGTCGGCTGGCCGACCTTCATCCATGGCGATGACGGCCTCGGCAACATTGACGTGCCCGAGACGATCGACCTGCCGGTCGATCCGCGTTTGGCGCACCGCTTCATCATCGACACCGTGCGCGCCAACCCCGGCGAAGTGACGCTGATTGCCGTCGGTCGCATGACCAACCTGGCATTGGCACTGCGCGAAGATCCGGACTTTGCGCCGCTGGTGCGCGAAGTCGTGATCATGGGCGGCGCCTTCGACGTCAACGGCAACATCACGCCGGCTGCCGAAGCCAACATCCACGGCGACCCCGAGGCTGCCGACGTCGTCATGACGGCACCGTGGCCGGTGACCGTCGTCGGTCTCGACGTCACCACCAAGACGGTTATGACCAAGGCGATGCTTGCCGACATCGCCGAGCGCGGCGGAGCGCCGGCGAAGCTGCTTTCGGACATCTCGCAGTTCTACATCACCTTCTACGAGCAGCATGTGCCCGATGGCATGGTGGTGCACGACAGCTGCGCCTGCGCCTATGTCGTGGCGCCGGATCTGTTCAAGGTTCGCAGCGGCGTCATCCGCGTCGTCTGCGGCGGCATTGCCGATGGCCAGACGATCCAGAAGCCCGACAGCCGGTTGTTCCCGCCAAGCCCTTGGGACAACCTGCCGAGCCAGAAGGCCTGCATCGACATCGATGCAGCTGGAACGCTCAAGCTGATCGGCGACACGCTGGCACTGAACGGCTGATGCCATATCGAACGGACCGGCATTGCCGACCGTTCGAAAAACTTTGCAGCCATGGCTGGCGGATCCGTTTCCGCCAGCTATCTCTAAGGGCATGAAACCGGACGCCCTGCTCTATCCCGCTCCCAAAGGTCTCTACTGCGAGATCGGGGATTTCTACATCGATCCGGTGCAGCCGGTCGATCGCGCGCTGATCACCCACGGCCATTCCGACCATGCCCGCGCCGGCCACGGCCAGGTGCTCGCCACCCGCGAAACCCTCGACATCATGCGCATCCGTTATGGCGAAGGCTTTTGCGGCACCAGCCAGACCGTAGCCCTGGGCGAGACGATAACCGTCAATGGCGTCGAGGTACGTTTTCACCCGGCCGGCCATGTTCTCGGCTCGGCGCAGATTTCGGTCATGGCCAAGGGCACGCGCATCGTTGTGTCGGGCGATTACAAACGACGGCGGGACCCGACCTGCCTGGCGTTCGAACCGATGCCCTGCGACGTCTTCATCACCGAGGCGACCTTCGGCCTGCCGGTCTTCCACCACCCTGACGACCGCACCGAAATGCGCAAGCTGCTGACGTCGCTGAAGCAATTTCCCGAGCGCACCCACGTGGTTGGCGCCTATGCGCTCGGCAAAGCGCAACGGGTGATCGCGCTTCTGCGCGAGCAGGGCTACGACCAGCCGATCTACATCCACGGCGCCCTGCAGAAACTCTGCGACTACTATCGGAGCGAAGACATCGACCTCGGCGAATTCCGCCCGGCAACGCTTGCCGCCGACGAGAAGCAGGATTTTGCCGGCACAGTCGTCATCGGGCCACCCGCCGCCTTCGCCGACCGCTGGGCTCGGCGCTTCGTCGATCCCTTGGCGATCTTCGCCTCAGGCTGGATGATGATCCGGCAGCGCGCCAAGCAGCGCGGCATCGAGCTGCCGCTTGTTATCTCCGACCATTGCGACTGGCCTGAACTCACGCAAACGATCCGCGAGATCGCCCCGGCGCAGGTCTGGGTCACCCATGGCCGCGAGGAGGCGCTGGTGCGCTGGTGTGAGCTTGAGGGCATCGCCGCGCGGCCCTTGCATCTCGTCGGCTACGACGACGAGGGGGAATGAGCGATGAAGGCCTTCGCCGAACTGCTCGACCGCCTCGTCCTGACGCCGCAGCGCAACGCCAAGATCCGGCTGCTGGCGGACTACTTCCGATCCGCGCCTGATCCGGATCGCGGCTATGCGCTGGCGGCCATCGCCGGCACCCTGTCGCTCGCCACCGTCAAGCCGGCAATGATCCGTGACCTCCTGCTCGAGCGCATGGACGAAGTGCTGTTTCGCTATTCCTACGATTATGTCGGCGACCTCGCCGAAACGGTGTCGTTGGTCTGGGAGCCGCCGGAAGACGTTGTACCGGACGACATTCCGCTCGGCGACGCCATCGAGAAGCTGCAGACGACCGGCCGCGCCAACGTGCGCAGCGTCGTTCGCGACATGCTCGACCGGCTCGATACGTCGGCGCGCTTCGCCTTTCTGAAACTCGTGACCGGCGGCCTGCGCATCGGTGTCTCGGCCAAGCTTGCCAAGCAGGCGCTGGCCGAGATGGGCAGCAAGGACGTCACCGAGATCGAGACCCTCTGGCATGGGCTCGCCCCACCCTACCTGCCGCTCTTCCAGTGGCTGACGGGCGAAGCGGAAAGGCCGGTTCTGTCGACGCCCGCCGTCTTCCATTCGGTGATGCTTGCGACACCGGTCGGCGAGGGCGATCTCGATGGGCTCGACCCAAAGGACTTTGCCGCCGAATGGAAATGGGACGGCATCCGCGTGCAGCTTGCCAATGTCGGCGGCACCAGACGGCTCTATTCGCGCAGCGGCGATGAAATCTCCGGTGCTTTCCCCGACGTGCTGGAGGCATCAGACTTTTCCGGCATCATCGACGGCGAGCTGCTGGTCGGCGGCACCGCTCGCACCAACCGCGCCACCCGGACCTTTTCCGACCTGCAGCAGCGGCTGAACCGCAAGTCCGTCAGCCGCAGGATGCTCGACGAATACCCCGCCTTCATCCGCGCCTACGACGTCCTCTTTTCGGGCGAAACCGACGTTCGGGCAGAAGCCTTCCTGGCGCGACGGGCGATGCTGAGCGACCTCGTCGAACGGGCTTCGCCGCAGCATTTCGACCTGTCGCCGCTCGTGCCGTTTTCCTCCTGGGAAGAGCTGGACCAGCTGCGGTCCGAGCCGCCCGATCCCGTCATCGAAGGCATCATGCTGAAGCGACTGGATTCGCCCTATACCGCCGGCCGGGCCAAGGGTCCGTGGTTCAAGTGGAAGCGCGCGCCCTACAATGTCGACGCCGTGCTGATGTATGCCCAGCGCGGCCACGGCAAGCGCTCCAGCTACTATTCCGATTTCACCTTCGGCGTCTGGACCGAGGTCGACGGCGTGGAAACGCTGGTGCCGGTGGGCAAGGCCTATTTCGGCTTCACCGATGCCGAACTGGAAATTCTCGACCGCTTCGTCAGGGACAATACCACCGAGCGCTTCGGTCCGGTGCGGGCAGTGCGAGCCGATCACGATTTCGGCTTCGTTGTCGAGGTCGCGTTCGAAGGCCTCAACCGCTCGACGCGGCACAAGTCTGGCGTTGCCATGCGCTTTCCCCGTATCGCGCGGCTGCGACAGGACAAGCTCCCTCATGAGGCCGACCGCCTGGAGACATTGCAGGCGATGATCGAGAGCAAATCGTGATCCATCGCGGGGAACCGGTCCGTTCAGCCTGCGTTTGAGCTGTTCGAACACCCGCAAGGAGATGCGACATGCCTGCAAAATCCAAGGCACAGCAGAAAGCGGCCGGCGCAGCACTTGCCGCCAAACGTGGAGACATGAAGAAATCCGAACTCAAGGGTGCGTCGCGCGAGATGGAGAAATCCATGACCGAAGGCGAACTGGAAGACCTTGCCGAAACCAAGCACAAGAAACTGCCCGAGCGCAAGACGTCAAAATGACCCTGGGCAGGCATAAAAGCCGGAACTAAAACAATAATTGTTAATACCAATTTGGGATCATCCCGGTCGTTTCGTATCCTTCTGATGCCGCCGGGGTGATCTTGTGCCTGCCAGACATGCCTTCGATCTCGGGAAAAAGAAACTCTCCGGGTTTCTGACGCCGAACTACCTTCCCGCGATCATCGCCTCTCTCGTCGTTCTGGTGGCTGGCATCCTCGCAGACAACCAGAACCAGGTGGTCTCCGAAGCGCGCGTGCGTTCACAGGTCGCCGACGAACTCAACCCGATCCGCTCCAAGCTTGAAGCCAGCATCAACGGCAACATCCAGCTCGTGCGGGGCCTGATCGGAACCATCGTCACCGAGCCGGGCATGGGGCAGCAGCGCTTCGCCGCTCTTTCGCGCAGCATCTTCACCGAACGCTCCCAATTGCGCAGCATCGCCGCCGCACCCGACCTCATCGTGCGCATGGCCTTTCCTATGCAAGGCAACGAAAAGGCGATCGGGCTCGACTACCGCAAGAACGAGGCGCAGCGCGCCGCCGTCATGAAGGTCAGGGATACCGGCAAGATGGTTCTGGCCGGCCCTGTGGATCTGGTGCAGGGCGGGCGCGGGCTGATCGGTCGTTTTCCGGTCTCGATCGAAGCGGGCGGCGGCAGCAACCGCTTCTGGGGCATCGTCTCGGCAGTCATCGACGTCGATCGTCTCTACAATGACAGCGGCCTCTTCTCCCCCTCGCTCGGCATCGATATCGCCATCACCGGCCGCGACGGGACGGGCAGCGACGGTACGGCCTTCTACGGGAATGCCAAGGTCTTCGATCAGTCCCCGGTGGAGATGACGGTCCTATTGCCGGGAGGCTCCTGGCACATCGCTGCCGTTCCCAAGGGCGGTTGGCCGCACACCGCGCGCAACGCCTGGCTTATCCGCGCGCTGATTGTCGCCGGCGGCCTGATGATCGTCCTGCCGATGCTCCTGACCGGCCGGTTGATGAGTGAGCGCCAGAACAACATCCGCGCCCTCAGGCAGAGCAAGGCGCAATTGCAGGAACTGTCGCATCGCCTGAAGATCGCCCTCGACACCTCGGAGATCGGCATCTGGGAACTCGACATTGCCAGCGGCAAACTGCTCTGGGACGAGCGGATGAAGGAACTCTACGGCAAGACGGGATCTGTCCGTCAGGCCTATGACGACTGGAAGTCGACGCTGCATCCTGACGATGTCGCTCATGCCGAGGAGGAGTTTGCCGAAGCACTTCGCTCAGGCGCCGCTTACAACTCCGAGTTTCGGGTGCGGCTGCCGGATGACACCGTGCGCCATATCCGTGCGGTTGGCTCGGCCTATGACGGCGCCGATGGGCGCAAGAAGTTCGTCGGCGTCAACTGGGACGTGACTGCCGACATCCAGACCCGTGCCACGCTGTCGGAAGCCAAGCGGCAGGCAGAAGCCCATAGCGCCGAACTGGAAGCAGCTCGCCACCGCATGGAATTCAATGCCCTGCACGATCCGCTGACCGGCCTGCCCAACCGCCGGTTTCTCGACCAGGTGCTTGCAGACAGAAGCCAGCATTTCGATGTCGAGGCGAGGCTCAGCATCTTTCACATGGATCTCGATCGGTTCAAGCAGATCAACGATACGCTCGGTCACGCCGCAGGCGACGAAATCCTGCGCCACGCCGCCGAGCTGCTGCGTACCAACGCCAAGGAGAAGGACTTCGTCGCCCGTATCGGCGGCGACGAGTTCGTCATCGTCCGCCCGGAAGACAGCGCCGAGCCCGACGCGCGGCTCGCATCCTGCATCATCGAGGCGATGAGCGTTCCGGTTCGCTACAAGGACCAGGAATGCCGCATCGGAGTCAGCATCGGCATAGCCGCTCAAGCCCGACCGACCGACGATCTATCCCAGATCCTCGTCAATGCCGATATCGCCCTTTACGAGGCCAAGCGCCGCGGTCGCAACCGGCACGAAACCTTCACCGGCGATCTGAAGACCGCCGTGTTCAAGACCAAGCAGACCGCCGACGAAATCCTTCGCGGCTTGGAACACAAGGAATTCATCGCGCATTTCCAGCCGCAATTCTGTCCGAGCACCCTTGAGGTCATCGGCGTCGAAGCACTCGCGCGCTGGGACCACCCGACCAAGGGGTTGCTGGGTCCGCACACCTTTCTCAAGACCGCCGAAGACATCAACGTCGTCGCGTCCATCGACCAGGTGATCCTGGAGCAGGCGCTGTTCCAGATCTACCGCTGGCAGGCCAACGGCATCCATATCCCGAAGGTTTCGGTCAACCTCTCCTATGCGCGTCTGCACGATGAAGGGCTGATCGACCGTCTCGAACAATTGCAGATCCCGCGCGGCCGCCTGTCCTTCGAGCTTCTGGAGTCGATCTCCTTCGACGAGAGCGACATCACCGTGCTGTCGAACATTCGCCGGATCAAGGAACTCGGCATCGATATCGAGATCGACGATTTTGGCACCGGTTATGCCTCGATCCTCAGCCTGTTGAAGCTGACCCCGCGGCGCCTGAAGATCGATCGCCAGCTGATTCTGCCGATCCTGGATTCGCCGACCGAAAAGCGCCTCGTCGAATCGATCATCGATATCGGCACGTCGCTCGGCATCGAAGTGATCGCTGAGGGCGTCGAAACGCTCGAGCATGCCCGCATGCTGCAGGAGCTTGGTTGTCATGGCCTGCAGGGCTATGCCTTTGCCCGGCCGATGAGCGCCAACGATCTCGCCACCTTTGTTTTCGAGCGCAGGTGGCAGGCGGCCTGACATCGCCGCTATCCGCCCGCGACGGTTCGGCACGTGCTCGAGCTGGTCAAAAATGACGCAATCTCACATTTTTCCCACCATCGAGGCTTGGCAGCCCCCGGGAAAATCGTCATAAAAACATACGGCTGTTACCGCTATGCGGACTGTGACGGCATCGTCTGCGACCGTTGCATCAGCGATGGTCCTTGAGGGGCTTCGGCACCCAATCTCCATTATGCCCAAGAGAAGGGAACGGTACGATCGAATACGCGGGGAAATTGCTTTCTGTCTTCATCCTAGCCCCGTTCGCGGGAAGCCTCATTGCAATCTTCTTTCCGCCCGATCAACGCGGCGCCACGGCCTGGTTCGCAGGCGCAATCGCGCTTCTGTGCTTCCTGATTGCCGCCGGCCTCTACCCCTTCGTCACATCTGGCGGCGTTCTTCGCTATGAACTGGCCTGGATACCGGAACTCGGCCTCAACTTCACCTTGAGGATGGACGGCTTTGCCTGGCTGTTCACGGTGCTGGTGACCGCGATCGGCGTGCTCGTCGTGCTCTACGCCCGCTATTACATGGCGGCGGAAGATCCGGTGCCGCGCTTCTTTGCCCTGTTCCTCGCCTTCATGGGATCGATGCTGGGCGTCGTTCTTTCCGGCAACCTGATCTTGCTTGCGGTTTTCTGGGAGCTGACGAGCATCGTCTCCTTCCTGCTTATCGGCTATTGGCATCACAATGCCCACGCTCGCGACGGCGCGCGCATGGCGCTGACGATGACCGGCATGGGCGGGCTCTGCATGCTGGTCGGCCTGTTGATCATGGGCCGCATCGTCGGCAGCTACGATCTCGACGTCGTGCTCGCCTCTGGCGACATGATCCGCGAGCACCCGCTCTATCTGGCGACATTGGTGCTGATCCTGCTCGGCGCCCTGACCAAGAGCGCGCAGTTTCCGTTCCATTTCTGGCTGCCGCACGCGATGGCCGCACCAACGCCTGTTTCCGCCTACCTGCATTCGGCGACGATGGTGAAGGCGGGCGTTTTCCTTCTCGTGCGGTTCTGGCCTGTGATGGCCGGCACCGAGGCCTGGTTCTGGATCGTCGGGCTCGCCGGCCTGACGACGCTGCTTCTCGGCGCCTATTTCGCGATTTTCCAACAGGATCTGAAGGGGCTGCTCGCCTATTCGACCATCAGTCATCTCGGGCTGATCACGGTGCTGCTCAGCCTCGGCAGTCCGCTCGCCGCCGTCGCCGCCGTCTTCCACATCGTCAACCACGCGACCTTCAAGGCATCGCTGTTTATGGCGGCCGGCATCATCGACCATGAAACCGGGACGCGCGACATGCGCAAGCTCGGCGGACTGATACGCTATATGCCCGGGACCGCCATGCTCGCGATGGTCGCGAGCGCCGCCATGGCCGGGGTGCCGCTGCTCAACGGCTTCATCTCCAAGGAGATGTTCTTCGCCGAGGCGATCGAGACGCATCAGGCCAACCTGCTCGACACGATCACGCCCTACGTCGCCACCCTTGCCGGCATGTTTGCCGTCACCTACTCGCTGCGCTTCATCCACAGCGTGTTCTTCGGCAAGACGCCGAGCGACCTGCCGAAGATCCCGCACGAGCCGCCGCGCTGGATGCGCGCACCGATCGAATTCCTCGTGCTCGCCTGCCTCGTCGTCGGCATCATTCCGGCGATCACGATCGGTCCGTTCCTGCACACCGCCGTCGTGTCCATCCTCGGCGCCAGCACGCCGCAATACAGCCTTTCGGTCTGGCACGGCTGGAACCTGCCGCTGATCATGAGCTTCGTGGCGCTTCTCGGCGGTATCGGTCTCTATTTCCTGATGCGCAACTATCTGGCGACCAGCACCGAGGGACCGCCGGTCTTCCGTCTGCTGCACGGCCAGCGTATCTTTGAGCGCGTCCTGGTCACGCTCTCGTGGAAATGGGCGCGTTCGCTCGAACAGAGGCTCGGCACGCGCCGGCTGCAGCCGCAGATGCGCTTCCTCGTCTTCGTCGCGATCATGGCCGGTGCCCTGCCGCTGCTGCTCAACCACTACGAGCTGCCCCCGCTTCTGGTCCGTGGCATCGATCCGGCCTTTGCGCTTCTCTGGGCGATCGGCATCGCCTGCGCCGTCGGTGCCGCCTACCAGGCGAAATTCCACCGGCTGGCAGCGCTCGTGCTTCTCGGCGGCGCCGGTCTCGTGACCTGCATCACCTTCGTGTGGCTGTCGGCACCCGACCTTGCCGTCACCCAGCTCCTCGTCGAGATCGTCACGACAGTGTTGATCCTGCTCGGCCTGCGCTGGCTGCCCAAGCGCATCGAGGACACGCAGGAATCCGAACTACTTTCGCTGCGGGTGCGCCTGCGGCGCCTGCGCGACTTTGTGCTTGCCCTTGTGGCAGGCGGCGGCGTGGCGCTGATCGCCTATACGGTGATGACCCGACCGATGCCGGAAACCATCGCCAGCTATTTCCTCGAGCGCGCCTACAAGGAAGGCGGCGGCACCAATGTCGTCAACGTCATCCTCGTCGACTTCCGAGGCTTCGACACGCTCGGCGAGATCGCGGTGCTGGCCATCGTCGCACTGACCGTCTTTGCCCTTCTGCTGCGCTTCCGTCCGCAGGCCGACAGCCTGGAGGCGCCGGAACAGCAGCAGGTGCAGAATGCTTTTGACGACGATCATCCCGACCGCGCCAAGGGCGACAGCGTCGCTGAATATCTGTTTGTTCCCTCGGTGATCATGCGCTGGATGTTCCCGGTCAGCGGCATGCTGGCGGCCTATTTCTTCCTGCGCGGCCATGACCTGCCGGGCGGCGGCTTTGCCGCCGGCATCGCCATGTCGATCGGCTTCATCCTGCAATACATGTCCGGCGGCACGCGTTGGGTCGAAGAGCGGCTGCGTATCCACCCGCTTCGCTGGATGAGCATCGGCATCATCGTCGCGGCGGCAACCGGCATCGGGTCGTGGCTGTTCGGCTATCCGTTCCTGACCTCGCATGCGCAATACGTCACCTTGCCGATCATCGGGAAGATCCCGCTGGCAAGCGCGATCTTCTTCGACCTCGGTGTCTTCTCGCTGGTGGTCGGGGCAACGGTCCTGATCCTGATCGCGCTCGCGCACCAGTCGATCCGCGCGCCGCGTGCCCATGCCCGCGCCCTTCGCGCCGCAAAGGAGGCGAAGTAATGGAGATCATCCTGTCTGCCGCCATCGGCGTCCTCACCGCTTCAGGCGTCTACCTCCTGCTTCGGCCGCGCACCTATCAGGTGATCATCGGTCTGTCGCTGCTCTCCTATGCCGTCAATCTCTTCATCTTCAGCATGGGCCGGTTGCGCGTGAACGCGCCTCCCATTCTGGAACCCGGCGGCGTCGGCGATCTCTCGCGCTATACCGATCCGGTGCCGCAGGCCCTGGTGCTGACCGCCATTGTCATCGGCTTTGCCATGACGGCGCTCTTCCTCGTCGTGCTGCTCGCCTCGCGCGGCTTCACCGGCACCGACCATGTCGACGGAAGGGAGCAGCGCAGTGATTAATTGGCTGCACCACCTCATCATCCTGCCCATCCTTATCCCGTTGATGGTCGGCGCGGCGATGATCCCGATCGACGAGCGCAACCGCATGGCCAAGGGCGTCATGGGCTTCGTCTCGACGCTTGTCCTTTTCGTGCTCTCGATGGTGCTGATGCGCGCAGCCGCCTCGACCGAAGGCTTCCTTGCCGGCACCAGCGTCTACCAGCTCGGCAACTGGCCGGCGCCGTTCGGGATCGTTCTGGTTCTCGACCGGCTATCGGCGCTGATGCTCTGCCTGACGAGCGGCCTGGCCCTCGCGGCCCAGGTCTATTCGATCGCCCGCTGGCACACCGCCGGCCATCACTTTCATTCGCTGTTCCAGCTCTTGATCGCCGGCCTCAACGGCGCGTTCCTGACGGGCGACCTGTTCAATCTCTTCGTCTTCTTCGAGATCATGCTGGCGGCATCCTATGGCCTGCTGCTGCACGGATCCGGTCCGCTGCGCGTCAAGGCCGGCCTGCACTATGTCGCGATCAACCTTGCCGCCTCCTCGCTCTTCCTGATCGGCGTCAGCCTGATCTATGGCGCGACCGGCACGCTCAACATGGCCGATCTCGCCATCAAGCTTTCGACGATCTCGCCGGAAAACCGGCAGATGGTCGAAGTCGGCGCCGGCATCCTCGGTGTCGCCTTCCTGGTCAAGGCCGGCATGTGGCCCTTGAGCTTCTGGCTGCCGACCGCCTATTCGGCGGCGACGCCGCCGGTCGCGGCCGTCTTTGCCGTGCTGACCAAGGTCGGCATCTACGTCATACTGCGCCTGTCGCTGCTCGTCTTCGGCGTCAATGCTGGGGTTTCCGCCGGCTTCGGCCAGACGCTGCTCGTCATCGGCGGCATGCTGACGATCGCCTTCGGCGCTATCGGCGTGCTTGCCTCGCAGGCGATGGCGAGGCTTGCCGCCTATTCGGTACTCGTCTCCTCGGGCACCTTGATGGCGGCGATCGGCCTCGGGCATTCGAGCATGATTGCCGGCGCGCTGTTCTATCTCGTCAGCTCGACGCTGACGATCTCGGCCTTCTTCCTGCTGATCGAACTGGTGGAGCGCGGCCGCGACGCGGGCGCCGACGTTCTGGCGGTAACGATGGAAGCCTATGGTGATGCCGACGAAGACGAAGAGATCGATGAAGCGGGTGCCGCCATCCCCGGCACCATGGCCGTGCTCGGTCTCTGCTTCTGCCTTTGCGCACTTCTGCTGGCAGGATTGCCGCCGCTTTCCGGCTTCGTTGCCAAGTTCGCCATCCTGAGCGGTCTCTTCGGCCTCTCCGGCGCCGAACCCACACCGGCGCTTTCGGCCGCAGACTGGACCTATGTCACCTTGCTGATCCTGTCCGGCCTTTCCGCCATGATCGCCATGAACCGCGTCGGTATCCGCACGTTCTGGGCCTCGATCGAGAACACCGTGCCGCGGGTCTTCGTCATCGAGATCGCGCCGGTCGTGGTGCTGCTCGGCGCCTGCATCTTCCTCAGCCTGCAGGCCGGGCCGACGATGCGCTACATGCAGGCGACGGCGGATTCGCTGCTCAACCCCTCGGGCTACACAGAGCGCGTCCTGACGGCGCCGCGCGTGGGAGGGCAGTAACCGATGCGCACCTGGTTCCCCTACCCGCTTTTGTCCATCGGCCTCCTCATCATCTGGATGCTCTTGAACCAGTCGGTCGCCCCCGGCACCGTCGTCATGGGCACGATCCTGGGCATCGCGCTCGCCTGGGTGACGCTCAAGCTCACGCCGGCCCGCTCGCATCCGCGCCGCATCCTGCTCATGCTGCGCTTCGGCGCCAGCGTCTTCCTCGACGTCATCCGCTCCAACATCGCCGTAGCGCTCGTCATCCTGCGCGTCGGCCGCCGGGCACCGAATTCCGGCTTCCTGACCGTGGACATCGATATCGAGGACGAAAACGCGCTGGCGCTGCTCGCCTGCATCATGACCGCGACACCCGGCACGGCATGGCTTGAATATGATCGCGGCCGGAAATCGCTGCTTTTCCACGTGCTCGACATGGAGAACGACGAAGTCTGGATCAGGACGGTGAAGCGCTACGAGGCCGGTTTGAAGGAGATGTTCAGATGACGGAACTTGCAATCATCTGGTCGATCCTGGCAGCGCAGATCATGATCGGGCTCGCCATGGCCTTTGCACTCTATCGCATGATCAAGGGGCCACGGGCGCAGGATCGCATCCTCGGACTCGACACCCTCTACATCAACGCGATGCTGATGCTGCTGACCTTCGGCATCCGGACCGCCAACAGCATCTATTTCGAGTCCGCGCTGATCGTCGCGCTGATCGGCTTCGTCTCTTCGATCGCCTTTGGCAAGTTCCTGATGCGCGGGGAGGTGATCGAATGAGCCATCTGACCGACCTTCCGACCTGGGCTGCCGTCATCGTCTGCGTGCTGGTTCTTCTCGGCGCGGCGATTGCGCTGATCGGCTCGATCGGCCTGCTCCGTCTGCCGGATTTCTACACCCGTCTGCACGCGCCGACGCTTGCCACCAGCGGCGGCGTCATCCTCATCTGCACCGCCTCGATGATCTGCTTTGCCGTGCTGCAGAACCGCTGGGTGTTCCACGAGGTCCTGATCATCGTCTTCGTGATCATGACGACGCCGGTCACGCTGATGCTGCTTGGCCAGGCCGCCCTTTACCGCGACCGCGTCGAGGAACGACGCGGCGTGCCGCTGAAGCAGAAGCCGCTTCCCGAACCGGTTTCGGAAGAAACCGAAGAGTAGATTTATAGCGCGTCGCGCCCGCGAAAACGCCGCTGATAGGCGGGATCGTAGAGCGAACTTTCGCGGAAATCCGACGCTTCCAGACCGGGACCGACGAAGATCAGCGCGGTGCGCTCGATCGGCTCTTCGGCGACCTTGGCCGCGATCGTGCCGAGCGTTCCCCGCACCACCCGCTCATCCGGCCACGACGCCTTGACGACGATCGCGACAGGGCAATCTGCGCCATAGAGCGGCGTCAGTTCCGCGACCACCTGATCGAGCGCATGGATGGCCAGATGAATGGCAAGCGTCGCGCCGGTGGCGCCGAAGCCGGTAAGCGTCTCGGTGTTGGGCATCGGCGAGGCACGGCCAGACACCCGCGTCAGCACCAGGCTCTGGGCGACGGCGGGAATTGTCAGTTCACGACCAAGTGCTGCAGCAGCGGCCGCGAAGGACGGGACACCCGGTGTCATCGTGTAACCGATGCCATGCTTCTCCAGCCGGCGGATCTGTTCGGCGACCGCGCTCCAGACGGAAAGATCGCCGGAATGCAGCCGGGCGACATCCTCGCCAGCTTCCGCCGCGCGCACATATTCCGCCTCGATCTCATCGAGCGACATCGGCGCCGTGTCGACGATGCGGGCACCGGGCGGGCAATACTGCAAGAGCTCGGGCGAGACGATCGACCCGGCATAAAGGCAGACCGGGCAGCGTCCAATCAGATCGCGACCGCGAACCGTAATCAGATCCGCAGCTCCTGGGCCTGCGCCGATGAAATGTACCGTCATGTGTCTCTCCGAACGTTCCAGGCGCTGTTCACGCAAATGCGGAACCGCCCCATTCTCTTTGTCTGATGCAAGTCCGGCCGCAGAACTCTCTAGCTCTTCGTCCAGGACCATTGCGTCACCGGCATCGCCGGCCGCCAGCCGGTCATTCCGCCAATCGGCAGCGCCCGGGCGATATCGATGCGGATCAGCGAGCCACCAAGCTTGGCGTGGCGTTGCAGCAGCACCGCTTCCATTTCTGTCGTAACCGCGTTGGCAACCAGCCGGCCGCCGTCACCTAGCGCGGCAACGGCCGCGTCCATGACACCCGGCTCGCTGCCGCCGCCGCCGATGAAGATCGCATCGGGGCGTGAAAGACCTGACAGAGCTGCGGGTGCCTTGCCCTGGACGACCATCAGGCCGGGCACGCCGAACGCCTCTGCATTGCGGCCAACACGCACCGCACGCTCGGGCGAAGCCTCGATGGCAATCGCCCGCATCGCCGGATCGGCCAGCATCCATTCGATGCCAATCGAGCCTGAGCCCGCGCCGATATCCCAGAGCAGTTCGCCCTTGCGCGGCGAGAGAGCCGACAGCGTCAGCGCCCGCACTTCCCGCTTGGTGATCTGGCCGTCATGTTCGAACAGCAGGTCGTCGCGCCCGGCCGAAAGCGGAAGCACCCGGCCGCCGTGATCGGCGGCCACTTCGATGGCGCAGACGTTGAGCGGATGGACGACACCGAGCATAAAGAGCGAGGCAATCTGCGTCGTCACGCGTTCGCCGGCGCCGCCCAGCGCCTCCAGAACCGTCAGGCGCGACTGACCGAAGCCGTTTTCCGTCAAGAGCTCGGCGAGCGCCTTCGGTCCGGTTCCATCCGATGTCAGTGCCAGCACCCGGTTGCCCGGCTGCAGATGCGGCCGCACCAGGTCTATCGGCCGTCCGTGCAGCGACACGAGCGTCGCCTCCTGCAGTGCCCAGCCAAGGCGCGAGGCGGCCAGGCTGAAGGAGGAAGGCGCGGGCAGCGTGCGAATTTCCGCCGTAGCAACGCGGCGCGCAAGCGTGGCGCCGACACCGAAGAAGAACGGGTCTCCCGAGGCGAGAACGACGACCGGGGTGCCGCGACGCGCAACAATCTCATCGACCGAACGGCCGAACGGGCTTTGCCAGACGCGACCCTCGCCCTGGATCAGCGCGTGCGTCAACTCCATGTGGCGAGCGCCGCCATAGACCACCGGCGCAGCCGCAATCAGCCGCTTGGCCTCGTCGCCGAGACCGGCTACACCATCCTCGCCTATGCCGATGATGGTCAACCAGGGGGAGACGATGGCCGGATCGCTGTTCGACACCTCAGCCATGGAAAAACCTCGTATTTTGATTCTTGGCGGGACAACCGAAGCCCGCGAACTGGCATCCCGCCTTGCCGGCGATACGCGTTATCAAACCGCGATCTCGCTTGCCGGCCGCACGGCCGATCCGCGTCCGCAACCGGTCAAGACCCGGGTCGGCGGTTTTGGCGGCGCCGAGGGGCTCGCGGCCTTCCTCATTGCCGAAGAGATCGCGCTGGTCGTCGATGCGACGCATCCTTTCGCAGCCCGGATTTCGCACAATGCCGCGATGGCCGCAAAGGCCGCGGGCGTGCGGCTGCTTTCGCTGCGCCGTCCGGAATGGCAGGCGCAAGCCGGCGACGACTGGACCGGCGTCGGCAGCGTCGCCGAGGCGGTGACCGCCCTTGGCGAAACGAAGCGCCGTGTCTTTCTCGCCATCGGTCGGCAGGAGGCCTTTCATTTCGAGGCAGCACCGCAGCACAGCTACGTCATCCGAAGCGTCGACCCGGTGAGCCCGCCATTGAAGCTGCCCGATGCGGCGGCGATCCTTGCCACCGGCCCGTTCGCCGAACCGGACGAAATCGAACTGCTGAAGGCCAATCGTATCGACGTGATCGTTGCCAAGAACAGCGGCGGCGCTGCCACCTATGGCAAGATCGCGGCGGCCCGCAAACTGGGGGTTGCGGTGATCATGGTCGAGCGCCGCAAGCCCGCCGACGTCCCGTCGGTCGGCGACTGCGATACCGCACTCGAACGCATCGATCACTGGCTGTCTCCGGCGTAGAAGCGCGGCGTATAAACCAGATCCGGCTTGCCTTCGCGTTCAACGATGCGCGTTTCCTGCGAGCCGATGATGACGCACGTCGCCATGTCGGCGCGGCTGGCATCGGCCTCACCGAGCGGCATCACCGCGATGCGCTCGTCCGGCCGGCCGGCGGCGCGACCGAAGATCACCGGCACCGTCGCCGGCAGGACGCCGCGCAGGATCTCGAAGGCTTCACCGAGCTGCCATGGCCGCGCCTTGCTGATCGGGTTGTAGAGCGCGATCACCAGACCGGCTTCCGCCACAAGCTTCAGCCGTTTGGTGATGACCTCCCAGGGCTTCAGGTTGTCGGAAAGCGAAATGGCGCAGAAATCATGGCCGAGCGGCGCACCGATGCGCGCTGCAACGGCGAGCATCGCGGTCACGCCCGGCGTCACGACCAGATCGACCGACTTCCATTCTGCCGGTCCCTTGTCGATCGCCTCGCAGACGGCAGCCGCCATCGCGAACACACCGGGATCGCCGCCCGAGACCATGCAGACCTTGGCGCCGGCAGCGGCGCGCGTCAGCGCCGCCTGTGCACGGTCAAGTTCCTCGCGATTGTCCGACGCGATGCGGATCTGGTCGGGCCTGAGATTCAGGCGGTCGAGATAGGGGAAATAGCCGAAGAATTCCTGCGCCTGCGAGACGGCCTCGGCCGTCTCCGGCGTCATCTGCGCGGGACTGCCGGGGCCGGTGCCGACGACATAGAGCGTGCCGCTCATGGTCTGTCCTTCCAGCCGGGAACGAGCACCAGCGAAAAGTAGGGCGCGTCGTCATCGGGCTTTTCCGCAAGCGCGGTCATCGCCGCGTTCTTCATCGTGCCGCGCTCGACATAGACGGCCTGGTCAAGCCGGCCGGAGGCGGCAAGCGCCCGGCGGATTTTCGGCAGGTTGCGCCCGACCTTCATGATGACGGCGGCCTCGGTATCGGCCAGACGTCGGCCAAGCTCGCCTTCCGCCATCGTGCCCGGCAGCACCGACAGCACGTCGTCGCCCTGGACCAGCGGCAGGCCGGCCAGCGACCAGCAGCCGGACATGGCAGTGATGCCGGGGATGACTTCGACCGGGAAACGTCCCGCAAGCCGCACATGCAGGTGCATGTAGGAGCCGTAGAACAGCGGATCGCCTTCGCTTAAGACCGCGACGGTTCGGCCGGCTTCAAGATGCTGCGCGACCGCCTCGGCAGACGCATTGTAGAAATCGGTGATCTGGCCCTTGTAGGCGCTGTCTTCCTTGTCGATCTCGGTGGTGACCGGATAGTAGAGCGGCAGCTCGACAAGACCCGGCTTCAACAGACCCTCGACGACAGCGCGGCCGTTGCCGCTGCGTCCCGCCTTGGCGAAATAGGCAAGCACGTCCGCCTCACCCAAGGCCTTGACGGCCTTGACGGTCAACAACTCCGGGTCGCCAGGCCCCGTACCGACGCCGATCAATCGGCCCATGACCGCGCCGCTCACAGGCCCGGCCTCGCGAGCGAATTGAGCGCCGCGGCCGTCATGGCGCTGCCGCCGAGGCGACCGCGCACGATCGCGAACGGCACGCCATAGGAATTTTCCGCCAGTGCATCCTTCGATTCCGCCGCGCCGACGAAGCCGACCGGCATGCCGATGATCGCCGCCGGCTTCGGCGCGCCGTCGCGCAGCATTTCCAAGAGATAGAACAGCGCCGTCGGCGCGTTGCCGATGGCGACGACGGAGCCGGCCAAATGTTCGATCCAGAGCTTCAACGCCGCCGCCGAGCGCGTATTGCCGAGCTCGGCCGCCAGCTCCGGCGTGCGCGGATCGCGAAGTGTGCAGATCACCTCGTTGTTTGCAGGCAGACGCGCGCGCGTGACGCCGCGCGCGACCATCTCGGCATCGCACAGGATCGGCGCGCCATTCTTCAGTGCATCGCGGGCAGCGCTGACGAAATCAGGAGAGAACACGAACTGCTTCGACGCCTCGACCAGGCCACAGGCATGGACCATGCGCACCGCGAGATCGGCTTCCTCCTCGGAAAAGGCGGAAAGGTCGGCTTCTGCCCTGATGATGGCGAAGGAACGCTCATAGATGGCGTTGCCATCCCGGATGTAATCATACTCAGGCATTTCTATCCCTGTTCGAACGCAGCCGAGACGCGCGCGGCACCCAGCCGTGTAAGACAGGACCGCGCCGATTCGCCAGCGTCTTTGTTTTCTCGCACCAGGCCGGCCAGCCGTTCCAGAGCGGATTTCATTCCATTTTCATCGGTGTAGGCATTCGCGCCATCCTTCGCCGCCCCATTTACGACAAGCCCATATCCTGATGGCGCACCCACCAGCGTCAGCGCCGACGCCTTCGGGCGGGCGCAGCCCTTGAGACAACCGGACAGATGCACCGTCAGCGAACCGTCGAAGAGATCCGGCACCGTTTCCACCCATAGCCGCGCCATCGCCTTGGTGTCCATCCATGCGGATGCGCAGCCGGTGCTGCCGGCGCAGGTGGCAATGTGGTTTCGCGGGTCGTCGGGTGCGATCCGCAAGCCCTGCGAAAGCGCCAGACGCTGAACGATTGCTGCCGCCGCACGCTCAAGGCCCAGCAGGAAAAAGCCGTGGCTTGGGGCGAGCCGAATTCCGCGCCCGCCAAGCTCGCTTGCTTGCTGCAGAAAAGCGATCAGGCTGGTGGCGTCGATCTGTGCATAGGCAAGCCCAAGGCCGAGAATTGTGCCTGCCGAACCGAGATCGTGCATGCCGACAACGGAAGAGGCCGGCGCCAAAGCTGGAGCGAACGGCACCTGGCCGGCGCCCGGCGGACAGAGCGCCCGCACCGCATCGATGTCCAGATCGCGGCCACGCGCCGCCGGACCGATGGCCGCCAAGGCCTCCAGAATCCGGATAACGACCGGCACGACAGCTTCGGTTCGAAGCGCGCAGACGGGCTTCACCGTCGCCGCTGTCCCGGCAAGCGACAGCTTCCACCAGACGTCATCGCTGCGCCCGACGGCCTGCAGTCGCAAATCGGCAATGGTATCGCCGAGATGGAACCGGCCGCCGCCATCGACGATGATGGCGAGCTTCGGCGCCAGCTTTAAGGCAGCCCCTTGCGCAGCGATCACCTCCCGCAACGTCGCGGCGAGGATCCGCGGGTCAACGACTTCCTCAGGGTCGATGCCGGCAAGCGGCGGCGTCTCGATCGCCACGCCATCGGGCACCACGATTGCCGCTTCGCCGATCGCCTCGGCAAGCGCGGGAACCGTTGATGCGATCAACCCGCGAACCTGCAGATTGCCGCGCGCGGTGATTTCCAGGAGGCCGTTGCCGAACCGGCTCGCTGCCTCCGCGACAGCGGAGAATTGCGAAAGCGCCAGGCTGCCGTCGAGCGGGCGCAACCGCACCAGCAGACCATCGCCGGTCTGCATCGGGGCTGCAAGCGACGGGCATGCCCCGCGACGCATGGAGGCGGCGACGTCAGTCATCGGCGGTGTCGGCACGGCGCACAGGGTCATCGGCAGGTCTCGGTCGCTCCTCGCATCCACCCTCGCCAGAGGGCTCGTTCTTCACCTGACGCTATAACACAGTGACCGACGTTGAGAGAGATCAAAGGCGACGGCAAAGTCCTGAGAATGCAGGGGCAGCCGCGCCTATTCGTCGAAATCGGCACCCTTGCGCAACAGATAGATATCCATGATCCACCCCATCCGCTCGCGCGCCTGCGCCCGCGCCGCCAGGATCTTGCCCCTGACGTCGGCAAGGCGGCCGGAAATGACGATTTCGTCCGGCGTTCCGAGATAGGCGCCCCAATAGATCTCGGCTTCAGGGTCCTCGATCCGCTGGAATGCCTGCTCGCCGTCAAGCATGACGACCGAGGTCTGGCTCCGCGCGGGAAAACTCTCCGCAAGCCGGCGACCGGTGGTGATCTCGACCGGTTTGCCGACGAGGTTCAGCGGGATGCGGTGGCTGGCGCAGAGCGCCTGCAAGCTGGTGATCCCGGGCAGAACGTCATAGTCAAAAGCGACCTTGCCACGTGCCTTCACCCGCTCGACGATGCGAATAGTGCTGTCATAGAGCATCGGATCGCCCCAGACGAGAAAGGCGCCGATCCCGTCTTCGCTGAGTTCTCTGCCGATCAGGCGCTCGTAGATTTCGGCGATGCGGGCGTGCCAGTCGTCGACGCTGCCGTCATAGCTGACGCCTTCGGTTCGGCGGACCGGCACGGCGAATTCGACCGTGCGGCTGTCGGCGCGTGTCACGTAGCGCGCGCAGATCTCGCGGCGCACTTCGGCAAGCTCGGTTTTTTTCTCGCCCTTGGTCGGGATGAACAGCACGTCGGCGCGGTTGAGCGCGTTGATCGCCTGGACGGTCATGTGCTCCGGATTGCCGGAACCGATGCCGATGATCAGAAGTTTTCGCACGGGCGTCCCTGCCGTTCGTCTAGGTGTTGCAGCGACCGTCGCGCGCCGGAACCGGCGCGTAGGCCTGACCTGTGTCTTTGGCGGATCGGCGGTTGAGACGCAAGCTCCACGCGCGACAGGGCTTCGGCCGCCAGCGCCATGACATCAGGGCGACGAAGGCGCCTCCGGATTTTCGGGCAGCGTCCAGTCGATCGGCTCGAAACCTTTGGAGACGAGGAATTCATTGGCCTGAGAGAAATGTCGGCAGCCGAGAAAGCCGGAATGGGCAGACAGCGGCGATGGGTGCGGCGCCCGCAGCACCAGATGGCGCGAACGATCGACGAAGGCAGCCTTCTTCTGCGCATAGGACCCCCAGAGCAGAAACACCACAGGGTGATCGGCTTCGTTGACGGCGCGGATGATCGCATCGGTGAAGCGCTCCCAGCCGCGTCCCTGATGCGAGGCAGCCTGCCCGCGCTCGACGGTCAGCACACTGTTCAAAAGCAGCACGCCCTGCTTTGCCCAGCTTTCGAGAAAACCGTGACGGGCCGGCGCAATGCCGAGATCGGTCTTCAGTTCCTTGTAGATATTGACCAGCGACGGCGGCGTGCGAACGCCCGGGCGAACGCTGAAGCAAAGCCCGTGCGCCTGGCCGTCACCGTGATAGGGATCCTGTCCGAGGATGACGACACGCACCTTGTCGAGCGGCGTCAGATCGAGGGCGCGAAAATACTCGGATCCTCGCGGAAAGATCTGCCGTCCTTCGTTGCGCGCGGTGAGAAGGAACTGCTTGAGATCGCCCATATAAGGGCTGGAAAATTCCGGCTCCAGTGCCGCTTTCCAGCTCTCTTCGAGCTTCACTGCCGTTTCCATGCCGCCTCCGCTTCGTTTCATCCGCTTGCGCCCCGGAATTTAGGCCGATCGCCCGACACCGCAAGCGGCAATCATGCACCGAGCCGCTTGTTTCACGGCTTTTACTAGCGCGCTCCAACAGCATTGTATTTCAACAGATACAACGCTAATCAGGAGGAGATATCGTTATATCCTGAAAAATATCACGAATTTGATGGAGGCAAGAATGATGAAACAACGCAGACAATTGCTGAAGGGTCTGGTGCTCGCCCTCGGCGTCGCCTGGGCCGGCGTTACCTACGCGCCAAACGCCGCCATGGCCGAAGACAAGGTAACCGTCTTTGCCGCCGCGAGCCTGAAGAACGCGCTCGATGCGATCAACGCCGAATGGCAGAAGGAAAGCGGCAAGGAAACGACCGTTTCCTATGCGGCAAGCTCGGCCCTTGCCAAGCAGGTCGAACAGGGCGCACCCGCCGACGTCTTCATCTCCGCCGATCTCGCCTGGATGGACTATCTGGCGGAGAAGAAGCTGATCAAGGACGACACCCGCGCCAACCTGCTCGGCAACCGCATCGTTCTGGTTTCGGGCAAGGCAGATGCGCAGCCGGTCGAGATAAAGCAAGGCTTTGACCTCGCAGCGCTGGTCGGCGACGGCCGCCTGGCGATGGGTGCGGTCGATTCCGTGCCGGCCGGCAAGTACGGCAAGGCAGCGCTTGAAAAGCTCGGCGTCTGGTCGACCGTCGAACAGAAGGTTGCCGGCGCGGAGAGCGTGCGTGCGGCACTGCTGCTCGTTTCGCGCGGCGAAGCGCCCTACGGTATCGTCTACCAGACCGACGCTGCAGCCGATCCGGGCGTCAAGGTCGTCGGCACCTTCCCGGAAGAAAGCCACCCGCCGATCATCTACCCGATCGCGATCACTGCGGAAAGCAAGAGCGCCGATGCGGCCGCCTATGTCGACTTCATCAAGTCCGACAAGGCAGCACCACTCTTTGAAAAGCAGGGCTTCACCATCCTGAAATAACCGCTGCCTCGCCTGTGCATGAACGGGCGAAGCATCTATCTTGCTCCGGCGCTGCGAACCTCGCGGCGCTGGAGAATTCGACCGGGGGTGGCAAGACGGTGGATTGGTTGGAGTTGAGCGACGCGGAATGGACGGCGATCCTGCTGAGCCTGCGCGTGGCAACCGTCGCGATGATCTGCAGCCTGCCCTTTGCGCTCGGCGTCGCAATGCTGCTCGCGCGCGGCCGCTTCTGGGGCAAGACGGTGCTGAACGGCCTCGTGCACATGCCGCTGATCCTGCCGCCGGTCGTCACCGGTTTTCTGCTTCTGCTGCTGTTTGGTCGTCGCGGACCGATCGGCGCTTTTCTTGCCGAACATTTCGGTCTGGTGTTCTCCTTCCGCTGGACCGGCGCTGCCCTTGCCTGCGCCGTCATGGCCTTTCCCTTGATGGTGCGCAGCATCCGACTGTCGATCGAGGCGGTCGACCGCAAGCTCGAGGATGCGGCAACCACGCTCGGCGCGGGACCCGTCTCGGTATTCTTCACCGTCACCCTGCCGCTGATCCTGCCGGGCATCATCGCCGGCATGGTTCTCGCCTTTGCCAAGGCGATGGGCGAATTCGGCGCGACGATCACCTTCGTCTCCAACATCCCCGGTGAGACGCAGACGCTGTCGGCCGCGATCTACACCTTCACCCAGGTGCCGGGCGGCGACGCCGGCGCCATGCGCCTGACGATCATCTCGGTCGTCATCTCCATGGCGGCGCTGATGCTCTCGGAACTTCTGGCAAACGCTGCCGCCAAGCGGACGATTGCCGCATGACCCTTCTCGTCGAAGCCCGCCACCGGCTCGGAAATTTCTCCGTCGACGCCGCTTTCACCTCCGATGGCGGCGTCACCGCGCTGTTCGGCCGTTCGGGCTCGGGCAAGACCTCGCTCATCAACATCATCGCGGGCCTGATGAAGCCTGAAAGCGGCCGCGTGGTGCTCGACGGCGACATCATCGCCGACAGCGAGCGGCGGATCTTCACACCAGTGCATCGCCGCCGTTTCGGCTACGTGTTCCAGGAAGCGCGGCTGTTCCCGCATTTGAGCGTCGCCAGCAACCTTGCCTATGGCCGCTGGTTTGCCGGCAAGCAAGGCAAGGCAGCCGACACGACACGTATCGTCGAGATGCTCGGCATCAGCCATCTGCTCGAGCGCAACCCCTCGGCCCTGTCGGGCGGCGAACGCCAACGCGTCGCCATCGGCCGCGCCTTGCTGGCCGCGCCCCGCCTGCTTCTGATGGATGAGCCGCTCGCAGCGCTTGATGAGGCCCGCAAGGCCGAAATCCTGCCCTATCTCGAACGCTTGCGCGACGATGCCGGTATCCCGATCGTCTATGTCAGCCATTCCGTCAGCGAAGTCGCGCGTCTCGCCCAGCGGGTCGTGGTGCTCGAAGATGGCCGCGTGAAGGCCTCAGGTGCGGCTGCCGACGTGCTGAGCGCGCCGGCAGCGACGGTCGCCACCGGCCTGCGCGAAGCGGGCGTTCTGCTAGAAGGCGTGGTCGACACGCACGACACCACCCATGACCTGACGACGGTGCGCGTCGGCGAGCGGTTGATCCGGGTGTCGAAAATCGACCTCGCGCCGGGACACGCCTTGCGCCTGCATATTGCCGCGCGCGACGTCATGCTGGCGACGGCCCGCCCTGAGGGCATCAGCGCGCTCAATGTGCTGGAGGGGACGATCGTCGAAATGACACCGGGCGAGAATGGCAGCGTCGATATCAGGGTCGATTGCGGCGGCACAACGATCGCATCGCGCATCACCAGCTTTTCACGCGATGCGCTTCAACTGCATCAGGGAAAGCCGATCCACGCGATCATCAAGTCCGTGGCGATCGATCACTGACCGGCGTCTGGTCGGGATCGCGCGCGTCCTCCAGCCAGGCGAGATCGTCGGCAATCGCCGCCCGCGCCTTTGCCTCCATCTCGCGATAGCGGCGGATCAGCGTCTCGCCGAAAGGGGTCAGCGCCGCGCCACCGCCCTGTTTGCCGCCACGCTGGCTTTCGACCGACGGCTCTTTGAACATCCGGTTCAAGGCATCGACCAGCAACCAGGCCCGGCGGTAGGACATGTCCATGGCCCGGCCGGCCGCCGAGATCGATCCGGTCTCGCGGATGTGTTCCAGAAGCATGATCTTGCCGCGCCCGAGCCGGTCCTCGGGCGGGAAGTCGATGCGCAGGATCGGGCGGAGGTCGTCGGTGCGGTCGTTCATGCGCGAAACATAGAAGCTTGCGCGGCAAATCGAAAGACTGCGCCGATGGCATCAAACCGATTTCGCACCATCCGATCGACGCAAACATTGAAATGATCAGAAAGCTAGAATCCGGGCCTTGATCTGGCAGTGCCGGCATGCACCGATGGCGCGTTCGCAAACCCCGCCTGAAAGCTCCCTCCCATGCCCGGTCCCACTCTCGATATCGTCGAAACCGATCAGAACCTACCGGCGAAAGCCGATGTCGTCATCGTCGGCGGCGGCATCATCGGTGTCAGCACCGCACTGTTTCTGGCAGAGCGCGGCATCGACGTCGTGCTTTGCGAAAAAGGCACGCCCGGAGCCGAACAGTCGAGCCGCAACTGGGGCTGGGTGCGCGTCATGGGCCGGGATGAGCGGGAAATACCGCTGGCGATCGAGGCGCTGAAGATCTGGGATACGCTCGATGCGCGCATCGGTGGCGAGACCGGCTTTCGCCGCAACGGCATCCTCTACATTTCCGAGAATGAGACCGACATCGCCAACCGCGATGCCTGGTTGGCGATGGCGAGACCCTATGGCGTCGATAGCAGACAGATCGGGGCGGAAAAAACGGAAGCGTTGATGCCGGGCGCCGGCATCCGCTACCAAGGCGCGCTGCACACGCCGAGCGACGGCCGGGCCGAGCCGCAAAAGGCGGTACCGGCGATCGTTGCCGGGGCGCGGCGCGCCGGTGCCCGCATCCTTTCGGGCTGCGCTGTCCGCGGCATCGAGAGACAAGCCGGGCGCATCAGCGCCGTCGTCACCGAAAAGGGCCGGATCGAAACCTCTGGTGTCGTCGTGGCCGGTGGCGCCTGGTCGCGGTTGTTCCTCAAAGGGCTCGGCATCCGGTTGCCGCAATTGAAAGTGCGCAACACCGTGCTTCGGACCAGCGCAGTCTCGGGCGGCCCCGAAGGCGCGGGTGCAACCGGCACCTACGCCTATCGCAAACGGCTCGACGGTGGCTACACGATTGCCGATGGCGGCGCCAACCTGCATCCTGTAGTGCCCGACAGTTTTGCCTTCTTCCGCGATTTCCAGCCGGCGCGAAAGGCCGAAGGCGATTCCGTTCAGGTCGGCCTCAGCGCCCAGAGCTGGCGCGAACTGTTCGAGATCGGCACTGTTCCGCTCGACCGCCCCGGCGCTTTCGAGCGGCATCGGGTGCTGGATCCGCAGCCCGACCAGCACTCGGCGCTGCGCGCATTCGACGAAGCCAGGAAGGCGTTGCCGTCGCTTCGCGAGGCGCGGGTGCAACAGGTCTGGGCGGGCCTTATCGACGTGACGCCCGACGCCGTGCCGGTGATCTCGACGGTCGAAAGCCTGCCCGGGCTGATCGTTGCCACGGGATTTTCCGGCCATGGCTTCGGCATCGGCCCGGGTGCCGGGCATCTGGTCGCCGACCTCGTCACCGGCGGAAAACCGATCGTCGATCCCACACCTTTTCGCCTCTCGCGTTTCTCCGACGGCACGCCGATCACCATCGCTCCGCCGGTTTGAACAGACGAACCAGAAGTCGTCACGCAAGAAAATTACGCGCAAGGCCAACAGGAAATCGCAGCGGCACCAGCCGCTGCCATGGCTATGGCAGGATTCTGTCTTTCTTCAGCTGCAAGCATCGCGAGCGGCCGAAAGGCCTTCATAAGCCCCTGAACTCGTGTCAGTCTGTGTGCATTCCCGTTGGGAGAACGGGGCTGAGGAGGAAGGTGTGACGACCTGGGCGGAGGAGCCTGCAGGTGGTCGCGGCCGCTTTTGCCGTCTGGCGACGTCCCGTTTTCCCCATGCTTGTAAGGTGCGCGTCGCGCACGCCGGAGGGAGGCCGGAAACCGCATGAGCGATCCCGATCGACTTAGCCTGCATGTGCCCGAACCGGCGGTCCGCCCGGGCGGCCAGCCGGACTTCTCCAACGTCAAGATCCCGAAGGCCGGCTCTGTGCCGAGGCCCGAGATCGACGTCGCGCCGGAAGAGATCCGCGACCTCGCCTATTCGATCATCCGCGTCTTGAACCGTGATGGTGAAGCCGTCGGCCCGTGGGCCGGGCTGTTGTCCGACGACGAGCTGCTTGCCGGCCTCAAGCACATGATGACGCTGCGCGCCTTCGATGCGCGCATGGTCATGGCGCAACGCCAGGGCAAGACGTCGTTCTACATGCAGCATCTGGGCGAAGAAGCGGTCAGCTGCGCCTTCCGCAAGGCGCTGAACAAGGGCGACATGAATTTCCCGACCTATCGTCAGGCGGGTCTGCTGATCGCCGACGAATACCCCATGGTCGAGATGATGAACCAGATCTTCTCGAACGAGAGCGATCCCCTGCGCGGCCGCCAGCTGCCGATCATGTATTCCTCCAAGGAACATGGCTTCTTCACCATCTCCGGCAACCTCGCCACCCAATATGTGCAGGCGGTCGGCTGGGCGATGGCATCTGCCATCAAGAACGACACCAAGATCGCCGCCGCCTGGATCGGCGACGGCTCGACGGCGGAATCGGATTTCCATTCCGCCCTCGTCTTTGCCTCCACCTACAAGGCGCCGGTCATTCTCAACATCGTCAACAATCAGTGGGCCATCTCGACCTTCCAGGGCATCGCCCGCGGCGGCTCCGGCACCTTTGCCGCCCGTGGCCTCGGTTTCGGCATCCCGGCGCTGCGCGTCGACGGCAACGACTATCTCGCCGTCTATGCGGTTGCCAAATGGGCAGCCGAACGCGCCCGACGCAATCTCGGCCCGACGGTGATCGAATACGTCACCTACCGGGTCGGCGCGCACTCCACCTCCGACGATCCGAGCGCCTACCGGCCGAAGACGGAATCGGAAGCCTGGCCACTCGGCGACCCCGTCCTCCGGCTGAAGAAGCACCTGATCCTACGCGGCGCGTGGTCGGAAGAACGCCACACCCAGGCGGAAGCCGAGATCGTCGATGCGGTGATCCAGGCGCAGAAGCAGGCCGAGGGCCACGGCACCTTGCATGCCGGCGGCAGGCCCTCGGTGCGCGACATCTTCGAAGGCGTCTATGCCGAGATGCCGCCGCATATTCGCCGACAGCGCCAGAAGGCAGGATACTGATATGGCCAGAATGACAATGATCGAGGCCGTGCGCAGCGCCATGGACGTCTCCATGGGGCGCGACGACAATGTCGTCGTCTTCGGCGAGGACGTCGGCTATTTCGGTGGCGTCTTCCGCTGCACGCAGGGGCTCCAGGCGAAATACGGCAAGACCCGTTGCTTCGACGCACCAATCAGCGAGAGCGGCATCGTTGGCACGGCGATCGGCATGGCGGCCTACGGGCTGAAGCCCTGCGTCGAGATCCAGTTCGCCGACTACATGTACCCGGCTTATGACCAGATCACCCAGGAAGCGGCCCGCATCCGCTATCGCTCCAACGGCGACTTCACCTGCCCGATCGTGCTACGCATGCCGACCGGCGGCGGCATCTTCGGCGGGCAGACGCACAGCCAGAGCCCGGAAGCGCTGTTCACCCATGTCTGCGGCCTCAAGGTCGTCGTGCCGTCCAATCCCTATGATGCCAAGGGCCTGCTGATCGCCTCGATCGAAGACCCGGATCCGGTGATGTTCCTGGAGCCGAAGCGGCTCTATAACGGCCCGTTCGACGGGCACCACGACCGCCCTGTCATTCCCTGGTCGAAGCACGATCTCGGCGAAGTGCCGGAAGGCCACTACACCATCCCGATCGGCAAGGCGGAAGTACGCCGCAAGGGCTCGGCCGTCACTGTGATTGCCTATGGCACCATGGTGCATGTGGCGCTGGCCGCCGCCGAAGAGACCGGCATCGACGCCGAGGTCATCGACCTTCGCAGCCTGCTGCCGCTCGATCTCGACGCCATTGTGCAATCGGTCGAAAAGACCGGGCGCTGCGTGGTCGTGCATGAGGCAACGCTGACCTCGGGCTTCGGCGGCGAAATCGCCTCGCTTGTCCAGGAGCACTGCTTCTATCATCTCGAAGCCCCGGTCGTGCGCGTCGCCGGCTGGGACACACCCTACCCGCATGCCCAGGAGTGGGACTATTTCCCCGGCCCGGCGCGCGTCGGACGCGCGCTCGTCGAAGTGATGGAGGCCTGAGCATGGGCGAATTCGTAATCAAGATGCCGGATGTCGGCGAAGGCGTGGCCGAGGCCGAGCTGGTCGAATGGCATGTGAAACCAGGCGATCCCGTGCGCGAGGACATGATCCTCGCTGCCGTGATGACCGACAAGGCGACGGTCGAAATTCCCTCGCCGGTCAACGGCACGGTGCTCTGGCTCGGCGCCGAGATCGGCGACACGGTCGCGGTCAAGGCGCCGCTGGTGCGCATCGAAATCGCGGGCGAAGGTGAAGCAACGCCTGCGCTGGATGAAAAGCCCGTCGCCAAGGAAGAAGAGAAACCGGCAGCGAAAGCCGAGACCGCAACTCCGGTCGCAAAACCGGCGCAGCCTGCAAAAGTGGAGGTGAAGACGCCGGCGCCCGGCGCCAATGGCGTGCACGTCTCCCCTGAACGTCTGGAAAAGGCACTGGCCTCACCGGCCGTGCGGCAACGCGCCCGAGACAGCGGCGTCGACCTGCGCCAGGTCAGCGGCAGCGGCCCTGCCGGCCGCATCACTCACGACGATCTCGACCAGTTTCTTGCCCGCGGCGCGCAACCAGCTGCAGTGCCTGCCGGGCTCGTGCGCAAGACTGCCGTCGACGAGATCAAGGTCACCGGCCTTCGCCGCCGCATCGCCGAGAAGATGACGCTGTCGACCTCGCGCATCCCCCACATCACCTATGTGGAGGAGGTCGACATGACGGCGCTCGAAGACCTGCGCACGATGATGAACCGCGATCGCAAGCCGGATCAGCCGAAGTTGACGATCCTGCCCTATCTGATGCGCGCGCTGGTCCGGGCGATCGCCGATCTGCCCGGTGTCAACTCCACCTTCGACGACGGCGCCGGCATCATCAGCCGTCACCATGCCGTGCATATCGGCATCGCCACGCAGACGCCGGCAGGCCTGACCGTGCCGGTCGTGCGCCATGCCGAAGCGCGCGGCATCTGGGACTGCGCCATCGAGCTCAACCGGCTGGCGGAAGCGGCCCGCACCGGCACCGCGACGCGCGACGAACTCACCGGCTCGACCATCACCATCTCCTCGCTCGGCGCGCTCGGCGGCATCGTCTCGACCCCGGTCATCAACCACCCCGAAGTGGCGATCGTCGGCGTCAACAAGCTGGCGGTCCGCCCGGTCTGGGACGGAACGCAGTTCGTGCCGCGCAAGATCATGAACCTGTCGTCGAGCTTCGACCACCGCGTCATCGACGGCTGGGATGCGGCCACTTTCGTGCAGCGGCTGAAGACGCTGCTCGAAACGCCAGCACTGATTTTCGTGGAGGCATGAGGCGATCATGAAGGAAATCTCCTGCAAGCTGCTCGTCATCGGCGCCGGCCCCGGCGGCTACATCTGCGCCATCCGCGCCGGCCAGCTCGGCGTCGACACCGTCATCGTCGAGAAGGCGAAGGCCGGCGGCACCTGCCTCAATGTCGGCTGCATTCCTTCGAAGGCGCTGATCCACGCCGCCGACGAATTCCATAAATTGCGCTCGGCGGCCTCCGGCCGCAGCCCGCTCGGCCTGTCGCTCGCCAACCCGACGATCGATCTCGCCCGCACCGTCGCCTGGAAGGACGGCATCGTCGGACGCCTGAACGGCGGCGTCACCGGCCTTCTGAAGAAAGCGGGCGTCAAAGCCGTCATCGGGACGGCTCGTTTCGTCGACGGCAAGACGGTCGACGTCGAGACCGAAACCGGCCTGCAGCGCATTCGCGCCGAAGCGATCGTGATTGCCACCGGCTCGGCACCGATCGAACTTGCCGACATGCCCTTCGGTGGCCCGATCATTTCGTCGACCGAGGCGCTGTCGCTTAAAAGCGTGCCGGCCAGCGTCGCCGTCATCGGCGGCGGCTATATCGGGCTGGAACTCGGCACCGCCTTTGCCAAGCTCGGCGCCCATGTCACCGTGCTTGAGGCGCAGACGCGCATCCTGCCGCAGTATGACGCCGACCTGTCGAAGCCGATCGCCAAGCGCCTTGGCGAGCTCGGCGTCGAGGTGTTCACCCAGACGGTCGCCAGGGGGCTCTCCGCCGACGGCAAGACCCTGCTCGCCGAACACAATGGCCGTCCGATCGAGGTGCCGGCCGAAAAGGTGCTGGTGACGGTCGGCCGCCGACCGGTGACCGACGGTTTCGGGCTCGAAGAAATCGATCTCGACCGCGCCGGAAAATTCATCCGCATCGACGACCAGTGCCGCACCTCGATGCGCGGCATCTATGCGATCGGCGACGTCACCGGCGAACCTATGCTGGCGCACCGCGCCATGGCGCAAGGGGAAATGGTCGCCGAGATCGTCGCCGGCAACAAGCGCGCCTGGGACAAGCGCTGCATTCCTGCCGTCTGCTTCACCGACCCGGAAATCGTGACGGCAGGCCTTTCGCCCGACGAAGCCCGCGCCACAGGCATCGAGATCAAGATCGGCCAGTTCCCCTTCCAGGCGAACGGCCGCGCCATGACGACGCTGTCGGAGGACGGTTTCGTGCGCGTCGTCGCCCGCGCCGACAATCACCTGGTCCTCGGCATCCAGGCCGTTGGCCACGGCGTGTCGGAGCTTTCGGCAAGCTTCGGGCTTGCGATCGAGATGGGCGCACGGCTGGAAGACATCGCCGGCACGATCCACGCGCACCCAACCCAGTCGGAAGCGTTCCAGGAAGCAGCGCTCAAGGCGCTGGGGCATGCACTGCATATCTGAGCGGCGTACCGGTGAAATGGCGCCCGCCAGCGTCAACCGTTGCCTTTGCCGTATGGGAGAAAGACATGAGCAGAACTGATCCGATCGTCATCGTTTCGGCCGCGCGCACCCCGATGGGCGCCTTTCAGGGCAGCCTGAAGGATCTGACCGCACCGGAAATCGGCGCCATAGCGCTGAAGGCAGCACTCGACCGCGCCGGCCTTGACGCTGTCGACGAAGTGCTGATGGGCAATGTGTTGCCGGCCGGCATCGGCCAGAACCCAGCGCGCCAGGCAGCACTTGGCGCCGGCCTTGGCAAGGAAACGCCGTCGACGACTATCTCCAAGGTCTGCGGCTCCGGCATGAAGGCCCTGATGCTCGGCCACGACGCGCTTCTCTCGGGCAGCGCGTCGGTGCTTGCCGTCGGCGGCATGGAGTCGATGACCAACGCCCCCTATCTGTTGCCGAAAGCGCGTGGCGGCTTCCGCCTGGGGCATGGCGAGGTCAAGGATCACATGTTCCTCGACGGCCTTGAGGACGCCTATTCCGGCCGGCTGATGGGCACCTATGCCGAAGACACGGCCGAACACTACCAGTTCTCGCGCAACGATCAGGACGCGTTTGCGCTGCACTCGCTGGAGCGCGCCAATCGGGCAGCCGAAGATGGTTCCTTTGCCGAGGAAACGGTGGCCGTCAGCGGCGCCGGCAAGCGGCAGACCGCCAACCTTGATCGCGACGAGCAGCCGACCAAATCGGATCCGGCAAAGATCCCGAAGCTGAAAGCCGCCTTTCGTGATGGTGGCAGCGTGACCGCTGCCAATTCGTCGTCGATATCGGACGGTGCAGCGGCGCTGATTTTGATGCGTGCGAGCGAGGCGGAAAAGCGCGGGCTGACGCCGCTTGCCGTCGTCGCTGGCCATGCCGCCCATGCGCAGGAACCGGCCTGGTTTACCACGGCACCGATCGGCGCGATCGACAAGCTGATGGCCAAACTTGCCTGGGAGAAGGGCAGCGTCGGCCTTTACGAAATCAACGAGGCCTTCGCCGTGGTCGCGATGGCCGCAATCCGCGATCTCGGTCTGTCAGACGAGATCGTCAACATCAACGGCGGCGCCTGCGCGCTCGGCCATCCGATCGGCGCCTCCGGCGCCCGCATCATCGTGACGCTCCTGCACGCCATGCGCGCCAAGGGCGTCAAGCGCGGCATCGCCTCGCTCTGCATCGGCGGCGGTGAGGCGACGGCCGTCGGGCTGGAGCTGTTGCACTGACAAAAGAGCGCCACCGGTCGAACCGGTGGCGCCTCTCGTTTTCAGGGGGCAATTGCCCCTTAGGTCTCTCCCCGCTTGGCGGCGAGAGACCCAATCACACCGCTGCTTAACCCATGCGCTCAGAGGCGTAGGAGCCCGGGCTTGCCGGGAAGACGACGACGCGGTTGCCGTTGATGAAGCAGCGATGGTGGATATGGGCGTGAACAGCCCGCGCCAGCACCTGGCTTTCCACGTCGCGGCCGATCGAGACATAGTCTTCGGCGCTCTGGGCGTGGGTAATGCGGGCGATGTCCTGCTCGATGATCGGACCTTCGTCGAGATCCTCGGTGACGTAGTGCGCCGTCGCGCCGATCAGCTTCACGCCGCGCTCATAGGCCTGCTTGTAGGGGTTGGCGCCCTTGAACGATGGCAGGAAGGAGTGGTGGATGTTGATGATCCGGCCCGACATCTTCTTGCAGAGCTGGTCGGAGAGAACCTGCATGTAGCGGGCAAGCACGACGAGATCGGCATCCGTCTGCTCGACGATCTCCAGCATGCGGGCTTCCGCCTGCGGCTTGTTGTCCTTGGTCACCTTGATGTGGTGGAAGGGAATGTCGTGATTGACGACCACCTTCTGGTAATCGAAATGGTTCGAGATGACGGCGACGATATCGATCGGCAGGGCGCCGATCTTCCAGCGGTAGAGAAGGTCGTTGAGGCAATGGCCGAAACGCGACACCATCAGCACCACCTTCATGCGCTCTTCGCTGTCGCGGATCTCGCAGGTCATGTCGAAGCGCTTGACGACGGGCGCAAAGCCTTCCCGCAATTCCTCGATCTTTGCGCCTTCCTGGCTGATGAAGGTCAGCCGCATGAAGAACAGGCCCGTCTGCAGGTCGTCGAACTGCGAACTGTCGGTGATGTAACAGCCTTTTTCCGCGAGATAACCGGTAATGGCAGCAACGATGCCGCGGGTGGATTTGCAGGTGACGGTCAGCACATAGCTTTTCATCGGTATCTGTCTCTCGCTCCAGAGGTTTTTCCGGCCCCCCTTATACGGCCAGTCACCGCGAAAACTAGCGCGGCCTTCGATCGCCTGTCGATCCATTCGCGACATCGGCTGGACGGAACCGGCCAGACGGCGACGGAGCGGCTTGGCAACGCGGGCTCAGAAGCCTAACGCGGGGTGCGGTCGGGATGGGCGCGGGCAAAGGCGTCGATCTCGGCGCAGCGCTGGTCAATCGCGACAAGTTTCGGGCAGGCCGAGAGATCGACCTCCCAGCGGCGGGCGTTGTAGACCTGCGGCACCAGACAGAAATCCGCCATACCGGGCGTATCGCCATGGCAGAAGCTGCCCGTAGCAGGGTGGTCGAGCAGGCGCTCGAACGCAGTGAGCCCCTCGCCGATGAACTTGCGCATCCAGTCGCGGCGCGCCGCCTCGCCATCCGCAGCATTGGCCATGACGTAGGACACGACGCCGAGATTGCAGACCGGGTGAATGTCCATGGCAATCGCATAGCACAGCGCACGCACGCGCTGCCGCCCGGCGGCGTCATCGGGCAGGAAGCCGGTCTTTTCCCGCGTTTCCGCCAGGTATTCGATGATGGCGAGCGATTGCGTCAACCGCTCGCCGTCGATGTCGAGCACGGGCAGCAGCCCCTGCGGATTGCGGTCGAGATGATCGGATTGGCGATGGGCCCTGGCAAGCAGGTCCACCGGCACCGAACGATAGGCCTGGTCAAGGCTATTCAACGCAATGCGGACGCGGTAGCTGGCCGACGACCGCCAATAGTCATAGAGAACGGTTTCGGCCATGCTGCCACCCTCGTCGCGTGCGCTGCCCACGATCAGGCCTTTTCGTAAGGCCCGACTGACTGTTCGATCGCCCCGAAGATCGAGTGGCCGGCCTTGTCCTTCATCTCGATGCGCACGGTGTCGCCGAACCGCAGGAAATGCGTCTTCGGCGCACCGCCGACGATCGTCTCGATCATGCGCAGCTCGGCAATGCAGGAATAGCCGGCACCACCTTCCGAGACCGGCTTTCCGGGGCCGCCGTTGAGCTTGTTGGAAACCGTGCCCGAGCCGATGATCGTGCCTGCGGCAAGCGGCCTCGTCTTGGCTGCATGGGCGATCAGCTGACCGAAGTCGAAGGTCATGTCAACGCCGGCATCGGCGCGACCGAACGGCTTGCCGTTGAGGTCGACATGAAGCGGCAGGTGCAGCTTGCCACCGTCCCAGGCATCGCCCAGTTCGTCCGGCGTGACTGCGACCGGCGAGAAGGCCGACGACGGCTTCGACTGGTAGAAACCGAACCCCTTGGCGAGTTCGGCGGGGATCAGGCCACGCAGCGACACGTCGTTGACGAGCATGACCAGGCGGATCGCGGCGCGTGCCTCCTCCAGCGAGGCGCCCATCGGAACATCGTCGACGACGACGGCAATCTCGCCCTCCATGTCGACGCCCCAGCTTTCGTCCGCCATCAGGATGGGATCACGCGGTGCGATGAAGCTGTCGGAGCCGCCCTGGTAGATCAGCGGATCGGTCCAGAAGCTCGCCGGCATCTCGGCATTGCGGGCTTTTCGCACCAGTTCGACGTGGTTGACGTAGGCCGAACCATCGGCCCATTGGTAGGCGCGCGGCAGCGGCGAAAGCGCATCGTGTTCGTGGAAGCGGATCGTTGGCTGTGCGCCGGTCTCGATGCCTTCGGCCACGCGCTCGAGCCGCGGGCCGGTGTGGGCCCAATCGTCGAGTGCAGCCTGCAGCGTGCGGGCGATGTGCCCGACTTCCGAGCAGCGGGTGAGATCGCGGGAGACGACCGCGAGTTTTCCATCACGCGAACCATCCTTGAGTGTCGCCAGTTTCATGCAATCCTCCCTCTACGCAGACGAATCGTCCGCAACTTCCACAACAAGGCCGTCAGACGCGATCGTCAAGGCACCAGCCCAGCTTTTGCGCGTGGCCGCGACCCAATCCGCCTCGCCGATCAAAGCGTCGTCGGCCGGAATGAGATGGTGCAGCACCAGTCGCCCCACGCCGGCGGCCGTGGCGATCATGCCGGCTTCCCCGGCAAAACTGTGGCTCGCGAGCAGGTGTTCCTTCAGCCGCGCACCGTTGCCGGTGCGCGCCACCAGCCGGTCGACGCCCTCCGCCAGCATCGCCTCGTGCACCAGAATGTCGGCACCTGCAGCAAAATCGGCAAGCGGCGGGAAATAGGCCGTGTCGGCGGAAAAGACGACGCTCGCCCCCGCATGGTCGAACCGCAGCGCGAAGCAATCGGTGACCGGCGGATGATCGACGCGCAGCGCCGAAACCCGCAAGCCGCCCTCGACCAAAACGTCGCCTTCGCCAAACTCGACGATGTCGACAAGTTGGCGCAGATCGGGCCGACCCTCGTCGATGATACGGATATCGATGTCGAATTTCATCGCCTGCAGAAAGCCATGCCAGTAATCGGCCGTTCCCGGCGGGCCGAAGACGCTGACGGCTGTGGCAAGACCGGCGGTCCAGGCGGTGTGGATCAGCGGCCCGAGCTCGAGCACGTGGTCGGAATGCAGATGGGTGATGAACACCAGCTCAAGCGCCTTGAGGTTGACGCCGGCATCCGTGAGGCCCCGGGTGACGCCAAGGCCGCAGTCGACGACAACCGTGCGGCCGCCGATCTCAAGCAGCGAAGAGGTCGGCCAAGGGCCGCCCGGACGGATTGCCGGGCCACCCTTGCTGCCGAGCAGAACCAACCGTGCCCTCAAGACCAATCGCCTTCCGGCGTGCCGTTGAAGCGCTTTTTGAGGTCTGTCCAGCAGTCGATATAGTTGTCCTGCAACGTCTCCAGTTCGGCGGCGAAGCGGGTCAACTGCTGCGGGAAGCGGGTCTCGAACATGAAGGCCATCGTATGGTCGAGCTTCACCGGTTTCAACTCGCTGTTTGTCGCTTTCTCGAAGCCGGTGGCATCCGGCCCATGCGCCAGCATCATGTTGTGCAGGCTCATGCCGCCGGGCACGAACCCTTCTTCCTTGGCATCGTAGCGGCCATAGATCAGGCCCATGAACTCGCTCATGATGTTGCGGTGGTACCAAGGCGGACGGAAGGAATGTTCGGCCACAAGCCAGCGTGGCGGGAAGATGACGAAGTCGATATTCGCCGTGCCCTCTTCACCCGACGGTGCTGTCAGCACCGTGAAGATCGACGGATCGGGGTGGTCGAACAGGATCGCTCCAACAGGCGAGAAGGTTCTGAGATCGTATTTGTAGGGCGCGTAATTGCCGTGCCAGGCGATCACGTCGAGCGGCGAATGACCGATCTCGGTCACGTGGAATTGGCCGCACCACTTCACATGCACGCGACAGGGTGTTTCCTTTTCTTCGTATGCCGCAACCGGCGTCTTGAAGTCGCGCGGATTGGCAAGGCAGTTGGCGCCGATCGGACCGCGGTCCGGCAGCGTGAACTTGGCACCGTAGTTTTCGCAGAGATACCCGCGCCAGACCTTTTCCTCGCCAAGGCGGGTCACCTTGAACATCGTGCCGCGCGGCACAAGGCAGATTTCCGAGGGTTCGACATCCATCTTGCCCAGTTCGGTGAACACCTGGATGGCGCCGCATTCCGGCACGATCAGAAGCTCGCCATCGGCATTGAAGAAGTAGTCATCGACCATGTCGGCATTGAAGGCATAGGCATGGGCGGCCATGCCGCCCTGCGTCAGCGCGTCGCCGGCCGTCGTCATCGTGCGGATGCCTTCGAGGAAGTTGAGTTTCTCCGAAGGCTCCGGCAACGGCCCCCAGCGCAGCTGGCCGAGCGCCAGCGAATGGTCGGCCACATGCGGCGCGGTCTTCCAGTGCGGGTAATCAATCTTCTGGAAGCGCCCGGTGTGGCGCACGCTCGGGCGAATGCGGTATAGCCAGGAGCGCTCGTTGGTGCCGCGCGGCGCGGTAAAGGGCGAGCCGGAAAGCTGCTCGGCATAGAGACCATAGGCGCATTTCTGTGGACTGTTCTGGCCCTGCGGCAAAGCGCCGGGCAAGCTCTCGGTCTCGAAGTCGTTGCCGAAACCCGGCATGTAATCCAGTGCGTGAGCGGCGGTCGAACCGGCGCCCGCCTGCTTTTGTGCCTTGTCCAACATGGCCTGAACCTCCTCCTCAGGTGCCTGCCCCGTCGGCGATCACAGCTGATCCCGGAAGGCGAAGGCACGTTCAATGCGTTTGGGCGTCACCTGAAGTCCGAGTGGACGGTGGCGCGCTGCGAGCCTATTAGTTGCAATCGTAACTATCGATTTTGTAACTATCAAGGATGCCACGAATGTCGGCCGAAGGCTTCGAGCTCAATGCGTTCCTGCCCTACAGACTGAACCGCGCCGCCGAGTTCGTCGCCGTGCGCTTCGCGGCCGAATACAAGGCACGCTACCAGCTGACGCGTCCGGAGTGGCGCACGCTGGCAGCGCTTGGAAGCGCCGGCAACGCCATGACGGCAACGGATGTTGGCGCCCATTCGGCCATGCACAAGACTAAGGTCAGCCGCGCCGTCTCGGCGCTGGAGGAGCGGCGCTGGCTGAAGCGCAGCGAGGACCAGGACGACCGCCGACTGGAACATCTGGAACTGACCAAAGCCGGCCGGACCGCCTATCGTGAACTGACAGATCTCGCGAGCGCCTATCAGGCGCAACTCAATGACCTGATCGGTGCCGGCGGCCTGAAGGCGCTCAGCACCGGCCTTGAGGCGATCGAGCGGGCGATCGACCAGGTCGAAAAGCACCCTTCCCGCCGATGAACCTTATGCCAGACCGACCTCAGCCCTTCATGCGTTCCGGAATCGGCACGCCCTGGAAGCTCTTGAGGGTTTCAAGCACGATCGATGTCTTGACGTGCTGCACGCTGTCATGCGGCAGAAGCACATCGTTGACGAAGCGCGAGAGCCCGGCAAGGTCGGGTGTCACCACCCGCAGGTGATAGTCCATCTCCCCGGTCAGTGCATAAGCCTCCAGGACCTCCGGCAGGCTGGAGATCAGCTTGCCGAAGCGCTTGGCGTTGTCGCGGTTGTGGGTGGCGAGCGTTACCGAAATCACCACCATGAGGTCGAGCCCGAGCTTCTGCCGGTCGATCTGCGCCTGGTAGCCGGTAATGAACCCCTCGGCTTCCAGGCGAGTGCGGCGTCGCGAGCATTGCGAGGGCGAAAGGGCGATGCGCTCCGATAGCTCGTTGTTGGTGAGATGCCCGTCGCGCTGCAGTTCGCTGAGGATCTTGAGATCGAACCCGTCAAGCTGCTCCATTCATGCATCCTTATACAGCATTTTGCACGTTTCGTGCGGCATCCTGCCCAAAACACGCAAGAATACAAGCATCATGCATCGGATTTGCGTCATACTCCAGCGAAGTTTGGAGGCCAGAGCGATCTGGAGAGCTTGAAGAGGAGACTTCCGATGGGCCCGTTCCCACATGACGCCCCGCCCGCAACGATCACGGCAGAAAACCCGGCCGGCACGGATGGCTTCGAATTCGTCGAATTCGCCCACCCGGAACCGGAGAAGCTCGCCGAGCTCTTCGCCCGCATGGGCTACAGCCCTGTCGCGAGGCATAGAACCAAGAACATCACCGTCTGGCGACAGGGCGACATCAACTACATCCTGAACGCCGAACCGGGCTCCCATGCCATGCGCTTCGTCGACGAGCACGGCCCCTGCGCCCCGTCGATGGCCTGGCGCGTCGTCGATGCCAAGCACGCCTTCGACCACGCGGTTTCCAAGGGTGCCGTCCCCTACTCCGGCACCGACAAGTGTCTCGACGTTCCGGCGATCGTCGGCATCGGCGGATCTCTGCTCTATTTCGTCGAGACATACGGCGCCAAGGGCTCGGCCTATGAGGCCGAATTCGAATGGACCGGAGATCGCAACCCGAAGCCGGAGGGCGTCGGCTTCTATTATCTCGACCACCTGACGCACAACGTCTATCGCGGCAACATGGACAAGTGGTGGGCCTTCTACCGCGAGCTGTTCAACTTCACCCAGATCCATTTCTTCGACATCGACGGCCGCATTACCGGCCTCGTCAGCCGTGCGATCACCTCGCCCTGCGGCAAGATCCGCATCCCGCTGAACGAATCCAAGGATGATACGAGCCAGATCGAGGAATATCTGCGCAAGTACAAGGGCGAAGGCATCCAGCACATCGCCGTTGGCACTGACGGCATCTACGACGCCACCGACAGGCTGGCGGCCAATGACCTGAAGTTCATGCCGGGTCCGCCGGAAACCTACTACGACATGTCACACGAGCGTGTGCACGGCCACGACGAACCGATCGAGCGGATGAAGAAGCACGGCATCCTGATCGACGGCGAAGGCGTGGTGAACGGTGGCATGACCAAGATCCTGCTGCAGATCTTCTCAAAGACGGTCATCGGACCGATCTTCTTCGAGTTCATCCAGCGCAAGGGTGACGAAGGGTTTGGCGAGGGCAATTTCCGCGCCCTGTTCGAATCGATCGAAGCGGACCAGATCCGTCGTGGCGAACTTGGGCCGCAGGCGGCCGAGTAACAAAGAGCAGCGCCTCGGTACTCTTGCAGTGGCGCTTTTCTCACTCTCGTAAAAGCCTCTCGCCCGCTGGCGAGGGGCTTTTTTGGTTCAGGCACTGTCGCGCCGCAATCAGTTGGTTGCGTCGTTGACCACGCGCCAGTTCGGCCGGCCGAGATCGTGCGGCCATTCATGCACGTCCCGATCGTTGAAATAGACAACCTCGACCAGATTGGGGAAGGCCGGATCGGGCTGTGTCGCCGCGTCGATCCACGGCTGCATATAGGGTTTTCCACCCTCCCATCCGAGTTCGGCAACCCAGATTGGCTTGTTGTATTTGGCGACGAGATCGTAGCCGGGCTTCAATGCCTGCTTGAAGGTGTGAGGCCCGCCGTACTCGATCGCGTCGTACGGCTCGAGACCGAACACCGAAAGTCCGACGAGATCGACATAGTCGTCGCCTGGATAGTATTCGCCAAGGTTCGGCAGACCCTTGGGCGACCACATCAGCTGCGCGTTGGGGACGCGCTTGCGCACGATATCCATCGCGTGGCGGTAGGCCTTGACGTAGTACTGTGGCACCCATCCGGCCCAGGAGAACCGTCCGGATGTGTCTTCCATTTCCTGCCCCCAGCGCACGATAACAGGGCTCTTCAACTCTGCCAGCATGCCAGCGATCGCTTCCATGTTGGCATCGTAGTCGCCCGCGAGCGTGCGGTCGCGCAGTTGATTGGGTGTCAGCTTCCAGTCGAGCGACCAGGACCAGGGCTCGATGGTGACCAGGAGCTTGCGCTTGCGCTGAAGCGCGTAAGCGTCGGCCAGGCGCAGCGATTCCAGATCCACGTCTTCCCACGGCAGGAACAGATGCTCCGTCGAAACATCGGCCTGGCCGCCGAAATCGCCGTGTGGATCATAGGCCCCGAACCGCGTTCCGCCGGGGTGGATGACGGGGCGCTTGTCGGCCATTGTCTGAGTCTGACCTGCACTGCCATTGGCGGCAAGATCGGCCTTCTCCTGTGCCAACGCGGATACGAGACCTGCGCCGGACCCCAGATGAAGGGCGAGCGCCGTGCAGAGGGCGAATGCCAATTTGCGTTTCATGTCATCCTCCTGTGGGGTTGCGACCACTCTTCTTGACCTGGAACTGGTCCTTCAGGCGCAACGCCTTTTCCGTGATTGCGTCGGAAGCGACGAGCTTCCTGTATTCGTCGCCGGGCTTCGGCTTGGCATGCTTGAAGACGTACCAATCGCCATTCGGCACGCGCCGCTGGTAGATCGTGTCGCCGATCTTGCTGTGCCCGAAGCAGGTGCGCGCAGGACCGGACCCATCGGCTGCCGTCCACCTTGCCTGCATGCACATCATGCCGAGGTCGCTGACATACCAGCTGCCTTCCGCAAACGAGCGCTTGCCCTTGTCATCGACGAAGGCGACGAGCTTCCTGTCATGCGCGGTAAAGCGAGCGCCGCCCGTCGGCCATTGCCAGGTCTTGTTCCGGTAGAGGGAATAGACCTCGTAGGCGCTCAAGGGGATCGGCTTGATCTCCATCTTCGCCCTGGCCGGCTGCGCGCCCGTATAGGCCGCAAAGGCTGCGAGAGGCAGCAGAAGCGGCAGAAGCAATACATTCATGGACCGTTTCATCACTTTTTCTCCTCGCTTGAGGGCCGTTCGCGGTGTGATGGGGTGGGCTGAGGCAGGCTGAATTTACAGCGATGCCTGAAGCCGCCCCACCTTGCTGGTAACCCTCGTCTCCGTCACCTCCGGCACGCCGGAGCCTTTCCCCAGCGCGTCTGTTACGGCTGGCGAAAACCCTTTCCATTTCAAATGAAACCGCACGACCCTGAGGTCCGACCCGCCCCGCCCGGCACCGGCGACCGAAAACTTCGCTTCGGTCAGCCCGACGAAGCCGAGCCCCTGTGACAGGGCTTCGGTCGCCTCCGCCCCGTGGCGCATGGCTGACTGCCCCGACAGCACCGAGATGATCACGAGGCAGCCGCCGGTCAGTGCCGTCATCGCTGTGCGCGGAACGAGCGCAAGCCGGTTTTCACGCGCATGCCGGATATGGATGGTGGCGGCCAGTCCCGCATAAACAAGGGCATTGATGCCGGTAAAGATGTAGAAGCCGCGCGCCGTCCCGGCATCGGTGACGAGCCAGAGCGCAAGGGCAGAGCCGAGCGAAAGCAGGAGGTAGGGCATCATCACGCGCAATGGCAAAGGTGCTGCCGGCCCCGTGCCCTTGGGCGTGATACGGAAGTCGACGAACGAGCCGCTGATGTGGTCGCGCACGGCCGCCACACAGCCAAGCAGCGACCATGGCCAGCGGGCAAAGAGAAACAGCATGCCTTCCCAGCTGAGCACCCGCGCATCAAAAGGACGGAACGTGCCCGTGGAGCGCCAGAAATAGGCAAGCCCGACCAGAACCAGCGACAGCGGCGCAAAATGCAGCACGAAGTCCGGATAGGTGGCGGCGACGAAGCTGCGGCCCATGACCAGCGCGATGATCGGCATGAGGAACATCAGCGCCATGAACAGGGAAAACAGCGGATACCAGAGCTGCGAAAAGATGAACTGGAATTTCAGCCGCATCGGCAATCGCGGCACATAGACCGGCGAATATTTGAGCAGGATCGTCACCAGGCTGCGCGACCACTGGAATTCCTGGATGACGAGATCCGCAAAGGTTGCAGGCCCATCGCCATGGGCGATCGCCTGCAGCGCATGCACGCCCTTCCAGCCGCCGGCATTCATCAACAGCGTGGTCGAATGGTCCTCGGCAAGCTCGGGTCCCAGGCCGCCGACCTCTCTCAGCGCCCTGGTGCGCACGGCGTAATGCGAGCCGATGCAAAGCGGCGCCCAGCCGTTGTTGTAGCCGGCTTGCAGCGAGCCGTGCAGGCTCGCCTCGGCGTGAAGGCGGCCGCGCGCCGACCAGCTGCGCTTCGCATTGGCATCGCAGATGCTCGGCGCCGAGACATAACCGACCTTCGGATCGCTGAACGGCCGCAGAACCTCGACGAGATAGGTCGGTTCGGGCACGTGATCGGCATCGAACTGGGCGACGAAATCGTAGCGGTCGTAGCCGTAATGGTCATAGAAGTAGGCGAGGTTTCCCTCCTTGCAGCGGGTGCGCCGCGGCCAGGTGGCGCGATGATAGTCTGCCACACCCTTGCGCGTCGAAATGAACACACCCTGCCGCGCGCACCATTCGACCGTCTCGGGCGACGGATCTTCGTCCGCCAGCCACACGTCGTAGTCGCAGCCGATCTGGTCGAGCATCGCCAGCAGCGTCTTTCGAACAACGGCGAAAGGCTCCGACGGCGCCTTGGTCACCACCATGGCGATACGCCCAGGCGGTACGGCCCGGCCGCTCTTCCCCGCCACCTTGGCGCCTGCGAAAATGAAGATGAAATAGGCGGGCAGCAACGTGATCCAGCCGACCACGATCGTAATCATGACGTAGGACGGCCAATGGGTGACATGGGTGGGGTCGAGCCACCAGGCCCAGAAGTACAGGAACGCCGCCCCCCAGGCTGCGATGCCGAAAGCGTTCGCAATCCGCATGCGTTTGGAAAAGAGCGCGACGAGCGGCACCGGCGCATCCCCTGCTGGCGCTGCTACCGACGCGTCGGTCCCGGCGAATTCGACGGATGAGAACCTGCTCGTCATGACCGCACCTCCAGCCCGAAGCCGGGGGCGGCCGTTTTGATGATGGTTTCGATATCGGACAGCTGCGGCCGGAAGCCGAGCGTCTGGCGTGCCCAGGTCGTGTCGGCATAAAGCACCGGCGGATCGCCGGCCCGACGCGCCAGAAGCTGGACCGGAACCCGCTTGCGGGTGACCTGGTGAATGGCGTCGATGACCTGTCGGACGGATGTGCCGCGGCCCGAACCGAGGTTGGCCTTGAGCGGGTCGCCGCCGTTGCGCAGATAATCGACAGCGGCAACATGCGCCTCGGCCAGGTCCACGACGTGAATGTAGTCGCGGATGCAGGTGCCGTCCGGCGTCGCATAGTCATCGCCGAAGACGTCGAGCCTGTCGACACGCCCGGCCGCGGCCATCAATGCCCGCGGGATCAGGTGGGTCTCCGGGTCATGCCGCTCGGTCAGCTGCCCATCAGGGTCGGCGCCTGCAGCATTGAAATAACGCAGGGCGACGGATCGGAACCCGTAGGCCCGGGCATAATCGCCAAGCATCAGCTCGATCATCAGTTTTGTGCGGCCGTAGGGATTGACCGGCAGCTGGACCGTGTCCTCGGTGATCGGCAAACGCGGCGGCACGCCATATGTCGCGCATGTGCTGGAAAAGACGATGCGGTTCAGCCCCGCCTGACGGCAGGCCTCGAGCAACGAAACGCTGCCGGCGACATTGTTGCGATAGTATTTTCCGGGATCCTCGACCGATTCCCCGACATAGGCGGAGGCGGCAAAATGGATCAGGCATTCGGGCCTGAAGGTCTGGATCGCCTCGACGATCCGTCCCGTGTCTTCAAGCCCTCCCTCGACCAACGGTCCCCAGCGGACATTGGTGCGATGCCCCGTCGACAGGTTGTCGAAGACAACGGGCAGGATGCCGGCCTCGGCGAGGCGCTTGCACGTATGGCTGCCTATGAAGCCGGCTCCGCCGGTGACAAGAACGACGCGCGACATATCATACCGCCTCTCCCGCCATGGCGAGATCCGATGTGCCCAGGCGGCGATCAAAATAGGCAATGGCGCGGTGAAGCCCTTCGCGGAGCGCGACCTTCGGCTCCCAGCCGAGCTCTGCCATGGCCTGGGAAATATCCGGTCGGCGCTGACGCGGATCGTCGACGGCCGCTGCACGATGGACGATCGACGAGCGCGAGCCGGTCATCGAGAGGACCATCTCGGCAAGTTCGAGAACCGTGAACTCGCCCGGGTTTCCGAGGTTGATCGGACCGATGCACTTGTCGTCCGAGATCGACAGCCGGATGAAGCCCTCGATGAGGTCGTCGACATAACAGAAGGAGCGCGTCTGCTGGCCGTCGCCATAGATCGTCAGATCCTTGCCGAGCAGCGCCTGGACCACGAAATTCGAGATCACACGTCCGTCGTCGGGGCGCATGCGCGGCCCATAGGTGTTGAAGATCCGCGCAACCTTCGTCTTCACCCCATAGGTGCGGTGATAGTCGAAGAACAAGGTTTCCGCCGATCGCTTGCCCTCATCGTAGCAGGCCCGAGGCCCGATGGGGTTGACGTTGCCGAAGTAGCTTTCGCGCTGCGGGCTGTGCAGCGGATCACCGTAGACCTCCGAGGTGGAGGACTGCACGACCGTGGCGCCGGTGGCCCGAGCGTTCTCCAGAACGTTCATGGCGCCGAGCACGTTGGTCATCAACGTTCCCACTGGGTCGGCCTGGTAATCCGGCGGCGACGCCGGCGAAGCGAAGTTGAAGATGACGTCGACATCGAAGAGGAAGGGCTTGCGAACGTCGTGTTCCACAATGTGGAAGCGGCTGATCTCGCTAAGGTGGGAAAGGTTCTCCCGACGCCCGGTCGAGAAATTGTCGAGGCAGACAACGCTGTGCCCCAAGGAAAGAAGTCTTTCGCAAAGATGTGACCCGAGAAATCCGCCGCCTCCGGTCACCAGTATTCGTTTGGGTATGCCTGCAACTTTCTTGAGAAAATCTTGTCTGCCGACGACCGACAGCTCACCGCGACCGACCTTACGCATTACACACCTCCAATTATTATACACACCATTGCATCTGGTGATTGGAGACGAGCCATGAATGAAAGCTACAATAAGGAAATTATCTTTATCAAGAATTCAAAACACAACCCGACACAATAAATTTAAAATAAGAAGAACCACGAATTCTTCCACCGAAATCACTATATAAGATGATTAGCAAATCATTAATCAATCGTCAATGCGGATACAAAATAATAAATGAAAGGTACCTAATAATGTCAAGTTATAATAGTTATAGTTGAATCAACATGGCACAACTATACATATAAGTAATTGTGGCTATAGCCACTAGTTTAAAAGTTATAGTTAACTTCACCAAGACAACCTGGTTGGACATGCGGCTGCAGAAAGGCAAATTCCTCCTGCGACGAAATCCTGCATCAGCGCTTTTAACTGTCCATGCATCCACTGCCTTTCGGCACTCGACATCCGCAGCATCGCGGCCTTGTTTGCGGACACGACAACACCTGCCGCGCCCGCCCGGATCGGCACAGCAAAATTGAAAACGACACGAGAGCATTCGAGGCAAACATACGAACCGAGTCCACCAGCGCCCACATTCGCCGAGAGACGAAGGGCGGCAAAAGCCTCAGTTCCGATGCCTTACGGCGTCAGTTTTTCCAGCGCGAAGAAAACGGTCCTGCCGCGTGTTCGGAATCCGCGTCGGTGGTGAAATAGCGCGATGCCGCTTCGGTGCGGTTGCGCACGTTCATCTTCTTGTAGATGTTGCGGACGTGGACCTTCACGGTGTTTTCCGACAATCCAAGACGATCGGCGATGATCTTGTTCTGGGTCCCCATGCAGATCAGATCGAGGATCTGCACTTCGCGCGTCGTCAACCCACCCAGACTGGCTTCCCGGCGCCGCTTTGCGGCATTGGCATAGACTGCCGCATCGGACACTTCCGCCTGCCGGCCATAATGCTTGGTCGAGGCAAAGGGGTCCACCGACAGCCGTCGCAACAGCGCCGCGGGGAAATGTTCGCCCCCCTTCATCAACAGATCGATCGCCGCGAGGCAGACATCGAGGTGCAGATTGAGAGGAAGAACGCCATGGATCAGCCGCTCTTCGACGAAGCCGGCGATCGACGGATCGAGCTCTTCGGCATTATCTACCACCAACCCGATCGAGGCCTTGGGATGGAACTCGTGGATGGTCCGCAGAATGGTCGGAAACGTTTTGGGGGACATGCGGTAAAGCATGATCAGACTTACATCGACGAGATTGCCGTCGAGCAAATTGTCGGGGTCGGAAAGACTGACGACGTCATGGCCAGGAAACCGCGAGCCGACCGCCTGCATGAGGCACTCGGCGAACAGGTCGATCTTGGCAAGCATGACAATCTTTTTCTTTTGCGACAAAGCTTTGTTGTTATCTTCAAAATCGCCCACGTTGGAGCCTTCAGGATGCATTACGCCCTCCTTGGGTTTTCCCATTTATTTTTATGGGTGCGCCAGCCTGACTCGGAGTTACGCCCATCTCAGCAAATTTATTCATAACCAGTGAAATAATGCGAACTCACCCCACAGACGGAAAATTCGCACTAGCTAATGTATCGTAAAGAGAAGAGGGGTGGAACAACCCAAAAGGATTAGAAGCCCTCCGGAATCGACCTTAAATCGTTCTAAATCGAACCATCTTTGGGTCATTCCTTAATCAAATGTATAGCATAGGCATATTCGAACGGCTGAAGCGGCCCTAACCCCAGGCTAATCAGCCTTTCCATCTGTTGCATTTCCTTCGGCGACCCAAGCCCGGACACCCTCTCCAGGGCCGCGACAGGCGCCAGAAATAGTGCTCCGCCAGACGCGGCCTCCAGAGAATACCTAGTAATACTTCCTAATAGCTATCCTCGGCGAGGAGGATCCCACTTCACGTGGTGCCTGGCAAGACCTCACTCCACTCTGGGGCGCACTCGTCGGGTCAGCGCCAGCACCTGTTAAACGTACAAATTCATAAATCTTAACAAACTCTTATGATGCGAAAAATCCAGAAAAACCGCACGATATTCGCCCAGAAAAGGGCCTAATAGCTCCAATTGATGTCTATCGCCTCACCGCATTCGGAGCGAAACTCCTGAAGTCGCACTTGAGTTTCGTGCGATCCGAGCCAGGGAAATGTGTGTGCGTTCTGGTTCGCGGACCGTGTGAATGCGTAAGCGTAATAACGTGTAAGCCAGTATTAAAAACAACGACATTATCACACGTAATGATTGAGTGCGGTAATTAAACCGCCAAAAAGATATATTTAAAATAACACTGAAATATATCGAAACCCGACAGATGAATATCCCGCGGGAGCATCATCTGAACTTCAAAAAAAAGAGCCAGCCCCGGATAAAAACCCCATAAAAGATGTAGGGGTTTCGGTGCTGGCTCCTTCTCAGGAGGAGAACCACATGTCCGCACTGCTCGACGATAGCATCAAGGCCGATGATGATCTGAAAGTCGGCGCTCTCGCCGATGGACTGGCAACCAGTGCCGCCAATGATCTGAACGTTGACGACGGCTCAACGAGCAACGTTGGCATCGCCAACGGCAATGACCGCAACAATTACAGCGATAGTTCGCAGGACAACGACACCCATATCAAGACGGACATCGATACCGACATCAAGACCGAAGCCAACGAAAACGGCGACAACCGCAACAATTACACCGACAGCTCGACCGACTACGATTACGACTACGATTACAAGGACAACAGCAAGGTCGAGACCGACATCGACCAGAAGAACAATGGCGATAACCGCGACAATTCCTACGAGTGGGATTACGACAGCAAGGTTACCACCAAGACCGACATCGATACCGACATCAAGACCGAAGCCAACGAAAACGGCGACAACCGCAACAACTACTCGTCATCCGATAACGACATCATCACCAAATCGGACGACGACTTTGCGACGCTCAAGGACGTCAAGGACTTCGACAACCTCGGCATCGCCGGTGGCGACCTCACCTTCAATCTCGGTGACGACTTCTCGTTCAACCTGAACGTCGACAACATCCTGAACAACTCGCTGGAAGGCGCCGGCAACAATACCGGCTTCAGCGTGGTTCAGGCCAACAATCTTGCCGATCAGGATCAGGCCTACGACTTCAAGATGAACAACGCCGACGCCAACAACGACTTGCGCGCAGATGGCGGGCATTCGGATGGCGGCGATGGCCTGAACTTCGACACCAAGTCGGATTGGGATCTCAAGGCCGGCGACGGTATCAACGGGAGCACGACGTCGGACTCGTCTGCGATCCTGGCAAATTCCGGCTTTCATCAGGAAATCGTCCAGGGCGCGAACCTCGTCAGCAACTCTGTCGACTCCAGCGTCATTGGCGGCAACTCGCATACCACCGATGTCGGACACGACACCGACGGCTGATCGATCCATTTCACAAAAGAAGACTGCACCGGCCCTCCGTGGCCGGTGCAGTCGCGGAAACTTGATTTCGGATCGGTTCGTATCTTTTACCGGGGCATGCCTGTCTAAGCCCGCCGAAGTCTCCCTTTGATGCGGAAAAAAGGGAAGGATCGGGACGATGCATACGGAAAAAGTCAATGAAGTCATCGCCCACTTTATCGGTATGTTCGAGGCGGATACCGATGAAGCACGGCTGAGACAAAAGCAGCTCGACGGCGGTGATCTCAAAGAGGGCATCCAACAGCTCGACGAGGGCGAAGCAAGGACGACCGGCTTCACCTCGCCGTTCCAGTTGATCGATTACGATCCTGAAGTGCCCTACCGGGCACCCTCCGACGACATTGCCGAAGTGGATCTCTTCGGGCGCATTCGGGGCTTCGGCGATCATTTTGCCGATGCGGTCGCCCTTTCTGCCAACGTCGTTCCCGGAAAGGTGTTCGGCAACTTCGGCCAACCAGACGACGCCCCCATCGAAGACAAGCTGGTCGTCCACGACGGACCCGGCTCGGTCATCGCCCATGTCGTGCAGGCGAACATGGTGCGCGACGACGATGTGCTGAACACGACCGACACGACGGAGGCTGCCCGCGACACGACCTACGTCACCTACAAGCTCGCCGAATTCAGCGAGCAGGCCACGGATGCCACGCCCTTCGCGAACTATACCCGCGTCGACACCTATGAGGGCCTTTCGAAAATCGCCGACGATGTGTCGAGCTATGCCGCGGCAAACCGGCCACCGGAGCCACCGGCGTCAGGCAGCGACCCGGAAGCCAGCGCCGATCCCGCTGCGACCGTTGCGCTCGCGGACCAACCCACCGACGCCGATCCGCTCGACGATACGATCACGCTTCCCGTAACGGTGTCTCCCGACACGTTGCCGCTGGACAACAATGGCAACTTCACCTTGGCCGCCGACAGCATCGAGGGTGTTTACGTCAACGGCTTGCGCGTCGACGAAGCGCCCGTTCTTGCCGACTTCATGCCTGATCGTGGGCTGGCGCAGCCGGTTGCCGATCCCGAAGGGGCCGATGGCCCGCTCCAGGAAGAGGGCAAGAGCGGCAACTCCGTTTACGTCGAAGCCGGTGCCAACATCGTCGCCAACATCGTCAGCATCGTCGAGACCGGTATCATCGCCCCGGTAACCGCGGTGATGGGGGGCTACCACCAGATCGACGTGATCTCCCAATCCTTTGTCTATGCCGACAACGACAAGCTGGACAAGGTTCTGCGCGACAACTCGGCCGAATCCGCCTCGCGCACAGTCGCGATGAACATCGCCAATTTCGGCCGTGAGTCCCATCATTCCGGGTCATCCGACCACGACGACGATGCCGCGCAGTCCTCGATCTTTCCGAATTCCTGGCGCGTCAGCATGGTCGATGGCGACGTGTCCTTCGTGCATTGGGTTGAGCAATACAACTTCCTCAACGACAACGACACGGTGACCGTTACCACCAGCGGCGTCCAGACGACGGCCCTGACCGGCGGCAACGTGGTGGTGAACCTCGCATCCTTCCTCGGTGTCGGCGATCAATATGACCTGGTGATCGTCGGCGGCAGGATCCTGGACATGAACATGATCACCCAGGTCGCCGTGTTCTACGACAACGACCACGTCAAGGGCATCACAGCCGGCAACGGCATGACCGTCGACCAGAGCGGAAACCTGATCTGGAACCAGGCGTCGATCCAGAACATCGGTGCAAACGATCGCTTCGAGGCGATGCCCGACTACATCCAGAAAGCGGTCGACAACATCAACGATCGCGTCAACGAGCTGCCTTCCGGCTTCTCGCAGGACTTCAATTTCCAGGGCTATGAAGGCCTGAACGTTCTCTACATCACCGGCAATCTCTATGACGTCAACGTCATCAAGCAGATCAGCGTTCTCGGCGACGCCGACTCGGTCAGCTATATCGCCAACAAGATCCTGGACAACAACCCGGGCGCCGACGTCACGATCCACACCGGCGGCAACACGATCGTCAACACCGCTCAGATCATCGATTACGACAGCTTCGGTCACACGACCTATGTCGGCGGACAAGTCTATTCCGATGCCATCCTGATCCAGGCCGGCATCGTCGATAACGACAGCTGCTCATCGGACGTGACGCCCAAGGGCGACCGACTTGCCAATGAAGTCATCGCCTTCATCGGCGACGACAACACGCCATCGCATCAAACCGACACGGTCATCGACGCCGGCCATGACATGTCCTGGTCCAACGGCCAATGGAACGACGTCATGCACACGGTGCTGACCTGACAAGAAAATGACGGGGAGAAGGCATGAACGATCTTTCGAAATGGCGTGGCGGTGCGGGCAGAACGCCGGTACAGAGTGAGCCGGTTCTGGAAGCGGTCGACGAGCTCGAAGCTGCATTGACCGACAAATGCATCGCCGCGATCAACGAGGCCGTCGAAGGCCTGCGGAAAGTCGGGCTCGATATCCGCATGACGCGGGACGACGACGCACCGAAACAGGAAGCCGTTTCCGAGCCCACGAAACGCACCGAAACGCCCGTGGCCCACGACGATTCCGATGCTGAATTGCTGGCCGTTACCCATTCCCTGGCAAACCCCATCCGTCATACCGAGAAAAAACAGGCCGGCTATCATTTCGGGCCGCGGCACGAGGGCGCGTTGTGGCAGAGCCGAGAAAGTGTGCCGCTGCAGGACGTCGAAGCCAAAGTGGTGCCGATGGAAGCACCGATCGTCGAGGTGCCGGTCGCCAAGGTTGCACCGGAACAGGTTCCTCCGGCAGAAGCGCCGCCAGCCAAACCGCTCGACGGACAAGGAAACCCTGCTCAACCGGAAATCACCGCGCGTCGTGGCAACGACAGCGACCCGGCCGATGATGTGAAGAGCCGACCGGGTCGCCCCCTGCCACAGACGATCGACAACGACCCGGGGCCGCTGAAGGAGAATGACCGCCGTCCGACCGTGCGCGATGGCGGCGGCAACAACGGTGTGCCCACCGATGGCAACGGTGGCGGCGGTGGCGGTGGCGGCGACAAGCACACGTTCCACAAGCGTATGGGACCGGTCAATTTTGCCGCGAGCCTGCGCAACGGTATGGCCATCGTTCGCCGCAACATGATGATCGTCATCGCCTTCACCATCGCGATCAACGTGCTGGTCCTCGCCATTCCGATCTATCTGTTCCAGATCTCGGACCGGGTGCTGACCAGCCGCTCGCAGGATACGCTGGTGATGCTGACGATCGCCGTGCTCGGCGCCATCGTCCTTCAGGTCATCCTCGATTCCATCCGCCGCTTCATCCTGATGCGCACGGCGGTCGAAATGGAGGTCCAGCTCGGTGCGCCCATCTTGAGTGCCGCCGCACGAGCATCATTGCACGGCAACGGTCGCGACTATCAGGTGCTGAGCGACCTTCAGCAGCTGCGCTCCTTCATCGTCTCCGGCACCCTGATCTCGTTCCTCGATGCACCTCTGATGCCATTCTTCGTCGTGGTGGTCTACATCATCCAGCCGCAGCTCGGCCTGATCGTCATCATGTGCTGCGTCGTGCTGTTCGTGATCGCCTACCTCAATCAGAAGGCGACGTCACAGCCGTTCAGCGAAGCCAATGCCTTCCTCAGCCGCGCCAATTTCCACCTGGATTCGATGGCGCGCAATTCGCAGATCATCAACGCCCTGGCAATGATCCCGGAAGCGGTGAAGATGTGGGGCCGCGAAACCGCAGGCTCCTTGAAGTCGCAGGTCTACGCTCAGGATCGAAGCATCGTCTTTACCGGCGCGTCGAAGGCGGTGCGGATGTTCACCCAGGTCGCCTTGCTCGGTTGGGGCGCGCACCTGTCGATGGACGGACACATCACCGGCGGCATGGTCATTGCCGCGTCGATCATCTCCGGGCGTGCGCTTGCGCCTGTCGAAGGGGCGATCGAAGGTTGGAACCAGCTCAACCATTCGCGTGCCGCCTATGGCCGGATCAAGCAGCTGCTGGTCAATTCGCCGTTGAACTTCCCGCGATTGCGCCTGCCGAAGCCCGAAGGCCGGCTCGATGTCGAACGCATCCTGTTCGTGCCGCCGCCGCAGAAGCGGGTGATCCTCAACGGCATTTCCTTCTCGCTCAACAAAGGGGAATCGCTCGCCGTCATCGGAAATTCCGGCTCCGGCAAGACGACGCTCGGCAAGATGCTCGTCGGCTCGATCGTTCCGACCTCCGGCAATGTCCGCCTCGACCTCATGGACCTGAGAAACTGGGACCAACGGCAGTTTGGCGAAAGCATCGGCTATCTGCCGCAGGACGTGCAACTCTTCCCGGGCACCATCAAGGCCAACATCTCGCGCATGCGCGACGATGTCGAAGACAGCGCGATCTTTGAAGCGGCCGTTCTTGCCGACGTGCACGAACTGATCGCCTCGTTCCCGCAAGGCTACGAGACGATCGTTGCTGCCGACGGCGCGCCGCTCTCCGGCGGGCAGAAACAGCGCATTGCGCTCGCACGCGCCTTCTTCGGCAACCCGAAATTCGTGGTGCTGGACGAGCCCAATTCCAATCTCGACAGCAATGGCGAGGCGGCGCTTGCCCGGGCGCTGTTGCATGCCAAGAAGCAGGGCATCACCACCGTCACCATCACCCAGCGTCCGGCGCTGCTGCAATGCGTCGACAAGATCATGTTGCTGAACGAAGGCACGGTTGCCATGTTCGGTGCGCGCAACGACGTGCTTGCGGCCATCGGCGCCAAGCCGAAGGACGAGAAGTCCGCACCCCGTATCGCCGGAGAATGACCATGAGCCGCGAGAAAAAGAACGCCGCCGAAGAACATGTCGTCGAGTGGTATTCGGAGGTGCCGCGATCGATCAAGCTGCACAGCATGGCGGGCCTGGCGCTGATCCTCGCCTCATTCGGCGGCTTCGGCTACTGGGCTTTCGCAGCCCCTCTGGCGGCCGCGATCATTGCCCAGGGAAGCTTCGTCGCCAACGGCAACAACAAGATCATCCAGCACCTCGAAGGCGGCATCATCGAGCAGATGCTGGTGGCCGAAGGCGACAAGGTCAAGACCGGCGACATTCTGGTCAAGCTCGATCAGACGCCGTCGCGCGCCAACGAGCGCGCGCTCAATCTGAAGCGGCTGCGTCTGGAGGCGGTGGTCTCGCGGCTGCGCGCCGAAGCCATGGGCAGCGACACGTTCAAGATCCCCGACATCGTCAAGAAAGAGGCGAGCGATCCCGATATCCACGCGATCATCGAGAGCCAGAACGTCAACTTCCACAGCAAGAAGATCAAGCTCGACGATCAGCTGAACCTCATCGACCAGAACATCAAGTCACTGGAGTTCCGCGCCAAAGGCTACGAGCGCCAGCAGGAATCGTTCAACAAGCAACTGGACATTCTCAACGAGGAGCGCGCCGCCAAGAGCAAGCTGGCCGAAAGCGGCCTGATCAAGAAATCGGAACTGATGGCGCTCGACCGCGCTGCTGCCGATGCCATGGGCGAGATCGGCCGACTTGACGCCGAGGTCAAGGAAAGCCTGTCGCAGATCGACCGCTATCGCCAGGAGGCGGTGATCGCCGTCAATGCCAACAAGCAAGCGGCGCTCGATGGACTTGAAGCTGCCGAATCCGACCTCGATGGCGTGCGCGAGCAATTACGCGAGGCAAGCGAAGTTCTCGGCCGTGCCACCATCCGGTCGCCCGTCGACGGCACCGTGGTGCGCAGCTATTTTCACACCGCCGGGGGCGTCATCGCGACGGGCAAGCCGATCATGGAAATTCTGCCGGCCAACGTGCCGCTGATCATCGAGGCGCAGGTGCTGCGAACCTCCATCGATCAATTGCGCGTGGGCGAGGACGCGACCATCCGTCTGTCGGCGCTCAACCGCCGCACGACGCCGGTGCTGAGCGGCAAGGTCTTTTACGTCTCCGCCGACTCGGTCGAAGAGGTAAGCGGCGGCCAGCAGCGGGATGTCTACATCGTCCGCGTCGAGGTTCCCGTCAGCGAGATCCACCGCATCCACGGTTTCCATCCGGTGCCGGGCATGCCGGCGGAAGTGCTGATCACCACGTCGGAGCGCACTTTCTTCGAATATCTGACGAAGCCGATCACCGACAGCATGTCGCGCGCCTTCAAGGAAACCTGAGGCGAAGCGGGGAGGCTGCGAATGAAGTCCGCGCAAGACAGGACCGGCCTGCAGGTTTCGGGTTTTCACCGGCGAGCGGCACGCGCCTTGAAGGCGCGTGTATTTCCGTCAAGATGCGCATCGTCGGTGATGGCAGGGTGCCACCGGTGGCGGATAGGGGAGACGTTTGATGGCAGCGATACACGAGGTGCTTCTGCTTGTCGGCCGCCTCAACTATGTCTGGACCAATACCGAAAGCCTGCTGATCTACGTCATTGCCCATCTGCTGAGTGTCGACAAGGAGCAGGCGATCGTCGTCTTCCTGACCTTGAACACCACGCGCGCCCGCATCGATCTGACCGAACGCCTAGCCAAGCTGCCGGCGATCCCCGTCGACACGCGCGACAACGTTCTTTCGATCATGGACCGGCTGAAGCAGCAGTCGAAGATGCGCAACAAGTACAACCATTGCATCTACTCCTTCGACGAGCAGGGCGAGATTTCCAGCACCCAGCTGATGCGCCTGGTGGAAGGCGACAAGGACATACGCTACGGCAAGGTCGAGCAGCTCGATGCCCGCGAGCTGGAGCGGCTCGAAGCCGCAATCCAGGAGATCACCGAGATCAGCAAAAGCCTGTGGGCGTTCATTCGCTCCCGGCCGAATTTCGACGAGCGTTCGATCTAGAGCGTTTCCGGTCTAGACAGCGTCACAGAAACGCTCTGGCACCCAGTTTTTGCGCATTTCCTGACGGAAAACCGCTTCGCACTTTTCCTGGAAATGCTCTGGCACTCAGTTTTCACGCATTTCCTGACGGAAAACCGCTTCGCACTTTTCCTGGAAATGCTCTTGAGGCGGAAGCGTGGCCTCGATCGTCCGTAGACGACACGGCGCATTCGGATGATATCATTAGTACAGCCGAGCTATGGTTTGACTAGTACCTAAGGTCGTTTTGCAAACAAACGAGCCGGATATATTCTTTAATAATTGTATTTTTTAGTTGCGTACCGAGGGCGTTATGAAAATAGATATTTTTGAGACTTTAGAAGAATTTGAGAAAATTCGCGAAGATTGGGACAGGATCTATTTCGAAGATCCAGAAGCCCATCTGTTTCTTTCCTGGCAATGGCTGCACAAGTATCTGTCGCACCGTCATCGCTGGTTTGTTCTGGCGCTGAAGCAGGAAGGCGATGCCCATTACTGCGCCTTCCTGCCATTGAAGGTATCGACCTACCAGGACGAAAAGACCAACCTCTTCTGCGACGAAATCCGGATGGCGGGCAACTACGGTGCCGATTACACCGGCTTCCTGTGTCGGCCCGGCCTGGAGGACGCGGCGGCCGATGCCTTCTCCGCCTATATCGGCAGGGAGAACTGGACGACCCTCACGTTCGATTATTTCTACACCGCCTCTTCGCGGCTCGATCGTCTTCTGGCGGCCTTTCCGCAAACCGAATTCTCGCAGAAAAGCAACGAGCGCAGCAATTCTGACAACATCGACAATACCATCTGCCCCTATGTGGTCCTGCCGGAAAGCTGGGAGGCGTATCTCGCAACGCATATGAGCGCCCAGACCCGCCAGAAACTCAGACGCTTCATGCGCATGGTCGAGGCGTCGTCCGACTACCGCATTACACACGCGACGAGTGAGACGATCGAACGTGATCTCGACACGCTGTTCCGGCTGTGGCGCATCAAATGGGCGGAGCGCAAGGGCAGCAAGGTCGACCGCCTGATCACCTTGACAAGGGAGATGCTGCTCGACGCTTTCAATCAGGGTGCGCTCGACGTTCCCGTTCTCTGGTATCAGGACCGGCCGCTCGGTGTGCTTGCCAATCTGCTCGATCGGCAGAAGAAGACGGTTCTGTTCTACATCACCGGTCGCGACGAGGAATGGACCACCCCTTCCCCAGGGCTTTTGCTGCACGGCTTTTCCATTCGCGATGCGATTGCCGAGGGATACCGGATCTACGACTTCCTGCGCGGCAATGAGGCCTATAAATACGCCTTCGGTGTCGAGGAACGCCGTATTCGCAGCATGCTTGTCAGAACGCTATCCGGCCGCAATCTGCGCAACTGCCTCAACCCGCGCAGCATCGAACATGTCTACGAGCGCGCCGTTGAGCTACACAAGCAGGGACGGCTGGATCGGGCAGAACCCGGTTACCGGCAGGTCATCCACACCATGCCGACACACACCCGCGCCCGCTATGGCCTCGCCCAGCTTTTCGACGACAAGGGCGAGCACGACGAGGCCGAGTATCTCTATAAGGGGCTGCTTGCGACGATGCCGGGTGCCGGCAAGATCCAGCACCGGCTCGGGGACAGCCAGATGGCGCAGGGACACTACGGCGAAGCAGCCGAAACCTTCGAAGCACTGCTCGCCCGCCACCCGCTCCTCAGCCTCGTGCGCTACAAGCTCGGCGTCGCCTTGTGCGCAACTGGCCGAGGCGAGGAAGCCCTCGGAATTTTCACGAGCTTCGAAGACATCCTCTCGGACGATCCGGATCACCTGCGCTGCAAGTTGAAAGCACGTGACGCTGTCATTCGCCTGAGGGAAGCATTGCAAGGCCAACAGGACGAGGTTCCCGAACCAGCGCAAACCCCGGTGTCAATCCCATCGCCGCCGAGGGTCCTGGTGGCGCCGAAACGAACGCTCGATGCATCCGTGCGGCTCCCGACGGCACCTCCCTTGCTTGAACCATCGCTGCCATCAGGCATTTCGGCGCACCTGCAGGCCCGGCCGGGCAAGCCTGGAGAAACAGGGTCACGAATAAAGCATTGAAGGCGTGGAAGCAGGAGACGACCGACCGCTCACTCCGCGGTTTCGGTCCAGTCGAGAGCCTTCAGCTCCTCGCGAAATGCGAAGCGGATGATGTGGCGTTCGATCACGTCCTTGCATTCCGCCAGCGCCTCGGCATCTGGCGATTCCGCGACGAACGACAGCTGATGTCCGTGGGCAGTCATGCGCGCGGTGCTCACACCAATCGCCGCCACCGAATCCACTTCGGTATATTCGACCGATGTCTTGTGCGCAAAATGCTTGGACATCTGCTGCAGGTATTGCGAGGCGCGTTCGGTGGTAAAACCGCTCGTGGCTTTCAACATAGTCTTCTCCAATCTGCATGGGATCGATGGGCAGGCAAAGGCACGACGAGGGGCGGCATGATCTCCAGCCGCCCCTCGTGAAAAGTTCAAGCCTATTTCTTGCTCAGCGCTTGCGTCAGCTGATCGACGATATCCTGTTCGGATTTCAGACCCGAGCTTGTCAGGTAAAGCTTGGCTGAATCGAGATAGACGACCCGCTCGTTCTTCCAGGCCTTGGTCTGGCGCACCAGTTCGTTGTCGAGGAGGGCCGCGGCCGGCTGGCCTTCCTGGCCGATCGCCGCGTCGCGGTCGACGACGAAGATCCAGTCCGGATTGGTCTCGAGGATATATTCGTAGGACACTGCCTGCCCGTGCGTTGCGACCTCGAGCTTCGGATCGGCCGGCTCGACGCCGAAGATGTCGTGGATTTCGCCGAAGCGCGAACCCTTGCCGTAGGCGCTGATCTTGCCGCCGGTCGTCAGCAGAATGAGGCCGGTGCCGGCATCCTTGGCGACACCCTGCAGCTTGACGATCGAGGCGTCGAGCTTGTCCGACGCAGCCTTGATTTCCGCCTCTTTGCCGAAGATCTGGCCGAGAATGGCGGCGTTCTTCTTGACGCTGCCGATCAGGTCCTTGTCGTCGTTGGTCAGGTCGATGGTCGGCGCGAGCTTGGCAAGCTCAGCATATTTCGACTGCGAACGGCCGCCGACGATGATCAGATCGGGTTCGGCAGCATTGACCGCCTCATAGTCCGGTTCAAACAACGTACCGATCTTCGGATAGGTATCTGACTTGTATTTTTCGAGGGACGGCGGGATGGCAGAACCGGGAACGCCGGCGACAGGCACGCCGAGCATATCCAGAGTTTCGAGCATGCCAAAATCATAAACCAGCACCGTCTTCGGGGACTTTTCGACATCCGCCGTGCCGCTGCTGTGCTCGATTTTCAACGTTTCGGCGCCAGCGGCAGGCGCCAGAGCCAGGACGGCCGTCAGGACGGCGCCACGAAGAGCATTAGAAAATAGAGATACATTCATGACTTATTTCCTCATGTTTTAAGCCGTCCTAGCGCGATTTTCCAAAGAGGGCAACAAGCCCGTTTGCTGTCGTGCAAAAGCGACGAGCCAGCATGCGACCATCCGACAATGGCGCTTGGCACGACGAAACTTGACTAACCATCTCATATATATGAAGGAAGCTCAGTTCCCGTCCGCCGCTTGGCGGTGCCGAGACGGATGCAAGTAAAACCGATCTCAAGTTGCTCGGAGGCAACGGAAGGATGAACGGCAACAAGCGGGCCACGAAGGGCCATTCACTGAAGCACCGGCGCACGTAAAGACCGATCGATGAAGTCACTCCTGATTGCCGTCCCCGTCATCCTGCTGCTTGCCGTCGTCAGCGTCCTGACCGGTGTCGGCAGCCTCGCCTCCGGGCTTGACGGCGACGGGCGCGGCTGGTTGCTGATCGTCGAAAGCCGGGTGCCGCGTACGCTTGCACTGATGCTCGCCGGAACCGGGCTCGCCGTCGCCGGCACCATCATGCAGATGCTCGCCCGCAACCGCTTCGTCGAACCATCGACCGCAGGTACGGCGGAATCGGCGGCGCTTGGAATGCTCGTGACGATGATCTTCGCGCCCACTTTGCCGGTCGCCGGCAAGATGGCCGTGGCCGCCCTCACTGCGCTCGCCGGCACGGCACTGTTCCTCAAGATTCTGCGCCAGATCCCGCTCCGTTCAGTGCTGATGGTGCCTCTTGTCGGCATCATGCTCGGCGGCGTCATCAGCGCGGTCACCACCTTCATCGCCTACCGATACGACATGATGCAGTCGATGGGCGCCTGGATGTCGGGCGATTTCTCCGGCGTGCTGCGCGGCCGCTACGAACTGTTGTGGATCGCTTTTGCCCTGACGCTGATCGCCTATGTTACCGCTGCCCGTTTCACCGTCATCGGGATGGGCGAGGACATCGCCCGCAATGTCGGCCTCGACTACAACAAGGTCGTGACGCTCGGGCTTTGCATCGTATCGATGGTGACGGCCACGGTCGTCGCCACCGTCGGCATGGTGCCGTTCCTGGGGTTGATCGTGCCGAATGTCATCAGCCTCGTGGTCGGTGACAATCTCAGGCGCACCCTGCCGCTGATCGCCGCCACCGGTGCAGGGCTGGTGCTCGCCTGCGACATCGTCGGCCGCATGATCATCGCACCTTACGAGATCCCGGTCGGAACGGTCATGGGTGTCATCGGCAGCGTTGTCTTCCTCTATCTGTTGCTGTCGAGGCGCGCCCATGCAGGCTGACATCAAGAGGGTATCGCCCGCCGGAACGCTGCTTGTGACGGCAGTGCTCGCGCTCCTGTCGATGCTGGCCTTCATGACGCTTGGCGCCAAGGGAAGCTGGGCGTTCATCCTCTCCTTCCGCGGCACCAAGCTTGCGGGCATGATCCTCGTCGCCTATGCGATCGCCGTCTCGACCATTCTCTTCCAGACCATCTCCGGAAACCGCATCCTGACACCATCGATCATTGGCTTCGATGCGATGTACGCGCTGCTGCAGACCGTCATGGTGTTCGCGCTCGGGGCGGCAGGCGCCAACGCCGTCGACCCGCGGCTTCAGTTCGTCATCGAGACGGCGGCAATGGTCGGCTTTTCCGTGCTTCTGTTCCGGGCGCTGTTTTCAGGCGCCACCCGCAGCCTGCATCTCCTGATGCTCGTCGGCATCATTCTCGGCGGCCTGTTCCGCAGCCTCTCGTCCTTCCTGCAGCGGATCCTCGATCCCAACGAGTTCGTGGTGCTGCAGGATCGGCTGTTTGCCAGCTTCAACACCGTCAATGCCGATCTGCTCGGCATTTCCGCCATCGCCGTCGCTGCAGTCACCTTCGTTCTCTGGCGGCTGTTTCCGACATTCGACGTGCTGTCGCTCGGCCGTGAAAGCGCCATCGGCCTCGGTGTCGATCATCACCGCACAGTCACCATCCTGCTCGTGCTCATCGCCGTCCTCGTCTCGGTTTCCACGGCGCTGGTCGGACCGGTAACGTTCTTCGGCCTTCTGGTCGCAAGCCTCGCCTGGCAGATCAGCCCGACGGCGAGCCACCGTTTCGTGCTGCCGATCGCTGTCTGCCTTGCCATCGTCACGCTGGTCGGCGGCCAGGTGATCCTGGAGCGGCTCTTTGCCTTCAACACCGCGCTCAGCATCGTCATCGAATTCGTCGGTGGTCTTGTCTTCATCTTCCTGCTTGTCCGAGGCTCCGTCCGATGATCGAAATCCGCGATGTCACCAAATCCTACGGCAGCAACGCTGTCGTCGACCGGGTCTCGATGACGCTTCCAACCGGTGGGCTGACCTCGATCATCGGTCCGAACGGTGCAGGCAAATCAACGCTGCTGTCGATCGTCAGCCGCCTGATGCCGATGGATAGGGGACAGGTTCTGGTCGACGGGCTCGACGTCAGCCGCACGGCGGGCGACGTGCTTGCCCGCCGCCTGTCGATCATGCGCCAGGACAACCATATCACCGCACGCCTCAGCGTACGCGACCTCGTCGCCTTCGGTCGCTACCCCTATTCGAAGGGCCGGCTGACGGCGGGTGACGTCAAGCATATCGAACGCTCGATCGCCTATGTCGGGCTCAAGGCCTTCGAGCACCGGTTCCTCGACGAGTTGTCCGGCGGCCAACGCCAGCGCGCCTTCATCGCCATGGTGCTCTGCCAGGATACCGACTACATGCTGTTCGATGAACCGTTGAACAACCTCGACATGAAACACGCAGTCGAGACGATGAAGCTGCTGCGGCGCCTGGCCGACGATTTCGCCAAGACCGTTGTCGTCGTGCTGCACGACATCAACTTCGCCTCTGCCTATTCCGATCGCATCGTCGCCATGCGCGACGGCAGGCTTGCCTTCGAAGGTACACCGAAGGACATGATCGAGCCGTCACGCCTGCAGGCGATCTTCGATGTCGACTGCCGCGTACACGCCGTCGGCGACACACGGCTCGTCAACTATTTCGAATAGGCCGCGCGGTTCAATGAGACGAGCCGGACAGGATGGGGTTGCCGCTGCGGGCCGCGTCGGCGATCTTGTCCTCGTCGGTCACCGATGACAGGCGCTTCAACCGGCGGCCGAGGCGAACGCTGACATCATCCATCACCGTGAACATCACCGGCACGAAGACGAGACTCAACATCGTCGATGTGATCAACCCGCCGATCACGGCAATCGCCATCGGCGCGCGGAAGGCCGCATCGGCACCAACGCCGATCGCCGCCGGCACCATGCCGGCAACCATGGCGATCGTCGTCATGATGATCGGGCGGGCGCGGGTGGTGCCTGCCGTGAGCAAGGCCGCTCGCCGGTCCGCTCCTTCGTTGCGGCAGACGATCGCGTGGTCGACCAGCAGGATCGAGTTCTTGCAAACAATACCCATCAACATCAGGATACCGATCGTCGAGGACAGATCGAGCGCAGCGCCAAAGAGAATGAGCGCGAGCGCTGCACCGCCGATCGACAGGGGCAAGGCAATCAGGATGGTCACAGGCTGCAGAAAGTCCTTGAACAGGAGGACGAGCACCGCCGCAACCATCAGGATGCCGGCGAGCAAGGCAAGTGCGAAGTTGCGGAACATTTCCGACATATATTCCGCTTCGCCGTAATTCGCCTGCGAAACGCCTGATGGCATTTTGCTCATCGCCGGCAGGGCGGAGACCGCGTCGAACGCCGTGCCAAGCGTGATGCCGTTGAGATTGGCCTCTACCGCCATCAGGCGCTTGCGGTTGAGGCGTTCGACACTGCCCTCCTCGGCGCCGAAGGAAATATCGGCCACGGACGTCAGCGGCACCAGCTTGCCGGAATTGGTCCCCACCCTGAGATTGCGCAGCGTATCGAAATCCGCCCGGGCCCCCTCGTCGAGCATCACGCGGATCGGCACCTGCCGGTTGCCGAGATTGAACCGCGCCGAATTGCTTTCGCTGTCGCCCATGGTGGCGATGCGCGCAACCGTGCCGATCGACGTCACCGAGACCCCGAGGCGGGCCGCCTCGTCGAGACGCGGCTTCACCAGCAATTCGGGCGATAGCAGCGGTTCGGTCGACTGCACGTTGACGAGGCCCGGCATCGCCCGCATCTCTCTTTCGAGCTGGCGCACCGCCTGGGTCAGCGCCTCCGCGTCGTCGCTGGTCAGATAGATCGACAGGTCCTTCGCCCCCTGCTCGGAGGCAAAGGTCGCCTGGATGTCCGGGGTCTCGACGAGCAATGGACGCAGGGACAGCTCGAACGATTTTCGGTCGAGCTCGCGCTCCTTGCGCGGGCGAAGCTTGATCAGCAGGTCAACCCGGTTGAGGCTGTCAGCCGTCGCAAGCACGCTGTCCACTTCCGGGCGCTCTTTGATCTCGCGGGTCAGCTCATCCGAGACGCGGGCCGTTTCCTCGAGCCGCGTGCCCGGCGGCAATGTCACCTTCAAGGTCGAGAGGTTGCTGTCGCTCGTCGGCAGGAAACCGGTGGGCAACATCGTCAAAAGCGCGATCGAACCGATGAAGATGAGGGCGACGATGGAGAGCGCCGTCTTGCGATGATCGAGCGTCCAGCCGAGCACCCGGACATAGGCATCGCCGATGCGCGACCGCTTGGCCTCATGATGAGGTGCTGATTTCGGTCGGAGCAGATAGGCTGCCATCAACGGCGTCAGGAGGCGGGCAACTGCAAGGGAGAACAGCACGGCGATAGCGACCGTCAGGCCGAACTGCTTGAAATACTGCCCGACCGCACCGCCGATGAAGCTGACGGGCGCGAACACCGCAACGATTGTCAGCGTCGTCGCAACAATCGCAAGCCCGATTGCGTCGGCTGCATCGATCGCGGCTAGGAAGGGCCGCTTACCCATGTCCACGTGCCGCTCGATGTTTTCGATTTCGACGATGGCGTCATCGACAAGAATGCCGATGACAAGCGTCAGCGCCAGCAGGCTGATACTGTTCAAGGTGAAACCGAGAAAATCCATGACCATGAAGGTCGGCAGGATCGACAGCGGCATGGCAAGCGCCGAGATCAACGTTGCCCGCCAGTTGCGCAGGAACGCGAAGACGACCACGATCGTCAGGGCTGCCCCTTCCAGCAGCGCCGTCACCGCCGCATCGTAGCTTTCCTTGGTGTATTCGACCAGCGAGATCAGTTCCTTGATCTCGATGCCGGGTGTGCGCGCCTGGATTTCAGCCAACCGCGCGGCAACGCGATCGGCAACCACCGTATCGCTCGCACCCTTGCTGCGCGACACCGAGAAGCTGACGACCGGTTCGCCGTCGAGCCGGGCGAAATTGCGCGGTTCGGAAGACGTGTCCTCGATCTTCGACACGTCCGAGAGCTGGACCCAGCGGCCGCCCGAAATGGGTACCGACAGGCGCGAAAGATCCTCAACCGATGTGGCGCTGCCGATCGTGCGGATCGATTGCTCCCGCCCGCCGATCTCGCCACGCCCGCTCGGCACATTGGTGTTGAGTTCGCGCATCGCGGTGTTGACCTGATCGGCAGTGACGCCCAGTGCCAGCAGCCGCTCCGGATCGAGCGAAACGCGAACCTCGCGGTTGACGCCACCGAGACGCTGAACCTTCTGCACGCCCGGAAGCGTCAGCAGCTCGCTGTTCAGGGTGTCGTCGACAAACCATGACAGCTCGACCGCGGACATGTTGGGCGCGCGCACGGTGTAGTAAATGATGGCGCTGCCATCGACGTCGACGCGCGACACCACCGGCTCCTGGATCGACTGCGGCAGATCGGAGCGGATTTGGGCGACCGCCTCGCGCACGTCGTTGGCAGCGCGATCCGGGTCGGTGCCGATCTTGAACTCGACCGTCGTCGTCGAGATGCCGTTGGCGACCGTCGAGCGAATGTGATTGACGGCAACCAGGCCGGCCGCCACGCCCTCGACGCGACGCGTGACCTGCGTTTCCATTTCCGCTGGCTGGGCGCTCGGTTGGGTGATCGTCACGGTCACGACGGGAAACGAGACGCTCGGATTTGCGTTGACCGGCAGGCGAAGGAAAGAGGCGATGCCGACCAGCGTCAAGACGACGAACAGGACGATGGTCGGAACGGGCTTACGGATCGCCCAGGCGGAGATGTTGCTGGTCATTTCTGCACGCCTGTCTGAGCGGGAACAACGTCCTTGGTGGCGACGGCCTCGCCCTCGCGGAGAGAAACGCCGGCCTTGGCAACAACGCGCTCGCCGACGTCCAGACCCGATAGGATCTCCACCTTGCCGTTCTGGCGCATTCCGGCCTGGACAGTCTTGCGCTTGACCTTCCCGCCCTCGACGATGAACACCGAGGGCATGCCGTCCGGGGTGCCGTAAAGCAGCGCTGAATCGTCGACCATGATCGCCGCGCGTTCGGCCACGACGATTTCCGCCCGGCCGAACGTTCCGGCATAGGGGGGCTTGTCGGTCTTCAGCGTTATCTTGGCCGTGCCGAGCCGTGTCTCGCTATCGATCTTCGGATTGATCACCCGGACCTGGCCTTCGATCGCGTCCGTGCGGCCGGAAAGCTTGACCTTTACTTTCTGACCGACGGCAAGCAAGGGCAACTCGCTTTCCGGAATTTCGGCAGCAAGCTCGATTTCGCCGTCGCGGATGAGCCGCATCAGCGGCTCCGTTCCGGCGAGCGCGCCGGCGCGGGCAAGCCGTTCGGAAACGATACCGGCGGCCGGGGCGACGATCACGGCCCGCTCGAGCTTGCGGCGTGCCTCGGCCAAGAGCGCCTGGGCCTGTGCGTCGTCGGCGCACGCCACCTTCACCGCCTCGAGCGCAATGGCCACGGCCGAAACCCGTTCTTCAAGGAACGTTTCTGCCTTCAGATGGCGCAGTTGCCGGGCGCGATCGAGCTTCTTTTCCTCCTGCCGGACAGTCTCTTCCTGCTGGGCAACCGCCGCACTGGAGCGCGCCACCCGCCCTTCCGCCTCACGCAGAAAATTTTCCAGCATCTCGGTTTCGAGACGGGCGAGCACCTGGCCGGCAACTACACGGTCGCCGACCTCGACCTCGACCTTGGCGATCCGTTGCTCGGTCAGTGTCGTCCCGACAGCGATTTCTTCCCGGGCGACGAAAATGCCCGCGAAGGAGCGCAACCATTTCTGCGGCTGCCTGTCGGCCACGAGCGTTGAAACGGTGCGGCTTGCGGCGTGGATATCGGCGCTGACGGATGCCGCCGCCTCGTTGGCGCGAACCTGACCCGCAGTCGCAGCAAGCGCGAAGACGGCGACGATGGCTGCATTCAGAGCTGGAGAACGTCTCATTCTGGTTGGCTTTCGCTGACGGAACCGGACGTCGCCACCACTCTGGCAGCAAGCACAACGTCGACGGCTCCTGATTATCGCGTTCGGAAGAAATTATTTATTCGATCAGTCAATCTAATAATTTCATTCGATAAACGCGTCAAGAGTAAGGCGATCACATACAATCATTGCGGGAGCATGGCGTCATCCGTCATCAGGGCACTTCTCTTGACATCGTACGCGCCTGCACCGCATACCAGATCGATTAGTCTATTAAAGAAACTGGACCATTGGGGAGAAGCACGATGCGCAAGATCGACCCGGAGAAACATGCGGCAAGGCGGCAAGTCATCCTCGACGCCGCCATCGCCTGTTTTGCCCGCAAGGGGTTTCACGGCACATCGACCGCGGAAATCTGTGCCGAGGCAGGGATGAGCCCAGGCAATCTCTTTCATTATTTTCCGACCAAGCACGCCATCATCGCCGCGATCGTGGAGGAGGAACGTCAAGAAACGGCGGAGTTTTTCCGCGAACTCCATGAAGCGCCTGATCTTTTCGCCGCACTTCTGGGCTTCATGGACGTCGTGCTGGGTTTGGCAGCCGACCCCGTCTATTCCAGCCTGGCGCTGGAAATCGCCGCAGAGGCCATGCGCGACGAACACATCGGCGAACTGGTTGCCGCGAACGACGCGGAGCTGCGCGCCGCACTTTCCGCCGTCATCAAGGCCGCGCACGAGCGCGGACAGATCGACACCGCAATCGGTCCGGAAGCGGGTGCGCGGTGGATCGCCGCGATGATCGACGGCATTTTCGGCCGGATCGCCGTCGACCCCGGCTTCAAGCCGGAGCAGGAGCGCCCGATGATGCACCTGCTGCTGACCCGCTTTCTCTGTCCGCAACGCTGAGCCATTCAGCCCACCGGACCAGGCAGAGTGCGAGCCGCCTAGGACAAGGTCGAGAGAGTTTGGAAGATGCGGCCTCGGCGCTCAGTTGCTGGCAGTGCTGTGGCCGCATCTGGCGGCATCATCGAAATGTCATGGTATCGATCCAACTCCGGCGCGACACCGTCGGATCGAAGCCTCCTACAGGCCGGGAGGAATGGCCAGCGCCTGCGTCGCCAACATGGGCGCCGCGTCCGCTTATGTCGGCGTGAGAGGTGGTCCTCCCTCAGCCGACTGGGATGGTTCCCACAGATGCTCCGGCCACCTCCCCGCACTGCACGGTCTTGTTGTTTTCTTTTGCGTGGCCTCAGAACGCCAAAAGCCCGCCGACCTCTTGGTCTGGCGGGCTTTTGTTTGATTTGGTTGCGGGGGCAGGATTTGAACCTGCGGCCTTCAGGTTATGAGCCTGACGAGCTACCG
>NZ_JBWKSC010000020.1:0-89976 GCF_059419585.1 Ensifer sp. GW821-FHT05G01 | reverse complement strand
AGCAGCGCCGCCGCCCTCGTTCAGTGATCGGGCTTATAGACCCCACACCTCGAACACGTCAACAGACAATTTCAAAATAAATGACAGATTTCTGACAAAGCCAGCAAATGCGGGCTTTTTCCCTCAAAAAAACTTTCGAACGCCTCCGAACGGCCTGTGGAGACACATTTTGGCCCTTACTTCTTCACAATCCACCGATCTAAGCGAGATTATCGGCGCGTCACACGGGGGGGCGCACGGGGTACGCGGGGGCACGCATATAGGGGTGTGCACTGCCCTCCCCTATCCTCCCCATGGATTTGACTCCCGTGTGCGAAAGATGCACATCTTCGCGCAACGTATCGCCTGCAAGAATACGGCAAGAGAAATCAGGGGCCCCCAGCTCGGAATGATCACCGACAAGAAAATGGTCCGGTCGCTCGGCGACCAACCGCCGATCCTTGCGGATGGCCGGCGCGCGCCGGACAGGCGTGAGATTTCGTTGCGCTGGCTTTCCGGCACCTTCCTGACAGGTATCACCTCCAGTCTTCTTATGGGCGTCGCCCTTTTCGCAGCGCTCGACGGTCGCCAGCAGCTGGCAATCCCGGCCGAAGCCTATGCCGCACTCGACGCATCGAACGGCGGCAACGCCCCCGTCACCGCCAAGCGCGGCGACCGTATCCTTTCTCCCAACATCGTTGCCAAGCCGGCCGACAAGACCGTCATGGAAGTCTCGACGATGATCCATGACGGCGAGAAGGAAGTGGTACGCAAGCAGCCCTTCGTTCACGTGAAGATGGCGCTTGCCGCCAACCACCAGGTTTCCGACAGCTATCCGGACTTCGATCCGCTGGCGATCTTCTCCGCCGACGACGCCGATGCCGAACCGCAGGTCGCGCGCACCGGCACGCTCTACGGCTCGAACGTCGATTCCGAGGTGGCGCTGAAGACGGTGGATTTCCCGATCAACGGCTCGAGCCTCACTTTCGACAGTTCTATGTCGCTCGACGAGGTCGAAGAGAACGTCCGCACCAACGGTTCGGTCTTGACCGAAGGCAGCACCCAGGTCGCGTCGCTCTTCTATGTCGATCCGCAGCGTTTCGCTTCCGATAGCGACGGCCTCGACCTTTTGCAGGGCCTGACGGCACGCATCGTCGAACAGAACAAGAGTGATGCTGCCTACGAGAGCATCAACGAACAAAGCACCGAATACGCCGACGATATCATTCCGGTGCGCCGCAAGACCGGTATCGCGACCGCCATGGTCAATGCCGGCTACGCCAAGGCGCAGGCCGAAGACGCCGCCTCCTATATCGGCGACGCGCTCGGCGCCAAGGAATTGAACGACGGCGACGTGCTGCGCATCGGCATCATCCAAAAGGGCGAAGAAGCCCGCATCGTTCGCGCCACCATCTATTCGCGCAATCGCCATGTGCTGACGATGGCCGTCGACGACGGCGGCCGTTTCGTACCCGGCGCCGAACCGCCGAGGCTCGATGCGGTCGCGACCGCCTTCGACGACAACGGCACGCCGACGATCACCAGCACCCACGATCTGCCGCGCGTCTATGATGGTATCTACCGCGCAGCCCTGTCCTACGGCATGAACGCCGACATGGTCGGGCTCGTCGTCAAGCTGCTCGCCAGCAACGTCGACTTCCAGGCGCAGCTGAAGCCAACGGATTCGCTCGAAGCCTTCTTCTCGGTCACCGACGATCGCGGCATGGCGACGGCGGAGTCCGAACTGCTTTACGTCAAGGCGAAGTTCGGTGATGCCGAAACGACCTTCTACCGCTTCCAGGACCCGGACGACAATTCGATCGACTACTTCAACAGCGAAGGCAAGAGCATCCGGCAGTTCCTGCTGCGCAACCCCGTGCCGAACGGCCATTTCCGCTCCGGCTTCGGCATGCGCCGCCACCCGATCCTCGGCTTCTCGCGTATGCACACCGGCGTCGATTGGGCAGCCCCCCGTGGCACACCGATCATCGCTGCCGGTAACGGCACGGTGGAGAAAGCCGGCTGGGATTCCGGCGGATACGGTAACCAGACGCTGATCCGCCACGCCAACGGTTATGTCTCGTCCTACAACCACCAGAGCGCGATCGCCAAGACCGTCAAGGCCGGCGCAAAAGTCGTCCAGGGTCAGGTGATCGGCTGGGTCGGAACAACAGGCCTTTCGACCGGTCCGCACCTGCATTACGAGTTGATCGTCAACGGCAACAAGGTCGATCCGCTGCGCATCCGCCTGCCGGGCGGCAAATCGCTCGACGGCGATGCACTTGCGAAGTTCGAAAAGGAACGGGACCGCATCGACGAGTTGCTGAACAAGGACGGCAACGGCAGCCAAGTCGCCAGCAAGTAGCCCGCACAATCTGGCGGTAACTTATGCCGGTTGGCGGCTGATGCTTCCATTTGCGATGCATGAACGCAAAAGGCCGCCCCGAAAGGCGGCCTTTTCCAGTTTCTGCGGTTAGGCGGCTTCTTTTTCCGAACGCGCCCCGCCCTTGAAGTTCAGCCGGTCGGAGCCGGCCAGAACCTTGATGGTCGATCCATCCGGGAACTCGCCCTGCAGGATCTTCTCGGCGAGCGGGTCCTGAAGATACTTCTGGATCGCTCGCTTCAGCGGGCGAGCGCCGTAGGCCGGATCGTAACCCTTGTCGGCCAGAAACGCCCTTGCATCGTCCTCCAGCTCCAGCGAGATCTTGCGCTCGGACAAGAGCTTGAGCAGCCGTGCCAGCTGGATATCGACGATCGCGCCCATTTCAGAGCGACGAAGCCTGTGGAACAGGATGATCTCGTCGACGCGGTTCAGGAACTCCGGCCGGAAGGCCGACTTGACGACATCCATCACCTGGTCGCGAACCACATCGCTGTCTTCGTTTTCACCCAGACCGACCAGATACTCGGCACCGAGGTTCGAGGTCATGATGATCATCGTGTTGCGGAAGTCGACGGTGCGGCCCTGACCATCGGTCAGGCGGCCATCATCGAGCACCTGCAGGAGCACGTTGAAGACATCCGGATGCGCCTTCTCGATTTCGTCGAACAGCACGACCTGATAGGGCCGGCGGCGGACGGATTCGGTCAGCGCGCCACCTTCCTCGTAACCGACATAACCCGGAGGTGCACCGATCAATCGGGCGACCGAGTGCTTCTCCATGTATTCCGACATGTCGATACGCAGAAGCGCGGTCTCGTCGTCGAACAGGAAGCGCGCAAGCGCCTTGGTCAACTCGGTCTTGCCGACCCCGGTCGGACCGAGGAAGATGAAAGAGCCGATCGGCCGGTTCGGGTCCTGCAGGCCGGCACGGGCGCGGCGAACGGCACGCGATACCGCCTGGACGGCATCGCCCTGACCAACGACCCATTTCGCCAGCTCGTCTTCCATACGAAGCAGCTTGTCGCGTTCGCCTTCCAGCATCTTGTCGACCGGGATCCCGGTCCAGCGCGAAACGATATGGGCGATGTTGTCGGGGGTCACGACCTCCTGCACCATCGGATTGGCGTTGGCGTTTTCCTGGCTTTCAGCATCGGCAAGCTCCTTCTCGAGCTTCGGGATGACGCCGTAAGTCAACTCACCGGCGCGCTGGAATTCACCCTTGCGCTGGACGATCGCCAGTTCGTTGCGGGCTTCCTCGAGCTGCTTCTTGAGGTCGGCGGCGCGGCCAAGCTTCTGCTTTTCCGACTGCCAGCGGGCCGTCAGCGCCGATGCCTGCTCTTCGAGCGAGACGACGTCAAGTTCGAGCTTCTCCAGCCGGTCCTTAGACGAAGCGTCCGTTTCCTTCTTCAGGGCTTCCCGCTCGATCTTCAGCTGCATGATGCGCCGGTCGAGTTCGTCAAGCTCCTCGGGCTTCGAATCCACCTGCATGCGCAACCGCGAGGCAGCTTCGTCCATCAGGTCGATCGCCTTGTCCGGCAGGAACCGATCGGTGATGTAGCGGTTGGACAGCGTCGCGGCAGCAACCAGCGCGGAATCGGAGATCCGCACCTTGTGATGCTGCTCGTATTTTTCCTTGAGGCCACGCAGGATCGAGATCGTGTCCTCGACCGTCGGCTCCTCGACCATGACAGGCTGGAAGCGCCGGGCGAGCGCTGCGTCCTTTTCGACATGCTTGCGGTATTCGTCGAGCGTGGTCGCGCCGACGCAATGCAGCTCGCCACGCGCGAGCGCGGGCTTCAGGAGGTTGGAGGCGTCCATCGCCCCTTCCGCCTTGCCGGCACCGACCAGCGTGTGCATTTCGTCGATGAACAGGATGATCTCACCGTTTTCCGCCTGCACTTCGTTGAGCACGGCCTTCAGCCGCTCTTCGAACTCGCCGCGGAACTTCGCGCCTGCGATCAGCGCGCCCATGTCGAGCGCCATCAGCTGCTTGTCCTTGAGGCTTTCCGGCACGTCGCCATTGACGATGCGCAGCGCCAGGCCCTCGGCGATCGCCGTCTTGCCGACGCCGGGCTCACCGATCAGGACAGGATTGTTCTTCGTCCGGCGCGACAGCACCTGGATCGTGCGACGGATTTCGTCGTCACGGCCGATCACCGGGTCGAGCTTGCCTTCGCGCGCATCTGCTGTCAGGTCTCGGGCATACTTCTTCAGGCTGTCGAAGCCCTGCTCGGCATTGGCGCTGTCGGCCGTGCGGCCCTTGCGGATGTCGTTGATGACCTGGTTGAGCTTGGTCGGCGTAACGCCGGCCTCCTTCAGGATATCGGCGGTAGCGGCCGTGCTTTCGATCGCCAATGCCAGCAGCAGGCGTTCGACGGTGACGAAGCTGTCGCCGGCCTTCTTGGCCGCCTCTTCAGCGCTCGAAAACACGCGCGCGAGCGGTTGCGACAGATAGACGGAACCGTTGCCGCCGGAAACCTTCGGCAGTTTTGCAAGCGCTGCATCATTGCCGGCGCGTGCTTCGCGCACGTCGCCACCCGCCCGCTCGATCAGCGAAGCGGCCATGCCCTGGTCGTCGTCGAGCAGCACTTTCAGCACATGCTCGGGCGTGAACTGCTGATGTCCCTGTGCCAGCGCATAGGTCTGCGCCGATTGCAGGAAACCGCGCACACGTTCGGAGTATTTCTCGATATTCATGTCTTACCTCCATAGCCCATCGGGCCCGTCACGCGGCACCCGCTGGTGTTTCAGGATCAGGCTCCCGCATTCGGCGAACCTGTCATCGGGCGTCGATCCACACCTTGCGCGGGATCAACACGTCCGAAGCGAATATGGGGCAGCGGTTTTGGAAATTAAAGGGCTGATTGCATGTCGCATTTAGGAAATCTTGCCAGCTGCGAAAACGACCACGCATCTTTGCGATGCGTGGTCGTTTGCAGATGGAGGTCACGCGTTACCTCGACGCGTCGAACGAACGCGCCTCGGCAGTGACAGACGGATCAGCGATCAACGAACGACGTGCCGAACTCCTTCATGCGAGAGACGTAGTATGCCGGCTCGATCAGGACCTCAGGCAGGTAGAGACCCGCCTTGGGCGCCGCGCCGCCATCAAGACCGAGCATGCGCTCGACCGCAAGTGCGACGCCAAGCGCCGTCAGCGGCGCCTGTCCTTGGGGGTGGACAATCTCATGCTTGCGGGCAAGGCGCTGTCCGTCTTTCGACGTCCCTTCGATTTCGAGCATGATCTCCGTCGAAAATGGTTCGCCGCGCCTCCGGCTGGCGGAAACGCTGTAGGCGAGGTCCAGGCGGATCTCCTTTGCACCGGTCTTGGCAGCCAGCGCCATGACGTCGAAGGGCGAGTAGGCGGCCGCATCAAGTTCGAAGCCATCGATGCTGGTGTAACGCGCACTCGCCTCCTGGCCGCTCACCCAATGCAGCTTGCCGTCCTTGACCGTGAGCGAGGCCGGCGCAGTCCCGGTGATGCGATTGTAGTCGGCAAGAGCCGCCGGCCCGCCCATATCCTCCTCGTCGAGAAGCACGCCGATGCGGATCGCATCGACGGTCCTGTAAGACGAGAGAGCGTCAAGCACGGGGAAGATCGCGGCTCCGGCCAGCCAATGACTGGCAAGCAGGATCGGCGCCTTGTCCGGCGCATGGATATATTGCGCAACCTCCGGCCCGATCTCGAACGTTCCGCTGGAAACGCTGACATAGGGGATGCCCTTCTGCTGCGCGTAACGCATCGAAGTCAGCCTCTCGTCCTTGACGAAGATGACCACGGCGCTGAAACCGGCATTGTCGGGGAGACCGAGATCCGCGCGCTCGAGATCGATCCGCACACCGGTTGCTCCACTGAGCTCGCTGGCCACCGCTTGCGCCCGGACAAGATCTCGACCGCCGATTGCCAGCGGCAGATCGGGGTGCAGCTTGTGGATCGCCCTGGCCGCCTGCGATCCGACGACGCCCGAACCGCCAATGATCAGCACGGGTGAGAACTTGCTCGACATGTTCATATCTCCTAGACGGGAACGAGGTCGGCATTTTTGCCAACCTACCATTAGTAAGTTACTATTGGTAGATAAGTAGCGAATCCACTGCGTCAAGGGATCCGGATATTTTATCGCCTACAGCGCCGCGCGTCTTATCAGACGCGCAAAGGCCGCTGCAGCACTTTGAATTGCTGCATGTTTTATCCTTGAATCGAATAGGATTTAAGGAAACATGCAGCAGCGTGGACGACCCGAGGAGAGCAGCCGATGCCAAAGACGGCAATCAGGAAACTTGCCAAGCCCGAACGGCGTGCCCAGCTCCTTGAAACCTCCAAGGAGATCCTGCGGGAATGCGGCGCCGACGCCCTCACCCTGGGCCACCTTGCCGAGCGTGCCGGCGTCAGCAAACCGATCGCCTACGAGCACTTCGGCACCCGCGAGGGGCTGCTGATCGCGCTTTCGCGCGAGATCGAGGAGCGCCATACCGAAAAGTTGACGAAGGCGTTGCAGGAGACACCATCCGATCTGTCATCCGTCGCCCGCACCATTGGCTCCGTTTACATCGGCTGCGCCGCGGAAAATGGCGCGGAATGGCAGGCAATGTCGAGCGCGCTGCGTGGCAACGCCGAGATGGACCGCGTGCAGCAGGAACTCGCCGACGACTATGTCGCGCTCATCGGCGCCGCCGTCGGCCCCTTCTCCAATCTTTCCAAGGACGATCTGCGCCTGCGCTGTGCGGGCCTTGCCGGTGCTGCGGAAACGATTGCCCGCGAATTTGTCCGTGGCCGAGCGACCGAGGAGAATGCGGCTGCCAATCTCGCAGCCTTGATCGTCAACGGGATCAGTGCCTGATGACGGCACCCTGAAGCGGCGTTTGAGCGATCACGAGGGTGCCTGATGCGAGAGCGCCGGGCGTTCGGAACAACGCTCTCGCACTCTCTTTCCAAAGCATCTTCTCCGCCTTCAGTGATGCCACTTGAAAGCGGGCGGCTCCAGCAGGCTTCAGCCGCCGCCCGATAACCCGGGCAACAAAAAACCCGGCCGCAAGGCGGACCGGGCTTTTGATATCTGCTTTTTCCGGGCCGCATGCGGCCCTGCGAAAGCTTACTCGGACGCGGCCAGTGCCGGAGCTTCCGGAGGCGCTTCGCCAGAAGCTTCGCCTTCGCCGGCAGCTTCATCCGTTGCACTGCGGCGCGGACGGCGCGGGCGCGGTGCGCTGCGGCGACGCGAGGCCGCACGACCGGACGCCGCTGGCGTCTCTTCTTCCATGGCGACTTCGGCCGGCGTGCCTTCGATGACGGGCTGCGGGCCCGAACCGTCGATCACCGGCTGCTGCTCGACGACCACCACGGGAGCCGGAGCGGCTGCAACCTGGGCCGGCGCTTCGTCGGCATAGCCCTGATCCAGATCGTCCTGATCCTGATCCTGGTCCTGGTCGTTGCCATCCTGTCCGCGGAAGTCCTGGCGCTCTTCGCGCTGGAAGCGGTCCTGCATCTGCGCCTGCGCGGCTGCGATGATGCGGTTGTAATGCTCGGCGTGCTGGAGATAGTTTTCAGCGATGACACGGTCGCCAGAACTCTGCGCGTCACGAGCCAGTGCCGAGTATTTCTCGGCGATATGCTGCGCGGTACCGCGAATCTTCACGTCCGGACCCGAACTATCATAGGTCCGTGTCAGGGGATTGGATCCCTTGCGGTTATGATTGTTGTTATTTCCGTTGTTGTTATTGTTGTTGTTATTGTTGTTATTCCGCCCGCGGCCGCGCTTGTTTTGCTGTCCTGGCCTCATAGTACATTCACCCGAATTCTCTTGATAATGATGATCATGTGGTTTCGTCTTCCGGCCGGATAAGTCCGCGCCCGACAGGCCGCGCGCCGGTGAGCCCGCACATTGGCGGCTTCGGCGCCGACTGGCGTCAAATTAACAGGTACCTGCACAAGGCACTGTTGAACCCTAGCAACTCTTTCTTGAGAGCAATCCCCGTGGCCAGGTCATACCGGAACGAATCTTAGGTCCATGACCATCTGCCCAGTGCGCGGGCAAACTAGCCCGCTTCCTCTGGGATTCCAAGCCCTTTCTTTGCGTCTGCAAGAAAGAAGATGCGCCAGTGCAGCATTTTTTCAACGGTCGAAGCTACGCCCGAAGATCAGCACCCGGTCGTTGCCGCCCAGATCCTTGGCTTCTTCGCGCAAACGGAAGTTCTCGGCATTAAACAACGCCGTAACCGCCTCTTTCTGATCGAAACCGATTTCCAAGCCTATCACGCCGTTTGTCTCAAGATGATGACCGGCCTGAAGGGCGATGGCACGATAGGCATCAAGGCCGTCGTCTCCGCCATCGAGCGCTGCGGCTGGATCGTGCAATCGCACTTCCGGCTCAAGCTCTGCGACCACACTGGACCGTATATAAGGCGGATTTGAGACGATTGCGTCGAACCGGCCCTCCACATGTTCGAACCAGTTGCTGCGCAGGGCCTCGAAGCGATCTGAAAGCCCAAGCGCCTCGGCATTTGCGCTCGCCGTCGCCAACGCGTCCCGCGATATATCGGTTGCCGTGCCTCGGGCTTCAAGAACGCTCGCCAGCAAGGCCAGGCAGATCGCCCCGGTGCCCGTGCCGAGATCGAGGAGCCGGCAGCTCCCCTTCGCCGCAACGGATTGGCGCAGATACGGGATCATGCGATCGACGAGCGTTTCCGTATCCGGCCGCGGCTCCAGCGTTTCCCGCGACAGTTTGAGCGGCAGGCCAAAGAACTCCCGTTCCCCGAGAATGCGGTAGACCGGTTCACGGGCCGCCCGTCGCTCCACGGCCGCCCGCACCCTGACGGCATCGGCATCGGAAACCGTATCCCGGCCGCGGGTCACGACATCCGTCAGCGACAGTCCGAGCAGGCCCGAGACCAGATGGCGCGCATCGAGCGCCGCATGCTCGATGCCGGCCGCCGTCAGGCGGTCCCGGCTTTCCGACACGAGGCGCGCGAGCGTGGCCGTCATCGCGATCAGCCCCGCTGCTCGCCAAGCAGCGCCAGCTGGCTCGCCTGGTAGTCGGCCAGCAACGCATCGACCACCTCGTCGATCTCGCCCATCATCATGCGGTCGAGCTTGTAAAGCGTCAGGTTGATGCGGTGATCGGTGATGCGGCCCTGCGGAAAGTTGTAGGTACGGATACGCTCCGAGCGGTCGCCGGAGCCCACCTGGCTCTTACGATCAGCCGAACGCTCGCTATCGGCGCGCTGGCGCTCCATGTCATAGAGCCGGGACCGCAGGACCTGCATCGCCTTGGCGCGGTTCTGGTGCTGCGATTTTTCCGAGCTCGTGACGACGAGGCCGGTCGGAAGATGGGTGATGCGCACCGCAGAGTCCGTCGTGTTGACGTGCTGCCCGCCGGCGCCCGACGAGCGCATGGTATCGATGCGGATGTCTTCGGGGCGAACCTCGATGTCGATCTCCTCGGCTTCCGGCAACACGGCAACGGTCGCCGCCGATGTGTGGATGCGACCGCTCGCCTCGGTTTCCGGCACGCGCTGAACGCGGTGAACGCCGGACTCGAACTTCAGCCGCGCGAACACACCACGCCCGGAAACGGTGGCGATGATTTCCTTGAAACCGCCCGCTTCGCCTTCGCTCGACGAGAGCACTTCGACCTTCCATCCCTTGCCTGCCGCGTAGCGCTCGTACATCCGGAACAGGTCGCCGGCAAACAGCGCCGCCTCGGAACCGCCGGTTCCGGCACGGATTTCGAGGATCGCGCTCTTTTCGTCCGCAGCATCCTTCGGCAAGAGCAGGATCTGGATCTCCTGCTCCAACTGCTCGATCGCTTCCAGGACGTCGGGCCTTTCCATTTCGGCCAGGTCGCGCATGTCCTTGTCGGTCGTCCTGTCGGCCAACATCGCGTTGATATCGGCAAGCTCGCCGGTCGCCTTCTCGTAGGCGCGAATCTTTGTCACCACCGGCTGCAGTTCGGAATATTCCGACGCCAGCTTCACATAGACGTCGGCTGCCGGTCCCGCTGACATGCGGGCCTCGATCTCGCCGAACCGTCGTTCCAGTTCGCGCATTTTCTCAATGGGAAGCTTTGCCAAGTGTCACTCCAAATGCACTTCGCCTCGCCCGGATCATAGCCCGGACGAGGACAAAAGCGCTTCAAATCTATCTAAACCGGGATGCCGTTTGTCGCAGCGAAATCGATGAGAATCTGGCGAACCGGCGTATGGTCGCGCGTATCGTCGAGCGCCGCGTTCAGCACCTCGCCGAGCTTGGTCGCGTCGAGGGCCAGGAGCATCGCCTTGATCGGACCGACTGCCGTCGGCGACATCGACACCGAGCGGTAGCCGAGGCCGAGCAGCGCCATTGCAGACAACGGCTTGCTTGCCATTTCGCCACACAGGGTCACCGGCGTCTGATGGCGCTCGCCGCCGCGCACGATGTCGCGCAGGATGCGGAGGAAGGGGCGGCCCAGCACGTCGAAACGGTCGGAGACGCGGGCATTGCCGCGATCGACCGCCATGGCGAACTGGAAAAGATCGTTCGAACCGACCGAGACGAAGTCCACTTCGCTCATCAACTCGTCGAGCTGCCACAACAGCGCCGGCACTTCCAGCATGGCGCCGAACTGCAGCTTGCGCGGAAGCTGTTCGCCAAGTTTCGACTGGCGCTCGATTTCCTTTTGCAGGAGTTCGCGGGCTTCCTTCAGCTCCGAGACCTCGGTCACCATCGGCAGCATCAATTTCAGCTCGAGGCCGGCCGCTGCACGCAGCATCGCGCGAAGCTGGGTACGCAACAGGCCCGGCCGGTCAAGCGAGAGTCGGATCGCCCGCCATCCGAGCGCCGGATTTTCCTCTTCCGCCGCGCGGAAATACGGAACCACCTTGTCGCCACCGATATCGAGCGTGCGGAACGTTACCGGCTTACCGCCGGTCTGCTTCAGGACGCTGCGATAGAAGGCTTCCTGTTCTTCCGCCTTCGGCATGGTCGAGGCGATCATGAACTGCAGTTCGGTGCGGAAGAGGCCGATGCCCTCCGCCCCCGCTTCGTTGAGATGCGGCAGGTCGACCAGAAGCCCGGCATTCATCTGCAACGTGATGCGCTTGCCGTCCTTGGTGAGCGGCTCGACATCCCGAAGTGCCCGGAACTGCGCCTGGCGGCGAGCCCGGAAGCGGACTTTTTCCTCATAGGCGCGCTGCAGATCGGCCAAGGGCCGCAGGTGCACCTTGGCATCGTCGCCATCGATGATGACGGCATCGCGATTTTCGGCAAGCGCCACGGCACCGGCTGCCTGGCCGACCACGGGAATGCCCATGGCACGGGCAACGATGACCACGTGGCTGGTGACGGCACCTTCTTCTAGCACCAGGCCGCGGACGTTTTCGCGCGGATAGTCAAGAAGTTCGGCAGCCCCCATCGCACGGGCGACGACCACGGCATCGGTCGGGAAATCGCTCGCCGAAAGCTTCGCACCATAGCCCGAAAGCTGGCGCAGCAACCGGTTGGCGAGATCGTCGAAATCGTGCATGCGCTCGCGCAGATAGGGATCCGTCAGCCGAATCATCCGCGCCTTCGTCTCGCTCTGCACCCGCTCGACGGCAGCTTCGGCCGTCAGGCCGTTGCGGATCGCCTCTTCGAGCTTCCGCACCCAGCCGCGGTCATGGGCAAACATGCGGTAGGTCTCGAGCACCGCGCGGTGCTCGCCCTCCATCGACACTTCGCGACGCGACAACATGTCGTCGATCGAGATCCTGAGCGACCCCAGAGCTTCGGCCAGCCGTTGCAATTCCTGGTCCGTATCCTCGTTCAGAAGATTGGTGACCACGATCCTCGGCTCGTGCAGCACGACATAGCCAAGGCCGATGCCTTCGCCGTAGCTGTTGCCGTCGATCGAGACAGGGCGGGACAGGTCGAGTTCGAGGCCGGGCTTGGTGATCTTCTTCAACTCGCCGGTCGCGACCATTTCGGCCAGAACCATGGCGGTCGTTTCGAGCGCCTCGACCTCGTCTTCCCGGTAGTTGCGCTGCGCCTTGTTCTGCACGACGAGAACGCCGAGCGCGCGGCCGGTGCGCAGGATCGGCACACCGAGGAACGAGTGGTAGATCTCTTCGCCGGTCTCCGGCAGGTAGGTGAAGGCCGGATGCGCCTGGGCGTCGGAGAGATTGAGCGGTCGGGCGGACGCGGCGATGGTGCCGACAAGGCCTTGGCCCATCTTCAATTGCGCCAGGTGGACGGCGGTCTTGTTCAGACCTTCGGTCGCGTAGAGTTCGAGCACCCCGTCGGAACGCAGCACATAGACCGAACACACTTCCGCGACCATGTTCTGTGCGATCTGGCGCACGATCCGGTCAAGGCGCTCCTGTGGCTCGAGCGGTTCCGCCATCAGTTCGCGCAACCGCTTGAGGAGAACGCGCGGACCTGCGGAAAGGTCTCTCATCGCGTGGGGTCCCCCGAAAAAGAGTAGACGACGACGGCGGAAGAATTCGCAGCCAAAACCGCTGCGAATCCCAAATCAGTCATCTCAGAATTAACTCTTATCGAGACCGTAGGCGGAATGCAAAGTGCGAACTGCCAATTCGGCATAGGGTCCGTCGATCAGGATCGAGATCTTGATTTCCGACGTGGTGATCGCCTTGATGTTGATGCCCTTGTCGGCCAGCGCCCGGAAGGCCGAGGCGGCAACACCGGCGTGGCTGCGCATGCCGATGCCGATGACCGAGACCTTGACCAGGCCTGCTTCCGACTGGATCACGTCGTAGCCGATCTTGTCCTTGTTGTCGCCGAGCACGCGCAGCGCCTTGTCGACGTCGCCGGAAGGAACCGTGAAGGTCATATCGGTCTTCGAACCATCTTCCGAGATGTTCTGGACGATCATGTCGACATTGATATGGGCTTCGGCCAGCGGCCCGAAGATCGCCGCGGAAACGCCCGGCCTGTCGGCAAGACGGCGCAGCGAAATCTGGGCTTCATCCTTGGCATAGGCAATGCCGGTTACGACTTCCTGTTCCACGATTTCTTCCTCATCACAAATCAGCGTGCCGGGCGGATTGAGAAGGTCACCCATGCCCGGCGCATCGGGATCCTCGAAAGACGAACGCACGAAGGTGCGGACCTTGTGCACCATGGCAAGCTCGACCGAGCGCACCTGCAGCACCTTGGCGCCGAGCGATGCCATTTCCAGCATTTCCTCGAACGCGATCTTTTTCAGACGCCGCGCCTTCGGCTCGATGCGCGGGTCGGTGGTGTAGACGCCATCGACGTCGGTATAGATGTCGCAACGGTCGGCCTTGACGGCTGCTGCAATTGCAACCGCCGAGGTGTCGGAGCCGCCGCGACCGAGCGTCGCCAGCCGGTTGTCCGGGCCAAGCCCCTGGAAGCCGGCGACCACGGCCACCTGGCCCTCGCCCATGCGGCGGATGATTTCGGCACCCTCGATGTCGAGGATGCGTGCGGCGCCGTGGGCGTTGTCGGTGCGGATCGGGATCTGCCAGCCCTGCCAGGAGCGCGCATTGATGCCCATCGACTGCAGCGCGATCGCGAGAAGCCCCGAGGTCACCTGTTCGCCCGAGGCAACGATGGCATCATATTCGCGCGCATCGTAGAACGGCGCGTTGCTGCCGGCGACCTTGGGCATGTTCTGCACCCAGCCAACCAGTTCGTTGGTCTTGCCGGACATGGCGGAAACGACGACTGCGACCTCATGGCCGGCATCGACTTCACGTTTCACATGGCGGGCAACGTTGTGAATGCGGTCCAAATCAGCGACGGAAGTTCCGCCGAATTTCATCACGATGCGTGCCATTTCGCCTCTACCGGTACCGAATGTTTGCGCGTGAGCGCGTGACAGGAAAGCGCCCCCGTCGGCGCCCGACGGTCAAAAAGCTTGGGAGACTTCTCGGACATCGGCCAATCACCGCTTCGGGGAGCGGAAAGTCGCGGCGTCTCTTAGCGGATCGGGGGGCGGGGCGCAATGGCAAGAAGGCAGGAATAAGGCCGGACGGGCACGTAAGGTCAGCAACGCCGGATGGTCGATGATCAAGCGGCCGACGCGCATTTGCGACTTGAAATTGCAGCATCACCCGCTAGGCTGCCACCATCTTCGGAGAGGGTCCGCTGATGCCGCCATCGCTTAGCCATGCCGCCGCGCGACACGCGCGCCGGGTGTTTCGCGCAACAGCCGCCCTCGTCGTCATATCTGCCGCCGTCCATGCGGCCGATTTCGATGCGCAGCGCATGGCGCCGGACCGCGACTGGACGGTGATCGTCAGCCCCTATGTCTGGGCGGCGAGCCTGAAGGGAAACGCCTCGCTTGCCGGCTTCGACACTGATGTCGATGTCCCCTTCTCCGACACTTTGGAGCATCTCGATCTCGCGGCCATGGGCAACATCGAGCTGACCAACGGACAATGGGGTGTCTACTTCGACGGCCAGTATGTGCGCACCAGCCAGGATGAGCAGGTGCAAGCCCACGAGATCGGCCTCGATATCCGCATGACCTGGCTTGCAGCAGGTCTGTTCTACAAGGTCTATGAAGACGAGCTTGGCGGCGACACGGTATTCGGCAAACCCCGCACCTTTTCGATCGAGCCGACCGTCGGCCTGCGCTGGACCAAGCTCGAAGCCGACGTGTCCGCCTTCGGCTTCAACGCGACCAAGAGCGCCAACTGGACGGATCCGTTCGTCGGGGTCCGCTTCAACGGCGACCTCGACGAGCGCTGGAACCTGGTCGGCGAGGTCGATGTCGGCGGCTTCGACGTCGGCTCCAGGCTGAGCGTCAACGCCCAGACCTATCTCGGCTATAGAACCGAAATGCTCGGACACCCGACGATCCTGCGCGGAGGCTATCGCATGCTCTATCAGGACTACGAGAACGACGACTTCACCGGCGCCAACACGTTCCGCTGGGATGTCAATGAGCATGGACCCGTGCTCGGTTTCTCGATGGTGTTCTAGACCGATCGCTATCCGCACAAGGAGTGAAGCCATGACCATCAAGGCAATTCGCACCGCACGGGCACTGAGTTCTACCCTCCTCGCGTCGTTGCTTGTCCTTGCCCAGGTGCCAGCAGAGGCATGCACGCGGCTCGTCTATCTCGGCCCTGATGATACCATCATCACCGCGCGCTCGATGGACTGGAAGAGCGACGTCGCGACCAATCTCTGGGTGCTGCCCCGTGGCATCGAGCGCAACGGTCAGACCGGCCCCAACTCCTTCAAGTGGACGGCGAAATTTGGCAGCGTCGTCGCAACGGGATACGACGTTTCGACAACCGACGGCGTCAACGAAGCGGGCCTCAACGCCAACCTTCTCTGGCTGGTGGAATCCGAATATCCGAAACTGGACAATAACAAGCCGGGTCTGACGATCGCCGCCTGGGCACAATATGTGCTCGATAGCTTTGCGACGGTGGAAGAGGCCGTGGCCGCGCTCGAAAAAGAGCCCTTCACCATCGTCACCGACAACGTGCCCGGCGAAAACCGGCTGGCGACGTTGCACCTGTCGATCTCCGATCGCAGCGGCGACAGCGCGATCGTCGAATATATCGGCGGCAAGCAGGTGATCCATCACGATCGCAAGTACCAGGTCATGACCAACTCGCCGACCTTCGACCAGCAGCTCGCGCTCAACAGCTACTGGAAGCAGATCGGCGGCACCGTCATGCTGCCGGGTACGAACCGCGCTGCCGACCGCTTCGCCCGGGCGTCCTTCTACGTCAACGCCATCCCGAAGGAAGAGGATGCCGACCGGGCGCTTGCCAGCGTCTTCAGCGTCATCCGCAACGTCTCCGTGCCCTACGGCCTTAACACTCCGGAAGAGCCGAACATCTCCTCCACCCGCTGGCGGACGGTGGTCGATCACAAGCGCAAGCTCTATTTCTTCGAGTCTGCGCTGACCCCGAACACCTTCTGGGTCGACCTGAACAAGATCGACTTCTCGGAAGCGACCGGCAAGGTCATGAAACTCGATCTCGGAGAAAACCAGGACCATACCTACTCGGGCGATGCGACCGGCGATTTCAAGCAGGCCAAACCGTTCAAGTTCCTCGGCGTGGATATGTAGGGGGGTGCCGGTTTGCAATCGGCGCGCTTCAGGTCGGCAGAACCGACGCGTCCCCTTGAAAGCTGCTCGCACCGATGGTAAACACGCGCTGCAACTTGATTGTGAAAGGAGGGCTGCGTTGTGATGACATTTTTCCGGCACCACCGCCAGCGTGGCCCCGTCAACGCCCTGCAGATGCGTTTGCAGGGCTGACCGGTACAATCGCTTCGCGTCTTCGCGAACCTTATCCCTGGTCTGCCCCAGTGTGGTGCGGCTGAAAACCGTTTCGGTTTGAACGCCCGCGCCGTTTTCCATACCGAGCCGACGCGGCCCGAACACTGCACCATATCGTGCATCGGGTCCGACATTCCGCCCAACTCGGCAGAAGTCTTGCCGCCCGTGGATGTCTGCCGTCGCTCGCGCAGTCCAGAGAACAAACATGGCCTTGATCAACATCCGTAACCTCGACGTCACCCTCAGCACGTCGCTCTTCTCCAACCTCAACCTTTCGGTCGCTGCCGGCGATCGTGTCGGCATCGTCGCCGCAAACGGCCGCGGCAAATCCACCCTGCTCCGGGCGATCGGCGGCAGCTTCGAACCGACGGCGGGCGAGATCACCCGCTCGCGCGGCCTGACCGTCGGCCATGTCGAGCAGAACGTGCCGGCAGAGCTTTTGCCGCTGTCGTTCCACGGGGCGGTGCTGTCGGCGCTGTCGGCCGAACAGGCGGACAGCGAGAGCTGGCGCGTCGATATCGTGCTCGACCAGCTCGACGTGCCCGAAGCCCTTCGTGAGCGTGCGGTCGCCGAGTTGAGCGGCGGCTGGCAGCGGCTGGCGCTGCTGGCGCGCGTCTGGGTGACCGATCCCGATGCGCTGCTGCTCGACGAGCCGACAAACCACCTCGATCTCGCCAAGATTGCAAGGCTCGAAGCCTGGTTGAACGCGCTTCCGCACGACGTGCCGGTGCTGATCGCTAGCCACGACCGCGCCTTCCTCGACGCTACTACCAACCGCACGCTGTTCCTGCGCCCGGAGCAATCGCCTGTTTTTGCGCTGCCCTATTCGCGAGCGCGCGATGCAATCGACGAACTCGACGCCTCGGAAGAGCGGCGCTACCAGCGCGACATGAAGGTGGCCCAGCAACTCAGGCGGCAGGCGGCCAAGCTCAACAATATCGGCATCAATTCCGGCAGCGATCTCCTGACGATCAAGACCAAGCAGCTGCGCCAGCGCGCCGACCGGCTGGAGGATGCCGCCAAGCCAGCCCATCAGGAACGTTCGGCCGGAGGAATCCGGCTTACCAATCGCGGCACGCACGCTAAAATCCTGGTGACGCTCGACGATGTCCAGGTGGAAACGCCCGACGGTACCCCGCTTTTCCGCACGGGAAAGCGCTGGATCTGCCAGGGTGACCGCATCGTCCTGCTCGGCGAGAACGGCGCCGGCAAGACACGGCTGGTCAACTTGATCCGCACAGCGATCGAAGAGCCGGCGCGTGCGCCCGAAACGCTGAAGGCCACGCCTTCCCTGGTGCTCGGTTACAGCGACCAGGCGCTTGCGGGTCTTTCGGACAAGGAGACGCCGCTTGCAGCCCTCTCCCGCCGTTTCTCGCTGAGCGACCCGAAAGTGCGCTCGCTGCTTGCCGGCGCCGGTGTCGGCATCGACATGCAGGACAAGCCGGTCGGTCGGCTTTCGGGTGGCCAGAAGGCGCGCCTGGCGATGCTGGTGCTGCGTCTGCGCGAGCCGAACTTCTACCTGCTCGACGAGCCGACCAACCATCTCGACATCGAGGGTCAGGAGGCGCTCGAAGACGAGTTGATGAAGAACGAGGTCAGCTGCCTGCTGGTGTCGCACGACCGCAGCTTCGTGCGCAACGTCGGCGACCGCTTCTGGCTGATCGAGAAACGCAAGCTCGTCGAGGTCGAAGATCCCGAAGATTTCTTCGCTGCGGCCGCGCAGGCAGACCTGGCCTGATCGATACGTGGTGCGCGACACTCGACGCCCACCACCATTTGACCGATGCGCCTGTGCCGCCTAACCTCCCCCCCCAAACAGAGGAAGCCGGCATGAAAATCAGCGCGCGCAATCGCTTCAAGGGCAAGATCGTCGACGTCGTCAAAGGGGCGACCACCGCGCATGTGCGCATCGATCTCGGCGCCGGGGCCATCGTCACCGCCTCGATCACCAACGAGGCCGTCGATGAACTCGGCCTCAAGGCCGGCGGTGACGCCTATGCCGTCATCAAGGCGTCCGACGTGATGGTCGCGATCGACTGAACGCTCACGCCTTCTTGCAGTAGTGTGCGGTGCCATTGTCACCGGTCTCGAAGTCTCCCGGCTGCGGCGGCGCGATCGGCTTGAACAGCGTGCGGTCGGGCTTCAGGTCGATGAGCGGCGTGCCGTCGAGGCAGTCGAGCCCGCGCACCAGCAGCACATTGCCTTCGACCGCTTCCAGCTGAACGATCGAGGTGCCGATCGGGTTCGGCCGCACCGGCGAACGCAGGGCAAAGGTGCCGTGGGTCTCGCCATTGTTGGCCGGGCTCTGCAACACGAGGTCGCGGCGAGACCGGTCGAGCCAATAGAGGATCTCCAGCCGTTCGAAGCGTTCGACGCCTTTCAGCGCCTCGACCCAGGGCGCAAAGATCTCGATCTGGCAAATCGGCCCGTCATGGCGCCCCTGTCGCGGGCAGCCAAGCCGTGAGACCCACGGCGTCGAAATGCGGCCGATGAAGGTCAGACCCGCATCGTTCGCCTCGGGCGGCGTGATCGAGACTTCGTTTTCCCGGATTTCATTTTCGCGAACCATGTGGCCTTCCTTTCGTCAAGTATTGTTTCGTGGTGCGCAGAGGCGGGCGTTGCTGCCCGCAAGCATGCCGATCACCACATCGATGTCATAGAGCTGCTTGAGCGCTTCTGCCGTCAGCACGGCTTCCGGTGTTCCGAGTGCCGCAAGCCTCGATTGGAACACCAGCGCCACCCGGTCGGCCACCCGAAAGGCGTGGTCGGGATTGTGGGTCGACAGGACGATCGAGACGCCCTCGCCCGCAAGCTCGCGCACCCGGTCGAGCACCCGCATCTGGTGGCCGTAGTCGAGGCTCGCCGTCGGTTCGTCCATCACCAGGATCGACGGTTCCTGTGCCAGCGCCCGGGCGATCAGCGCGATCTGGCGCTCGCCGCCGCTGATTTCGGTATAGGCGCGGCCTGCCAGGTGGCCGATGCCGAGCCGCTCCAGAGTGGCGGCGGCCACGTCGCGGTCACGGAGGCCGGGCGTTGCAAACAGGCCGACATGCGGCGCACGGCCCATCAACACCAGATCTTCCACCGTGAAGGGAAATAGCGCTGCGTGGGCCTGCGGCACATAGGCGATGCGCGATGCCCGCTCGCGGCCGGACCAGGCGCCGATCAGCTGGCCGTCCAGCCGGATCGTTCCGGCCCTCAACGGAACGAGCCCGAGCAAGGTCTTGAACAGCGTCGTCTTGCCCGCGCCGTTCGGTCCGAACAGCACCAAGACTTCGTTTTCTTCGAGCGTGAAGCTGATGTCTTGGCCGACAAGGCGGCTGCCATAGCCAAAGGCGATCCGGTCGACCTCGAGCCTCATTGCCAGCCCTTTCGTCCAGATGCGAGCAGCCAGAGAAAGAACGGGGCACCGACGGTCGCCGTCAGGATACCGAGCGGCACCTCGATCAGCGCGATGCTGCGCGCCAAGATGTCGGCAACGAGCAGGTAGGCGGCGCCGAGCGCCATCGACACCGGCAGGAGCCGGACGAAATCCGGACCGACGATGAGGCGCGCCACATGCGGAATGACAAGGCCGATCCAGCCGATGATGCCGGTGATCGAAACGGCTGCAGCAGTGATGAGCGTTGCCGCAAGCACCAGCACCACCCGCAGGCGGCCGGTATCGATACCCAGCGCCTTCGCCTCTTCTTCGCCCAGCGTCATGACGTTCATTCGCCAGCGCAGGAGAAAGAGCGTGACGATGCCGACGACAAGCGCCGGAAGGATGGAAACAACATCGCCTGAGGTCACCGAGGCAAGGCTACCGAGCAACCAGCAGGTAATCGCCGGCAACTGGTCGTAGGGATCGGCGAGGATCTTGATCAGCGATATGCCGGCACCGACAAGCGCACCGACCGCGATGCCCGCAAGCACGAGAACCAGCACCGGATCGCGGTTGCGGATCGCTGCGGCAACCGCATAAACCGAGAACACGGCAATCAGCCCGCCGGCAAAACTCATCAACTGGATGATGCCGACAGGCAGAGACAGGAAGATGCCGATCACCGCGCCGAAACTGGCGCCGGCGGAAACGCCGAGGATATCGGGCGAGACCAGCGGATTGCGAAACAAGCCCTGGTAGGTTGCACCGGCCGCCGCAAGAGCCGCACCGACGGCAAGACCGGCGACCACCCGCGGCAGGCGGATGTTCCAGAAGACCGTTGTCACCGTTTCATCCGCCGGCGCACCGCCAAGCATTGCACTGATCTGGGCGAGCAGATCCGCCAGCCCGGCGTCGAACTTACCGACTGTCATGGACAGGACGGCGAGCGCCAGCAGGCCGGCGAACGCAAGCAGAAATCCCGAGCCGGCCAATCGGCGCCTCGACAGCATTCGTCTTGTCATTGCTTTTCCTGTCATTCCGCTTCCGGCAGAGCGCCTTTGAGCAGCGTCGCCAATTGCGCATCATCAAGATCCACCTGGTAGAACAGCTTGTAGAATTCGCGCGTCTCGGCTTTCAGGTCCCCCTGGTAGATATCGCCGTAAAGCAGTGCCTCGAGCCAGCGGATACCGATCAGGCGATTGATGCCGGGCGGTGAATCGAACCAGCCGAACGGCAGCGACGGCGCGCTGAACACCTGCCCCTTCCCGACCGCCTGGACCTTGCTCCACACCGGATCGGCTGCAACCGACGCGGCAAACTTCGGGCTTGCCGCGATGATCACCTCCGGGTTCCAAGCGAGCACCTGTTCCGACGAAACTTGGGTCAGACTGCCTTTTCCGGCGGCGGCAGCGACGTTGACGGCACCGGCAGATTCGAGAATTTCCAGATTGATCGAGCCGGCAAGACCGGTCTCCAAACCATCGGGACCGCGGCCATAATAGACCCGCGGGCGCTTGTCGGCGGGCACCGCCGCCATGGTCGCTGCGAGTTCCTTCAGTGTCTCGTCGGCATAGTCGGCCAACTTGTCGCCCCGCTCTTCAGCGCCGAGCATGACGCCGAGGCTGCGCAGGATCTCGGCGCTCTTGCCGAAGGAACCGTCGATCAGGACATAGGGAATTCCGGTCTGGCTCTGCACCTTGTCGGCAAGCGAGGCATAGGTCGCGTCCACCGTGCCGACATCGATGATGACGTCGGGCTTGGCGGCTAGCACCGCCTCGATGTTCGCCGTCCCTCCCTTGCCGGTCAGCCGGCCATAGGTCGGCAAGCCGCGCACCGCCTCGATCAGGTAGGGCTTTTCGTCCTCCTTCGGCTCGCGCACCCAGCCCGCCAGTTTTTCCGGAGCAATCGCATAGATCAGCACCGATGCCGGCGGACCGGCCGCCAGCACCTTGCCGATATGATCGGGAAGCTCGACCGTGCGTCCGGCAGCATCCGTGAAGGGTTTCGCCTCAGCCGCAAGCGGTATCAGGGCAAGAAAGGCGCCGACGGCGCCGGCGAAGTAACTGATCATGGTGAAGCCTCTTGTTCGAGGTGCGGACGATGGTTCGGCGCGACTATGGCACAGCGTTATATCCGTTGGAATATCTCGATTGATACCCTCGCCCCGGCGTTAAGCTCTTTGCGGCAGATGCGAACCTTGACTGGATTGCCGGATCGGGCGATATCGGGCCCATGTGCGAACATGACGTCCATATCGTTGCGCGTTCGGCCGGCATCCCAACAGGCGGGATGCGGGGGCGATAGAGCACGCTGACGAAAGAGCGTTCGCGCACCTGCAACCTCGCCGGAAACGGACGGGGTTCTTCATTTGACGGGTGCGCCGTCCATCGGCATTTTTTGATGGAGAATGAAATGGCACAGAATATCTACGACAAACCGGAATTTTTCGAAGGCTACAGCCAGCTCGGTCGATCCGTGCATGGTCTGGAGGGCGCCGCCGAATGGCCGGCGATCCGCGCCGCCCTGCCGGATCTGGCGGGCAAGCGCGTGGTCGATCTCGGCTGTGGCTTCGGCTGGTTCTCGCGCTTCGCCGGCGAGCAGGGGGCCGATCGCGTTCTCGGCCTCGACCTGTCGGAAAATATGATTGCCCGCGCCCGGCGCGACACGTCCGATCCGGCAATTGAATACGGCATCGCCGATCTCGACCAACTGGCGCTCGAGGCCGGCGCCTTTGACGTCGCCTATAGCTCGCTCGCCTTCCACTATGTCGAGGATTTCGACCGGCTGGTCCGGGCGATCCACGATGCGCTGATCCCCGGGTCCCACCTGGTCTTCACCATCGAACACCCGATCTACATGGCATCGCTGAACCCTGGCTGGCAGGTCGGCGAAGACGGGCAGAAGCGCTGGCCGGTGGATCACTATTCCGTCGAGGGTCGGCGCACGACGGACTGGCTGGCCAAGGGCGTGATCAAATACCACCGCACGATCGGCACCACGCTTAACGCCCTGGTGCGCGGCGGTTTTTCCATCCGTCACGTCGAGGAGTGGCACCCGAGGCCAGCCCAGATCGACGCCAATCCAGCTCTTGCAGAAGAGATGGAACGGCCGATGATCCTGATCGTCGACGCGCAGAGATAGGACAGATTGAAGCTCGGGCTGGACCGCCCGGGCTTCGTCCCACCCCGTCGCGCACGTCATCCGGGATGGCCGCTTTCAGATCTGTCCGGCCGTGCGATCACGCAACCGATTTCCAGCAAGCGTTGCGAAGGCTGCGGGGGCGACGGTTTCGATCGCCCAAAATCTGCTTCCCGCGCACTTTGCTTCCCTGCCAGCCGATACATGAAAGGCCCGTCGACGGCGGGCGATATCCGATACAATAACAAAACCACTTGCAAAATTGAACCAGTATTGCGAGGATTAATTATCGGCAAATGGTCCGCAACCGGCGGCGAGCGAAAACGGGAGCAATGACAATGCGCAAGGTCATCATGTGGGACATGGTCAGTGTCGATGGTTTCTTCGAGGCCCCGGGCCATGACATCAGCTGGTTCGTCTTCGAGGACGAGCTCGCCGCCTACATCGGTGAGACCCAGCGTGAAGGCGATACGCTGCTGTTCGGCCGAGTGACCTACGAAATGATGGCATCCTATTGGCCAGCGGCCGAGGGCGATATCGCCACCTTCATGAACGGTGTCGAGAAATACGTCTTCTCCCGTTCATTGACGCGTGCCGATTGGCACAACACCACGTTGGTTTCCGGCGATGCCGTCGCCGAAGTCGAACGCCTGAAGGCGCTGGACGGCGGCACCATCTTCATCTTCGGCAGCGCGGATTTTGCCGCGGGGCTGGTGGAAAGAGGCCTCGTCGACGAGTATCGCCTCGGCATCAACCCGGTGTTGCTTGGCGGCGGCGTCCCGCTCTTCAAATCCCTGCCAAAGCGCACCACTCTAAAGCTCACCCACGCGCGGCCGCTCAAGTCCGGTGTCGTCATCCTGCATTACCAACCGCAGCCGGAGGCTTGACCGAACGCTTGTCGGCTGGGGTGCCATCGACAGAACCCGCTGTAGCTGCCTTGGATGCGCTGTTGTGGCCGCGGCCCGCCTCTTGACATCCCTGCCCGATCGTCCGACTTCATCAGACAGAATGAAGGAGACGGCAGCATGAGCGAGACAGCGCGCACGACGATCGACCAGAGCGAGGTAGACCGCTTTTCGGCCATGGCCGCCGAATGGTGGGACCCGACGGGGAAGTTCCGGCCGCTGCACAAGTTCAACCCGGTCCGCCTCGCCTATATCCGCGACCGGGTTTCCGAGCATTTCGGCCGTGACCCGAAGAGCCCGCAGCCACTGAAAGGCTTGCGCCTGCTCGATATCGGCTGCGGCGGCGGGCTGCTGTCGGAGCCGATGGCCCGCATGGGGGCTGACGTCGTCGGCGCCGATGCGTCGGAAAAGAATATCGGCATCGCCAAGACCCATGCGGCCGGCAGCGGCGTTGCCGTCGATTATCGTGCGGTAACGGCTGAAGCGCTTGCCGAAGCGGGCGAAAGCTTCGACATCGTTCTCAACATGGAAGTGGTCGAGCACGTCGCCGATGTCGACTTCTTCATGAGCACCTGCGCCCATATGGTTCGCCCGGGTGGCCTGATGTTCGTCGCCACCATCAACCGCACGATGAAGGCGGCGGCGCTGGCGATCTTCGCCGCCGAAAACGTGCTGCGCTGGCTGCCGCGCGGCACCCATCAATATGAAAAGCTGGTGCGCCCCGAGGAGCTGGAAAAGCCGCTTGTCGCAAGCGGTCTGGAACTGACCGAACGCACCGGCGTGTTCTTCAACCCGCTCTCCAACCAGTGGAACCTGTCGAAGGACATGGACGTCAACTACATGATCGTCGCCAAGCGCCCACTTTGACGGCAAACCGGCCGAGCCTGCGGGATATGGACTGAACATTTGAAACCCTCCGGCGATGTCTGTCGCCGGAGGGTTTTGCATTTTGACCCCTAGTTGCCTCGGGCAGCCTTTGGCCGCGCGTTCCATTCGTGCTGCAGCAGGGCGTAGATGTACTCGTCGCCCCAGGAGCCGTTGAACAGGTCGTTCTGGATAAGATGCGCCTCACGGCGCATGCCGAGACGCTCGACGACGCCGACAGAGCCGGTATTGAGCGGATCGAGCCGCGCGAAAATCCGGTGAAAATTGAGGAGGGAGAAACCGAGATCGAGTGCCGCCCGCATCGCTTCGGTCGCATAGCCCTTGCCGGCAAACGCCGGGTTGAAGATGTAGCCGGTTTCTGCCTGCCGCGCCGCCTTGCTCGCAAGCTTCAACAGCACTTCGCCAACGAGCGCGCCATCCTCCCGTCGCTCCACGGCAAAGACCGCGACATCCCCATCCTCATCGAGGCGCGGGTCGCGCGCCTTCGCAAATTTGGTGCGTGCGCCGTCCTCGTCCAGCGGATCGGCATAGAGATAGCGATAAACATCCGGTAGCCGGTGATAGGCATGGAACCCATCGAAGTCCTCAGGCGCAAAATGCCGGATCGTCAGGCGGTCGGTGGAAATACGAAGGTCAGCAAGATCCATTGCTCTCAAAATCCCGGATTGCAAAGATCCGGAAATGGGAACCAACAATCTGTTTTTAAAGAGCGTTTTCGGATTTTATGAAACGACAGGCAAAACGGCTGGCGTGGGGAACGATGCCGCGCCGGCGGTCAGTTGACCTCGTCGGGCAATACCGGCAGCGGCGCGATCGCGATGCCTTCTTCGAGAAGTGCGACGGCCTCTTCCACCGTCGCCTGGCCGATGAGACCGCGTTCGTCCGCCTCACCATAGTGGATCTTGCGCGCCTCCTCGGGAAAGCGGTCGCCGACATCCTCGGCATTGTCACGCACCGCTTTGACGAGTTCGCGGATCTTGGCGACGGTTTCCTTCTGCGCCTGATCCATGACCAGCGCCCGCGTCGCTTCCTTCTTGCGGGCGGTTGCGACCGAAGGTGCCATCAGTTGCTTGGCAACCGATGTGGAATTGCAGGTGGGGCAGGAAACGAGCTTGCGCTCCATCTGGCCATCAAAATCGTCACTCGACGAGAACCAGCCCTCGAAAGCGTGGCCCTGATCGCAGGAAAGCGTATAGCGGATCAAGCGGCAACGCCTCCCTTGCCGGTCGGCAGGACCTGATCCAGCGCAAAGCTGCGGGCATTCCTGAGGTTCGGGATCTTGGCGCGGGCCGCATGCACGGCGGCAACATCGATATCGGCCAACACGATCCCCTCGCCGGCAGCACCGGCTGCGGCCAGCACCTTGCCCCAAGGGTCGACGATCATCGAATGGCCGAAGGTCTCGCGCCCGTCCTCATGCACGCCGCCTTGGGCTGCGGCAATGACGAAGAAGCCGTTCTCGATGGCGCGGGCGCGCAGCAGGATCTCCCAATGCGCTTCGCCGGTCTGGCGGGTAAAGGCCGCCGGCACCGACATCACCTCGGCGCCTGCGACCGCCTGCTGGCGGAACAGTTCCGGGAAGCGGACGTCGTAGCAGATGGCAAAGCCGAGCTTGCCGAAATCGAGGTCCGCCAAACGCGCCGTCGCGCCCGGCGTGTAGGCCGCGCTTTCGCGCCAGCTCTCGCCATTGTCGAGATCGACGTCGAACATGTGGATCTTGTCGTAGTCGCAGATCTTGGAGCCATCCGGGCCGAACAGGAACCCGCGATTGGCGATCTTGCCGTCGGCAAGGGCGATGGCGGTCGACCCCACATGCAGATGAATGCCGAGTTCACGCGCAAGGGCCGCCGCTTCGCGCACGATGATGTCGTTGGCCTCGTCCCGCAGCACGGCCCGTAAGCCGGCGCGATCGCGCTGCAGCGCTCCGGTCATTTCCGGCGTCTGGACATAGGTCGCGCCATGACCTGCCGCCTCGCGCACCAGCCGTGCCATCGTCTCGGCATTTCTTGCCGGATCGACGCCGGAACACATCTGGATGGCGGCAGCCTTGAAGGTCATGGCAGTCGGGCTCCTGCGAGCATTCCCGGGAAAGTCCGAAACGGCTTTCCATCAGGGAATTCTTGAAGATACGGCAATGGAGCGTTTCTGTCGCTCCATTCAGGGCGGAGAAGGTCTAGGCGGCCAGCATCTCGTCGAGCTTTCCAGCTCGTTCCAGCGCATGCAGATCGTCGCAACCGCCGACATGGATGTCGTTGATGAAGATCTGCGGGAATGTGGTGCCGCCATGCGATTTCTCGATCATCTTCTGGCGCACCTGCGGATCGTAAGTCGCATCGTGTTCGAGGAACGAGACGCCCTTGGTTTCCAGAAGCTTTTTGGCAGCCGAGCAATAGCCGCAGAACTGACGCGTATAAATAACGATCGAAGCCATGTTTCCTAACCGCTCCTTCACCGGCAACGATGCCGGACTTTCATTTGTCATATAAGACCGGACATGGCTCTTGCAAAGGTTAAAACCGTGACGTGTCCGGCCCCCGCCCGCTTCAGCGCGCGAGCCGCGGCCGAGACGGTGGCGCCAGTCGTATATACATCGTCGACGAGGACGATGCGTTTTCCGATGAGACCTTGCCTGCCGCTTTCGGCAACGGCAAAGGCGCCGCGAACATTGTCCTCGCGTGCCTTGGCGCCAAGCCCGACCTGTTTGGTCGTGCGCCTGATGCGGCGAAGCGTTGACGACAGGTAGGGGCGGCCTGACAGCGCTGCCACGGCGCGGGCAAGCTCCGCCGCCTGGTTGTATTTGCGCCCCCAGAGCCGGAAGGCATGCAACGGAACCGGGATGATGGCATCGGCGGAAGCGACCGCGCCATCGCTTGCCCGGACCATCCATTCCGCCATCATTGGCGCGAGATCGGTCCGGTCACGATACTTCAATCCATGCACGAGATCGCGTGCGATGCCGTCGTGGATGGCAACGGAGCGCAGACGGTCGAAGACCGGCGGATCGGCGATCGCCTCGGGCGATACCGTTCCCTCCCCATGATCATGGGCAAACGGCAGGCCGAGGATTTCGCAATAGGGCCGCTCGATCAGTTGGAGTGTCGACCAGCAGGGCGCACAGACGGCCCGGTGGCGGCCCATCAGCCGGCCACAGCCGCAACAGACGGGAGGATAGACGAGGTCGATGAGATCGTTGCCGACCTGTCGCAGAAGGGCGAGGCCACCCGCCAGTCCAAATTGCCGCTCTTCCCGGTTCATATGGTTGACTTTACCGTCGCGTGGGTTTCTTTGCAGGACGCTGGAAAACGCTGCAGCGCCACGCGCCATTTCGGATGCGCTGATGTCGCCGCAGCACTTTGAATTTCGGCATGATTTCTCTTTTGAATCGGTTCCGATCCGGGGAGGCCATCATGCTGCCGGAGCAGAGTACCGTGGAAATCATCTTTGACCAGAGCCTCGTCGAGGCGCACCGCCGCCGGGCACTCAACAATGCCGACCCGAAAGCAGCCTTCCTCCTCGATATCGTCGCACAGGAACTGGCCGACCGCGTTAGCGTGGTCGAGCGCCAGTTCGACAAGGCGATGGAGCTGCACGGCTACACCGGCGCAACCGCACTCCGACTTCTGGAAACCGGCAAGGTCGGAACGGTCGAGCGGGTGGAAACGGATGCCGGTTTCGGCACCGCTGCCATGCCGGTTGCGATTGCGCCGCTCGAGCGCGTCCCCGCAGAGCCCGAGACGCTCAATCTTCTCGTCTCTCCGCTTTCCCTCCACCTGACCAACGACACGCCCGGCGCCTTCATTCAGGCGCGCCGGGCACTGAAGCCCGATGGGCTGTTCCTGGCGGCGATCCCCGGCAATGGAACGCTGAACGAGTTGCGCGAGGCGTTGCTTGCGGCAGAAGCCGAGCTGACCGGTGGCGCAAGTCCACGCGTCATTCCCTTTGCCGACGTTCGCGACATGGGCGCATTGCTGCAGCGGGCCGGCTTTGCCCTGCCGGTGGCAGACGCGGAAACCTATACGGTGCGTTATGATTCGCTCTTCGCGCTTATCAGGGATTTGCGGGCGATGGGCATGACCAGCCCGCTGGCAGCCCGCAGCCGGACACCCGTTTCCCGACGCTTTTTCCTGAGAGCCGCGGAAATCTACGCGGAACGCTTTTCCGACCCGGACGGTCGCATCCGTGCAACCTTCTCGGTCGTCTATCTCTCAGGCTGGGCGCCGCACGAAAGCCAGCAGAAACCGCTGAAACCGGGTTCTGCGAAACAACGGTTGTCGGAGGCGTTGGGGACAAAGGAACGACCGGTCTGAAAACCGGATGTTCGGGTCGTCAGTTCCGCGAATCCAGGAACGTCGTTGTCAGCAGATTGAAAAGAGACAGCAGCGCGTCTCGTAGTTGCTCCAGGCCGAGAATCAGGCTGAGGCAAATCAGGCCCGCGATAAGTCCGTACTCAACCGCAGTGGCCGCATTTTTATCGCGAATAAGGCGCTTCAACGTGTTCATAGGTACCCAGCCCCGTTGGAACTCGCCTCCCGACCGGCAGACACGCAAGGAACCAGTCCGACGCGCCGCCCAGATCAGCAGCCACTCTTGCTGCCGTCGGCATCGATGATGCAGACAGCCCCCGGCATTTCCTGCAGCACGCTGCGGCGCACGGTATAGCGCTTGGTGGTGCCGTTCGAGGGAATAGAGCCGGTCGAAATATTGTCGTAGTCCATCGGCGTGTTCGCGAGCATGCGCTTGTCCGCCTTCGAAGACAGCATCGGGGTCAGGATAAGCGTCAGCGCAATCACGGCTGTTCCAAACAGCAGCGACAGATTGAGCACACCCGTCCGGCGGGACTGGCTCGTCACCATGTCCTTCTCCTGAACCGTCCTCCAGAAATCGTCGTCAACCATCCCAGCCTCACAAACGCATAAGGTGCGGCGAACGGGAGCATCCTTCCCAAGCTTCGTCCTGCCACATTGCCCGAAACCGATACGCCGTTCGCTGAACGCCACGTACCGAAACTGAATTGCAGCTATCTTTGCGGGAGGGAGATAAACGATCGATTAATAATCGGCCGGTTTTTGGGTAGGTTCAGAGCAAATCCATCAGAAATGGGATGAGCGGCTCGTCGGCAGGAGGCATAGGATAGTCGCGCAGGGCCTTGGAACGCACCCATTTGATCGCCTGGCCTTCCCGGCCGATCGCCACACCTTCATAGCGACGGCAGACATACAGCGGCATGAGCAGGTGGAAATCGTCATAGGTGTGGCTGGCGAAGGTCAGCGGCGCAAGGCAGGCGACCTTGGTCTGGATGCCGAGCTCTTCATCCAGTTCGCGGATCAGCGTTTCCTCCGGCGTCTCGCCGGGCTCAACCTTGCCACCGGGAAACTCCCACAGGCCGGCCAGCGACTTGCCTTCAGGACGCTGTGCGAGAAGGATCCGGCCATCGGAATCGACCAATGCGCAGGCGGCGACGAGAACGATCTTCTTTCCGGTGGCATCCATGCGTCAGGCCTTCGGCGTACGGTAGAGATAGTTGTAGACGTCCGAAAAGCCCGCACTGCGATAAAGCGCCAGCGCTGCCTCGTTGTCTGCCTCGACCTGCAGCCAGGCCTTCTTGGCGCCGCGCAGGCGGGCCCAGCGCAGCGACACGTCGAGCATGGCCTTGCCCAGCCCCTGCCTGCGGAAATGCTCATCGACCGCAAACAGCATGATACCGGCGAGATCATTGTCCTGGACGACCAGCGAAACCGCGGTGGGGCCGCTCTCCACATCCTCGAACAGGAACAGACCGCTTTCCGGCTTGATGGCGTTGATGATCTCGGCAAGTGCGGCCTTGGTCTTGGGGTCGTCCTTGCCGATGCGGATGCGCGCGTCGACGAAGCGGCCGACATCCTTGATCGGCAGATGGTCGATACCTTCGCCGAAATCACGCTCGGCAATGTCAGCCATCATCACGGTGCTGTGGGAAAAGGCAGTCCAGCCTTCGCCGTCCATGTGGGCGATCAGTTGCGGCGGCGTCAACGGCGTCTGGCGCACGGTCAGCGGCCGCCCGTAATCGGCAAAGCGCCTGGCGGCCTTTTCCAGCCGAACCGGGATGTCGCGGTAATCCGAGGGATCGAGCGGGTTGACCGAATTAAGACGCTTGGAATCGTGACCGGCGTTCAGCCGGATCAGCCAGCTGCCGTCATAGTGGACCGACGCTGCCGGCCAGGCGCGAAAACCGACGGCCTCAAGCCGTCGCACGCTCGGAAGATCAACCATCCGCTTGTCCTTGCCTCCAGCCGCGGCATCGCCTGTGCCGGGCTGTGTCTCGTTCGATGTCATCTGCTTACCCCCAACCGGCCAAACCCGGATACCGTCAATGCGAGCGCTTTCGGAGCCGCAGGCCCCGACAAGACCGCTTCACGAAGGCATCAGCTTCTGTAGTCGCCGTTGATCTCGACATATTCCTTGGTGAGGTCACAGGTAAAGACCGTCGCGCGCCCGGAACCAAGGCCGATTTCGACGCGGATCGGGATGTCCTGCGCCTTCATGACCGCCGTTGCGGCCGCTTCCGAATAGGTCGGATCGCGCTCGCCCTCGACGGCGACGCGCACATCGCCGAACCAGATCGCCAAGCGGTCGCGCTCGGCCATTTCGCCTGATTTGCCGACGGCCATGACGACGCGTCCCCAATTGGCGTCCTCGCCGGCGACCGCCGTCTTGACCAGCGGTGAATTGGCGATCGAAAGCGCGATCCGCTTGGCAGCCGCATCGTTCTCGGCACCTTCCACCGTGACGGCAACCATCTTGCGAGCGCCCTCGCCGTCGCGAACGACCTGGAGTGCCAGATCGCGCAGCAGGTCGTTGAGCGCCGCACGGAAAGCGTCGAGCTTCGCGTCGGTCGCGTCCGTCACCTTCTGCTGGCCGTCGACAGCGGCAGCACCGGTCGCAAACAGCATCAGCGTATCGGACGTCGAGGTGTCGCTGTCGACCGTGACCGAATTGAACGTCGGGCCGACGCCGGCCGAAAGCAGCGCCTGAAGTGCTGCCGGAGCGATGTCCGCGTCGGTGACGACGAAGGAGAGCATGGTCGCCATGTCCGGCGCGATCATGCCGGCACCCTTGGCGATACCGTTGATCGTGACCTTGACGCCACCGATCTCGGCGCTGCGGGTGGCGACCTTCGGATAGGTGTCCGTCGTCATGATCGCCTTGGCGGCCTCGAACCAGAACGCTTCCGTGCCGGCAGCGGCGAGATCGTCGAGCACGCCAGAAAATTTCGTCGCGTCCAACGGTTCACCGATCACGCCGGTCGAAGCCAGGAACACCTCGCTCTCGGCACAACCGACGGCTTTCGCTGCCGATTTTGCCGTCAGCTCCGTCGCTTCCCGGCCCTTCTTGCCCGTGAAGGCATTCGCGTTGCCGGAATTGACGACCACCGCGCGTGCAACACCGCCGCCCAGGTTCTGGCGGCAGAAATCGACAGGCGCCGACGGGCACTTGGAGCGCGTGAACACGCCGGCAACGGCAGCAGGCTCGTCGAAAACCATCATCAGCACGTCGGTACGGTTCTTGTACTTGATGCCGGCCGCGGCCGTTGCCATGCGAACGCCGCGCAGGGCGGGCATGTCGACAAAAGTTTTTGGAGCAAGCGGAGAGACGGAACCGGACATGGGAAACCTGCCTGAAGAACGTGGGATCAAGGTGAAGTTGCGACAAATGCCCGAACGGCCTTCAGCCGTCGGGCATCGACAAGAAACGTTGATCGACGGCCCCTGCCCTTGGACGGGCCCGTCAGTCGAGAGATTACTTGGCTTCCTGCGCCTTGTTGGCCTCGTCATAGGCCTTCTTCAGAGCCGGATCGGAAATCTCGACACCGGTATCCTTCTTGGCAGCAGCAAGCAGCTCAACGTATTTGTCGCGCATGACAAGCTGACGAACCTGCGGTTCGACCTGCTCCAGCGTCGGCGGAGCCTGCGGGCGCTTGTCTTCGACCAGGATGACGTGGAAGCCGAACTGCGTCTTCACCGGCGTCTTGGTGTAGGCGCCCTTGTCGAGCGTGAACACGACGGCTTCGAATTCAGGAACCATCCGGCCCTTGGTGAAATAGCCGAGGTCGCCGCCGTCGTCCTTGTTCGGGTCGGAAGACTTGGCCTTGGCCAGCTCGACGAAGCTCTTGCCGGCGTCGAGTTCCTTGATGATTTCCTTGGCTTCTTCCTCGGTCTTGACGAGGATATGGCGTGCCTTGACTTCTTCCTGGACCGGAACGGCCGCGATTTCCTTGTCGTAGCGCGCCTTCACCTCTTCCTTGGTGATGGCATCGACGACGTGCTTCTTGAAGAAGGCATTGTGCAGTTCGCGTTCGGTCAGGTAGGCGACACGCTGCTTGAACGTCGCGTCGTCCTGAAGGCCTTCCGCCTCTGCGGTCTTCGACAGAAGCTTGACGTCGATGACGGCCGACAGCGCGGCTGCGCGCTTCTGCTCTTCCGGCATCTGCTGGAGCTGAGGGTCGAGACCGCCAAGGGCGAGATTGAGCTCGGACTGGCGCACTTCTTCGCCACCGACCGTGGCGATGACCGGGTCCGCATCTTCGGCGCGCGCGACACCATGAACGGCGATCGCCGCAACCAGGGCCGCAGCGGCCAGGGTCTTCAACTTCGACATGCTCGTAACCTTTCACCTTTGGCCATCAACGCGATTGCGTCGGCCTCGTGGCGGCTGAACACCACCAGAATGTGGCGGTTCTGTAGCCGTCCGGCCACGCAAGTGCGTTGACATAATTCGACCCCCCTCTTATCTGTCACGCAACCTCGCGTCCAGAACAGTTTCCGGGCGTTTCACGGCATTGCGCGGTTTTGGACAGTGCGGCCAGTGGAACCCAAGGCAACAAAAAAGAAAGGACCATTCATATGGTCAGTCTCGGCGGCCTAGCCCGCAAGTTGTTTGGCTCCTCCAACGATCGCCGCGTGCGTGGCTACAAGGCGAGGGTCGATGCCATCAACGCTCTTGAAGCCGACATGAAGGCTTTGTCGGATGAGGCACTCGCCGCCAAGACCGTGGAATTCCGCAAGGAATTCGCAGACGGCAAGACGCTGGACGACCTTCTGGTGCCGGCTTTCGCGGTTGCCCGGGAAGCCGCCCGCCGCGTGCTTGGCCTGCGCCCCTTCGACGTCCAGCTGATCGGCGGCATGATCCTGCATGAGCGCGCCATCGCCGAAATGAAGACCGGCGAAGGCAAGACGCTCGTCGCGACCCTGCCGGTCTACCTCAACGCGCTCGCCAGCAAGGGCGTGCACGTCGTCACCGTCAACGACTACCTGGCACAGCGCGACGCCGCCACCATGAACCGCATCTACAGCTTCCTCGGGCTGACGACCGGCGTCATCGTTCATGGCCTGACGGATGACCAGCGCAAGGCCGCCTATGGCTGCGACATCACCTACGCGACCAACAACGAGCTCGGCTTCGACTATCTGCGCGACAACATGAAGTATGAGCGCGCGCAGATGGTTCAGCGCGGCCACTTCTTCGCCATCGTCGACGAAGTCGACTCGATCCTCGTCGACGAAGCGCGCACGCCGCTGATCATCTCCGGCCCGCTCGACGATCGCTCGGACCTCTACAACACGATCAACGAGTTCATTCCGATGCTTTCGCCGGAAGACTACGAGATCGACGAAAAGCAACGCTCGGCCAACTTCTCCGAAGAAGGCACCGAGAAGCTCGAAAACCTTCTGAGACAGGCAGACCTGCTCAAGGGTGAATCGCTCTACGACATCGAGAACGTCGCGATCGTCCACCACGTCAACAACGCGCTCAAGGCCCACAAGCTGTTCCAGCGCGACAAGGACTACATCGTACGCAACGGCGAGATCGTCATCATCGACGAATTCACCGGCCGCATGATGCCGGGGCGCCGCTATTCCGAAGGCCAGCACCAGGCGCTCGAAGCCAAGGAAAAGGTGCAGATCCAGCCCGAGAACCAGACGCTCGCCTCGATCACCTTCCAGAACTATTTCCGCATGTATTCCAAGCTCGGCGGCATGACCGGCACGGCTTCCACCGAAGCGGAAGAATTCGGCAACATCTACGGCCTGGAAGTCATCGAGGTCCCGACCAACCTGCCGATCAAGCGTATCGACGAGGACGACGAAGTCTATCGGACGCAGGGCGAAAAGCTGAAAGCCATCATCGACGAGATCAAGTCGGCGCACGAGCGCGGCCAGCCGATGCTGGTCGGCACGACGTCGATCGAAAAGTCCGAACAGCTTGCCGACCTCCTGAAGAAGTCGGGCTTCGACAACTTCCAGGTGCTGAACGCGCGTTACCACGAGCAGGAAGCCTTCATCGTGGCCCAGGCCGGCGTTCCCGGTGCCGTCACGATCGCCACCAACATGGCCGGCCGCGGTACCGACATTCAGCTCGGCGGCAACGTCGACATGCGCATCCAGCAGGAACTCTCGGAAGTCGAGCCCGGCCCTGAGCGCGACCAACGCGAACAGGCGATCCGTGCCGAGGTGCAGCAACTGAAGGAAAGGGCGCTTGCCGCCGGCGGACTTTACGTCCTCGCCACCGAACGTCACGAAAGCCGCCGTATCGACAACCAGCTGCGCGGCCGTTCCGGCCGTCAGGGTGACCCGGGCCGGTCCAAGTTCTACCTGTCGCTCCAGGACGACCTGATGCGCATCTTCGGCTCCGACCGCATGGACGGCATGCTGCAGAAGCTCGGCCTGAAGGAAGGCGAGTCGATCATCCACCCCTGGATCAACAAGGCGCTCGAGCGCGCGCAGAAGAAGGTCGAAGCCCGCAACTTCGATATCCGCAAGAACCTTCTGAAATACGACGACGTGCTCAACGACCAGCGCAAAGTGATCTTCGAGCAGCGCATCGAGCTGATGGATGCCGTCAGCGTCACCGAAACCGTGACCGACATGCGCACCGAGGTCATCGAGGACATCGTGTCCAAGCGCATCCCTGAGCGCGCCTATGCCGAGCAGTGGGACGTCGCCGGCCTCAAGGCCGACGTGCAGCAGTACCTCAACCTCGACCTGCCGATCGTCGAATGGGCCGCCGAGGAAGGCATCGACGAGGCCGATATTCTCGAGCGCGTCACGACAGCCACCGAAAAGGCCGTTGCCGACCGTGCCGAGCGTTTCGGACCGGAGATCATGCAGTATGTCGAGCGCTCGGTGATCCTGCAGACACTCGACCATCTCTGGCGCGAACACATCGTCAACCTCGACCACCTGCGTTCGGTCATCGGTTTCCGTGGTTATGCGCAGCGCGATCCGTTGCAGGAATACAAGTCCGAAGCCTTCGAGCTGTTTCAGGCGCTGCTCGGCAACCTGCGCCAGGCAGTGACGGCCCAGCTGATGCGCGTCGAACTGGTGCGAGAGGCGGCCGAAGCACCGCAGCCGGTTCCGCCGATGATGGAAGGTCACCATATCGACCCGCTGACCGGCGAAGACGATTTTGGCGGCGGCTCCGGTTCGCTGCTGGCCGTCGCTCCGGAAAAACGCAACCCGGCCGATCCGTCGACCTGGGGCAAGGTCTCGCGCAACGAGGCCTGCCCATGCGGCTCCGGCAAGAAGTACAAGCACTGCCACGGAATTTACGAAGCCTGATCTGAAAATGCCGCCTCCGGGCGGCATTTTTGTTTGCGAGGCGTGAAAGGCGAACACCGCCTCGCCTCCCGACGTCCAGTGGCGGGGCCGAACGATCTGGCGTTGGCCGGTTGCGATCCAAAGAGCGTCTTTTCGGCACCGGACGGGGTCCATCCGCTCGGCTCCCTCCCCAAGGCAAACCCGCCGACTGAACCGTTTGTTAACGCTGATCTGGCACAACCAAACCCTGTATTGCGTAATCTCAGGGTGTTCTCGTGTTCATGGCGGTGTGTCAAACAGCCGGACGAATGCTGCCGTCAGCGCTTCGTCACCGCTTGTCTCCGCTGGGGGGCATGCTGGTCGCCGCCCTGACCGAACCCGACCCGAGAAACACGGCACGGCGCATGGCGCTGGTCGCCTTCGCCATCCGCATCCTCAGCGCCGCAATCGCCTTCCTGTCCCAGATCATTCTCGCGCGCCTGATGGGCGAGTTCGAGTACGGCATCTTCGTCTTCGTCTGGGTGCTGGTGATCCTGTTCGGTAACCTGTCCTGCGTCGGCTTCCATTCGGCCGTGATCCGTTTCCTGCCGGAATACCAGGCAACAGCGGCGCTGGACGAAATTCGCGGCCTGACGACCACCGCGCGCATCTTTGCCCTCGTGTCGGCAAGCACGCTCGCACTCGTCGGGTTTGCGGGCCTGTGGCTGTTTGCGGAACGGATCGAGGGTTACTACCTCGTGCCGCTTTATCTCGGCCTGTTCATTCTGCCGATGATCGCGCTCGGCGACGTGATGGACGGCACCGCCCGCGCCCATGGTTGGCCGCTTTCAGCCATGAGCCCCACCTTCATCATCCGCCCTCTGCTGGTGCTCGCCTTCATGGTGCTGGCAACGACGATGGGCGCGCCGCACACGGCGCGCACCGCCATGGCCGCAGCCATGGCCGCCGTCTATGCGACGACCATCAGCCAGTTCCTCGTACTCACCTGGCGGTTGCGTTCGCGCTACGTCAAAGGACCGCTGCGCATCGAAATGGGACGCTGGCTCACGGTCGCGGTGCCGATCTTCCTGATCGACGGCTTCGGATTCCTGCTGACCAATTCCGACGTCGTTATTGTCGGCTTCTACCTGAAGCCGGACGATGTCGCCGTCTACTTCGCCGCCGCCAAGACGATGGCGCTGGTTCACTTCGTCATGTTCTCCGTCAAGGCGGCAGCAGGTCCACGGATTGCCGGAGCCATGGCCGCAAAAGACCGCAGGCAATTGGCCGAGATCGCCATCGAAAGCGCCCGCTGGGCGTTCTGGCCGTCGCTGGTGCTCGGTGCAGTCGTCCTGGCGGCCGGCCCGATCCTGCTCTCGCTGTTCGGTCCGGCCTTCGTCGGCGGCTGGCCTTTGATGGCGATCCTGTTTGCCGGCATCATGGCCAAGGCCTTCATCGGGCCCGCCGAAATCCTGCTGACGATGGCCGGCCAGCAGACGCTGTGCGTGATCCTGTACGCCGGCGCTCTGGTGGCAAACCTCGCGCTTAACTTGAGCCTCATTCCTCTTTTCGGATTGATTGGTGCTGCATTTGCAACCGCCGGTGCTATGTTCGTCGAGGCAATGCTGCTTCATTTCGCCGTAAGGCGCACCTTCGGCTTCGCGCTGTTCGCTTTCGCAAGCGGGCGTTCGAACCATGACAACAACGGGGCGATCCATCCATGATCGGCAATACCAATCTTCCCGGTGACGCAGACGACAGAGCTGCCCGCATCCTTGGCGGGCTGGCACCGATGGGCCATTCGCATCCCCAGGCGGAGCACATGCTTGCGGTCGGACGCCCCGGACGGCATCTCGCTATCTACCCGGCCAAGGCCGGCTATGAATTGCAGGGCGAACTCGACTTCCTGTCGAACCGGGCGCTTGAGCCAAACGTCTTCTTCACCGGCCGTTTCCTGGCGCCGGCGATGCCCAGGCTCGAGGAACGCGTCATCCGGCTCGCCATCATCAGGGACAACAACGAGCGCCGCAGCCGCATGCGTTTCCTGATGCCATTTTCGATCGAGAAGCCCGGCTTTTCGATCGGCGCACCGATTATCCGCGCCTGGTCCAATCCCTTCGGCCCGCTTGGCGTGCCGCTGCTCGATGCCGAGGATGCGGCCGAAACAATCGACAACCTGCTTGAAGCCCTGACCAATCCGTCGGCAAGCCTTCCTCCGGTTCTGGTGCTGCCGGATGTGCGCCTCAAGGGCAAGTTCGCGCAACTGGCGCGTGCTGTCGCCATCGGCCGAAACCTGCCGCTGACAGTGACTGACATGTTCAGCCGGCCGATGCTCGAAAGCCTGCTCGATGGCCCGACCTATCTGAAAAAGGCGATCAGCCCGGCGCATTTCCGAGAATTGCGGCGCCAATGGAACCAGCTGGAAAAGCGCGGGAAACTCGCCTATTCCGTCGCGCGCCAGCCGAGCGAGATCCGCATTCGCATGGAAGAGTTCCTTGCGCTGGAAGCGTCCGGCTGGAAGGGCCGTGAACGCAGCGCCATGGTGCTCGACCGCTTCCGCGCGGCCTTCGCGCGCGAGGCAATCACCAACCTCGCCGAAGCCGACAGCGTTCGTATCCACACACTCGACCTCGACGGCAAGGCCATTGCCTCCATGGTCGTTTTCCTGATGTCGGGCGAAGCCTATACGTGGAAGACGGCCTACAATGAGCAATACGCGAAGTTCTCGCCGGGCAAGCTGCTTTTGGCGGAACTGACCGAATGGCACCTCGACGACGCCAACATCGCCCGTTCGGATTCCTGCGCCGTTCCCGACCACCCGATCATGAGCCGGTTCTGGCAACAGCGGGAAGAAATGGGCACGCTCGTCATCGGCCTGCAGCAGACCCGCGACCGCGACGTTCGCCAGGTCGCAGCCCAGTTGCACCTCTATCGCAACACCCGCAACATGGCGCGGATGCTGCGGGAAAAGATCAAGGCGCTCGCCGGCCGTTGACCGGCGTCCTCAGATGGGCGCGTGCGGCGGCTCCGCCGCCGCCTGCTCGCGCAGGAACCGCCTGATAACCTTGCCCGATGTCGTCAGCGGCATGCTGTCGACGAACGCGATCTCCCGCGGATATTCATGCATCGACAGACGCGTCTTCACCCAGTCGCGGATCGATTGTGCGGTTTCTTCGTCGCCAGCCACGCCGGGCCTCAGGACGACATAGGCCTTGACGATTTCCGTGCGCAACGCGTCCGGCTTTCCGACGGCCGCGGCAAGCTGGACGTCCGGATGTCCGGCAAGGCAGTCCTCAATCTCTCCAGGACCGATGCGGTAGCCTGATGAGGTGATCACGTCGTCATCGCGCCCGAAGAAAGTAAAGTAGCCCTCGCCATCCATCACGCCCTGGTCGCCGGTCGTCATCCAGTCGCCGATAAACTTTGCGTCCGTCGCCCTCTCGTTCTTCCAGTACCCGAGAAACATCACGGGATCCGGTCTGCGGATCGCCACCTGGCCGATAGTTCCGGCCGGCAATTCCTGGCCGTCACCGTCGATGATCGCCACCCGGTGGCCTGGAGCCGCCTTGCCCATCGAGCCCGGCTTGACCACGCCGAGATCGGCGGCCGACGAAATGACGATGTTGCACTCCGTCTGGCCGTAGAACTCGCTGACCTCGAGGCCGAGGGCGGCCTTGGCCCATTCGAAGGTTTCCCGCCCGAGCGCCTCGCCGGCCGAACCGATGGTTCTGAGATTGAGACGGTACCGCTCGCGCGGCCTGTCGATCGCCTTCATCAGCCGCAGCGCCGTCGGCGGAATGAAGGCATTGCGCACGTCCATCTCTTCCAGAATCCGGAAGGCGGTATGCGGGTCGAATTTCTGCGCCGGCGACGAAACCACGGGAACGCCGAGCAGCAACGAGGGCAGGAGCGCGTTCAGCAAGCCGCCAGCCCAGGCCCAGTCGGCGGGCGTCCACATCCGGTCATCAGGCTGCGGCAGGAAATGGTGGTGAAACTGGAACCCCGGAAGATGGCCGAGCAGTACCCGATGGCCATGTAGCGCGCCCTTGGGCGGCCCTGTCGTTCCCGAAGTGTAGATCATCAGTGCTGCATCGTCGGGCGTGGTGTCGGCGGCGACGAAGCCGTCGGCGCCCCCTGAGGCAAGCTCAGTGAAGTCGAGCGTCCCTGGCCGGGGCTCGGCACCGCTCAACACGACCAGCCGCAGCCCCGGCAACCGCCCGCGGATGGCGGCGACGCGCTCATGGCCGAAGGCATTGGTGACGATCGCAGCGGCACCGGCGTCATGCAGACGGTATTCCAGCGCCTCGACCCCGAACAAAAGGGCGAGCGGCAGGGCAATCGCACCGAGCTTGTAGATGGCGGCATGCGCAATGGCGGCCTCGAACCCCTGCGGCAGCAGGATCGCCACGCGGTCCCCCGGCTTGATCCCCTGGCGCTCAAGCCCGCGCGCGAAGGCGGAGGATTGCCGCGAGAAAGCGCCGTAGGTCAGTGTGCGATGATCGCCGTCCGGGTTGAAATGCTGAAGACAGATGCGCTCCGGCTCACGCGCGGCCCAGGCATCGCTGACGGCGACACCGATGTTGAACTTCTTGGGGATCTGCCACTCAAACGCGCGGTAGAGTTCGTCGTAATTTTCGATTGTCGGTAACATGGCCCCGCCGCGACAGACTTCTGCTGCACTGCACCTAACATCTTCGTCGGCCTCAGTTCAATCGTCAGCGCGACGCGGGCTATCTACCGACAGGCACGAGCTTCCTCTTTCGTCGCCTCCACGCATTCCTCACGTCAGCGCGGCGGCTCCTCGGCGAGAAGCGTTCTGACGTGACCGAGAATACGCCTGAAACCATCGACCCCGCCCCCACCCCGGGAGATCAGCACCGCACCTTGCCAAGCAGCCGTCACGATCGCTGCTCGCGACGCCGCCTGCGCCGGCGACCAACCCACTTCGACGAGATTGCGCGCCAGCAATCTTTCGATATCACCAAGCAACGCCGCCGCCAGTTCGCGCATAGCCACGGTTGTGGCAACGGGATCGACCATCGTCTGCCCCACCGGGCAACCGATGATTTCCCCTTGCGCTGCATAGAACGTCTCGATGCGGAAAAACACCCGCTCGATCCGCTGCAACGGCATCAGTTCGGGCGCTTCGAAGATCGGCAGCGTCTCCTTTCGGAAATGCGCCACAGCCTGCTCGAACAGCGCTTCGAACAACGCGGCCTTGCTCGGAAAATGGTGAGTGATCTTGCCGAGCGAGATCCCGAGCGCGGCGGTGATCTCGGAAAAGGAGGAGGCGGCATAACCACGAACGAAAACCAGCCGCCCAGCGGCATCGAGGATTTCTTCGCGCGTTTTCAGCCCCTTGTCGTAGCCCATGATGCCCTAGCTCGCAGAAGCGATCGATCGACGGAAGAACCAGAAGGTGCCGCCCGGCACGAAGCTGAACAGCATCGCCTTGAAGGCCCAACCGCGCGGCTTATCGCCTAAGGACAGTTCGTTGATGACGGCCCAGATATAGGTGAGGAAGGCAAGGCCATGCAAAGGCCCCAGGAAGCGCGTCACCTCGCCGTAGCCGAGGCCCTGCTTCAGCGGCACGCCGACGAAGACGAGGAGCAGCAAGGTCGTGCCCTCTGCGATCGCTGCGATACGCAGCAGACGGGAGATCTGTCGGTTGGTTTGGTGTTCGGACATGTCGATTCCTATTTGATGACGGCAATGGAAACGATGGCGGCGGTAAGCATCAGGCCTGCGAGTTGCAGCGCACGGATGCGGATTGCGGAGACGGTTTCTCGGCGCAGAGAAGCGACCGTTGCGGCTATGGCGCCGTGAAGCGCCATCATCGCAACGACGAAGACAAGCTTGACCTGAAACCAGCCCTCGCCAAGCAACTCAGGTCCGCGCAGGAAGAATAGCGTTGCGCCCAGCAGAAGGGTCGCCAGCATCGCCGGATTGACGACCAGCCGCAGGCAGCGTTGCTCCACGGCGCTGAGCAGATCGGCGTTACCCTGCTGCGCCAGCACCTGCCGATGGCTGGCGAGTTGGACGACCAGCAGACACTGGCCGCCGAGCCAGACGACCACCGAGACGACATGCGCCGCCTTGACCCAGAGATAATAGGGAAAAATCAGATCGAGCATCGTCAAATCCAAAACAGAATGATCATTCTGCTTTTAACGAAATCGGAGAGGAAGTCACTGCGACAAATCGGCAGTGACCTGGCGATGTGAGCGATGAGATGAGACTGCGCACGAAGCGCTTGATCGGCGTGCCGTCGACGACGGGAAGCCACGCTGGGACGTCATGCGGGAAAAGCTTAAGTGGTGGTGCCCCATGCCGGGGTCGAACCAGCACTCCTTTCGGAACTCGATTTTGAGTCGAGCGCGTCTACCAATTCCGCCAATGGGGCTCAGGGATATAAGATATCAGCGGCGTGGATTTACACGAAGGTTTTTGCCGTGGTCAACCACCATTTTCAACTTGCTCCGCAACAATCACGAAAGCGTGCAAAGACGACGCAGGCGAGACGATTTACAGCGCGCACCGTCGCACCTAAGAAGGCCATCATTCAGTTGCAATGCAGCATATGCCGGACACCAATCCCGATGCTTTCCCGCGTGAGGTACGCATGATCGACGCTTCCACCGCTTCCCGCCATCACCTCGTCATCGCCGTTCTCCTGACGCTCGGCATGGCGGCGACCGTTGGCGGCGCGCTCGGTTTCGAGCATATCGGCGGCTATATCCCCTGCGCGCTTTGCCTCTTGCAGCGCGACCCCTATTACTACGGCATCCCGCTCGGCATTCTGGCCGTCATCACCAGCGCCCTGAAGCTGCCGGCCTGGACGACGCGCACCCTGCTTCTGGCGATCGGCATCCTGATGCTCGTGGGTGCCGGCATGGGCGTATACCACTCGGGCGCTGAATGGGGCTTCTGGGAAGGGCCGTCAACCTGCGCGACGACGGCGCAGGGCGTATCGTCCAATGTCGGCGACCTCTTGGGTGACCTCGATTCCAAGCATGGTCCCTCTTGCACGGAAGCAGCGCTTCGGGTGCTCGGCCTCTCCTTTGCCGGCTGGAACGTCATTGCCAGCCTGATCTTTGCAGCGATTGCCCTGCGCGGCGCTGCCAAGGCCTGATTGAGACGTAAAATCACCTTTCGCCTGAAGAGACGGCCGCGTGAAGAGGTTCACGCGGCGTGGCTTTGCCCCGGCGTTCAAGGCGCTGTCGCCGACAATCCGATAGCCGAAATACCTCAGGGCTGCAGTTCGACATCCCAGTAGAGATAGTCCATCCAGCTTTCATGCAGGTGGTTCGGCGGGAATAGCCGCCCGTTGTTGTGCAGGTCCTGCACCGTCGGCTGGTAGGGCTTCTGGTGCGGGACCATGCCTGCCTGCTTCGGCAACTTGCTGCCCTTGCGCAGATTGCAGGGCGAGCAGGCCGCAACGACGTTGTCCCAGGTCGTCTGACCGCCATGGGCGCGCGGCACTACGTGGTCGAAGGTCAGGTCGTCGGGCGTGCCGCAATACTGGCATTCGAACTTGTCGCGCAGGAAGACGTTGAACCGGGTGAACGCCGGATGACGCGACGGCTGCACGTAGCTCTTGAGGCAAACCACGCTCGGCAACCGCATAGAGAAGCTGGGCGAGGAGACCGAGTGCTCGTACTCCGCAAGGATAATCACACGGTCAAGGAAGACCGCCTTGATCGCGTCCTGCCAGGACCAGAGCGACAAGGGGTAATAACTCAGCGGCCGATAGTCAGCGTTCAAGACGAGCGCCGGTAAGGCCTGCGGTGAGACTGCAATCGTCAAGCGTATTCTCCTGATCGATTCGGCATCTGCACCTTCTATATTAGGCCCGTTGCAACAGGATTGTGAAGCAGGAAAGAAAAAAGCGAACCTTGGATTCGCTTTTTCCTTCAAGGTGTCACAGGAACGGCATCCCGGCGCATTTCCTGCGCGTAATAGGCCCAGAACAGACGCGCCGCGACGCTGCGCCACGGCGCCCAGTGCGCGGCCAGCGAATCAATCTCGCGGGCGGTCGGGCGAAGCTCCAGGCCGAGCCCATGGCCGATGGCGTTCTGCAGCGCGACGTCGCCGGATGGAAAGACGTCCGGATGCCCGGCGCAAAACAAGAGATAGACCTCCGCCGTCCAGCGCCCGACGCCTTTGATCATCGTCAGCTCGCGGATCGCGTCCAACGCTTCGACATTGCAGATCGCGTCGAGGTCGATATCGCCGGCAACGACCGCCTGCGCCACCCGCCGGAGTGTATCGGCCTTGGCGCGGGAAAGCCCGATCGCACGGCAATCCTCGTCGCTGAGCGAGAGCGCGGCAGGCGCGGTAATCTCGCCGAGCGCGCCTTCCATGCGTTTCCAGATCGCCGCAGCACTCGCCTTCGAGACCATCTGCGACACGATGATACTGGCAAGCCCGCGATAGCCGGGATCCGTTCGCCTGAGCGGCACCGGACCGGCCCTGGCCACGACATGTTCGAGACGGGCGTCGAGCATCACCAGGCCGGCAAGACCCGCCTCGATGTCCTCATGTGTCCGGATGATCCGCATGGCGCCTCCAAAAAGCGGATGATTTTTATACCGCTTCCATGTCAAAGGGAAACGATGGCAAAGACGTCATCCGCACAACCCGTTTTCCGTTTTGCACCGAGCCCGAACGGACTTTTGCATCTGGGCCACGCGCTGTCGGCGATGCTCAACCACGATATGGCGCAAGCGTCGAACGGGCGGTTCCTGTTGCGCATCGAGGATATCGACCGGACGCGCTGCCGCCCCGAGTTCGAAACGGCAATCGTCGACGACCTCGCATGGCTCGGACTTGAATGGGAACAGCCGGCGCGTCGACAATCGGATCACCTCGACGTCTACGCATCCGCCTTGAAACGGCTTGATGATATGGGCCTCGCCTACCCCTCCGCAATGTCCCGCGGCGAGATCAAGGCGGCGGTTGCCGATGCCGAAACGCGGGGCCTTGTCTGGCGGCGCGATCCGGATGGCGCACCACTCTATCCCGGACGCGAGCGCGATCTGGGCCGCGACGCGCGCAACGCCATTCTTGCCGGAAACAAACCCCATGCCTGGCGGCTGGACATGCAAAGGGCCGTGCTTGCGGCCGGCGCAACGCCCCTGACCTGGCAGGAGACCGGCCACGGCCCGGAGGGAGAGACGGGCCTCATAGCGGCCGATCCGACGGCCTGGGGCGATGTCATCCTGTCGCGCTCTGATGCGCCGTCAAGCTATCATCTGTCCGTCGTCGTCGACGACGCGCTGCAAGGCATTACCCATGTGGTGCGTGGCCGCGACCTCTATCATGCAACTGCGGTGCATCGCCTGTTGCAGCGGCTCCTCGACCTGCCGGAGCCGGTCTACCATCATCACCGCCTTTTGCTCGGCGCGGACGGCCGGAAACTCTCCAAGAGCAATCGCGACACTGGCATCTCCGCCTTCCGCGAGGCTGGCCGCACACCGGCGGACATCAGGGCATTGATCCTCTAGGCGAACCTAATCCCCGGTCGCGCGCTGTCCCTGGAAGCTGCGCCGCACCATGCGCTTGACCCGGTACTTGAGGATGGCCGCGTTGATCTCGGCGCCGATGATGAAGATCGCCGCGACCATATAGAGGAACACCAAGACGATCATGATCGAGGCAAGGCCGGCATAGGTCGAGACATAGGTCGCAAAGGTCGAAAGATAGTAGGCGAAGGTATAGCCCCCGATCGTCCAGCAGAGCAGCGTCAGGAAGATACCGGGCAACACGTCGATCACCTTGCGATGCCCGTCCGGCAGCCACAGATGCGACATGAAGAGCCCCCCCGTGACCACGACCAGCGCCAGCGGCAGGCTCCAGTTGTCGACGGTCGCCAACACCCCGTCAAGCCAGGGCAGCCATTCGCCGGCGTAGCGAAGTGCAAGCGGCACCGCGACGAGCAGGATGCTGAGCGCTGCCAGGATCAGCACCCCGGCAATCACGAAGCCGAGGCTGGCGAGGCGCGTCACATACCAGTAGCGGCTCTCCGTCACCCTATAGGCGCGGTTGAGCGACACCCGCAGCGCCTCGACGCCATTCGAGGCGAAATAGGCGGCCGCGAGCACCGAAACAGTCAACAGGCCCCCACGCGGAATGGTCAGCACCTGGACGATCTCGTTGGCGATCGGGGTGGCGATCGATTCCGGCCAGGCGTCGAAAATGAGATGAACGGCGGTCTCGGCAAACTGATCGGCCCCGAGGAAACTACCGAGTGCCGTGCCGAAAATCAGGAACGGAAAGACGGCAAGCAGCGAGGAGAGCGCCACATGGCTCGCCATGGCCCAGCCGTCGTCCAGACTGAAGTGCCATAGCGCATCGAACACGACTTTCCAGGTGATGCGTATAAACGATGGCATTTCCACTCCGGCCGAGTGGCACCAGGGTCACCTGCATTCGCATGCGGGGCCTCCGATGCCGTTCCATGGCTTTGGCGCTCGGCCAACCGCGACAACGTACACGGGTTCGGGCTCGCGCAATTCAATTGTATCCCGCCGATGAATATGGGAAACGGGGGCAGGATTTCTACAGGAATCGACAGGATGTCCGATCGCCCCACAATCATTGTCACCGGATGTTCATCCGGGATCGGCGCCCATTGCGCCCGTGCGCTCAAGGCCGACGGCTGGCGGGTGTTCGCCACCGTCCGCCGTGAAGACGACCGCAGCGCTCTAGAAAACGAGGGCATCGAAACCTTCCTGATGGACTATACCCAGGCGGCAACGATCGCCGCTTTGGTCGAAGCCGTGATGGCGCGTTCGGGCGGCCGCATCGATGCTTTGTTCAACAACGGCGCCTATGGCCAGGCCGGTGCCGTCGAGGATCTGCCGACCGAGGCCTTGCGGCTGCAGCTCGAAACCAACGTCATTGGCTGGCACGACCTGACGCGCCGGGTGATCCCCGCCATGCGCGCCCGCGGTAGCGGCCGCATCGTGCAATGCTCCTCCATTCTCGGCATAGTTCCCTATCGCTGGCGCGGCGCCTACAACGCCTCGAAGTTCGCGATCGAGGGGCTGTCGCTGACGCTGAAGATGGAGCTCGCAGGCAGCGGCATCGAGGTCAGCCTGATCGAACCGGGACCGATCGCCTCCAGGTTTACCGCCAATGCCGTGACCTATATCGAGCGCTTCATCGACCTGAAGACATCAGTGCACCGGGTCGAATACGAACGGCAGTTGCGACGGCTGAAAGGCGAAAGCAAGCCGGCCGCCGGCAAGCTCGGCCCGGAGGCGGTCTATGCCGTGCTCAAGCATGCGCTGACGGCAAAAAGACCCAAGCCGCACTATATTGTAACAAGGCCCGCCAGGCAGGGTGCGCTCCTGAAGAAGCTCCTGCCGGCAGCATTGTTTTACCGCATAATCGGCCGCCTAGGCTGATCGTAAACGCAAGGAAGCATTCGATGTCCAGTTTCTTCACCGGCCTGACCCTGCTCGTCATGGGCCTGGTCGTCATCGTCCTGATCCGTGGCCTCGTGAACATGGCCAAGGGCGGCAGCGGCAACACCTCCAACAAGCTTATGCAGGCGCGCGTCCTGTTGCAGGCAGTCGCCATCGCCCTGATCATGCTGACGCTGTGGCTGACCGGCGGTGGCCGCCCGTCTTAAGGAACCTGACGACATCATGGTCAAGCTCAACAAGATCTACACCCGGACGGGAGACAACGGCACCACCGGGCTCGTCGCCGGCCCGCGCCGCCTGAAGAGCGACCTCAGGGTCGATGCCTATGGCGCTGTCGACGAGACCAATGCCTTTGTCGGCGCTGCCCGGCAATACACCGCCGACGTGCCCGATCTCGATGCCACCTTGATGCGGATCCAGAACGATCTCTTCGACCTCGGCGCCGATCTCGCCACGCCCGATACCGGCGAGAAGCCGGAATATGAACCGCTTCGCATCGTCGCAAGCCAGGTCGACTGGCTCGAATCGGAAATCGACCGGCTGAACGCCGACCTTGAACCGCTGCGCTCCTTCGTGTTGCCGGCCGGCAGCGCCGCATCGGCCGCACTCCATGTAGCGCGCACCGTTGCCCGCCGCGCCGAGCGGCAGATGGTGGCGCTGGCGCAGATCGAGACAGAAATCGTCAGCCGTGAGGCGATCGCCTATATCAACCGGCTGTCGGATTTCCTGTTCGTGGCCGCCCGCTGGGCCAACGACAAAGGTCAAGCCGACGTCCTATGGATTCCCGGAAAAAACCGATAACGTCCAGGGAATCACGCTTCGGGAGACCGCATGTTCATACCGCTTCACGATAAGAACACCCTGAAGTACATCAAGGTTCAGTATGTGACGATCAGCCTGATCGTCATCAACATCGCCGTCTGGCTGATAACCGGCCCGATCGCCACCGAAGAGTTCGCCAATGCGACGCTCCTGGGTTTCGGCTACATACCGGCACTCGTCTTCGACTATGCCCAACTCGACCCGTCGCTGATCATCGTGCCCGATGGCTTTACCTTCATCACCTACTCCTTCCTGCATGGCGACTTCATGCATCTGGCGATGAACATGCTGTTCCTCTGGGTGTTCGGTGACAATGTCGAGGATGCGCTCGGGCACTTTCGCTTTCTGGTGTTCTATTTCGCCTGTGCCGCTGCCGGAGCCCTGGCGCATGGCCTGCTCGACCCGGCATCGGAAGCGCCGCTGATCGGCGCCTCGGGCGCGATCTCCGGCGTGGTCGCCGCCTATTTCCTGCTGCATCCGAAGGTGCGCGTCTGGGTTCTGGTGTTTTTCCGCATTCCCTTGCCCCTGCCGGCGGCCATTCCACTCGCCTTCTGGATCGGCCAGCAATTCTTCATGCTGGTGGTCGATCCGGGTAGTGGCGTCTCCTGGAGCGCCCATGTCGGCGGCATCGTCGCCGGGCTCGCGCTGGTGGTCGTTTTGCGACGCCGCGGCGTGCCCCTGTTCGACCGCACGATCGTCACACCGCGCGCCGTCGAACACAAGGTTGAGTCCGTCGTCGTCCTGCCACAACCCCTGCCCGAAACGCGCAAACCGCCGACGCCGTGGGGTCGCCCAACGGCCTGAAATCGTCAGCTGGGCACCGCGCGCACCGCAGTTTTCCTATTATTTCAAAGGGTTGATTGTCGTTTCCTGACCGGAGAAAAACACCGTTGCCGCATCTGCGAAGAGGTCTTGTCAGGCTACTTTCTTACGTGTACGTAAACGTTATTCCAATTCTCGGGGTTATATCGATTTAGCGCCATGCACAGTGATTGTAATTGGAGAAAAAACGCGTATCGATGTCGCCAACCGACAATCAGGCGGCTCCGTTAAGGCGCATTTTCCTGCGAAAGCTCTTGGAGGGAAGAATCCATGAAAATACTTGTGACGGTTAAGCGGGTGGTTGACTACAACGTCAAGATCCGGGTGAAGGCGGACGGCTCGGGTGTCGAGCTTGCCAATGTGAAGATGTCGATGAACCCGTTCGACGAGATCTCGGTGGAAGAGGCGCTGCGGCTGAAGGAAGCCGGCAAGGCCGACGAGGTCGTGGTCGTGTCGGTGGGTCCGGCCAAGGCCGAAGAGACGCTCAGGACCGCGCTCGCCATGGGTGCCGACCGGGCGATCCTTGTCGAGACCGAAGACCAGGTCGAGCCGCTCGCCGTCGCCAAGATCGTCAAGGGTGTGGCCGAGGCCGAACAGCCCGGCCTGATCATCGTCGGCAAGCAGGCGATCGACGACGATTCGAACCAGACCGGCCAGATGCTGTCGGCGCTACTCGGCTGGGCGCAAGGCACCTTTGCCTCCAAGGTCGAGATCGGTGATGGCAAGGCAACCGTGACCCGCGAAGTCGACGGCGGTCTGCAGACGATCGACATCAAGCTGCCGGCAGTCGTCACCACCGACCTGCGCCTCAACGAGCCGCGTTATGCCTCGCTGCCCAACATCATGAAGGCGAAGAAGAAGCCGCTCGACAAGAAGACCCCTGCCGACTTCGGCGTCGACACGACGCCACGGCTGAAGGTGCTGAAGACCGAGGAGCCGGAAGGCCGCAAGGCCGGCATCAAGGTCAAGTCGGTGGCCGAGCTGGTCGAAAAGCTCAAGACCGAAGCCGGCGTACTTTAAGTTTCAGGAAAGGGAGATTTCATCATGGCTATTCTGCTTCTGGCTGATCACGACGGCAGCCACCTTTCCGACCAGACCGCCAAGGCGCTGACGGCAGCGAGCAAAATCGGCGGCGACGTGCATGTGCTGGTGGCCGGTGCCGGCGCCAAGGCGGCAGCTGACCAGGCCGCCAAGCTTTCCGGCGTCGCCAAGGTGCTGGTGGCCGAGGATGCAAGCCTTGCCAACAACCTGGCCGAGCCCTTGGCAGCCCTCATCGTCTCGCTGGCCGGCAGCTACGACACAATCCTTGCTGCCGCCACTTCGGTCGGCAAGAACGTGCTGCCGCGGGTTGCAGCGCTTCTGGACGTCGTCCAGGTCTCGGAAATCACCGAAGTTGTCTCTTCCGACACCTTCAAACGTCCGATCTATGCCGGCAACGCCATCCAGACGGTGCAGACGACAGAGGCCAAGCGCGTGATCACCGTGCGCACCGCCTCGTTCGCCTCGGCCTCAGAAGGCGGATCGGCGTCGGTCGAGACGATCGCGGCAGCCGCCAACCCGGGTCTGTCGACCTTCGTCGCCGACGCGCTGTCGTCGTCGGATCGCCCGGAACTGACCTCGGCCAAGATCATCATCTCGGGTGGCCGGGCGCTCGGTTCGTCGGAAAAGTTCCAGGAAGTCATCCTTCCGGTTGCCGACAAGCTCGGTGCAGCCGTCGGCGCATCGCGTGCCGCGGTCGATGCCGGTTACGCGCCGAACGACTGGCAGGTCGGCCAGACCGGCAAGGTGGTCGCGCCCGATCTCTACATCGCCTGCGGCATCTCCGGTGCGATCCAGCACCTGGCCGGCATGAAGGACTCGAAGGTCATCGTCGCCATCAACAAGGACGAGGAGGCACCGATCTTCCAGGTCGCCGACTACGGCCTCGTTGCAGACCTGTTCGAAGCCCTGCCGGAGCTTGCAAAGGCGCTGTAACCATTCGCCAACCGCACGGCCTGAGCCTCAAGGAAAAGGGCTGGCAAAAGCGCGGACTTGGCATTAACAATCTACCGGGCCGGCCAGACCGGCCCGGTATTTTCGTATATGACGGCGGCACGGCCGCCAAAATTCTTGAAGATGGATGTTCGCCGCGATGATCAAGACGGTCGGAGTTATTGGTGCCGGGCAAATGGGCTGCGGCATTGCGCATGTTTCGGCCATGGCCGGATACAAGGTGCAGATCTACGATCTTGCCGCTGACCGCATCGAGGCGGGCCTTGCCACCGTCAACGGCAACCTTGCTCGTCAGGTGTCGTCCGGCAAAATGACCGACGAGGCCCGCAAGGCAGCACTTGCGCTGATCAAGGGTTCGTCCGACATCAACGACCTCTCGCAGGTGGACCTCGTCATCGAGGCGGTCACCGAAGACGAAACCATCAAGCGCAAGATCTACGGCCAGGTATGTCCTGTCATGAAGCCGGAAGCGCTGCTTGCGACCAACACCTCGTCGCTGTCGATCACCCGCCTGGCATCTGCCACCGATCGTCCGGAAAAGTTCATGGGCATCCATTTCATGAACCCGGTTCCGGTCATGAAGCTGGTCGAGCTCGTGCGCGGCATCGCAACCGACGAAGGCACATTCAAGGCCGCCAAGGAATTCGTCGGCACGCTCGACAAGACCGTGACCGTCGCCGAAGATTTCCCGGCCTTCATCGTCAACCGCATCCTGCTGCCGATGATCAACGAAGCGATCTACACGCTCTATGAAGGCGTCGGTACGGTCGAGGCGATCGATACCGCCATGAAGCTCGGCGCCAACCATCCGATGGGCCCACTGCAGCTTGCCGACTTCATAGGCCTCGACACCTGCCTGTCAATCATGCAGGTGCTGCACGACGGCCTGGCGGACTCCAAGTACCGCCCCTGCCCGTTGCTGGTCAAATACGTCGAGGCCGGCTGGCTCGGCCGCAAGTCCGGTCGCGGCTTCTACGACTACCGCGGCGACGTCCCGGTGCCCACGCGCTAATCGACCCAATTCAGAAATTCCAAGCCCGGCGAAATGCCGGGCTTTTCAGTTGTCGGAGGGTGATGGCCAGGCGATCAGCTGCCGGCGGCGGGCGCGATTGCCGCGCCGATCAGCGCCTTGGCGTCGTCGCTGTCCCACGCGGCCGGGCCATTCATCGAACCGATCAGGCATCCCTTGTCGTCCAGCAGCAACGTTGCTGGCAGGCCGAAGGCAAGACCTTCCTTCTTCAGATTGTTGAAGACGCCCATCGACGCATCGCGATAGTAGCGAAGGTCATGGACTGCGGTTTCGTTGAGGAAGGCCTTCGGCTTTTCGTCGTCGCCGACATCGATGTTGATTGCGACCACCTCGAACTTGTCACTGCCGAGCGACTTCTGCAGCGCATTCAGCGCCGGCATCTCCTCGCGGCAGGGTCCGCACCAGGTGGCCCAGAGATTGACAAGCAGGGTCTTGCCCGCAAAGGCTGAAACCGTCGTCGGCTTGCCCTCAGGATCGCTGAAATCGAGCGCGATCGGGCGCGGCGACGCGGCCGGCGACATCGCGGCCACCTGCCCCTTCATGAACGGTGTCAGCGAGGTTACCTTTTCGCCGGTCAAGGGGCATACGGCAGCCGCCGTTTCGGTCGTCTCGGCATTGCCAGACCCCGTCTCCTTCACGTATACCGCAGCCGCACCGACGATCACGCCGAACACGGCGGCGAGCGCGAACAATTTCACGGCCGGGGGGGATTTCTTCTGGTCGGACATTTCATTCTCCAAGGCGGGCATTCTTCATGGCTGACGGCAATTCCGAGACGAAATCCTCCAACCAGATGTGGGGCGGTCGCTTCGCCTCGGGTCCGGACGCGATCATGGAGGAGATAAATGCCTCGATCGGCTTCGACAAGAAGCTCTATGGCCAAGACATCCGCGGCTCAATAGCGCATGCGACCATGCTTGCGCATCAAGGCATCATTTCGGCTGAGGACAAAGACAAGATCGTTCACGGTCTCAACACGATCCTGTCAGAGATCGAAAGCGGCCAGTTCGAGTTCTCGCGCCGCCTCGAAGACATCCACATGAACATCGAGGCGCGGCTTGCGACCCTGATCGGGCCGGCCGCCGGCCGGCTGCACACCGCCCGCTCGCGCAACGACCAGGTGGCGCTCGACTTCCGCCTCTGGGTCAAGGAAGAGCTGCAGCGGACCGAAAAGGCCCTGACCGGCCTGATCGCCGCCTTCCTCGACCGCGCCGAGGAACATGCCGAGACCGTCATGCCCGGCTTCACCCATCTGCAGACGGCCCAGCCCGTCACCTTCGGCCATCACTGCATGGCCTATGTCGAAATGATCGGCCGCGACCGCTCGCGCGTGCGCCACGCCATCGAGCATATGGACGAAAGCCCGATTGGTGCCGCCGCCCTTGCCGGCACCGGCTTCCCGATCGATCGCCACATGACCGCCAGCGCCCTCGGCTTCGCCGGCCCGACCCGCAACTCGATCGATACGGTTTCCGACCGCGATTTCGCGCTCGAATTCCTGTCGATCGCGGCGATCGCCGCCACCCACCTGTCGCGCCTGGCCGAAGAGATCGTCATCTGGTCGACGCCACAGTTCGGCTTCATCCGCCTGTCCGACGCGTTTTCGACCGGCTCGTCGATCATGCCACAGAAGAAGAACCCGGACGCTGCCGAACTGGTGCGCGCCAAGACCGGCCGCATCAACGGTTCGCTGATCGCCCTTCTGACCGTCATGAAGGGCCTGCCGCTCGCCTACTCCAAGGACATGCAGGAAGACAAGGAACAGGTCTTCGACGCCGCCGAGAGCCTCGAACTCGCCGTTGCCGCGATGACCGGCATGGTGCGTGACATGACCATCCGCGCCGACCGGATGAAGGCGGCTGCCGGCTCCGGCTATTCGACTGCGACCGACCTTGCCGACTGGCTGGTGCGCGAAGCGGGCCTGCCCTTCCGCGATGCCCACCACGTCACCGGCCGTGCCGTAGCCCTTGCCGAGCAGAAGACCTGCGACCTCGCCGATCTCACGCTCGAAGACTTGCAATCGATCCATCCCCAGATCACCGCAAAGGTGTTCGATGTGTTGACTGTCGAGGCCTCGGTTGCCAGCCGCACCTCCTTCGGCGGCACGGCCCCGAACGAGGTTCGCAAGCAGATCGCCTGGTGGCGCGCCCGCAACTGATGCTTGTCTCCCGAAACTGCCCGTCAGTTTCGGGGCAACGCCCTTCCTCGACACAAGCGCCTGAAACAGGTCGCAGAATCAGGGTGCACAAGCGCCGGAAAAATCGATAAGACATCGCACCAGCATCAGTCTCCGCGAAGGAAAATCACGATGACATTCACGAAGGCGGCCCGGTTTGCGCTTCTTCTGGCGATCCCCGGGCTGGTTCTTGCCGGTTGTGGACGCAAGGGCGACCTCGACCGACCCGGCTCGACGGCACCGATCAACACCTTGACCCCTGCCGGAACCGTCGAAAAGAAAGAACAGGCAGACGACCGCCGTTTCCTGCTCGATCCCCTCCTCTAAGCCGAGCCACGCCCCGTGAATCATTTCGAATACCGCGACGGAATCCTCTACGCCGAAGACGTGCCGGTGACCGACATCGCCCGTGCCGTCGGCACCCCCTTCTACTGTTATTCGACCGCGACGCTCGAGCGGCACTACAAGGTCTTCTCCAAGGCCTTTGCCGACGTCGACGCTATGGTCTGCTACGCCATGAAGGCCAATTCGAACCAGGCCGTGCTGAAGACGCTTGCGCGCCTTGGTGCCGGCGTCGATGTCGTGTCCGGCGGCGAACTGCGCCGGGCGCTGGCTGCCGGAATTCCAGCAAGCCGCATCATGTTTTCGGGCGTCGGCAAGACCCCGCAGGAAATGGACCTGGCGCTCGAGGCCGGCATCTACTGCTTCAACGTCGAGTCCGAGCCGGAACTCGAAGTCCTGAACCAGCGTGCCGTTCGCGCCGGCAAGCGCGCGCACGTCTCCTTCCGCATCAATCCGGACGTCGACGCCGGCACTCATTCGAAGATCTCGACTGGCAAGAAGGAAAACAAGTTCGGCATTTCGTGGGAGCGCGCCCGCGCCGTCTACGCCCATGCCGCAACGCTGCCGGGCATTCAGGTCACCGGTATCGACATGCATATCGGCAGTCAGATCACCGAGCTGCAGCCCTTCGACGCCGCCTTCAAGCTCTTGCGCGAACTGGTCGATACGCTGCGCAACGACGGCCATGCGATCGATCACGTCGATATCGGCGGTGGTCTCGGCATTCCCTACAAGGAAGACAACAACCCGCCGCCGCTGCCCGACGCCTATGCCTCGATCGTCAAGAGCCAGCTGCAGTCGCTCGGTTGCAAGATTGTCACCGAACCCGGCCGGCTGATCGTGGGCAATGCCGGCATCCTCGTGACCGAGGTCATCTACGTCAAGGATGGCGGCGACAAGACCTTCGTCATCGTCGACGGCGCCATGAACGACCTGATCCGTCCGACGCTCTACGAGGCCTATCACGAGATCAGGCCGGTGCGCATTTCGGCCGCCAATGCCCCCCGCATCAAGGCTGACGTCGTCGGCCCCGTCTGCGAGACCGGCGATTATCTGGCGCTTGACCGCGAAATGGCCATGCCGAAGCCGGGTGATCTTATCGCCGTCAGCTCTGCCGGCGCCTATGGCGCGGTCCAGTCCAGCACCTACAACAGCCGGCTCCTGATCCCGGAAGTGCTGGTCAAGGGCGACCGCTTCCACGTGATCCGGCCGCGCCGGAGCTACGACGAGCTGATCGGGCTCGATTCCGTCCCGGACTGGCTCGACTGAGCCACGCGCCGGATCGAACGATGATCTGTGGATCGCCCGCACGGGCGATCACGATTTTGTTGTCGCCCTCGTCTTCGCCACAAACGATGTTATCCTGAACCTTCAATAGGTCGGTCACGAACGGTCATGAACGGCCGAAAGGGAACTTGGGCGGATGACGCAATTCCGGCAGGATGAAACGCCACAACCGAAGTCGTTTGCCAGGACGCTGGCACTGAAGAGATTTGTCGCGCGGGCGGTACTGATCGCCGAGCAGGTTTTGCCGCGCGCCCTCGTTCCCGCTTCGATCGTCCTTTTGTTTCTGTCGGCTGCCTGGCTCGGCCTCTTCCGCATCGCTCCGCTTTGGCTGCATGCCAGCCTGCTCCTAGGCTTTCTCGTCGCCTTCGTCGCTTCGCTCGTCCCGCTGACCCGGTTGCGATTGCCTGGCAATGTCGATGCCGACCGCATGCTGGAGGAGCGCAACGACCTGCCGCACCAGGCGATCCGCGTCCAGGACGACATGCCGGCAACCGGCGGCGCTTTCGGCCAGGCGCTGTGGCGCGAACACCAGACGCGCATGGCGGGCATGATCCGCGCACTCGACACTGGGCTGCCGCGTCCCGACATTGCCCGCCACGACCCCTTTGCGCTGCGCGCCCTGCCGGTGCTGATCGCCTGCGTCGCCTTCGCCTATTCCTATTCCAACCGGGCAGGGCTGCTCTCGGACGCCTTCCACCTGCCGCAGCCTGCAAGCGAAGTCGCCGACATAAGGGTCGACGCCTGGGTGACGCCGCCCGCCTACACCGGACGCGCACCCGTCTTCCTCACCGGCCGCCAGGGCGTCACTTCCCAGGCCGACGAAACGGCTGCAATCACCATTCCGCAATTCAGCGACCTGACCGTGCGCGTCACCGGAGCCGGGGTGGAAGAGACCGTCCGCTACTCCGAGAACGGAACGGCAGAGCCGATCGTCATCCCGACCGCCGGTGAAAGACCGGACGAAAAGACTGCATCTGCAGAACCCGTCGCACAGACGGCGCCCGACAATAAGACGGTTCGCAATCACCTCTACAAGATCGTCAAGGACGGTGAGCTTTCCGTCGGGGGTCAGAAGTGGACGTTCAAGATAACCCCTGACAGCGTGCCGCAGATCGCCTTCGACGGCGTGCCGAAGCCGACGCCCAACGCGTCGCTCGACATAACGTTCCTCGCATCCGACGACTATGGGATCGCGCAGGCCTGGGCCGAGATCAAGCCGCTGGATGAGCCTGTGAAGGACGCACGGCCGCTCTATCCGCTTCCCGAATACCGGCTCGATCTGCCGCGCCGCAATGCCCGCGAGGCCAAGGGCACGACCAGCCGCAACCTCAGCGAACATCCGCTCGCCGGCAAGCGCGTTCGCATCACGCTCGTTGCCCGCGATGCCGCCGGACAAGAAGGTCGCAGTGTCCCGCAGGACATGATCCTGCCGGCACGGCAATTCTTCAACCCCTTGGCAGGCTCCGTCGCTGAGCAGCGCCAGGTCTTCGCCCTCAACGCCAACGACCTGCCGCGGGCGATCGACCTCAATGACGCGATCGCCAGTTTCGCCGAGGAAACGATCCCCAATCTTACCCATTTCCTGCTTTTGAAATCGGCCCGCTCGCGCATGGCCCTGGCGCACAACGACGACATGCTGCGCGATGCGGCCAAACATCTCTGGGAAATCGCGCTTGGCATCGAAGACGGCGATCTGTCACTTGCCGACCGTCGCCTGCGCGATGCACAGCAGGCGCTCTCGGACGCGCTCGAGCGCAACGCGCCCGACGAGGAAATCGCCAAGCTGATGAAGGAACTGCGCGAAGCGATGCAGGAGTACATGCAGGCGCTTGCCAAGGAGGCGGCGAAGAACCCGCGCATGGCTGCCAATCCGGATCAAAACAATGTTCTGCGCCAGCAGGATCTGGAAAAGATGATGAACCAGATCGAGAACCTGGCGCGCTCTGGCGCGCGCGATCAAGCCCGCCAGATGTTGTCCGAACTACAGCGGATGATGAACAATCTGCAGGCCGGCCGCGGCCAACAACAGCAGGGCGAACAGAACAGCGCCATGCGCCAGCAGATGGACAAGCTCGGACAGCTGATGCAGGAGCAGCAGCGACTGATGGACGAGACGTTCAAGCTCGACCAGGCGCAGCGTGACCGCATGCAGCGCGGTGACCCGCTGCAGGGCGAAGACAACGAGCTCTACGGCCAGGACATGCCACAGGATCCGGGCCAGCGCGGTGACGAAAACGGCGAGCCAAACCCGCTTGACGACATGACGGCCGAGCAGCTGAAAGAAGCGCTGAAGCAGCTGAAGCAGCAGCAGGACGCACTGGGCAAGCAGCTCGGTGAACTGCAGAAAGGGCTGGAAAGCCTCGGCATCAAGCCGGGCAAGGGTTTCGGCGACGCCAAGCGCGAAATGGACGGCGCCTCCGGGTCTCTCGGCAAGGGCCAGGGCGAACCGGCCGTCGGCAGCCAGGGCCGCGCACTGCAGGCGTTGCGCGAAGGCGCCCAGGACATGATGAACCAGATGCAGGCCCAGGGACAGGGACCGGGTCAGGGCGTGCCACAATATGGGCAGAACGGCCGCGATCCACTCGGCCGGCGCCAACAGAATGCCGGCCCTGACTTCGGCGACCAGGTCAAGGTGCCGGATGAAATCGATACCCAGCGGGCGCGCGAGATTCTCGACGAGATCCGCCGCCGGCTCGGCAACACCCTGTCGCCGGAAGCCGAGCGGCAATACCTCGAGCGATTGCTCGACATGCGCTGACCCTCGATCAGAAAAACAGCCGGAAACAACAACGCCCTTGGCGCGGAACCGCGCCAAGGGCGTCTTCAATTTGTAAGATCGTCAGACCGCCAAGGCACTGCCCGCATTCGGGTCGCGGGACAGAGACGTCAGGCAGCCAGCGCCTGTGCCACGGCCTTGCGGATATCTGGCAGAGAAAAGGGCTTGGAGATGACGTCGACGATCTTGTCGGCGAGATCGTCGGCTCGTTCGCGTTGCTCGGCGTAGCCGGTCATCAGCAGGATCTTCATCGCCGGAAAGGCGGCGGACGCCTGGTGGGTCAACTCGATACCGTCCATCACGGGCATGCGGATGTCCGAAAGAAGCAGATCGAAATTCTCGGTCTGCAGGCAGGCAAGTCCGTCTGCGCCGTCTCCAGCCTCCACGGTCTCATGCCCATCGAGCCTTAGGGCTCGCGCGACGAACGAGCGCAATGCATCCTCGTCCTCGGTAATCAGGATCTTCGCCATCATGGCCTCCCGCGTTCGCTGCGACGGCACGGCTCTATCGCGGAGAGACCGGCCCATTCCAATGGATACGGCAACGCTCACGAGAAATGTGACGGCAGGCCGCAGCGGCGCGCAAGACCCTTGAGGGGACGAAGCGCGACACGCCCCCAAACAACCAGCTTTTTCTTTGTGTTCGGTAAACGCCGGGCGGCTGGATTTCGGAATGTCGGATCGGCAGGCCCGGTTCCGGGCGATCCCGGAGGTCGTTGCAGCGCCACGGTCGCAAATGCCGCAGCGCTGCCTACTCTCGCCTTTTACTCGGCGTCGCCGGTGACAACACCCACGAACGGCAATTCGCGGAACGCATAGGCGACGTCCATGCCGTAACCGACGACGAAGTGATCAGGGCATTCGAAGCCGACATAATCGGCCTCAAGTTCGACCTTGCGCTTCACGCGCTTGTCGAGCAGCACCGCGATCGTGACGTTGCGGGCGCCGCGCTCGAACATCAGTTCCTTGGCAAAGCGCAGGGTGCGGCCGGACTCGAGAATATCGTCGATCAGAAGCACGTCGCGGCCATGCACGTCGCTGTCGATGTCCTTGATGATCTTCACGCCCTGGGAGACCGTGCCAAGCCCGTAGCTCGACAGCGTGATGAACTCGACCTCAGGTGCAAGCCCGGTGTTGTGCATGGCACGGATCAGGTCTGCGGCGAAGATGAACGAGCCCTTCAACACCGCGATCACCAGCAGATCCTTGTGGGGACCTTCGACGATCATGTCGGCAAGCTCGGTGTTGCGTGCGGCGATCGTTTCTGCCGTGTAAAGGGGCTCGATATTCTTTCCGCGAACGACGGGCATGCGGTTTCTCCAGCGTTTCTTCCGGAAGACCAGCGCCTTCCCTTTCGCGCCCGCTTAGCACAATCAGCGCGCGGAGACACCGTTTTCGGCGAAGGAAACCTTCACTTCCGGCATTTTTCCACCTGCATATGGGAGCCTGGTCACGAAGCGGCGGCTCTCGCCGGGCGAAATGGCAGCGCCCTCCGGCATCAGTCGCGTCGCCGTAACCTTGCGGCCGTTGTTGACAATATCCACCACGATCAACGGCAAGCGCTGCAGGTCGGAGGAGGAATTGTCGATGGAGCCGTAGACGGAAAGTACCCGCATGCCGCCGGAATAATCGAGCGAGGTGGTGATGTCGGAGATGGCCAACGGATCGCGCGCAACCCCGCCACCGGTCGAAAGCGCGATAATGCCCGCAAAGACCGCAAGCGCGAAACCGGCGACAAGCCCTGCAAACTGGCGGGCCGGCATGGCGCGCAGCCGCGCCTCGGCGAAGGACAGCAGACGCCTTGCCGCGGTCTGCTCGTCGCGAACGACCGTCAGGATCGGGGCATCGCGTCGGGTCTGCTTGCTGTCGTTGAAAACCGGATAGGGATTGCGACGGGCCGTCGTTGAAACCGTCTCGAACTCTGCCTCGATGTAGTCGACGCGGCGCGCGGCGGTTGCAGGCTTTCGCCGGGCGCGGTCCGGCGGAAGCAGATCGGCATAGGCCGTGGCGCCAGCCGTTTTCGTGCGGAATGCCTGCATCGCTTTTCCTCCCGGATCGCCGACGGACGTACCATCAGTGCGAAACCATCGGGCAATGCGCCGATCCCGTGCGGTGCAAGAATCTGGGCATTGCATCAAATCTTTCCGACACGTAAACCAAAATGGTTAATGCTTCGGAAAGAGGTCGCGAAACCGGCGTCTTTTCATGAAAAATTAACCGCTGCTTAACCATGGTTCCGCTGGCGGTTTTGCCTTTCGTTGCTTGTCGTCCTATGCGCAGATGACCGGCCTTCAGCAAAACTGCATGGGTCGTGAGAGAGACTGGGCTACCCTTTGATTCATTTTGAGAACGTCGGATTGCGTTATGGTATGGGGCCGGAAATTCTTCGGGACCTGACCTTCGATATTCCGCGTCGGTCGTTCCAGTTCCTGACCGGCCCATCCGGCGCCGGCAAGACGACGCTTCTGCGCCTGCTCTTCCTCTCGTTGCAGCCGACGCGCGGCCTGATCCGCATGTTCGACCGCAACATTTCGACGATCCCGCGCGAAGAATTCCCGATGCTGCGCCGCCGCGTCGGTATCGTCTTCCAGGATTTCCGCCTGCTCGACCACCTCACCACCTACGAAAACGTCGCCCTCCCCTTGCGCGTGCGCGGCAAGGACGAATCGAGCTACCGCGCCGACGTGCTGGAACTGCTGAAATGGGTCGGTCTTGGCGAACGTATCAATGTGTTGCCGCCGGTGCTGTCGGGCGGTGAGAAGCAGCGCGCCGCCATCGCCCGGGCGCTGATCGACCGCCCCGAAATCCTGCTCGCGGATGAGCCGACCGGCAACGTCGATCCGCCGATGGCCCGCCGTCTCCTCAACCTCTTCCTCGAGCTCAACCGGCTCGGCACAGCCGTCGTCATCGCCACACACGATCTGTCGCTGATGGATCAGGTCGAGGCGCGGCGCATGATCCTTTCGCAAGGGCGGCTCGATATCTATGAGTGAGAGCCGCACCAAACGCACCCACGAGGTGCCGGAGCAACAACCGGAACCGCAGCAGCAGCCACGCCGTACCGAGATGCGCGTGCGCCCGATGGGGCCCATTGTTCCCTCGACGAACGTCTCCGGCCACGCGCTGATGTGCGTCATCGCCATCATGTCGTTCCTCGCCTGCCTGACGCTCGGCGGCGTCAGCATGGTGCGGGCCACGGCACAAAGCTGGCAGAGCCAGATTTCCCGCGAGATCACCATCCAGATCAAGCCGGATGACAATCTCGACATGGAAAAGGCGCTGGCCGACGCGCGCGACCTGGCCCTGACCTTCAGTGGCGCGACCGGTGGCAACATCGTCGACCGGGCAGCCACCGCACGCCTGCTCGAACCCTGGCTTGGCGAGGGCCTCGACCTCGACGAATTGCCGGTTCCGCGCCTTGTCATCATTACCATCGATGAAAACAACCCTCCCGATTTCGCCGCCATGCGCAAGGCGCTGACCGAGATCATCCCCCAGGCCTTTCTCGACGATCACCGCACCTGGGTCGACCGGCTGGTGGCGATGGCCAACACCACCGCGATGATCGGCACCGGCGTGCTCGTCCTTGTCTTTTCGACCATGGTACTGACGGTCATCTTCGCCACGCGCGGGGCTCTCTCCGGAAACCGCCATATCGTCGAAGTGCTGCATTTCGTCGGCGCCGAGGCCGGTTTTGTGGCGTCGGAATTCCAGAAGCATTTCCTGAGGATAAGCCTCAAGGGGGCCGGTGCCGGCGGGCTGCTGGCGGCACTGTTCTTCGCGCTTGCCGGCTATTGGCAATCCCGCACCCTCGCAACCCCGGAAACCGATCAGGCGACAGCCCTCTTCGGCACGTTCACCATCGGTTACGGTGGGTATCTCGGCATTCTTGCCATCATGATCGTGATTGCGGTGTTGACGACGCTGACGGCGCGGCTCACGGTAACCCGCACGATCTATGAGATCGACCTGATCCGCTCCGACCCCGGACGCACGGATACCTACCAAAGCTGACGCCCCGATGTTTCGCCTTTATTCGATCCATGACTTGCCGCAATCTGGCGCTATCTGAAGAGAATCATGATGGCGCAAGGACTTCGCGGGAGCGGGATGGCCGGAGGAGGTAAATGGCAAGGCGGGGCCGAGCAGGAACGCCGACGCCGTGGTCCTTTGCGCAAAATTCTCCGCCGGACGTTCTTCGTTCTGCTTGTGCCGTTTGCGATCGTCGTCGCGGCCTTCCTCAATTTCGCCGACACCGTCGCCTCGCTGCAGCCACCCGACAACCCGAAGGCAGAGGCGATCGTCGTCCTGACCGGCGGCTTCCAGCGCATAGACCAGGCGGTCGATCTGCTGAAGTCCGGGGCCGGCAAAAGGCTGCTGATTTCGGGCGTGCACCCGGCAACGACAGGCAGCCAGATCCGGCGCAACACCCAAAGCTCGGCCGATCTCTTCAAATGCTGCGTCGACATCGGTCACGAGGCAATCGACACGATCGGCAACGCCACCGAGGCCAGCCAGTGGATCAGCGACCGCGGCTACAAGCGCGTGCTTGTCGTGACCAACAATTACCATATGCCGCGTAGCCTGCTGGAGCTGCGCCGCGCCCGGCCGGAGACCGAATTCATCGCCTATCCCGTCGTCAATTCCGATCTCAAGACGACGAACTGGCTGCGCAATCCGATGGTGCTGAAATCGATCCTGCTGGAATTCGGCAAATATACCGTCGCCTCCGTGCGCGACATCGCCGGCGCCCGGCCGGCGAGCGGTTTGCGCACCGTTCCCTCGCGGGCGACACCGGCCGAAGAATAGACGTCGGCACGCTTCCATCAGCAAAGTGAGAACGAGCGGTTTTCCTGCGGCGTTTATTCGTGTACGCAGCGATCCACCGGTCCACGGGCCGGATATAACTGAACTCGCCTCTCGAGAGCCTGCTGATGATCGTCCTGCGTTCGGTCCTTTTCAATCTGGTCTTTTACGTCAATCTGATCCTGCAGATGATCGTCTTTACGCCGGCCTATTTTCTGGTGTCGCGAAAGACGGCCTGGTTCGTTCCGAAGAACTGGGCGCGCAGCAATCACTGGCTGTTCGAAAAGATGGTGGGCACGACCTTCGAGATCGAGGGTTTGGAGAATATTCCGAAGAGCGGCTACATCTTTGCGCCCAAGCACCAGTCGTTCTGGGACGTCTACGCGCTCCTGCCCTGGCTGAACGACCCCTTCTTCATTCTCAAGCGCGAGCTGACCTGGATCCCGCTCTTTGGCTGGTACATCCGCAAGCAGCGCATGGTGCCGGTGAACCGGGCTGCCCGTGGCCGCGCCATGACCGAGGTCATGGATCGTGCCAAGCAGGAAATGGCCTCCGGCCGCGAGCTGATCATCTATCCCGAGGGCACCCGCCGTCCGCCCGGCGCGCCGCCGCACTACAAGTATGGCATCGCCCGGCTCTATCGCGACCTGAATGTGCCTGTCGTGCCGGTCGCCATGCATCCCGGCCTGTTCTGGCCGCGCCGCAAGTTCCTGCGCTTCCCCGGTCATTTCAAGGTGCGCGTGCTGCCGCCGATCGAGGCCGGCCTCGATCCGGACGAATTCCTCGCCCGGCTGATCGAGGTGACCGAGACGGCAAGCGACGAGCTTCTGCTCGAGACCGTCAGGGACAACCCGCATCTGCCGCTGCCGCCGACGGCAAAGCAGCGCCTCGCCGAGTTGAAGGCGATGGGCCGCAGCTAGATCGGCTGCGGCTGCGCTGCAGCCGGCGACTTCGCGTTCAGCGTCGCCACGACTTCTTCGAGCCAATGATCGCGAATGCCCATCTCTTTCAGGTGGGCAAGCGTGTTGAACACATATTCGCTGTTCGGGCCTGACTTTCCCGACGAGACGGCGACGATCGCCGCCGCTTCCGGGGCGCTGAGCGCGCCGGCATATTGCACATGGGCGCGATCGATCACGTAGGTCAGCGCCGGCACGCGCCGCCCGTCGGCAAGCTGCACCGGCATCGTCTTTTCCTTGTAGACATGGGTGACCAGCTCGCGCTCGCGCAAATAGTCGACGACCGCGGTCTTGTCGCTGCCATCGACACGAAAGGCCGTGCCGATGCAGGAGCCGCCATAGTCGAGCCCGAGCACCAGTCCTGGCCGCTGCTGCGTGCCGCGGTGGACCCACGATCGCACGCACAACGCCCGGCGATAGCCGAACGCCCGCGCCGTCGATCTTTCCTCGAACCGGAAGCCCGGGTTCCACATCAGCGACCCGTAGCCAAAGACCCAAAATTCGTCCATATCCACTGTCATTCAATCCGCGCTGTCTGCTCGTCGCCGAATCGTCGGCTCATCGGTGGCCAGCCATGTCGGTTTTTCTACGGCACAGCATCCCGGCACGGAAGAGACAAGTCGTCCCCGTGCATAGAATGAAAGATAATAAGCAGGATCGGCGGCGCCACCCGAAAGGCGGCCGCGGTCTCAAGTTTTGTGGAGTACGCGCTATCATGACCGCAACCGCAGTCGCCAATCCCTCGCCGGTCGCCCGCAAGTTCCGCTGGCTGATCGCCGGCATCGTAATCGTCTGTGCCGCCTACTCGGCCGGCTGGTTCGTCGTGGCCGACCAGGTCGAAAAGCGCCTGACGGCACACCTGGCAGACGGCCGGGCAAACGGGCTTGGCGGCGAATGCATCAACATGGATGTGCGCGGCTTCCCCTTCCGCATCGGCCTCTTCTGCGACAAGGTCAATCTCGACGACACTCGCCGCGGCGCCTCCGCCTCCTTCGGGGCGCTTCGCACGGCAGCCCAGGTCTACCAGCCCGGCCATGCGATCATCGAGCTCGACGGCCCGGCGGAACTGCGCGTGGCGCCCGACCTCAAAGTGTCGGCTGACTGGACGCTGCTGCATGCCAGCGTCCGCGCGACGCTCTCTGGGCTCGACCGCAGCTCGCTTACCTATGACAACCTGACCGGCACCGTGCGCCTTCCCGTGAGCGGCGACAGCTTCGGTTTCGGCGCAAGCCACGGCGAAGTGCATTTGCGCCGCAACGGCAACGACCTCGACGCAGCCTTGAGCGTCGACAAGCTCGATCTCCGCCCGGAAAACGGCGCGAGCTTCGCGCCGCCCGCCAACATCGCCGCCGACCTCACATTCGTCGACAAGGCAAGCTGGATGGGCTCGGGCATCCCGACGCCGGCCATGCTGCGCGGCAGCAAGGGGGAACTGCGCCAGATGACACTCGACCTCGGCTCCGGCATGAACGCCAAGCTGTCAGGTCCTTTCTCGGTCAACGACCAGGGGCTGATCTCCGGTGAACTTTCGCTGACGATGAGCAACATCGATGCCTGGCGGCAGAACCTCGTCACGCTCATCCCTGACGACGCGAATCTCGTCAACAACACCGCCAACATGCTGAAGGCCCTTGCCAACGGCAAGAACGAGGCGACGGTGAAGCTCAACGTGCGCGACGGCACCGCCTTCCTTGCCTTCATCCCGATCGGCGTGCTGCCGACGCTCTGATCAAGAGCGGCGCCTCCTGCGGCATTGACAGGAAGAGCAAGAATAGAAAAAGCCCGGGTCTTGGATCAAGTCCACCACCCGGGCTTTCTTGTGGCGCAATGACTATTTCTGGTCCATCGCGTGGCGGCCGAAGTCGGGCATGGCCGTATCCTGGCCGGCCTGAATGATCGAGCGGCGGATCGCGCGGGTGCGGGTGAAGAGATCGAACAGCTTGTCGCCGTCGCCCCAGCGGATCGCCCGCTGCAGATAGGCGAGGTCCTCGGAAAACCGCGACAGCATTTCCAGGATCGCATCCTTGTTGTGCAGGCAGACGTCGCGCCACATGGTCGGGTCGGATGCGGCAAGACGGGTGAAGTCACGGAAACCGGACGCGGAATACTTGATGACTTCGGATTCGGTCACCGCTTCCAGATCGTCCGCCGTGCCGACGATGTTGTAGGCGATGATGTGCGGCAGGTGCGAGACGATCGCTAAGACCTTGTCGTGATGCTCGGCATCCATTTCCTCGACCATCGAGCCGAGCGTTTCCCAGAACCGCCGCAGCCGGGCGATCGCTTCCTCGTCCTGGCCGGCGGGCGGCGTCAGGATGCACCAGCGGCCGCGGAAGAGGCCGACGAAGCCCGCGTCCGGACCGGAATGCTCGGTGCCGGCAATCGGATGGCCCGGCACGAAATGGACCGTGTCGGGCAGATGCGGCGCCATCTGGGCGATGACCGAACCCTTGGTCGATCCGACATCGGTGACGATCGCGCCCGGCTTCAGGTGGGCGGCGATTTCTTGAGCGACTGCACCCGACGCGCCGACCGGCACCGAGACGATGACGAGATCGGCACCGCGCACCGCGTCGGCAGCCGACAGCGTATAGCGGTCGCCAAGCCCAAGCTCTTCGGCCCGCGCAAGCGTCGCCTCGCTGCGGGTGGAAATCACCAGGGTCCCGGCGAGCTGCTTCTCGCGGATTTCCCGGGCAATCGATGAGCCGATGAGGCCGATGCCGATAAGCGCGATCGTTTCAAACTGCTGTGTCATCATTTCCGTCCCATGAAATCTGTCAGTGCCGCGATCACGCCCTCATTGGCCTCCTGCGAGCCGATGGTCATGCGCAAGGCATTGGGAAAGCCGTAGGCTGCAACCGCGCGCAGGATGTAGCCGCGAGCGGTGAGGAACGTGTCCGCGTCGATCGCGCGCTTGCCGTCCTCGTCCGGGAAGTGGATGAGCACGAAATTGGTCACCGATGGCGTTAGCGTGAGGCCGAGCGCCTCCAGCGCGCGGCTGACGTGCTCCAGCCAGGTCAGGTTATGGTCCACGGCTTTAGCGACGAAGGCCTGATCGCGCACGGCAGCGGCACCGGCTGCGATCGATACCGCACTGAGGTTGAACGGCCCGCGCACCCGGTCGACCGCGTCGATCACTTCGGGAGGCGCGTACATCCAGCCGATGCGCAGGCCGGCAAGCCCGTAAATCTTGGAGAAAGTGCGGGTCATGACGACGTTGCGGTTGGCCGACACCAGTTCGAGCCCGGCCGCATAATCGTTACGGCGAACATATTCGGCATAGGCAGCATCGAGCACCAGAAGCACGCCCTCGGGCAGGCCCGCATGCAGGCGGCGGACTTCGTCGACCGGGATATAGGTGCCGGTCGGGTTCGCGGGATTGGCGAGGAAGACCATCTTCGTGCGCTCGGTCACGGCAGCGAGGATCGCGTCGACGTCGACCGTCGCATTCCGTTCCTTGACCGTAACGGGTATGCCGCCGGCGGCGGTGATCTGGATCTTGTAGACCAGGAACCCGTGCTCGGTGATAACGCCCTCGTCGCCGGGCGCAAGGTATGTGTGGCAGAGCAGGCCGAGCAATTCGTCGGAACCGTTGCCGCACAGGATGTTTGCCGGATTGAGCCCATGCACGGCGCCGATCGCCTCGCGCAGCGCCCGCGCCTGACCGTCGGGGTAGCGCTCCAGATTGAAGGCGGCCGCCTGGAAGGCTTCGATCGCGCTCGGGCTCGCGCCGAGCGGCGTCTCGTTGGAGGAGAGCTTGTGAACCTTGGCGACACCGGGGGCATGCTCCTTGCCGGGCACATAGGCGGCAATATCCAGAATGCCGGGGCGCGGCTGCGGGCTCTTGGAGGCAAGGCTCATGGGGTCAGCTTTCAAGGCAGGAAAGAAGGCCAAGCCAATACCGGCGCAATCGGGATTTGTCGAGGGTCGGCAGGCCCTGTGAGGGCAGCGATCACGACTGAGCGCGAGGCCGGTCCCGGGTGCTTGGGATACCCTGCGGGGCCAGCACCGGCACGAACACGCGGCGTGATGCGCGCGCAGCGACCGGCAGGCCCTGATAGAGCCGTTTCTGTGCCTCGACCACGATCACCCCTGAGAAGACAGGCCACAGCGACCGACCGAGCCGCTCGAAGCCGCGGCGCAAGCGCAGGATCATCTTCAGCTTCGATGGCGGGAAGAACAGCGCCTCCGCCGAGGCGCCGGGCGTAAAGTTCGTCTCACGCAGGAGCGCCGTCAGCTGGCTGCGCGAATAGGGCCGGCCGGAGCCGAAGGGCGTATGCTCCATGCGCGCCCAGACGCCGCGACGGTTGGGCACGACGATGACGAGCCGCCCACCCGGCGCCAACACCCGCCAGATCTCCTTCATCGTCTCGCGCGGGCTTTCGGCAAATTCCAGCGAATGCACCATCAGCACCCGGTCAATCGACGAATCGGGCAGCGGCAGCTCCTCGTCGAACACCAGCGCCGTCGAAGACAGCTCGGCAACCGGCCAGTTCACCGCGCCCTGCCCCGCCGGCATGAAGGCGAAGGTACGCTCCGTGTCCTTCCGGAAGCGCTCGAGATAAGGCACGGCATAGCCGAGGCCGACGAGCCGCTCCTCCGGCAGCCGCGCCCAGACGGACGACAGCGCCATGGTCACGGACTGTTCCGCCATGCGGCCCAGTTCGGAGTGGTAGAATTCGCGGAGGTCGACGATATCGGTGTGCATGCGCAACATGTTAGCCTTGAAGCGGTAGACTTCAAGGCAAGCCTCGCTACATTCGACGGTAGTCCCAGCTGCGCCGCGCTATTGAGAGCGTCAAAGCGCGCGGCCGCGTTAAACGCGCCGGATGATTTTCGTCGATCCGATCGAACATCATCCGGCGGAAACCCGATCGGAAGATTTGCCATGGCCGCACTCGAACTCGACCTCTTTCTTTGCCGTACCGACAATTTCGGCGTTCTGGTGCATGACCTCGCAAGCGGCGCCACTGCGTCGATCGATGCGCCTGAGGAGCAGCCGATCCTGGAGGCGCTGGAGCGACGGGGCTGGACGCTCACCCACATCCTCACCACGCACCACCATGGCGACCATGTAGCGGCCAACGTGGCGCTCAAGGATCGTTTCGGCGCCACCATCATCGGCCCGGCGGCAGAAGCGTCCAGTATCCCCGGCATCGATAAAAGCGTGCGCCACGGCGAGCGCTTCGACTTTGCCGGCCACCCGGTCGACGTCATCGAGACGCCTGGCCACACCGCTGGCCATATCTGTTTCCACCTCCCCGAGGACAAGCTGCTCTTTGCCGCCGACACGCTGTTTGCGCTCGGTTGCGGCCGCCTGTTCGAGGGAACGCCGGAGACGATGTGGCAATCGCTCAGCCGCCTTCTCGCCCTGCCCGACGACACAACCGTCTATTTCGGCCACGAATACACATTGTCGAACGCCCATTTCGCCGTGACCATCGATCCCGATAATGCCGAACTGAAGGCGCGTGCCGCCGAAATCGAGGAAACGCGTTGCGATGGCGGCTTTACCGCGCCGACGACCATCGGCCTTGAAAAGCGTACCAACCCGTTCCTGCGCGCCGCAGACCCGAAGATCCGTGCCCGTCTCAGCATGGAAGGCGCTGCCGACGCGGCTGTCTTTGCCGAGATCCGCAAGCGCAAGGATAACTTCTGATGACGGCCGACAACGAGCTGACACCTGCCGCCATCATCGAGATCCTCGGGCTGACCCGCCATCCCGAGGGCGGCTGGTATGTTCAGACCTTCCGTGACGGCAATGGTGGGCCGCGTGGCCACTCGACGGCGATATACTACCTGTTGGAGCGCGGCGAACGCTCGCACTGGCATCGGGTGCGCGATGCAGCTGAGATCTGGCATCACTATGCTGGTGCGCCGCTGGAGCTCAGCATCGCAGCCGACGGCGCGCCGGCAACGGTGCTGCGCCTCGGTCCCGGCATTCTGGACGGCGAGCGCCCACAGGGGCTGGTGCCGCCCAACTGGTGGCAATCGGCCGTCTCGCTCGGCGACTGGACGTTGGTCGGCTGCACCGTGGCGCCGGGCTTCGATTTCTCGGTCTTCGAGATGGCGGCCCCCGACTGGGCACCGCCTGAGACTTAAAGCGCGTCGCGATCTTTCAGATTCACTTGGCGCGCTTTAAGTTCTTGCTTTTGCGCATGTCGTTGTCGCAAAACCGCGGCACACTTTTGCGCGACATGCTTTGATCCAACGAGCCCGTTTTACTCCGCCGGCTGCGCCGCCGCTCGCCCCTTGCGAAAGATCATGTCCTTGGCGGCCAGCACGGCACCACCGGTGACGAAGAGGCATGCGGCGGCAATGCGCCAAGATGGCTCGGCAAAGCCGAACAGGATGAGGATCAACGTCGACAGAACCGGTGCTGCGTAGCTGGCAACGCCGAGCAGTTGGATATTGCCGTTCTTGACGCCGAAGTCCCAGGCATAAAAGGCAGCCCCCACCGGCAGCAGCCCGAGACCGGCAACCGCCAGCCACTCGAATGTCGTTGCCGGCCACACCGTCGTCTCCAGGCCGAGATGACACAGGAACGAGAGCAGCGACGTCGCCAAGCAAAAGCCGGTGACGACGTCGGTCGAGACCGCTTCGAAGCGGCGCGTCAGAAGCGAATAGCCTGACCACGTGAAGGCGCACAGCAACGCGGCGCCGTAGCCCATGAGATAGGCGTCGTCAAAGGCGATGCCGTTGCGGGCGATGATCATGATCGTACCCATCAGGCCCGAACACGCGCCAGCGACATGATACCAGCGCAGCCGCTCGCCCGGCAGAAGAGCTGAGCCGACAACGATCAATAGCGGCCAGAGATAGGCAATCAGGCCCGCCTCGACGGCCGGTGCGTTGCGAAGCGCGGTAAAGTAGAGAAAATGATAGCCGAAAAGACCGGCGATGCCGGTGATCCACACCTTGGCCGGCTGCTTCAGCAGCGCAAGGCGCTCTGGCTTCAGCGCGAGAACGATCAAACCCGGAATGCTGCCGATAAGGAAACAGATCGCCGACAACTGGAACGGCGGCATCTTGCCGGACGCTGCGGTAAACAGCGCCAGAAGCGACCACATCAAAATCGCGGTCGCACCGATCAACGTCGCCTTGAATTTCATGTCTTATCCCCTGTGCGGCTCCTTGGCGAAAGCCGGCGCGGATAAAATCACGACTCGCCGAAAAATGTTAGTGCCCGGTCGCCACCGACTGGTGGTTTCAACCGCCGAATCGCGTGGCCGAAACCGTCACCGGACCAAGCTTGGTCGGTATGCGAACATAGACCGGCGCATAGACATCGACGGCGTCCGACTTGGCAAACCAGATTTCCATGGTCTGCAGACGCTTGAGATACTCGACGTCCTCGCGCCCCTTCTTGTAGCCCGCCCTTGGAACGAAGCGGATGCCGCAGACGATCGCCTCGCCGTCGAAGCCCTTGGTCTTGAACGGCCTGGTTCCTTTCGCCGACAGCTTGATGTCGAGACGCGATTCGCCATCGAAGATCGGCAGCGTGTTGGGGCAGACGCGAGCCTTGCCCGGAATGATCAGGCCGGACAGCGGGTCGAGCACGTTGCGCATGTCGCGGGAGGTCACCGGCACCCAGTTCTTCGGTAGCGGCGTGCGCTTCGGTGTCATGCTGGCATGCACGACGTTGCCGTTGGCATAGGTGACATTGATCGCCCGGCCCTTCTTGCCGCTGCGATAGGACATCGAATATTCGTTTGCGCGCAGATGGTCGCGGCCGATGACGCCCGAAACACGGGTCTGGCCCGATGTCCGACTGAAGATGTCGACGAGACCGGCCGAATGCAGTGTTCCTGAAATGGTGTAGCGATTCTTTTCCAGGGCCGTATGGAATGACGCTCTCGCAAGCGGCAATCCGGCAAGCGAAATGCTGTAATCGGTCTGATGCTCGATGTCCGCAGCAAGCGATGCTGTGGAAAACAATGCCGCCGACAAAAGCGCTACCGCGCGAGAACCGATGCGCAACTTCATACCCTAAGAGATCCATCACTCAAATGTCGTCGCAATGCCTTGGAATGCAGGTCGTTTGCGGCTTTTCTACGCCTTTTCCGGGAGATCCGGCCGCCGGGGCCAAAGCCGCGCCAAGGACTTCTTCTGCATCCACAGGACAACAGATAGCGCATCACGAATGGGCTTGGAATGGCCATCGCGAAGCATTAGTGTGGCCGCTATCAAGCCTGCCTGATGCAGAAACAGCCGCAAGAAACCGCGGTTTTCCGAGAATGCAAGAGGTTTGGCTTGACGGGCGGGCTGTCTCTGACTATAGAACCGCAACTTTCCAATAATGGCCAACAGGAACGCGGCCTGGGCTCTGGGCCCGCTACCGCATCGTCCGGCGGCGATAAAGAGAATAGGTGTACCATGTCCCGTAGTTGCGAATTGACCGGCAAGGGCGTCCAGTCGGGCAACAATGTCAGCCACGCCAACAACAAGACCAAGCGCAAGTTCCTTCCGAACCTGTGCAACGTCACGCTGATTTCCGATGCTCTCGGCCAGCGCTTCCGTCTGCGCGTTTCCGCAGCCGCTCTTCGCTCGGTTGAACACCGTGGCGGCCTCGACGCTTTCCTCGTGAAGGCTGACGAGAACGAGCTGAGCATGCGCGCTCGCCTGCTGCGCCGTCAGATCGTCAAGAAGAACGCTGAAGCTGCCGCCGCTTAATCGGCGTTAGCGTCTGTCTTCGACACGACTTTAAAAAGGCTTGCGGGTTTATCCGGCAAGCCTTTTTCTCGTGTGTAATTTGCAGATTTCATCGGCCAGGCGTCCAGCCCTGGCTTCCGCGCAACTGGTGGCATCTCCCAGGATAAAAAAATGCTTATCAACCGCACGTTCTTTGTCTACGTCGCACTCATGACCCTGGTGGTCGTTGCGTCGAACTTCCTCGTTCAGTACCCGCTGCCAGGCTCGATCGCCGGCATGCAGCTCGGCGATCTCCTGACCTGGGGCGCCTTCAGCTATCCCTTCGCCTTCCTCGTCACCGACCTGACCAACCGCCATTTCGGCCCGCGCATTGCGCGTCGTGTCGTCGTCGTCGGCTTCCTCGTGGCGATCGTCCTTTCCTTCTTCGCCGCCACGCCGCGCATCGCGATTGCCTCCGGCTCCGCTTTCCTGTTCGGCCAGCTGCTGGATATCTCGGTGTTCAACCGGCTCCGCCGCCAGAGCTGGTGGCAGGCGCCGCTGGCGGGCTCGCTGATCGGCTCGGCGCTCGACACGGCGATGTTCTTCTCCTTCGCCTTCGCGCCGTTCTTCGTGTTCTTCGGACCGAACGACAGCTTTGCCTTGGAGACGGCGCCCCTGCTCGGCATTCTTGCCACAGAGGCCCCGCGCTGGATCTCCTGGGCGCTCGGCGACCTCTCGGTGAAGATCCTCTGTGGCATCGTGATGTTGCTGCCCTATGGCGCGCTAATGAGCGTGATCAAGCCCATGCCTGCGGGCAAGGCCGCGGCCTGATCCATCTCAGACAGCTGAATTGACGACGGGGCCGATTGGCCCCGTTTTCATTTGATCAGCCGGAATTCCAGCATGAGATTGCGCTCGAGGATCGAGTGGTTGTCGTCGGAAACGACGATGACCCTGATATCACCGTCAAGGCCAGCGACCACGTCGAGGCCCTCCATATTGTCGATCTGATAGCCCATGTCGGCTTCGAGAATGACGTCGCCGTCGACCACGGCGCCTGGCCGGATGGTGGCACCGGGAATGCGGCGGATGCGCATGCCGAGCCCGGAGGCGAAGTTGAACCGCCGCTCCAGGAGCAGGAGATCGCCATCGGGCAGGAAAGCGCCGTCGGTGACGGCGTAGGGTTCTGTGCGAACAACTGCGAAGGCGCCCTTCATCGGCCCGTCGAGAATGCCGGCCAGCAGATTGTCCGCCTTGTCGACGCTGCGCTCCGACACCGTGACGGCAGCGCCGCCGAGCGGACTGTCAGCCGGTGAAACGGCCACGGTTTCGAGCCCGCCATTGCTGCGCAGTTCGGTTGCCGGAAACGGCAACGGCACGCTGCCGACTGGCCCCGAAACGGAAAACCCGGGGTCCGGGTAGATATCGATGCGGTGGGACTGCTCGTAGCTGACGATCACTTCGCCTTCGCGTAGCGCCAGACCCTCCGAATCCACCTTCCACTTTTCCAGCCCGACCGCGCCGCTCCTGTCGGCCATCGGCGTCGCCGTCAGGTCCGTCAGGCCGGAAAGCTTGCCGGCGGCGTCGCGGGTCACGGCCCCTTCGAGCCAATGACCAGTATCCATGACTGCAACAAAAGAGGCTCCATCCGGACGGAAGCGGATCGCCGAGACGGCGCCGAACAGCGCATTGGACGACGTCATCTCCAGGCCGCCGATGAACTCCAGCTGGCCAAACCGCGTCTGGCTGGAACCAACCTTGAAAGCATCGATCTGCCGACTGCGGATCGGCAGCGTCTCGCTGTCGCTGGCAGCCATAGCCGGACAGGCCGACGCCAGCAGGCAAAGAACGAGGAGGCCGCGACCAAGCATATGGGGGAGTTCCTTCGGCGGGCAGGAAAGGCAGGGAGGGAACGACAAGCGTGCCGCCGTCTTCTGGGATGAACGGGGCGGCTACAAGTCGCCCCGGTTTCGTAAGCGATTATCCTGCGCGGCGAGCTCGCCCGGGACGGCGGCGCATGCTTTCGTCTTCGAACAGATCGGCAAGCTGCTCGGTCATCGCGCCGGCCAGCTCGTCGGCATCGACGATCGTCACGGCCCGGCGGTAGTAGCGCGTCACGTCGTGACCGATGCCGATCGCCAGGAGTTCGACCGGCGAGCGCGTCTCGATCTGCTCGATGACGGCGCGCAGATGCCGCTCGAGATAGTTGCCCGGGTTGACCGACAGCGTCGAGTCGTCGACCGGCGCGCCATCCGAAATCATCATCAGGATGCGGCGTTGTTCGCGCCGCGCCATCAGCCGCTCATGCGCCCAGATCAGCGCCTCGCCGTCGATGTTCTCCTTGAGCAGTCCCTCGCGCATCATCAGCCCGAGATTGCGGCGCGCACGCCGCCATGGCGCATCGGCCGACTTGTAGATGATGTGGCGCAGGTCGTTGAGGCGGCCCGGCGACTGCGGCTTGCCGCCAGCCAGCCACTTCTCGCGCGATTGCCCACCCTTCCACGCCTTGGTGGTAAAGCCGAGGATCTCGACCTTGACGCCGCAACGCTCGAGCGTGCGCGCCAGAATGTCGGCGCAGGTCGCCGCAACCGTGATCGGCCGGCCCCGCATGGATCCGGAATTGTCGATCAGGAGGGTCACGACCGTATCGCGGAAATTGGTGTCCTTCTCGCGCTTGAACGACAGCGGCTGCATCGGGTCGATGACGATGCGCTGCAGGCGGGCGCTGTCGAGATAGCCCTCCTCCAGGTCGAACTCCCACGAGCGGTTCTGCTGCGCCATCAGGCGGCGTTGCAGGCGGTTGGCGAGCCGGCCGACCGCGCCCTGGAGGTGGGAGAGCTGCTTGTCGAGGAAGGCGCGCAGGCGGTCGAGTTCCGCCTCGTCGCACAGCTCTTCGGAAGCGATGGTCTCGTCGAACTCGCGGGTGAAGACGGTGTAGTCGACTTTTTCGTTGAAGTCGGCAAAGGGCTGGTTCGGGCGCTTGACCTCGCCTGGTGTCTCGCTGTCCTCGTCGCCCTCGTCCTGCAGGTCGTCGTCGGAAATCTCCGCGCCGTCCATCTCGCCTTCTTCCATCTGCTCTTCGGCAGCCTGGTTCTCGTCGGCAGGAGCGGCGTCGTCGCCGGCTTCCTCGTCGCTGGCGTTCTCGTCCTGCTCCTGGCTGCGCGGCTGATCCTCGTCGGTCTCGCTTTCCTGCTCGTCCGGCTCGATGTCATCGTCACCGTATTTCTCGGCCACATCCATCGATGTCAGCATGTCGCGCACGACACGGGCGAAGGCCTGCTGGTCGTTGAGCGTCGACGACAGGTTCTTGATGTCGCCGGCGGCCTTCTCCTCGATGAAGTCGCGCCAGAGATCGAGCACCTTGCCGGCGGATGCCGGCGGCTTCTCACCGGTCAGCTTTTCACGCACCAGAAGCGCAACGGCCTCGCCGAGCGGTGCATCCGCCTGCTTGCTGATCGCGCCGAAATTGGCCTTCGAATATTTCTCTTCGAGCATCGAGCTCAGGTTCTTGGCAACACCTTCCATGCGCAGCGAGCCGATCGCCTCGACACGCGCCTGCTCGACAGCGTCGAAGATCACCCGCGCATCGGCACCCTGCGGCGACATCGTCGCGTGGATGCGCGCATCATGACAGGCCTTGCGCAGCGCCATGCTGTCGCCAAGCCCTCGCGTCACGGCGAGTTCCTGCCGCGTCGGACGCTTCGATATTTCAGGCAGGCGGATGCGCTCACCGGTGATCCCCGGCCGCTCGTTGGCGAAGGCCACCTCCACCTCGGCATCGCCAGCAATCGATCGGATGCAGCCGGAAAGCGCCCGCTTGAACGGTTCGGCGGCATTTTCACGCGTGGTCGGCTTTGCCTTGGAGTTCGAGCTCACGACAGTCCCTTCTTCAGCCAGAGGCGATGATACCCCGGCGGGATATCATCGAGTTTGCCACAAAGTCACAGGTCGCCTTCCCTGGGGGAAGGCGACCCATGGATCAGGCGGTGGCTTCAAGCACGATGTTGGCGGCGCTCTCCTTGAGCTCGACGCCGAAGGCGCGCTGGTAATGCTCGGCGACCAGCGCCCGCTCCAGCTCGTCGCACTTGTTGAGGAAGGTTACGCGGAAGGCAAACGCGATATCGCCGAAGATGTAAGCGTTCTCGGCCCAGGTAATGACCGTACGCGGGCTCATGACCGTCGAAAGGTCGCCGTTGATGAAGGCGGCGCGGGTAAGATCCGCGACGCGCACCATCTTGGAAACGGTCTCGCGGCCCTTGTCGGCCGTAAAGCCCTTGACCTTGGCAGCGACGATGTCGACTTCCTTGTCATGCGGCAGGTAGTTGAGCGTCGTGACGATCGACCAGCGGTCCATCTGCGCCTGGTTGATCTGCTGCGTGCCGTGGTAGAGGCCGGTGGTGTCGCCGAGGCCGACCGTGTTGGCGGTCGCAAACAGGCGGAACGCCGGGTGCGGGCGAATGACGCGGCTCTGGTCGAGCAGCGTCAGGCGGCCGGAAGATTCCAGCACGCGCTGGATGACGAACATCACGTCCGGACGGCCGGCGTCGTACTCGTCGAAGACGAGCGCGACATTGTGCTGGTAGGCCCAAGGCAGAATGCCGTCCTTGAACTCGGTGACCTGCATGCCGTCCTTGACGACGATCGCATCCTTGCCGACGAGGTCGATACGGCTGACATGGCTGTCGAGGTTGACGCGCACGCACGGCCAGTTGAGGCGCGCTGCGACCTGCTCGATGTGGGTGGATTTACCGGTACCGTGATAGCCCGAGACCATCACGCGTCGGTTATGGGCAAAGCCTGCAAGAATGGCGAGCGTGGTTTCGCGGTCGAAGAGGTAGTCAGGGTCAAGGTCCGGCACATAGGCGTCAGCCTTCGAATAGGCGGGAACGCGCAAATCCGTATCAATGCCAAAAACCTCCCGAACCGAGACGGTCGTGTCGGGGAGGTTGGAAATGTCGAGGTCAATCTTGCTCATCATGTCTCCAGAGCGGCCACCGGCGGCACCCGCGCATTCGCCTGCAAAAGTGCTTCTGTAATAATCCGCGTTGTTAGCAGAAACCAGCCTGTTTTAACAATTGGTAGGCCTGAATTACTGCACGAAAACGCTCCTCCGATCCCCTGTCTCCGCCATTGGCATCAGGGTGATGTTTCTTGACCAGCTCCTTGTACGCCGCCTTGATATCGCTGGCGGTCGCCGACGCGCCAAGGCCGAGCGTTTCATAGGCCTTGGCTTCGAGCGTTTTCAGCTTGCGCTGGCGCGGCTCTGGACGACCGGCACGCGCCTTCGCCTCGCTGACGAAGCCGAAGGGATCGCGCATGCGCGCCTGCGCCCCGGCGGAGCCCGAACGGGTCTGCGACTGGGTCGGACCATTCTTGGCGTTCTTGTTGACGCCGACGGTCCAGGTCGGGCGATGTCCCGTTATCGCTTCCTTCTGGTAGCGCGCGACCTCGCTATCGGAGAGACCGGAGAAAAAATTGTAACCCTTGTTGTATTCCTTCACATGCTCGAAGCAGAACATGAAGTATTGCCCCTCGGCGTTGCGGCCGACGGGTGCACGATGAACGCCGTTCTTGTCGCAGCCGTCCCATTGACAGGTGGGAGCGGTAGGCTCAGCGCGCGGCTCGACCTTGCGCCGTGTCCGAATGCGATCGAAGTATTTTGAATCGAGTCTCATGGCGCTCATTATGGGGCTTGGCCGGAGCCACAACAAGAATTGACAAACCGGAATGTTGCTGGCTTTGTGCGGGCCTTTTGCGCCGCCGAGGCAGCATCGCCGGACCCGCACGAAACAAGGGCGTCCAGCAACCAAGGAAATGGGACGGAAGAATGTCGCTCAGGGATACGATCGAACAGAAACTGACCGAAGCCTTCCATCCCGAACGGCTGGCCGTGATCAACGAGAGCCACCTGCATGCGGGCCACCAACCGGATTTCGACGGCGGCGGTGAAACCCATATGCGCGTCCGCATCGTTGCCGACGCCTTTGCCGGCATGAGCCGGGTGGCGCGCCACCGCGCCATCAACGACCTCCTAAAGCCCGAACTGGATGCCGGCCTGCATGCGCTGGCCGTCGAGCCGGCAGCGCCGGGCGAGCCGACGCGCTGGTAGATCAGGCGATCGGCGTCTGGTCGTCAGCCGGGCGGATCCTCAATTTCGTGATCCGGTTCTTCACCCGCTTCATCACGATGAAGCGCTTGCCGTGGAAGGTGAAGGCCTGGCGTTCCTCCGGAATGCTTTTCGATTCGTGGATCACCAGACCTGCAACCGTCGTCGCCTCTTCGTCGGGCAGCGACCAGTCGAGCGCGCGGTTGAGATCGCGGATAGGCACCGAGCCATCGACCACGATCGAGCCGTCCGCCTCCTGGCGAACACCCTGGATGTCGAGGTCGTGCTCGTCGGCGATATCGCCGACGATCTCCTCCAGAATGTCCTCGAGCGTTACCAGTCCCTGAACCTGGCCATATTCGTCAACGACGATGGCAAGGTGCAGCTTGCGACGCAGGAAGGCGTTGAGCTGATCCTTGAGATTGGTCGTGTCGGGAACAAACCACGGCTTTTGTGCGATCTTGACGATATCGAGATTTTCCGGCTCGACATCCGGTTCGGCAAGCGCGCGCAGAAGGTCCTTGGAATGCACCACCCCGATGATGTTGTCGGCAGCACCGCGCCACAGCGGCAGCCGCGTGAACGGGCTCTGCAGGATCTCGCGCACACAGATCTCCGGCGGATCGTCGGCATTGATCGCCCGCATGTTGGTGCGGTGGATCATGATGTCGGAGATTTCGAGTTCGCCGAGATCGAGCACGCCGCCAAGACGATCCCTATCGGCCTTGATCACCGACCCCTCACGGTGCAGCAAGTCGACCGCGCCACGCAACTCGTCATGCGCCGATAGCATCGACATCTCGGACGAAAGGTTGACGCCGAAAAGCGAAAGGATGCGGCGCACGATGCCGTTGACGAGGCTCGAAATCGGGCCGGCCACGGCAACGAACAACCGAACCGGAGCAGCCACGGCGAGCGCGAAGCGGTCCGGCGAGGCGATCGCCCAGCTCTTCGGCAGCACTTCGGAAAAGATCACCAGCAGCACCGTCATGACGACGGTGGCGATCGCCACGCCCGAATTGCCGAACAGGCCGATCAGCAGGCTCGTCGTCAGCGACGAGGCGAGAATGTTGACGAGATTGTTGCCGATCAACAGAGCGCCGATCAGCCGGTCGCGCCGCTCGATCAGCCGGTTGACGATACCAGCCCGCTCATCCCCATTGTTTTCGAGCGAATGCATGCGCGAGCGCGAGGCAGCCGTCAACGCTGTTTCGGAGCCGGAAAAGAAGGCGGAAAACAACAAGAGACAGAAGACCGCGGCAATCGACAGCCAGTATTCGCCAAGAAACGCCAGGAAGGCTTCGCCAGTCATTGCGGACGCTTTTCCCGAAGGAAGCTCAGGACCTCGGAGGCCGGCACGTCGTCGGCGACGAAGGACCGGCCGATGCCGCGGGTCAGGATGAACGTCAGCTTGCCGCCCTTGACCTTCTTGTCCTGGGCAATCGCGTCCATCAGCTTTTCGGCCGGCGGCAGGCTGCCCGGGATTTCGTCCATGCGCGTCGGCAAGCCGACGGCGCGCAAATGCGCTTCCACACGGGTCGCATCGTCGGCGCTCGCAAGGTTCATGCGCGTCGAAAACTGATGCGCCAGCACCATGCCGATCGAAACGCCTTCGCCATGCACCAGACGTGCGCTGTCGTATTCGGTGGCAGCCTCGAGCGCGTGGCCGAAGGTGTGCCCGAGATTAAGCAGCGCCCTGAGGCCGTTTTCGCGCTCGTCCGCCGCCACGACATCGGCCTTGGCCTGGCAGCTGACGGCAATCGCCTCGATGCGAGCCGCACCGCCGGAAAACACCGCCTGCCAGTTTTCTTCCAGCCAGGCGAAGAAGTCCGGCTTGTCGATCAGCCCGTATTTCGCGACTTCGGCGTAGCCGGCGCGGAACTCGCGCTCACTCAGCGTGTCCAGCACATCTGTGTCGGCCAGTACCAGATCCGGTTGATGGAAGACGCCGATCAGGTTCTTGCCGTGCGGCGAATTGATGCCGGTCTTGCCGCCAACCGAGGAATCCACCTGCGCCAGCAACGATGTCGGGATCTGGATGAAACGCGAGCCGCGACGAACGATGCCGGCCGCAAAGCCGGTGAGGTCGCCGATGACGCCGCCGCCAAGGGCGATCACCGCGTCGTTGCGCTCGATCCGGGCGCCGAGGATGGCCTCGCAGGCAGGAATGAGATGCTCGAAGCTTTTGGTCTTTTCGCCGGCGGGCAACACCAGCGACACGGCCTCGATATCGCTCTGCTTGAGGCTTGCCATCAGCGGTTCGAGATAGCGAGGGCCGACATTCTCGTCGGTGATGACGGCGACCTTGCGCCCCTTGAGGCGCGATGCGATCTCGTTGCCGGCAGCCGCGATCAGCCCCGGGCCGATCAGGATGTCATAGGAACGATCGCCGAGATCGACACGCACCTTGCGTTCGGCAGCAGGCATCACATGGTTATTCATCGTTGGGCACTTTCCGGAAATCTATGACGGCGGTGAGAACATCCTCCACCATCGTCTCCTTGTTCACATCGCGGGACATCACCGTCAGATCGGCTTCGGCATAGATCGGATAGCGAGCGCGCATCAGGTTTTCGAGCGTCTGTTTGGGGTTCTCGGTCTTCAAGAGCGGTCGGGTGTCGCGCTTGTTGACCCGCTCCCACAGCACGTCGAGTTCCGCATTGAGCCAGATCGTCAGGCCGCCGCGCTTGATCTGGCGCCGTGATCGCTCGTTGATATAGGCGCCGCCGCCGGTCGAAACGACGCGAGGTCCGGTGCGCAGCAGGCGCTTCAAAACGCGCGTTTCCAGCGCCCTGAACTCGTCCTCGCCATAACGGGCAAAGAGATCGCTGATCGTCATGCGTGAGACGCGCTCGATCTCGTGGTCGGAATCGACGAAGGGTATGCCGAGCGCCTGCGCGGTCAGCCGGCCGATCGCCGATTTTCCGGCACCCATCAGGCCGATGAAAACGAGATTGCGTTTACCGAGTGCAAGCTTCGCCCGTTCGGCAAGCGTCGCGGAAACCGGTTCGATCACGTCGTTCATTGGACTTCTTGTTCCCCATTCCCTTCCGGTATCGACAAATCGGGGTGGAGCGTCAAGCCGTCGCGGCCCTCCGTGCAAGCTTCTTGAACTTGGCGAAAGGGGCGTTCATATAGATTGGGCATCCGCCAACGGGCCACGTGTCCATCCAGACGCGCAACAGGCTGCCGCAGCACATTCAACGGCTGCATGATTTTATACCTGGATTCGCTCCGGTTTAAGCAACCATGCAGAGGAGACTGAAATGCCCACCCTCTTCCGGTTCCTGTTTTTCTGCGGCGTCATCGCCGGGCTGGTCTATGGCACGATGATCGCGCTCGTCACCTTCGTCGAGCCGGTCGAGCGGAATGTGACCGTGAAGATCCCCTCCGAGCGGGTCAACAAGACACAATGAGCGACCTTTCCGCGGCACATGTCGAGGCCTTCCTCGAAATGATGAGCGCCGAACGCGGCGCCGCCGTCAACACGCTGCAATCTTACGAGCGCGACCTGGAAGACGCGTTATCCCACATGCGCAGTCGAGGAACGGGCCTGACGGGTGCGGTGACCGACGATCTCCGGCATTATCTCGCCCATCTCGCCGGCCAGGGTTTCAAGCCCTCTTCACAGGCCCGCCGGCTGTCGGCGCTCCGGCAATTCTACAAATTCCTCTATGCCGAAGGTCTGCGCGGCGACGACCCGACCGGCATTCTCGATGCGCCGAAGAAAGGCAGAAGCCTGCCGAAGACGCTGAGCATTGACGACGTATCGCGACTGATCGGTCAGGCAGAGAGCGAAGCCGCGGCAACGACGGGCGGTCCGGAGCGGCTGTCCAGGCTGCGCATGCATGCGTTGATGGAACTCCTCTACGCCACCGGCATGCGCGTCAGCGAATTGGTGTCGCTGCCTGCAAGCGTGCTTGCCCAGGACGGGCGTTTTCTCGTCATCCGCGGCAAAGGCAATAAGGAGCGGCTTGTGCCCTTGTCGCAGGCAGCAATCCGCGCGATGCGCACGTACGGTTCGGCTCTGGCTGAAGAGTTTGCGAAAGCGGACAAGGGCGAGCGCGAAAGCCCGTGGCTGTTTCCGTCATCGGCAAAGGCAGGGTTTCTTCCCCGCCAGGTCTTTGCCCGGGACCTGAAATCGCTGGCATCGCGCGCCGGCATCCGCGTGGCGACGATCTCGCCGCATGTGCTGCGCCATGCCTTCGCCAGCCACCTGCTTGCCAACGGCGCCGACCTTCGTGCCGTGCAGGAACTGTTGGGTCATTCGGACATTTCCACGACACAAATCTATACACATGTTCTGGAAGAACGGCTGCACGACCTCGTGCAAAACCATCACCCTCTTGCCAAACAGGCGAAAAAACAGGATTAGGACCGCCGGGCAGGCTGGTTTCGGCCGGCAGATCCTTGTCGCAAAACGATCGGAAACGCATCTCATGCACAACTATCTCGATTTCGAAAAACCAATCTCCGACCTCGAAGGCAAGATTCTCGAACTGAAGAAGCTCGCCGGCGAAGACGAGAGTGTGAACACTTCGGATGAGGTCGAACGGCTCGAGACACGGGTCCGCGATGCGATGGCCGAGATCTATTCGAAGCTGACGCCGTGGCAGAAGACCCAGGTCGCCCGCCACCCCTCGCGCCCGCATTTCCTCGATTATTCGGCAGAGCTCTTCACCGAGTTCACACCGCTTGCCGGCGACCGCAACTATGGCAACGACGAGGCCATCCAGGCCGGGCTTGCGCGCTTTCGCGGCATGCCGGTCGCCGTCCTCGGCCAGGAAAAGGGCAGCGATACTAAGTCGCGCATCAAGCACAATTTCGGCAGCCCGCGCCCTGAAGGCTACCGCAAGGCGATCCGCATCATGGAAATGGCCGACCGCTTCGGCCTGCCGCTGATCACGCTGATCGACACCGCCGGTGCCTATCCCGGCGTCGGCGCGGAAGAACGCGGCCAGGCGGAAGCCATCGCCCGTTCGACGGAAATGTGCCTGAACGTGCGCGTCCCGATCGTCACCGTCGTCATCGGCGAAGGCGGCTCCGGCGGCGCGATCGCGATCGCCACCGGCAACCGCGTCTACATGCTCGAGCATGCCATCTACAGCGTCATCTCGCCGGAAGGGGCCGCCTCGATCCTCTGGCGCGATTCGACCCGCGCCAAGGAAGCCGCCAGCAACATGAAGATCACATCTGAAGATCTGAAGGCGCTGGGTGTGATCGACGGCATCATTCCCGAGCCCGTCGGCGGCGCGCACCGCGATCCGCAGTCGGTCATCGCCCGCACCGGAACGGTGATCGCCGATGCGCTGAAGGAACTGTCCGGACGCAATGGCGACGAACTGCGCACAGATCGCCGACAAAAGTACCTCAATATCGGCCGGAACCTCTGATTCCCGGCGATTGTTCGCCAGAGAATTCGCAACCGCAAATCGGACTGTGGCCAAACCTTGGCCATATTCGTGGCGTCATGAACAACTGTCTGTGCAGGGCGCCCTGCAAGGTTAAGAATTCGTGAAGTATAATGGCTTACTGATTCCCTAAGAGCCCTTCCCCGTCGGACGCGGCTCGCACTGACGAGTTTTGGTTTGAACGGGCTTTCGCTGATGCGCTTGAGAAACCTTGTAGCCACCGCCACTGTTGCCGCTCTGCTTGCGGGCTGCACCAACGATGCCCTGGATACGGCGACGGTCGATCTTTCGACCGTCAAGAACAAGACCGAGTACCAGCTTTCCAGCAAGATGGCCGCCAAGATGAGCGAGCTCGGGATGCAAAAGACAGCCCCGATCGCGCTGCGCATCTTCAAGGAAGAAGGCACGCTCGAAGTCTGGAAGGCCAATACCTCCAACCGCTTCCAGTTGCTGAAAAGCTACAAGATCTGTGCCTGGTCGGGCAAGCTCGGCCCGAAGGTGAAGGAAGGCGATCGTCAGGCCCCGGAAGGCTTCTATCCGCTGTTCCCGCAGCAGCTGAACCCCAATTCGAAGTACTACCTGGCGATCAACACCGGCTACCCCAACACCTATGACCGCGCCAACGGCCGGCAGGGTACGCATCTGATGATCCACGGCGCCTGTTCGTCGTCCGGCTGCTACTCGATGACCGACGAGCAGATGATCGAGATTTTCGCGATGGCGCGTGACGCCTTCAAGGGCGGGCAGCAGAGCGTCCAGCTGCAGGCATTCCCCTTCCGCATGACCGCCGAGAACATGGCGCGTCATCGCAACAATCCGAACATCGAATTCTGGAACATGCTGAAGGTCGGCTACGATCAGTTCGAAGTCACCAAGCGTCCTCCGGAAATCAATGTCTGCGAGAAGAAATACGTCTTCAACCAGCAGGGCAGCGGCGCATTCAATCCGGGCGGAACATGCCCTGCCATGTCGACCCCACCCGCGCTTCAGATGGCCATGTCGACCTTCGAAAAAGGCTACAAGCTCGACTACGACAAGGCCATGAAGAAGTATGACGGCATGGTCTGGTATGAGCCGAGCGAGGCCGAGCGCAAGGCTATCGTCGCCAAGCAGCGCGCCGGCCGCGAGCTTGCCTACGCACCGACCGGCAACTCGATCGATGCCGGCAAGCTGATGAAGGCGAGCGACCTCGAAAAGAAGCTGGCCGAACAGAAGGAAGCCGAAGAAACCAAGGTGGCTGTCGAGATCCAGAAGAAGGAACTCGAAAAAGCAACCAAGGGCGGCACCCATGTGCCGGTTCCCGCCGCCAATCCTGTCCCCCAGCCGGTGCTGCAGGCAGCCGTCGAACAGCCGGCCAAGAACTCCTTCTGGAACCTGTTCTCCAAGAGCGAACCGGCAGAACAGGCGCAGCTCACACAACCGCCCCCTGAACTGCAGGCAGCCGTGCAGCCACAGGCGCAACCTGCCGGAGCAGCGGCAAAACAGACCCGCTCAGTCGCAGCCCCGCAGAAGGCACAGCCTGAAGTGACCGCCGTGGCCGCGGCAAATGCCGAAGTCACCGTTGCGCCGACGACCGAAGCGCCGGTCGCCGTAGAAGAGCCGCCGAAGAAGCGGCCGTTCTGGAAGATCTGGGGCAATTGATGCCTGAGGAAGCAAAGACGGTCTACGACCTCAGGGGGCTTAAGTGCCCCCTTCCCGTTTTGAAGGCCCGCAAGCGCATCGCCTCCATGGCCGCAGGCGCGCTGCTCGAGATCGAAACGACCGATCCGATGGCAGTCATCGACATCCCGCATTTCTGCCGGGAAGACGGCCATAGCCTCGAGGCCGCCTCGCCTGCCGACGGCGGTCATCGCTTCCTGATCCGCAAGGGCGGCTGAAGCACACAGCGCCTACGTCTCTCATCCAAGCCGATGGCGTCCGCACGTCAAAGAACAGGGATGAAGCCGGATTATCGGCTTCATCCCCGCGGTCCGCGCTTTACCAAACGCGCCCTCATTCCTCGCGGAAGGCTCTGAGCATCTGGTCGGAGAATGGTTTTGTGAGGTACGAGATCGCGGTTCTCTCGTCGGTCTGGACGAACACTTCGACGGGCATTCCGGGCATGAGCTTGCGGCCGCCGAGCTTGTCGAGCGGTTCGGTGATTTCGACGGTTGCGAGATAGAACGGCTGTCCGGTGTTGCGGTCGAGCGTGGTGGCAGCGGCAATGACGTCGATGCGGCCGTCAAGCTCGGGGGTCGTTCGCTGGTTGAAGACGGTAAAGCGCATGCGGCTCTTCTGGCCGGGCGCGATGCGGTCGATATCGACGGGCGGGATGCGGATCTCGACCGTCAGGTCCTCGCCCTCGGGCACGATCGACATGGCGGTGGCGCCGGGCGCGATGATGCCGCCGATGGTGTGGATCTGCAGGTCGTAGACGAGACCGTCGACGGGGGCACGCACTTCCATGCGCGACAGCCGGTCCTTGGCCGCCACCGCCCGTTCGGTCAGTTCGGCGATCTTGGCCTCGAGCCCGACGATCTGCCCTTGCGTTTCCTTGCGGTTGTTCTGGTCGATCGACATCAGCTTGATGCGCAGCTCACTGATCTGGCCGAGCGCCTCGGCGATGCGCGCCAGCAGTTCCCCCTTGGAACCATCGATGCGGGCCATCTGGCGCAACAGGTCGCGATGTTCGGAGACCGGCACCAGGCCGCTCTTCAGAAGCGTCTCGAGCTTGGAGATCTCCTTCTCGACGATCTCTTTCTCCTTGTCGCTGGAGCCAGTCTGGGCCTTCAGCCCGCGGATCTGTTCCTCGAACTGGCCGATCTGCAGCCGCATCTGCTCTTCCTGGCTGGTGATCATCCGACGATTGGCCTCGAACAGCTTCACTTCGCTCGTTTTCAGCACGTCCGGAATATCGAGCTCGCCGAAGGAGACGGTGGCGTCGCCGTCGCGTTCGGCCGTCAGCCGGGCGCGCATGGCGTAGAACTGCTGCAGCTGGCCGCGCACGATCGACAGCTCGACCCGGGTCTGTGTCTCGTCGAGCTGCAGCAGCACGTCGCCCTTCCTGACATGGGTGCCGTTCTTGACGGGGATGGCCGAGACGATGCCGCCGTCGCGGTGCTGGATCAGCTTGACCTGCTGGGAAACGGCGACCTGGCCCTGGGTGATGACGGCACCCGAGAGCTTCGCCTGGGCGGCCCAGCCGCCGATGCCGAACACCAGCGTTGCGGCAAAGATCGCCGACACAGCGATGCGCGAGGTGATGCCGAACTGCGGCTTCTCGGCCGGCTTGCCGGCAGCTGTGGCGCCATTGGTTGCGGGGTTGTCCGTGGTGTTCATGGTCTTCTTCTCCCGATAACGCGTGACAATTGAGTTTTGTGGTCGTTCAGACGGTGTCTCTCGGCTGGTCGGCCGGGCTTTCGGTTGCCGCCAGGATAAAATCCTGTTCGGTAAGCTCGTGGCGGCCGGCGATCAGGAATTGCAGATCCTCGTCGCGCTCGAGGTCGACGACGGCGCGAACGACAGTGCGCTCGCCGTCGGCAAAGGCTTCGTGATAGAAGGTGATCTGGTGCACCGGCGGTGCTTGCCCATCCTCCAGCAGTCCGCCGAAGACGAGCCCGCCGATGGCTTCGGCGATCTTCGACAGGTCGACGCGATCGCCGACCTGGAAGTCGCGGATCTCGTCGCGACCGCTGCCGTCATTGGCGAGCGCCGCGGTCGTGCGGAAGACGAAGATGTCGGCGCCTTCGCCGCCGGCGAGGAAGTTGACGGCATTGCCGGCGACGAGCACATCGTCGCCCTTGCCGCCGACAGCGCCTTCGACCGAGGTCAACAGGTCCGAGCCGATCTCAACCCCTTCGGCCGTCCCGCGGTCGAGGTCGATCACCACCGCACGCGTCGCTGCCGAAGCGTCGTAGGTGTCGATCGCCTCGTTGCCATCGATACGGTCGTCGCCATCGTCGCCGCTCGCCTCCGGCGCGATCACCACCAGGAAGGTATCATTGCCGGTGTTGCCTTCGAGCTCGTCGTCCCCGGCTCCGCCGACGAGAATGTCGTCGCCGCCGCGGCCGCGCAGCCTATCGTTACCCTCGCCACCCGACAGGATATTGTTGCCGGCGCCACCCGACAGCCGGTCGCCGCCGTTCCCGCCGACGATGATGTCGAAGCCGTCGATCAGGTCCGAACCGATCTCCTCACCTTCGGCAATGCCGGCCTCGATATCGGCGAGCACGGCCTGCACCAGCGCCGACATGTCGAGCGTATCGATGCCGTCCCCACCCGAATAACTGTCATTGCCGTCATTGCCGGCACCTTCGGCCACCACGACGATAACCGTGTCATTGCCTTGGCCGCCGGTGACGGTATCGTCGCCCTGGCCGCCGGCCAGCGTGTCGTCGCCGGCGCGGCCGTCGATGACATCGTCGCCGTCATTGCCGATGAGGGTGTTGTTCTGGCTGTCACCCGAAAGCTGGTCGTCACCCGAGCCGGCGATCACGGTCTCGATGCTGTCGACGGTGTCCGAACCGATCTCGTCGCCCGTCGCCGTTCCCTCTTCAAGGTCGACGACGATGCTCTCGGTGGTGGCACTGGCATCGAGCGTGTCGTAGCCTGAGCCGCCATTATAGCTATCATTGCCATCAGTCGCCTCACCCGGCGCGCAGGCCGGAGCCTCGACGACAATGGTATCATCACCGGCTCCACCGGAGACGACATCGTCGCCCTGGCCGCCAGCGAGAATGTCGTCGCCGGCACGGCCATCGATGACATCGTTGCCGTCATTGCCGACCAACGTGTTGCAGGCGGCATCGCCGGAAAGCTGGTCATCACCGGAACCAGCGATCACGGTCTCGATGCTGTCGACGGTGTCGGAGCCGATCTCCTCGCCTGTCGCCGTTCCCTGTTCGAGATCGACAACAATGGTCTCGGTGGTGGCGCTGGCATCGAGCGTATCGGTTCC
>NZ_JBWKSC010000019.1:0-118030 GCF_059419585.1 Ensifer sp. GW821-FHT05G01 | reverse complement strand
CCCGACAGCACATCGTCGCCGTCCTCGCCGCGCAGCACGTCGCTGCCGGCATCCCCCGACAGGATGTCGCTACCGCCACCGCCCAGAAGCACGTCGGCAACAGCACCACCGAGCAGAACATCCGCAGCAGACGTGCCGATCAGCGTGCGCGCCGCAACCGGCAACGGTGTTTCGCCACCGTCCCCATCGCCAGAGCCGTCGCCGTCGCCGGAGCCAGAGCCGCAGGTGTCGTCGTCTCCATCATCATCGTCATCGTCGTTCACCGGAACCAGGGTCGGCGCAGCACCGTGGAAGGTGATGGTGTGCTGGCCACTCGAAAGCGTCGTGGTGCCGTTGCCGTTGTCGGTCGCCACATAGCTTGCCGGATCGGCACCTGCCGGGATCTCGACCACGTCCTGCGGACGAAGCGTGCCGACGATGGTGTCGCGCCCGCCGTTCGAGCGGAAGACGATGCGATGTGCCGAGGTGAGGCTGGAAATGTCGACGATGTCATCTCCGCTCGAGCCTTCAATGGTGATGGTCGAGTAGTTGAGGCTGGTGCTGTCGAAATTGCCGATGACCTGGATCGTGTCCGTGCCGCTGTTGCCGCCGTCAGGGGCGCCGTTGCCGTTGTTGGCGGTCACGTTCAGATTACCGACGACGATTTCCTCGATGTTGTCGAGTTCGGCCACAACGGTCTCGACGCCCGCCACTGTGCGGGTGATGACGATTTCCGTCGAGGCGAGGAATGCGGTGTTGAGACTTGCCGCAAGCCCACCATTCTGGCCGTTGGTGACCGCATAGATGCGGAACTGTTCTGCGCCCTGCGCGCCCGACAGGCGGTAAGTGTCGCTCCCGGTTCCGCCATCGACGATGTCGCGGCCCTCGTTGCTGGTCTGGTCGATGATGTCGTCGCCGCCGCCGGCGAGGATGACGTCGTTGCCGGCACCGGCGTTAAAGGTGTTGGCGCCATCGTTGCCCACCAGGATCTGACTGCCGTTGCCACCGGTGATCGTGCCCACCGTGTCATAGCCAAGCGAGACGTTGGCGTTATCCGCGTTGCTTCCCGTCGCCGTGTAGGTGAACTGCCCGCCGGCCGCACCATTGGTAGGGTCGGTAAGCGTCACCGAGCCGGGATTGGTGGCGAGGCTGACACCCGTGAGGCCATTCGCGTTGGACACTGCCGTCACGTCCAGCGTACTGTCCGGATCGACGTCGTTATAGAGGAATGCCCATTCCGGAATGATGATCGCCGTGCCGCGCGCCACGTTCGTGACGATGCTGTCATCGTTGGCGACCGTCGGATCCTGAACCGCGGTGACATTGACAGTGGCGGTTGCGACCGCGCTGTTGCGAATACCGTCATTGACCGTCACCGCGATGGAACGGGGCGTCGTGTTGGGGTTTTCAGAGGTGTTTTCGAAGCGGACGGCATCAAGCGCTCTCTGGTAATCCGCAGCCGTTCCCGTACCCGAAAACTGCAGGACGATCTGGCCATTGGCGGCTGTCTGCTGGACCGAGATGCCGGCCGGGCGGCCATTGCCGGTCGTGGCCGTCAGGACGTCTCCGGCGGCAGCGTTGGTCAGGACGACCATTGCGGAGACGATCTGCTCGTTGCTCGCAATTCCGGCGAGGCTCGAGATGCCGACTGCGGCCTGATCCTCGACGAAGGTGCTGGTCCAGCCCGTCGATCCATCGTCGATCGGGCGGGTGAACTGGACGTTGACATTGTCGATACGCACGGTTTCGTTGCCGGCGTCGACGCCGCTGAAGAGGAAACGGATTGCGGCGGTGGCGGTAAACGGCCCCGTCAGTGTCAGGCTCGCCGTGCCGTTGTTGGAGGTGCTGTTGAGCGTCTGCAGCGTGGTGAAGTTCTGGCCGTCAGTCGAATACTGCACCTGCAGCGTTTCGCCGTTGTCGAGGTTGGCCTCCTGATAGCTGAAGCTCAGCGTCGCGGTGCCGTTGCCAACGGTCGACAGGTCGACGCTGCGAGTGATCGATGCGCCGGCGGGTGTAGAGCCGACCCCTGTATCCTGCCGGAATTCCAATTGGCCGGCACTGATGCGGATCTCGCCCGTGGTTGCCTCATTGCCTGCCCGGTCGTTCGCTTCGGTCCAACCGGTGGTCCAGGGGATGGATCCGTTGGAATTGGCGTAGCTGGCCGTTGCGAACTGATCGCGATAGTTCTGGGTTTCGAAGGCATGCAGGTCCACGGTCGGCAAACGAAGGTCGAGGACCCGGTCGGCGAACTGGATGCGTTCGATGTTGAAGAGCCGGTCCGTGCCCTCGGCTTCGAGGTTCCTGCCGGTTTCGGGGTCGACAATGCCGACCGTTGGGTTGATATGCGAGACGGTGACGCTGCCGTCGTCGTTGTACGTGATCTCGTAATTCGCGAAATCGTCGTAGTAGACGGCGGTGTCGACATCGCCTTCATTGCCGCCGTCGAGAATTTCCCGGACCACCTGCAACTGCTTCGGCTTGATCTCGCCGGAGAACAGCCGCGCCTGGATGTCGGCGATCGAGTCGATGCTAAACGGCGTCCAGATCTGGCCGCGGGACAGATCCGGCGATACCAGGATGCGCACGTTCAACCACTTGTCGCCGTCGATGATGTCGTTGCCGCCCATGCCGCGGATGATGTCGGAACCGCCGCCACCCAGGATGATATCAGAGCCGTCGGATGTATCCATGACGCCAAGCAGCATCTCGCCTGCCGGATTGATCGGGTTGCCGTTGGCATCGAGGTTGTGCGGATTGTAGATCTCGAAGCGTTGCAGGTGAGCGACGAGGTCGCGCAGGCCGGCAATCCGGTCGACGTTCTTCTCGAGAAGCGCGTTGGAGAAGCTTTCGATCGGCGCATCGGGCTCGACCTGTGCCGCATTGCCGTTCGGATCATAACCACCGATCACCACGTCGCGGCCGGTGAGCCGGTCGTTGTGATCCCAGCCCGACAGGCCTTCGACCAGGTCGTAGCGGTCCCGGACGATGTTGTTTTGCTGATTGACGAAGATGCTGATGTTCATGTTGGCATCGGCGCCATAGTCGTTGTTCTGGAACGACGTCCAGTCGAAGCCGGCCATGCCGTTCGAGCGGTTGATGCCGATGCCCTGCACCATGATGTCGTCGCCGGATTCACCGTCGAAGTCGGTGTCGTTTTCGCCGGCGATCATCACGTCGTGGCCGATGATGCGCGAATTGAAGAACAGTTCGGAGTTGTCGCCGGTGAGCGTCGTCATGTTGCCCTGGGCTTCCATCCAGTCGTCGCCCTCGTTGCCGAGGATGACCCCACCGCCAGTGGGCGCCCGGATGAAATCGTTGCCTTCACCGCCCGACAGCGTCTTCTGGTCTTCGCCACCGGCCAGAACGTCGTTGCCGTCGCCGCCGAAGACGAGGTCTAGGCCCATGCCGCCATTGATGATGTCGTCGCCGCCCTCGCCCTTGATCACGTCGGCCGCGCCGATATCGGTCCCGCTGTCGGTGATGATGTCATCGCCATCGCCGCCATGCAGGTGATCGACGCCGAAGCCGCCCTCGATACGGTCGTCGCCGCCTTCGCCCCAGATGGTGTCGTCGCCGGAGCCGCCGATCAGTGTTTCGCCGGCATTGGTCCCGCCGAGGACCACGTGCTGGTCACCGGTAAACCGGAGATAGTTGGCCGCACGCACGACGAGCGAGGTTGTGCCCGTGATAGCAGAGATGACGTCGGCTTCGCCGGTCGGGTCGGCACTGCCGATCCCCTGGTTGTACTGCTTGGACTGGTCCATCGCGATGATGTAGTCGGCTGTCTGGAACGCGGCCCCGTTGATATGCAGGCCGGTTTCTTCGGTGTCGGTGTTGCGGCGGATCAGGTCGGCGAAGCTGTCGCTTTCCAGTTCGTTCAGCAGGTTCTGACCCTGTGTGCGGCTCAGGTAGTAGAAACGGTCGCCGTTCTGCAGGTTCTGGATTTGCAGCTCGAAGACGTAGGTGAAGGTGGAGCCGAGCATGCCGCCGAACGGCATCAGCGCTTCGGCAAGACCCCCGATCCAGAAATCGACCTTGTTGAGGCCTGTCTCCGTGTTCGCCCAGCTGCCAGTCGAATTGAGATAATCAAGGCGCGCCTGACGCTCGGCGGCTGTCTCCCCGGCAACGCCGAACACCAGATCCCAGGCGGCGTCGCGCTTGGCTTCCGCGGTCGTGGCGCCGATGATCGCATCATGCGTGCCATAGGCGGCAATGAAGTTGACGACCGAGAGCGGGTTCTTGATATGCTGGGCGAAGTCGGCCCAGCTCGTATAGGGCTTGAGGTAGGTGTCGTTCGTCTGCTCGTAGATCTGCCGCCGGGCCTCGTTGAGTGAGGGCACGCCGGTTTCTCGGGCGCGGGCCATGTTGAGTGCCGCCAAATCCAGCGGCAGGCCCACGAGGTTGTTGCGCAGCGCGCTGGTCATGAATTCGTCGATTTCGTTGCCGACCTGGCGGGTCATGCCGCGCAGGATGGCGCCGGACGCCGCATGAGCATCCACACCCGCGCTGTTGAAGATCACCGGGTTCAGGAACGCATCGATCAGGCCGACTTCTTCAGGGGTTGCCGCGTTGTTGCTGAGCTTCAGCATTTCGACGTTCTCGGCGAGCATCGAGTGACCGAAGCGATAGACGACCTGAGCAAATTCCTCGTAGATCACCGCGTCGATCTCGACCGAATGCGAGAACACGAACGGATCGATCTGCGGGGCAACGGCGCGGACGAACTCTTCGAAGACCAGGTGCTGGTAGACCATTTCGGTGGAGAAGCGGGCCGCCTGGAAGAGGCGCTCGCCGTCCCAGATCAAGCCAGAAAGGTCGGTGGGCAGGCTTGTAACATCGACCAGGAGCCATTCGTTGAGCAGCGCCAGATCGCCTTCGGCCAACACCGTCGCCTTGATGGCGTCGACCTGGCGGTTGTGCTCGCTGTGGAAGATCGAATGAGTCGCGGTCAGCGCGATGTTCTCGTTGCCGCGGCCGTCGCCGACGATGAAATGCGCGTTCAGCAGCTCGTCATCGTAGGTGAGGTTGAAGCCGAACTGGTTCGGGATGATCGGGTTGCCGGTGACATTGTCGGCATCCGGCAGCACGGCCACCGGCGCGGTCGTCGGGTTGCGGTCGTGGTCGATCGGGGCGCTCGGCACGGCATTGTGGGCAATGTCGTTGAGGAAGGCACGGCCGGCACTCAGGCTGGTCAGGGCATCGAGCGGATCGGCGAGATTGCCTTCGACCGGCCCTGCCGTCGTTACCATCAGCGGCAGGCCGTTCGCCCCGCGTACGAACTCGCCATAAAGGTCGGTGACGAGAAGCGGCACACTGTGGACGTTGAGGTCGCTGAGCTCGATGCCGAGCAGCTCTCTTGCCTGAGCCTTGATGTCGGCCCATGTCGGAGGTCCGCCGGTAGCGCCTTCGAGCATCTGGCCGGTTGCCATCGGCTTGCCGCCGATCATTACATATTCGCGCAGGAAAACCTGGTGCGAGGGGTTCGAGGTGTAGACCTGGTTGAGGTCGATCCAGGGCGTGGTTTCGTTGCGATGATCACGGATGTCGTCGGACGTCCCGACCTGGCCGTCAGGCCCGGCATGTACGGCGTCGTTGGTCGCGCGGGTGAGAACCATGAAGTTGGTCAGGCTGCCCGGCACGTAGAGCGGGTCATCGGGCTGCAGCGGAATGATGACGTTGCCGCTGCCACCCTTGGCGGTGAGGTCGAGGCCGTGGTCGAAGAACTGGCCGAAAATCGTCATGAACCCGTTGAAGGAGGCGGTGTCGCCAAGGTCGGCGGCAATGTTCTTGATGAAGACGTTGTCGCCGTCCATCGTCACGCCGTGTGACGTGACTTCGGCAATCACGGCAGCATCGGCGGCCGCTGCGGCAGCGACGGCAGCTGCCGTTGCGGCGCCGTCAGTCGGAATGGCATCGCGCGCCTCGATCGCGTCGGCAAGGGCGTCGTTTGCCTGGGCGAGGTCGTTGTTCGCATCGCTCAAGGCCGCATCGGCATTGGCAAGAGCGGTTGCCGCATCTGCAGCCTCCGCCTGGGCCACGTTGACTGCGTTGGACAGCACTTGCTGCTCGGCGATGGCGTCCTGGAGGACGGAGATCGTCGCGGCATGTGCCGACTGAGCCGAGCCAAGGACAGCAACCGCATCCTCATGATCCTCGACGGCCTGGGCATGAACGATCTGTGCTTCTTCACGGGCATCGACAGCCGCCGCATAGGCTGCGGCATTGGCAGGACTCGGGTCATTCTGGAAGGCGGCGAGCGCATTGGCTTCGGCCTGCTGGGCGAGGCCCAGATTGGCAAACGCAATGTTCTTGGACGCTTCCGCGGCGGCGGCCGCAGCTGCAGCGGACTGGCTGGCGACGAGCGCGGCGGCGACGGCGGATTGGGCCGCGGTGACGACGGAGGCATGTCCATCGCGTGCTGCGACGGCTGACGCCAGCGTCGCGTTGGCGGCGCCGAGGCCCTGTGCGGCGACTGCCTGCCCGGCCGCTGCCGTATCGAAGGCGGACTGTGCTATGGCCTGCGCGGTTTGCGCATTCGCGACGATAACGTTGGCAGCAGCCACGGCGGCATCAGCGTCTGCCGCAGCGTCGGCGACGGCTGCATGCGCGGCCCGGGCCACCGCCTGCAACTGCATCACCTCGCCAATGATCTGCAGTGCCTGCGAGCCGGTGATGCCGACGGAGGCAAGTGCGCCGGAAATGGCGGCCGGATTGTTCAGGGACTGATCGGCCACGATGTTGGATATCATGCGCGGCTGGCTGTCGTAGACCGAACCGCTGAGATCTGCGTAGCTGGTTGGCAGGCCGTTGCGGATGTTGGTTTCTGCGGCCGCATAATTTGGTGTCAGCAGCCGGGCCATCACCTGGTCCGAAGAACCAAAATGCGTCATGTTCGGCTGGAAGTTGTTATACGAGCCGTCAACGGTGCGCAGGCCGTAGGGAAGCAGCGGGCTTGATACCAGCTGCTCGAGCGCTGTCCGGGGGTCGGCGCCGCCTTCGATGGCGGCCGTGTGCGCCTCAGCGATCTTGATCTGCTTCAGGATGAAGTCGAGGTCGTTTCGGTTAAGCTGTACCATTTTCCCCTCCGTCGGCCGTAACGCAGCCGCGCCCGCCGGTTTTTGCCAAAGTTTCACCGCCCGGCGGGCAGGCGTCGCCTGCGCCCGTCGGCTGCAAATCGTCTTCTTGTCCGATCTCTTGATCAGGACCTTCGTGTTGATGCTCAGATGTTCGGAGGAAACGGCGAAGAAAGAAACGTCGCAAAGTCGGGCGAAATTGCCGACGAATGTCGCACCGGCAGTCCGACCAGTGTCGGCGCGGCAGGTAGAATAGGACCGCAGGGGATACTGGACTTAGGTCCAGATATATTCCAACCCTAAGATGTTGTTCGCTGACGCTCTTTCAATTTATGAAAATACTGCGATCATCATCCAGCAAGGCAGCGTCTTGATTTTCGTGCGCGGACAATTTCGACTTCGCGCACGACCCGAAGGAGGGAGCGGCGCAGTTTGACTGATCTTCTGGGTGGCATGGCGGGCAATACTCCGGCACAGCAGCGGCACCTTGATCCGGTGGCGGGCGGGCGGTGGTCGTTGCCAGGCGCCTGGTTCCGCCGACAGACCTTGTCTGTCCAGTTTCTGCTGGCGAGCAGCGTGCTCATCCTTGTTGCCGCCGCGGTCGCCGGCTATCTGATTTCCGAAGAGGTTTCCAAGAACGCCGCCCACGATCGGGCGGCATCGACAGCACTTTTCATGCAGAGCATCCTGGAGCCGATGGCCCAGGAGTTGGACCAGGCAAAGGAACTGTCACCGGCGACGATCGTGAAACTCGACCACCTCTTCGCCGACGAGCAATTCCGCAGCAGCTTTCCCTATTTCGAGCTCTGGCGCCCGGACGGGACGGTGGCCTATTCCACAACCCGGCAGCTGATCGGTCGCCGCTTCAATCCGCCGGCGGGGCTCGTGCGGGCCTTAGGCGGCGAGGTTGCCTCCGAGTATGCCGACCTGGGCGCCGACGAGCACACGCTTCGCAATTTCAGCATGCGCTATTTGGAAATCTACAGCCCGGTGCGTCGTGCCGACAGCGCGGCGATCGTCGCGGTTGCCGAGGTGCACGAGGACACCGAGCTTCTGCACCGGGAAATCTTCGAGGTGCGGCTCAGCAGCTGGATCATCGTCGCAGGTGCCTCCGCCCTGATCATGCTTGGCCTGTTCGGCATCGTGCATCGCGGCAGTGCAACGATCGAGCGACAACGCCGGAAACTTCAACAGCGCGCCGACGAGGCCGAGCGGGTGTCGGAAGAAATCCGTATGCTGCGCGACCGCGCCCGCCTGGCCTCCTTGCGATTGACGGATTTCAACGAGAAGCTGACCCGCGGCATCGGCGCCGATCTTCACGACGGGCCGGCACAGCTCATCGGCTTTGCCGTCCTGCAGATCGAACCGGCGCGCCGCGCCAAGACCAAGGGAGAGCGGGAGCATTCTCTGGAGGCGATCGGCCGGACCCTGGAAGAGGCACTGCACGAAATCCGCATGATCGCCCGCTCGCTGCTTTTGCCCGACATCGACAGGCTCAATCTGGAGCAGGTCGTCGCGCGCGCCGTCAAGCTGCACGAAGCGCGCACGGCTACCACCGTTCTCGTCGAGACGTCTGGCGCCCGCATCGCCCTTCCGACCGTCATCAAGACCTGCGCCTATCGCTTCGTCCAGGAGGGGCTCAACAACGCCCACCGCCATGCCTCCGGCAACGATCAACGGGTGACCTGCCACATCGATGGTGCGATCTTGAAGCTGAGCGTGCGAGACGGCGGAAGGCGCCCGGGCGAACCTGCTCCACAAGGGACTGCCGATGGTGGGCTTGGCATTCATGGCCTGCGCCAACGGGTCGAAAGCCTCGGCGGCACGCTGGAGTTCGAACCGGGGCCGGCAGGCGCGGTGTTGACCATGACGCTCGATCTTGGAGGGGGAATGCTTGATGAGTGAAACGACCTCGGTCATCGTCGTCGACGACCATTCCCTGTTTCGTATGGGTGTGCTGCAGGCGCTCCGGTTGGAGGAAGGTCTCTCGGTGATCGGCGAGGGCGGCACGAAGGCGGAAGCGCTCGGTCTTGTCGAGCGCTTGTCGCCCAATGTCGCCTTGCTCGACATCTCCATGCCGGGCAACGGCATCGAGGCCGCGCGCGATATCACCAGCCGGTGGCCCGACACCAAGGTCGTGATGCTGACCGTCTCGGAGGAAGACGACGATGTGCTCGAGGCGCTTGACGCCGGAGCCGCCGGCTACGTCTTGAAGGGCACGCCCGCACCGGAGCTGGTTGCGGCCATCGTCGCGGTTGCCGAGGGGCGGTCCTATATGTCGCCCAATCTCGGCATGCGGCTTTTCGGCGTTATCCGCAACAGGACGGAGGAGCACAAGGCCGGCAAGCTGATCGATGCGCTTTCGCCCAAGGAAGAGATCGTCTTCCGCCTGCTCGGTCGCGGCTACACCAATCGCGCGATTGCCGAGGAAATGGGTGTCCAGATCAAGACCGTCAAGTTCCATGTCAGCCGGCTGCTGGTGAAGCTCGGAACGAAGAACCGCGTTGAAGCGGCGCTGATGGCGCAGCGGCATTTGAGCAATCCGGGCAAGCCGTGACGGCCTTCGAGCGGGTTGTCCGCTCAGTCTTTTGCCACGTTCGAACTGTCGCACATCCCGCGGCCAAGCGGCGGCAGTGGACCGGTTCGGTGCAACGCAACACATCAGCCATGCGTTGTGCTGCACCTCCTCCACGTTTACCCCTCGTTACGCGACCTTGCTTCGGTCCTGTTGCCCTGCGATCCGGGCTTTTCCGGCAAGTCCTCGTGTGATGTCGACGCATTCCCGGGCGGCATACCAGTAACGGGGGTCGAGTTCGATGTTGAAGACAACGCCTTCAGGGAACTCGCACGCCTCAAGGAGCTGCGTCCAGGGAATGTCACCCCATCCGACCGGCAGATGCAGGTCACCGTTTCCGTACGCCAGGCGTTCGCTTTGGGTATAGGCCCAGAGATCGTCCTGGCGGCCGAAACTGTCATGAACGTGCAGATGGCGTGCGACAGGCGCCAGCGCTGCAATCTCCTCCACGAAGCTTTCCCTGCGTCCGTCGGCATCCAGTTTGATGTAGCTGTGGCTGAAATCGATTGTCGCCATGATGTGAGGATGGTCGACGATCGCGATCTCCTGCGCCAGCCGCTTGGGGCTCGAGGCATGCTTCCAGCCATCATACTCGAACAGGGTCTCGACGCAGATGATCAGGTTGCGCGCCCGGGCAAGCTCGCCTGCCTCGGCGAGCAGTTCGCGCTGGCGGGCATAGGCATCTTCGATTTTCGCCGCCTGGGTCTCATGGGTCAGGCCGGAATGCAGGACATAGTGAACAGCGCCGACGGCGGCGGCGACATCGAGCGACGCTTCCAGCACCTCGATATGGCGCGGCGTATTTGTCGGTCCGTCCATGAGGTTGATCGCCAAAGGACCATGTACCGAATAGGCAACGGCGCGGCCCGCGCAGGCCGTCTTCAAGGCGGAAAGCTGGGGCGCCCTGACCCTCCCACCGATTACGAGGTCGTAGTCGAAGGTCGGCAGTTCGATGAGATCGACGCCCAGCGCCTCGATCATATCCAACTCTTCACCGAGGGTCGTGAGGTCGCCGGCCCGGTTTTTCGCCGAGATGCCAACACCGAAAGCACCGTGTTTCAAGGGCTATTCTCCATTGTGTCTGATTGAGTGTCTTGGCCGCCCTTCCGCCTTCGAGCTGTCACGGCGTGCCGCGCCGCCGCCCGGGAAGGGAGGCGATGCGTTTACGTTGCCGGTCCTGCCGCAATGCGCTTGCGACGCCGAATGACCTCCCATGCAATCGCGCCAGCAAGCGTGGTGATCATCATCACGAGGCCGAGTGCATTCACGACCGGCGTCAGGCCCGCTCTCACTTTCGACGCGATGAAGATCGTCAGCGGCGTTTCGGTGCCGCGAACGAAGAGCGTGGTGTTGTAGTTCTCGAAGGACTGAAGGAAGGCGATGAAGCATGCGCCCACCAGCGCCGGGCGCAGGAACGGCAGCAGGATTCGGCGAAACACATAGATGCGGGAGGCGCCCAAGCCGAGGGCCGCGTCTTCCATCGTTCTGTCGAAGCGCTGCAGCCGGGCTGCCACCATCAACATGACGAACGAGATGATGAAGCTCGACTGGGCAAGAATGCTGAGCGCAACGCCGCCGCCGATGCCGACCTTGCGCCAGAACAACAGAGTGGCGATACCGATGACGACGCCAGGTGTGAGCAACGGGGACACCATCAGCGCATAGAGGATGTTGCGGGCCCGGCCATGCAGGCTGGTCAGCACCAGGGCGGCGGCGGTTCCGACAGGCAGCGAGATGGCGATGACGCCGGCCGCGATCACGGCGGAACTGCCGAGCGCCTTCAGCATTTCTGCGTCGCGAAACAGGGCTGCGATCCACATGTCGGTCGTCCCAAGCCAGGGAACGATTGTCGGAAAGCTGCTCCTGTTGAACGTCGCTGCCGCCAGGATCAGCAGCGGCAGCAGCAGATAGGTAAGAAAGAACGCAAAATAGAGGCGGAAGGCGAGGCGCGGCAGTCCGTCGAGAACGCGAGACGCCCGGGTTTTCAGGCGACCTGCAGAGATCGGCCGGACAGGGTTTGAAGCTGGTGTGCTCACATTTGTCATTTGACGGCACTCGTCAGGTTGACCTGGAAAAGGCGCAGCATCCCAAGGACGGCGATGAGGCATAGCACCAGCAACGTGACGCCATAGGCCGCGCCGCGGTTCCAGTTGCCGCTTTCGAAGAACCAGTCGTAGATCAGCTGCGTGAACCAGCGGCTGCCCGGTGCACCGAGCAGCGCCGGCGCCATGTAGCTTCCGGCGGCCAGCATGAAGGTGAAGACGCAGCCGGTCGCGATGCCTACCTTGGCATGGGGAAGGACGACCCGGCGATGGATGCGCACCGTTCCGGCGCCAAGGTCGCGGGCCGCATCGATCTGTGCGTGATCAAGCGTGCTGACGGCGTTGTAGATCGGCAGGAGCATGAACAGCAGATAGGCATAGGCCATGCCCGCCAATACGCCGCCGTCGCCATACCACCGGACGGGTTCGCTAAGCAGTCCGAGGTGGACAAGCGCGGCATTCAGCGGACCGTCGAAGGCCAGGATGATGTACCACGAGAGCCCGCGCAGGACCTCGTTCATCAGATAGGGCACGGTCAAAAGCACGAGCAGGGCCGATGTCTGCCTTGGTGTCGAAACCTGCCCCAGCCAATAGGCGATGGGATAGCAGATGACGAATGTCAGCACTGTCACGAGCGCGCTCGACCAGACGGTCTTCAGGAAGATCCAGCCATGCGATGGATGGTTCCAGAGGTAGAGGAAATTGTCGAGCGAATAGCCGTCCTTCGGGCCGCCGAGCTGGGCGGCAGGCAGGTTTGGTCGAAGGGCGAAGTCGAGCATCGTCAGGTTGGGAACGAGCACGAGACCGGCCAGCCAGAAAAGCACCAGCAAAACGAAGCAGCCACCCAGACGCTTGCCGAAACGTTGGGTAATCTCATTCATGGGCGAGAACGACCGCGTCTTGCCGGGAGAAGCCGGCGACGAACGGCGTGCCGATGTCGGGCGCCTCGCCGAGATGCTGATGGGGAATTGCCAGCTGGACGCTGAGCGGGTCGCTGTCATGCGGAACGACCGCGTGCGCGGTGGCAAAAGCACCTTCGAAATCGAAACGCTTGGATACCGCCGTCAGACGGTTCTCGGGTTCCTGGCGGTTGAGAGAAAGCGATTCCGGCCGAACATAGAGGCGCGCTTTCATCTGGGGTTGAAGGTTCGCACTGCGGCGTCCGACAAAGCGACCGTGCGCACCTTCAAGAACCGCGTAATCGCCGAAGGTGTCGACCACGGTGCCGGACATGATGTTGTTCTCGCCGACGAATTCGGCGACGAAGGCGGTGGCCGGGTTGGTATAGAGTTCAAGCGGCTCGCCCACTTGCTGCAACTCGCCGGCGCTCATCACCGCGACGCGGTCGGACATCGCCAGTGCTTCCGATTGATCGTGGGTGATGTAGATGAAGGTGACGCCAGTGCGTTTCTGGAGATCGCGAAGCTCGGCGCGCATCCGCTGCCTGAGTTTGAGGTCGAGCGCCGATAGCGGCTCATCGAGAAGCAGCACCTTGGGCTCGATCGCCAGCGCGCGGGCGATCGCGACGCGCTGTCTTTGCCCGCCCGACAATTCGTGCGGCATGCGCTCGCCATAGCCGGGCAGCGCGATGAGTTCCAGCAAGCGCTCGGCTTCCTGCCGTCGGCGGGCCTTGCTCATGCCGCGCACTTCAAGACCGAAGGCGATATTCTCCCAGACCGGCATGAGTGGAAAGAGCGCGAGAGACTGGAAGATCATCGCGGTCGAGCGGCGGTTGGCCGGGATGTCGCGCATGTCCTGACCGTCGATGACGATCCTGCCCGCGGTTGGCTGCAGGAAGCCTGCAATCATGCGCAACAGCGTGGTCTTGCCGCAGCCCGACGGGCCGAGGATCGAAAAGAACTCTCCCGACCGGACTTCGAGGGACATGCGCCGGATCGCCAGGCTGGCGGCAAAGCGCATTTCGACGTCAAGCAGGCTGACGGTATTGGTCATGGCAGCAGATATTCCCGGGGATGAGGAGACGGGCGACGCTTGCCTTCAAGGCCAGCGCCGCCAACCGCATGCGTGTCACGCTCGCGCGCTTCGGTTTACGTGTTGTTCGGCGGAAAACCGTCAGGCGCTGAGGAAGCGATCCTGGTACTCGGTGCGCAGTTCGACGAACCAGCTCTCCTGCACCGGCCACCACCACAACTTGTCGAGTGCGTCGGCCGGGTAGGCTGTTTCGAAGAAAGCCTTGGCATCGGCCGGAAGCAGCGCTTCTGCGCCCTTGGCAGTGGTGTTGACCTTGGCATGGCTGGCGTACATGGCGCCCGCCTCGGGCGTCAGCATCCAGTTGATGAACGCATAAGCCTGGTCGATATTCTTGGCGCCGATCGGAAGGGAAATGCCTTCCATCCAGGCGAGCGCGCCTTCCTTCGGCGCGATGTAGCCGATCGGCATGCCTTCCTGCTTCAGGCCGGCAGCTGTCGAATCCCATGTCTGGCCGAGGATACAGCCGTTGGTGCGGAACGCGCCCTGCGCCTCGTTCTGGCTCGACCAGAACTGTGCGACGTTGGCCTTGCGGGCGAGAGCCTCCTCAAGGACGACATCGTAGTTGGCGCGCATGGCCTCCGGATTCTTGAAGCTTTCTAGGAATGGCTTCGGCAACTTGCCTTGCTGCTCGAGCCACAGCGCCAGGCCGACGAGAGCGGAATGGCCGCGGACGGTGACCTTGCCAGCCATTTCCGGCTTCCACAGATCGCTGTAGGAGGCGGTGCCGTATGTCAGCGGTGCCTTTTGCGTATCGAAGGCGATGGCTTCCGTGCCCCAGTCGGTCGGCACCTGATAGCGTTTTCCCTCGACCACGGCGCCGAGCGTCTCGGAGCTCTTCACAGCACTTTCGATGCAACGGTCCCATTCGACGCGCTTTTCGTCGATCGGCTGAACGAGCGAGGCTTCGACATAGTTCGGAACACGGTCGAGCGCCGGCCAGATGACATCGAAACCCTCGCCCTGATTGACCTTCATCAGGCTGAGGATTTCATCGTTGGTGCCGTAGGGCGTGTAGCTCGCCTTGATGCCAGTCGCCTTTTCGAAGGCTGCGAGCATTTCCGGAGAAATGTAACCGGCCCATGCGCTGATGCGAAGTTCACCCGAGCTCGATTGAGCAGCCGCGCTACGCGCGACGAACGGCGCACAGACGAGCGAGGCCAATGCGCCGCTCAGGACTGTGCGCCGTTTGAGGTTGAAGGAATGTCTCGTTGTCGCCGGCTTGTCTTGCACCATGGTGGCACGCTCCTGAATTTGGGCCTCATCCGAAAACCGCGGATGAGTTTGCAGGCGGCGAGTAGCACCCGGGTGTAACAGTTGAACGACAGGGAAACCGACGGCACGGCGGAAGCGTTTACACCTCGTCGCGATTGCGCTTGGCCACCGCGTGCTCGACCGGCGGCAGCCGGTACATGGCTGCCGCCATGTCGTGCTGCTCGGCTGCGATCTGCTCGTGATCACTGGGCAGAAGCACGGCGACGTCCGTGAAGCCGAGATCGGCCAGCTGGTAGGGCGTACCGTGACCATATTCCAGATGGCCGCGCCCGATGATGCCGACGACGAGCGCGCCGCCATCAGCATGCGCCTCGGCGATGTTGCAGGCAAAGGCGCGATCCCAGGTCTGCTGCGCCCGCACGAAGCGGTCGAAGGCAGGGTCCTCAGCCGAAGTGGCTTTCCGCGCCGGCGATCCGCCGCCGGTGATATCGAACAGATACTGCCGATAGGCCGGCGTCGCCGGCTTTGCCGGGGTGACGCCGTCGCGGTCTTCGGGTGCTATCGCCTCCCAGCCGAGTTTGCCGACTTCCGTCACCAGCGCCCGCCGGCAATTCAACGCCTTCATCGGGATCCTGAACTGCCGGCAGAAATCGAAGATCGGCATGTAGAGATCAGCCGGAAATCCCCAGACGGTTTGCCAGCCGACCTTGTCGAGAAACTCCGCATTGGAAAGGTTTCCCGCCACCCACGCGTCGAGGACCGGCTGGGTACTGCGCGGAAACATCTCGAAGCCGACGACAAGGTTGGCATTGTGGGCGTAAAGGCCGGCCGTGACGTGAAGCTGCCAGCGATGGATGTCGTAGCGGTCGTGCGTCTCGCCGAGAAGCACCGCCTGTTTGCGGGACAGGCCGTTCATCAGGTCGTTGTGGCGGATTTCTTCGCCGGTCGAGGGCACGATCCATGTGCCCGGCTTGTGTTCGATTGTAGTCAACGCCGTATCCTCGATCAGTTGGCCAGGCGAAACGCCGCAGCGGTCTTGGCGCGAAGGGTGAGCCCGGTGGGGTGTTCGTCCTTGCCGTATGCGACAAGCACGACCTCGTCTTCGGTCGCCTCTTCCTGCCAGCGCGAGACGGTGCCGCCGAGCAGATGAAGATGGAAGTCTGATGTCATCACATTGATGAAGCCCATGGCGGGGCTCACTTTCGGGACGACGCCACTCCAGCGCTGGGAAAAGCCGGGCTGATCGAAGGCGATGACGATGGTCTCGGCTGAAGCGAGTGCCGCATTGAGCGGCGCGAGGCCTGGATCATCCGTGGCGACGTCGGCTCGTTCGGTTCTCTCGGCCTTTGGCCGTTCAACCGGGTCGACCTCGGTCGCAAGACCGGCAAGGGCTGTCTCGAACGGTTCGAGGCCGCCGAAGCCGACGATGCTGAAGACGGGTTCCCCATCGGCGCCGTTGAAATCGAGCCGCGGATAGACCTGTTCCTGCATGACGCTCGACGTGTCGATGACGACAGTCGCAACAAGCCGCGGATCGAGGCGGCTGTCATGATCCTGTCCCCGACAGACAAGGAAGGCGCCGTCATCTTCGACATGTTCGACGGGGCCGATGCGTTCGTGGGTGACGCCATTGCGTTTGCCGATGATCATCAGCTTGCCAATATCGGGCAGTCTGCGCACGACCGTATCAGGTGTTTCGAGAACGTAGCGGCGGGTTGCGGAGGCAGAATCTGTCATGTGTTGTCTCACGGTTGCGGAAGGGAACGGGATAGGTTGTGCTGCTAAGCGGCGGCCAAGGCTGGTGTCGGCATCAGGTCGATGGCTCGGACGTCGAAAGACATTTGTGGCGCGCGATGGGCGATCAGGATCAACGCGGTCTGGGGCAGGCGATGCCGGACCAGTGACAGGAGTTTCGCCTCGGCCGCGGCGTCGAGCGCGCCCGTCGCCTCGTCAAGGATCGCCCAGCGCGGCGCGTGTAGCAGCAGGCGGGCGATGGCCAGCCGCTGCAGCTCTCCGCCGGACAGCCCTTCGGGCGCTTCGAGACTGGTAGCCCCGTTATCGGCCATGCGATGCTCCAGTCCGACGTCGCAAAGTGCAGCGCGGATCTGCTCCTCGCCGAAACTTTCGACCGCAGATGGATAGGCGGTCGCTTCGAGCAGCGTGCCAAGTGGCAGGTAAGGCTTCTGCGGCAGGAACATCCAGCCTTCCTGCGGCCGCCTGATCTCGCCGGTGCCATGTGGCCAGAGACCGGCAACGGCTTTCAGCAAGGTGGTCTTTCCGATGCCGGATGGACCGCGCAGCCAGACGCACTCGCCGGTGCTGATCGTCAGATCCTCGATGGTCAGAAGGCTGCGGCCATCGGGCGTATCGAGCAAAAGGGCGTTCAGACGGAAGACATCGCTTCGTCCCAAGCGGTGAATGCGGGCGTCAGGGCCGGTGCTTGCGGCTGCCGACTGCATGAAATTATCCAGGCGCGAGGCGGTGGCGACGAGGTCGGCAAGGTCGCGATAGGAAAAGATGAACCAGGAGAGCGTTGTTACGACCTGCGAAAAGGCGGTGCTCAACTGCATCAATCCGCCAAAGGCGACATGGCCCGCGAGATAGCCCGGCAGCGCGACGAAGAGCGGTATCCGCAGAACGGAATGATTGAACGGATAGGTGAAGCCGCCGAGGATCAGTTCGCGGGTGATCAGCTTCTTCCAGTTCGCCGCAAGCGCGTCGAAGCGGGCGCGGAATATCCGCTTTTCGGCGTCTTCTCCGTTCGAAAGCGCAACCTCGTCAAAGCTTGTACGCCATCGGGCCATCGCATAGCGGAAGTCGGCCTCGCGGTGTTGCTGCTCGGAGAAAAGGCGCTTGAGCGGCCGGCCGAGCAGGTGCGTCAGCCCGCTGCTGACCGCGACATAGAGAAACGCCGCCCAGACCATGTAGTGCGGTATTTCGAGGTCGATGCCCATGAACGCAAGCGACAGGGGAAAGTCGGAAAGGCCCCAGAGAATGGCGATGAACGAAACCAGTCCGACGACGCGGGAGATGAGGTCGAGGGTCTCGCTGAGCATGCCGCTGACGAACAGCCGGCAATCCTCGGCGATACGCTGATCCGGGTTGTCTATCCTGTCGGTCTTGGCCTGCGCCAGATGCCAGAAGGCCTTGTTGGCCGTCCAACGGTCGATGGCGATATCCGTCAATGTCCGGCGCCAGCGGATTTCGAGAATCTTGCGCAGATATTCTGCCAGCAGATGTCGGGCGGAATTCAAGGCGATGATGGTGGCAAAGATGCCGATCTGCCTCAAGACCCCAGGTGCATCGACCTTTTCGACCGCCGAATAAAAGGCGCCGGTCCATTCGACCAGGCGCACGCTGGCATAGACGCTGCCGAGCGTCAGCGCGGTGATGAGCAGGAACAGCGCCAGATTGACCTTGCCGCCGGGCGAGCGGACGCAGAGGCCGATGAGGCGCCGGAATTGGCCGGCGATCTTGAACATGCTGCGCTCCTGCCTTGGGAAAGAGGGGCATGCGCGGCCGCTGCCGCGCATGCCTTGCTCGTCGATCAGAAGCGCACAGTTGCGCCGAGCTTGAACACCCGGCCCGGAGCGGTCTGCAGCTCGAGTGGGTTGACGTTGGCTGTGGCGACGGATGCGGGGACGCGATCATAGCCAGTGAGGGTGTTGGGGAAGTAGCGGCGATCGAAGATGTTCTCGATGCCGGCCGTCAACTCGACGTTTTCCCTTGGCGTCCACTTCGCGTAGGCATCGAAGACGGCGTAGCCCGGAACCAGATAGTCGGCAGGATCACTGTTCTGCGTGCGTCCCGCTGCGAACGTACCGAAGACTTCGAACTGAAGGCCGTAATCGGGCAGTTCATGCTTGAGGCCGAGGACGGCGGTGAGCGGCGTGGCCCCATCGAAGGCGGTGGTCGCCGCCCCGGCAGATGTGCGCTGACGCCCCTTGCTCCAGGTGATGTTCGCCGATGCTGTCGTGTAGTCGAGAACTTCGTATTCGCCGCCGAACTCGATCCCCCACAACGCCACGTCTTCGACGTTGTTGGAGGTGTAACCAACGACCGGGACTCCGCCAGGACCCGTGACGGTGATGGGTTGAAAGCCGCGAATGAAGTTCGTGTAGTCAGCATAGAAAGTTGCCACGGTGAAATAGCCGCGATCCAGTTCGCCACGGAAGCCGATTTCGTAGCTGTCGACCGATTCCGGCTTCAGGTTGGGGTTCGGCACGAGCGAACTGCCGGTGAATGGGTCGACGCTGGATTGGAAGAGCTGCGCCGACGTCGGCATCTTGAAGCCCTCGCCATAAGAGGCATAGGCCGAATAGGTATCGTCGAATTTGTAGATGGCACCAACCCGCTTGAGAAGTTCGGTATTCTCCTGCTTTTGCGGGCGGAAACCCGGCAGGCCCGGATAGCTGGCGTCACCCGTCGGATCGATCGAGTAGTGCGCAAGACGAACACCGGGATTGACGGTCAGTTGGCCGTCTAGAAACTCGATGCTGTCCTCAAGGTAGAAGTCGGCACGCTCGGTGTCGACACGTGGGAAGCTGAAGCCCTGGTTGATCGCCGTGGTCGTTGTGCCCGTCAGCGAATTGTAGGTCCTGTTGATACCGGCGTAGTCACCCTTGGTGCGGTCGCCGTCGAAGCCGTAGGTCAACGTGTGGTGCGTGGATCCCAGGTCGAAGGACGACTTCATCTGGATATCGGCTTCAAGAAAGTCTTCGCTGTAGTTGCGGTACTGGTCATGCAGCTGGATGCGGTTGGAGTAGACGCGGCGCTGCCGGCTATCGGTCTCGCGCTTCTGCGGTGACCACGAGAGGTTCCAGTTGACGCTGTCGAGCCACGCTGCGCCGACCTGCCAATCATGTTCGAGCGAAATGCGCTTGCGGCTCATCTCCAGGTCGCGAACGTAAGGGTCGTTCACATAGGCCGTCGTCGATGGGATCCCGGTGGCGGAGGCCGACATGTCATAGAGTTGCAGCACTCGCGTGTCGCGGCCGAAAAGCTCCCCGGTCAGCTTGAACGTATGCTGCGCGTCCGGTGTCCAGACGACCTTCGCAAGCGCGTTGTCCACGTCGGTGTCGGCAGGGAACAGGCGGTCGCAACCGATGTAGAGGCGCGAGCAACCCCAGATGCCGCCGTCAGCGCGCGCCTTGCGGAGTTCCGCTTCGCTTGACGAGACCTGGCCGTAGCTGCCGAGAACTTCGATGTCGCCGAAGTCGTAGGCAGCCGTTACCTGCTTGCGCCAGCTGTTGTCGAGGCTGTCATAGCCGGTCCTGACCTCGACGGCCCAGGGCTTGGTCGGGTCGGTCAAAAGATCCGAGGGATCGAGCGTCTGGAACATGACGGAACCGCCGAGCGCATCGGCACCCCATAGCACCGAGTTCGGTCCGCGGACGATCTCGACGGATTTGAAATTGCTCATGTCGAAGAAGTCGCGGCTACCGTCGGTGATGCCCTCCTGCACACGCGAGCCGTCGACCGTCAAAAGTACGCGGTTTCCGCCCATGCCGCGGATGGTGAAGCTGTTGAGCTGGCCCCACGGGTTGGTAATCGAGGTGGTGCGGTTGACGCTGACACCGGGCTCATGGCGAACCAGGTCCTGGATGTCGCGCACATTGTGATCGGTGATCTCTTCGCGGGTGATGACCGAGATCGACTGCGGCACGTCGAGGACCTTTTTTGCGCCGCGCGTCGAGGTGACGACGATGCGCTCAAGCGGCGTTTCTTCCTGCACGCGCCGGGCGGTCTTGTCCTGCGCCTGGGCGTGCGCCGGCAGCGCCAATGTCAAGGCGGCGACGCCGGTCAACAGTGCCCGGCGATGCTTGCTCGCCAGGTTGTGAAGTTCGAATGTTGTTGCAGTCCCCATGCCCGACCCCTCGAGAATTGAATAAAATCAATGCGAGGCCTTGTACTGAAACATGAGTGAAAGAATCAAGTTAAAATATGGCGTGTCCCGTTTTGTCGCACGTCATGTCGCATTTCGACTGCTGGCAAGCAGCGCCAGCGGGCAACGACACGGCGTTGGCCGGCGAGCTCGAAACGGTGGCAAAGAAAGCGCTCGCGCCTGTTCGTGAGGGCAAATTCGGACGGCGCGCGAACGAAGCCGTCAACGGCAGCGTCCTCCCGGGCTGCGACGGTTTGACCCGTGGAAACGAGGGCAGCAAGGCTCAGGAATGTTGTGATCTTGGTGGATGGCCGGTTGAATCCTTGTCGGCGTTGGACCATGCCTGCAACTCCCGATCGAAGAGCGCCCGTACGCGGAAGCCCTCCCATCACCGGCCAATTGGAGTTATCAGTTTGTTTTCAAGAATTTTCCTGCCGGCAGCCGCCATTGCCACCCTGTCGAGCCCGGCTGCAGCCTTTGCCTCCGGAAACGCCCCAGCCTTCTACGATGGTGCCCTTTGCAAGCCGCCCTACACGATGCAATCGGCAACCGAACTCTATGACGCCGCCGAGAAGCTGGCGAAACCCGACACATCGTTGCTGACGGCATACGTTTACAAGCTGCCGTCCGACATCGGGCAGGACGGTTTCAAGACCCATGAGGTTGTCTTTGCCGGGAGCTCCGTCGGCGTCCTGATCGAAGGGGCGCGTGCAGATGAGCTGGCGGCTCGCTACCAGCTGGAACCTGAAAAAAGCAGCATTCTCGGCACGTCGACCAAGGGCTATGCGCGGGTTCTGCCCGATGCCGAGCAGCCGACGGCGGACATGGGAATCGTTTCGGTCGTTGCGCGTGAAAGTGATGCCATCCCGGGCAAGACATTGCTTGCATGCGAGTTCGTATCGCATGCGGATCGGGAAGCACTCAAGAGCCTTGAAGGCGGTAACTAAAGCACCGTGTGTTCGGAGCAATGCGCCAAGGATTCTTTAGTTTGTTGATTCTAAAGCATCTTTCCGCATTCGGTGGTTCCGCTTGAAAGCGGAATGCTCCAGAGCCAAGCGCATGACGGGATGCAAGCAGCATCATGAAGAATGCCTGTATCCCGTCTGACGTGTGCGGCAAGAGCATGTTAGGCTGACCGCGGTATCAACAGTACGAGGCGCCCCGCGCCCGAAGGGAGACTATGTCCGGCTCGGATGGCAGTATTTTCGATTATCTCGGAATACTGGCCGTGTTTCTGCTCGTTGCCGCCAACGGCTTTTTCGTTGCGGCTGAGTTTTCCCTGGTGTCCGTCCGGCGTAGCCGGGTGACGGAGCTTGTGGCGCAAAGGCGCATGAATTCGGGCGCACTCCAGCATGCCGTCGACAATCTCGACGCCAACCTGGCCGCCACCCAGCTCGGCATCACCATATCGTCCCTGGCACTCGGCTGGGTGGGCGAGCCGGCTCTGGCGCACCTGATCGAGCCGCTGTTGAAAGCGCTGCCGATGGCCTGGGCATCGTTCGGCTCGCATGCGATCGCGGTGGCGATCTCCTTCATCATCATAACAGCGCTTCACATCGTGCTCGGGGAGCTGGCACCGAAGAGCCTGGCGCTCCAGCGCAGCGAGGGCACGGCCCTTGCGGTCGTGCGCCCGCTCGGGCTTTTCCTGTTTCTGTTGCGTCCGGCTATTCTCACGCTCAACGGCCTCGGCAATCTCGTGCTTCGCCTGGTCGGGCTGCGGCCGGGCACAGGCGAGGCCTCGATGCATTCGCCGACCGAACTGAAGCTGCTTGTCGCCGAAAGCCAGGAGGCCGGTCTTCTCGACGTTGCCCAGCAGGAACTGGTCGAGCGGATCTTCAACATCGGCGACCGCCGGATTTCCGATTTCATGACGCCGCGCATGGAGGTCGACTGGATCGATGCCGACGACACGCGGGAGGAGATCCTTCGCACCATCAGGGATTGCCATCACGAGCAGTTGCTGATCGGCCGTGGCGGCATCGACTATCCGCTGGGCATGGTGCTGAAGAAGGATCTGCTCGATCAGCTGCTCGACGGCCAGACGCTCGACCCCATGAAGGCGATGCGCGAACCGCTGGTGCTGCACGAATCGGCACGCGTCTTCCGCGTCCTCGAAACGTTCAAGACGGCACCCGTCCGGCTGGCGATCATCGTCGACGAATATGGCAGCCTTGAAGGCATCATCACACAGACCGATCTGCTCGAAGCGATTGCCGGCGACCTGCCGGATACGGAGGCGAACGATCCCGACATCGTCACCCGCTCGGACGGCTCGCTGCTGATCGAAGGGCTAATGTCGGCGCACGACGCCTTCGAGCGGCTCGGTATTCGCGATCGTCCCGAAGGCGATTTCCACACCATTGCCGGTTTCGCGCTGCAGATCCTTGGCCATCTTCCGCATGTGGGAGAAACCTTCGATTTTCAGGATTGGCGCTTCGAGATCATTGATATGGACGGCATGCGCATCGACAAGCTTTTGGCGTCACGCCAGGAGTGACGCCAGGGCCTTAGAGTTCGCCTGGTCCGGCCGGCCAGGCGAAGGGACCACTCAAAGGGTCGCCAGCGCCCGGTTGGACAGGGCGCCACCATAGGCCTCGCGAATGGCAAGCTTGTTTTCAAGCGCGATCACGATCTCCTCGGCGAAGTCGATCTTGTGCAATGCCTGAATGTTGGGCAGCCCGCCGGGCGTGAAGACGTTGATCTCCAGCACCTTGTCACCGACGATATCCAGCCCCACCAGGAACATGCCGTCGTCGATCAGCTTGGGGCGAAGCTTTTCGGCAATCGCCAGTATCGCCGGGGTAATGGTTGCCGCCTCAGCAGTGCCGCTCGCATGAATGTTGGATCGCACTTCGCCCTTGGCAGGCACACGGCGGAAGGCGGCATAGACGTCGCCGCGCACCAGCGGACGGCCGTTCATCAGGAACAGGCGGATGTCTCCGGCGGTGGCTTCGGGCAGATAGCTCTGGGCGATGAGATAGCCGACCTCGCTGACGGCTTCGAAGATCTGGTTGAGATTGGCCTCATCGCTGGACTTGATCTTGAAGACGTTCTTGCCGCCCGATCCCTGCAGCGGCTTCAGGATGACGCCGTCGCGATGGTCGTCGATGAAGGCGCGGATTTCCTCGATGTTCTTCGAGATCAGCGTCGTCGGGCGCACGGCCTGGGGAAAGTCCTGGAAATAGAGCTTGTTCTGCGCCAGCGAAAGACCGGAGGGATCATTGACGACGATCGCGCCGCGTTCCGAGGCGAGCCGGCCGAAATTGGCGCCGACATTCGCGGCCCAGGGGCGGCCCTCGGCATCTTCCGAGGGGTCGTTGCGCAGGAACAAGACGTCGACCTCGCTGACGTCGACCACGCTCATCACCGCATCTTCGGCCTTCAGCGCCGAAATGAACGTTTCCGGCTTTTTCGGCTTGGTGCCGTTGAGGCTGCGCGCCCGAATCATCAGCCTGTCGTCGGGCCGCAGGATGAAATCCGCGGGTGTGACGTAAGAGATTTCGTGCCCTCGGGAGAGCGCGGCGAGCGCCAGAGACGTCGTCGTGTAGGACGCCGTTTCCAGCTCAATCGAATTGACGAAGAAGGCTATGCGCATCAGGTCTCCTATTCTGCGATCATGTCGAGCGGGGTTATGCCCGCACGTGCCCGGTCGAGCCGGGAGCGTGCGTGGGCGTCATCCAGAAAAATGGGGCGTACCGCCGGTGCAGACAGCAAGCCGCGCAAGCTTAATTCCTGCATGGCGGTAAAATGCGAGGCGGCGATCTTGCCCATCCAGAAGGGGTCGAGGCTGCCGCCAGCGGCGAGATGAGCAAGCAGCTGAACAAGGCCGCGCAGATAGATCGCGTCCTTCGCCAGCCCGCCGCCGCGATAGATCCGCAGCACGATGTTGAAGGCATCGTCAGGCTGAAACCGGTGCTGATCGACGAGCAACCGATAGGTCTCCGGGAATACCGCGCCGCTGAGCATGGCTGCGCAGGCGACCACGCGGGCGGCGATGAGACGCAGGCGGGCCAGCGTCATGCCGCCGCTCAAATATTCGGCAAAGACGGCAAGCCCTTCCTGCATGCCCTCATAGCCGGCAAGACCGGAGCGAAAGAGCCTGAGCCCCTGCGCCGAGCCGTTGAAGTAGGTGAGCAGGTGCACGCCGATCTCGTGATTGAGCAAAGCCTCGACACGGTTCCGGCTCATCGCTGTGCTGCGCGCGATCAAGAGTTGGCTTCTCGACACCAGCAACCCTGCGGGAATGTCGTCACGCAGTTCCACCGACGCGTTGAAGTCGGCGTATTGGCGCTTGTAGGTCGAAACCATCACTTGCGCCCGGTTGCGAATGTAGGCGCTATCGACGGCGTCAATGGCAGGCTTTTGTCCAGGCTTGCTCACCCGGTTTTGCGTCTGCGCCAGGATATCGGTTGCGACATCCAGCAGCTTCGCCTCCACCGGGCCATAAAGCGCGCGGCCGAACTCGACGAAGGTGCGGCCCTCGCGGGCGGAAATCATCGAAAGCTGCAGGTCGAGTTCCTGCTGTTTCTCGCGATAGAGCGCGTAGAGCAGCGGGTCCTCGAGGTGCTCGAAGCCGATGGAAAAGAGTTTCTTCTTCGCCGCCTCGACTTCAAGCGTCAGCGGCCGATAAAGCAGTCGCGGCGCGACCTGGTGCCGGCTTGAAACAAATTCTGCCCAGGCGGCATCGGAGTTGATCGGCGTGACGGCCAGGAGAAAATCGAAACTCGCGGCGATTTCGTCGATGGCGCGATCCGTGCGGGTCACGGTTTCAACGAAGGTCTTTCGGCCGAAGGCTCTATGCGTCGAAACGCGTATGTCCGTCGTGCTCGCCGTGGCCGCCGCGAGCGCTTTCAGACCGGCATCGAAGATGTTGGCGATCAGGCGTTCGCGCAGTTCAGGGTAGATCCGCTGCGTACCCGTTTCGCGATAGATCGGGGCAAACCGCACGCTGATGCAAGGAAATGTCGTCAGCGGCGCACCGTCAGCCTGTTCTTTCAGAGGCGGCTCCAGCAGGTCCATGTGAGCGGTGCGAAACTTGCCTTCGATCGTGCCGACGGCGCCGAGGAAGGCTTTCGCGGCAGCCTGCGCCGCCGGTTCTTTGCTGGCCACGACTTCGATGGTGAACGGTGGCAGATAGGGCGCGTCTCTGGCGGGGGGATCGTCATGGTCGAGTTCGCCATATTCCAGCACGAAGAAAGCGCCGAGCCGTTCCTGGATCACGCGCCCCACCGCGGCGATGACAGTTGCGGCGGCCGCAGCGTCCGGCGCGATGAGATAGGATGCGTGGGACTGGGTGATCTCGCGTGCCACGACGGCTTGCTTCGCCCCGGCGACAAATACGCAGAGAAACGGTAGTGGTCGATCGATGTGCAGGCGCCCGCCCTCGGCAAAGTCGCGTCGCACCGCCTTGCCGGCTGCAAGGCAGGCGATCACTTCGTCGAGCCAGGCGTCATCGGGTGCCGGGCGGTCGGCCGGCTCGGGATGCCGCGTGTCGCGGTCCCTGGGCTTAGCTGCGCTTTTCATCGGCGCGCGTCCAGCGCCTTGACGAGGTCGGGAACGGTCGACACGATCAGCGCACGCAATGCTTCCAGCATCTCTAAATCCGGCTCGCCGGTCCATTCGTCCATGAAGAATTTTTTGAATTCGATGGCGATGGCGCAGCCTGTCTGCGGAAAATGTTCGTGGATGAAACGGGTTTGTTCGCCGCGCCCCTGAAATGCGACGTTTTCACGAACGTCGAACCGCCTGCCTCGAAATTCGAAACGACGAAAGCCATCAAGCAGCGTTTCAAGCACATCGGCCCAGTGGCTGCGGTCCATCGAATGGGTGCCGATGTTGATTTCCGGCGCGGCCGCCGGGTCGGAGGGGACTGAACCGGGGCCGTCGCGGCGGTGGTTGTAGCTGTGTATGTCAAGCACGACGAAACTGCCGTGCCGCCGCTCGATCGACAACAGCATGGACCGCAGCATGCGGTAATATTCGTCATGCAGCACGAGCGAACGCTCGTGCAGATCACGCGGAAGCGCGTCCCGCCAGACGTTAAGCCCCCAGGCTTGCGAAGGATCGATGTAGACCGCGCCGTCGCGAGGCCGGTTGAGATCCACCTCGAAGCGCGAGCGGTGCACGATGACCCGATTTGCCAGATCCTGAATGCTATAGGCCGTGTAGGGATCCTCTTCCCGCAGGCGCTCGTCATCGGCAAGCGCCATCAGAGCCCGCAGATCGGCACGCAAGCCATGCCCGTCGTGTATCGCCGTGGCGAGTATGGGACTGTCGCCGCGATGCACCGACCACCAGCTGTCGTTGCCAGCGTCCGTCAGCGTCTCGCCTGTCCGGTTCAGCATATTCAGGTCCCGTTCCTCCTCATTCATGGGGTTGCTGTCCCGTTACAATTCGCGAGGCAAGGGTTCGGTTCCAAACGCAGGGGAATTCCGCTGATAAAGCAAAACAGGGAGATGGGTACGCGGATGGGCATGCTGCGCCGTTGTCGGCAATTGTGTGCTCACAGCCGGACGGGTGGCGGAACCAATACGCCTGCGCCGCATTTTCCGAGCACGCAACAACACACACGCAACAACACATAGGGAAGGTGGATGACATGCTGGGAACTGTGCTGCTTATCGTTTTGATTCTGCTGCTGATCGGCGCGTTTCCGAGTTGGCCGCACTCGACGAATTGGGGCTATGGCCCGTCCGGGATACTCGGTGTCGTGGTCGTCGTTCTCCTGATCCTGCTGCTCATGGGGCGGATCTGACCTTGAGGTGAATCGTGTCCGCCGCGCCGCAAGAACCCGACCTGATCTACGTGACCGACGCCGATCCGGGCATAAAGCGCTTCCGGAAGGGGAAGCGCTTCAGCTATCGCCTTCCGGACGGCTCTGTTCTCAAGGATCCGGATGCAAGGGCGCGCATAGCATCACTTGGCCTGCCGCCAGCCTATGAGCGCGTCTGGATCTGTCCCAAGCAGAATGGCCATCTGCAGGCTACCGGCTTCGATGCGCGCGGGCGGAAGCAGTATCGCTATCACGATGCCTGGCAGGAAATGCGCCATCACGCCAAGTTCGATCAGTTGATCGACTTCGCCAAGGTTCTGCCGAGACTTCGCCGGGCCCTGCGTCGCCACATGGAGGGGCCGGTTGACGATGCCCGCACGGTACTGGCCGTACTTGCGGCCCTGCTTGATCAGGCGTGTCTACGCGTCGGCAACGTCTCCTATGCGCAGGAAAATGGCACCTACGGCGCAACGACGCTGTTGAAGCGGCATCTCAAGCTGGGCGACGAGGGCATCGAGTTGCGTTTCCTGGGGAAGGGCGGCAAACGTGTTGTTCGCAAGCTGCGCAGCCCGCGACTGCAGCGGCTGCTGGAAGATATTGCGGACCTGCCCGGACGCCAGCTTTTCGTCAGCAGGGATGCGAACGGTGATTTGCACCCGATCGATTCCGGTCGGCTCAACCGCTATCTCGCGGAAATCGCCGGCGCACCGATCTCGGCCAAGACGTTTCGCACCTGGGCGGGAAGTGTCGCCGCTTTCGCCGAGGCGCGCCTGGCGCTTGGCGAGGGACGACGCCCGTCGGTCAAGCGGATGTGCGAAGCTGCAGCCGAGGTGCTGCACAACACGCCTGCCGTCTGCCGCAAGAGCTACGTTCATCCTGATATCATCGCCCTGGCTGACAAGGAGGCCAAAATCAACCTGCGCCGGCTCGAAGCGCAGCCGCGGCAAAGCGCCCTGCTGCGCGCCGAGGAGGAACGTCTGCTGCGCTTCCTCAGATATGCCGCGCGCGCGAAGAAACGTTCAACCTGAGCCGGCCGTCATCCTTTGCCGATGAGCAATGCCTCGACGGTGCGAATGAGGTCGCGGCTGTTGAACGGCTTGGAAAGACGGGGAAGGCTGCGATATTGCTCGGGAAGGTCGGAGGCGGCGTAGCCTGTCAGCAATAGCACGGGAACGCCACGGGCAAGCAGTTCGTCGGCCACGGGATAGACGAACTCGCCGTTGAGGTTGACATCGAGTGTGGCTGCCTGCGGTGTCTCGCGCTTGGCTGCAGCGATCGAGCTGCGCAGGCTTGTGAAGGGGCCTATGACCGAAAAGCCGGCCGCCAGCAGATCGTCCTGGATCTGGATTGCCAGCAGAAACTCATCCTCGACGACAAGGACGCTGCGCTGGTCGTCATTCATTGCTCGGCACCCGCAGAATACGGCATGTTGATGGTGTATCTGAGCCCGGTTCTTGCGAAATCCAGGTCGACGTCGCCTCCGAGGTCGGAGCCGACGACGCGTTCCAGCAACAGCCTGCCAAAACCATTTCTTGAAGGCGGTGCGACCGGGGGGCCGCCGGTTTCACACCAATCGATGTGAAGTGCCTTGTTGGCGGGGTCGAGGCTCCAGCTGACGTCCACATGTCCGTCTTCCACGGAAAGCGCGCCGTGTTTGGCAGCGTTGGTTGCAAGCTCGTGAGCCGCCATGCCGAGCGCCAGCGCATGCCGTGGCGATAGCCTGATCGCCGGGCCGCCGACGGAAACGTTGCCGGCGTTTTCGTTCCGGTAGGGCGCCAGTTCGTCGCAAAGGATCGTTTCCAGCGAAACGCCGGTCCAGGTGGTCTCCGCCAGGCGGGTATGGGTTTGCGCAAGAGCCCGGATGCGGGCGTGGAAGGATTGCTCGGCGTCCTTGCGATCGGGGGTCATGGCGAAGGATTGCCGTGCGATCGAGGTGACAGTCGCAAGCGTGTTCTTGACGCGGTGACTGAGTTCGGCGACCAGCAGGTTGCGCTGTGCCTCTGCGTCCTTGCGTTCGGTGATGTCCATGCAGACGCCCGTGAGGCGGAGCGATGACGAGCCAGCGCCTTGCAGAAAACGCCCGAACGCTTCCAGCCAGCGAATGGAACCATCGGGGCGGCGGATGCGGTAGGATGTGTGGTAGTCCTCGCGCTTGTCTATTGCGGCCTGGATCTCCAGTTCGACCATGGCAAGATCGTCGGGGTGGATGTCCGCCTTGAAGTCGTCGAGCGTGCCGCCGAAGCTGCCCGGTTCCAGGCCGTGAAGCACTTCCAGACCCGGCGACCAGATCACCTTGCCGGTGTCGAAGTTCCATTCCCATGCGCCCATGCGCCCGGCCTCAAGCGCCATCTGCAGTCGCCGTTCGCCATCGCGCATCGCCTGTTCCGATTCCTTGCGTTCTGTGATGTCGACGAAGGCGGCAACGGCGCCTTGCGGGATTCCGAGCGCGTCGATCAGAGGTGTGGCGTTGCCCAGCAGGTGGCGGGACGTGCCGTCGTCGAAACGGATCTCCTGCTCGAAGCTGCGCACTTCCTCGCCGCGCGCCGCGCGCTGGACCGGCAATTCGTCGGCGGAAAGCAGCCTGTCCTGCGAATAGACCTTGAAGTGCACGGGCCTTTCGCTGGACGGTGCCGAGAGCGAAGGGTTGCTGTCCGGCGGCAGCCTGAGCAGTTCGAACGAACTTCTGTTGCCGCTGATGACCCGGCAATCTGGCGTCCTTGCAATCCAGATCGGCGCGGGTACCGCTTCCATCAACGCCGTCACCTCCGTCGCCCTGGCACGTTCCTTTGCCTCGTTGTGCCGCAACAGATCTTCGGCCTGCCGCCTTGCCTCTTCGGAGCGGATGCGCTGCACGCTGAAGCTCAGTTGGCGGGCGATGGTCAAGGCGAGATCGATTTCCGAACCGGCGAAGTGATGTGCCGTGTCGTAATATGTCATGAACTTGCCGATCAGTCGGCCGACCGAAACCAGCGGGATGAAGCCGAGCGACCCGATGCCTTCGGTCTGAACAGCCTTGCGCAGGTCGTCTTCAAGCTCGGCCAATTCGACGTCTTCGATAAAGATGGGGTTGGGGTCCTGCGCCTCCGCGCTCCATGGCGTGTGGCCGTCGACGGCGAGGCGGTAACTCTCCGAGAGCCCGCGCGAGGCGACAAAACGCATGGTACCGGTTGCGTCGATGAGCAGGATGGAGGCCCGGCTACAGCGCAGCGCCGATTGAATGGCATCGAGCGCCGCCTCATAAACCATGGCGATCGAGCGGGCCCGATGTACCCGCTCGGTGAACTGATAAAGGGCGGCCTGCTCGCGCAAGCGCTCGGCGAGGGCCTGCTCGGAAGCCTTGCGCTCCGTGATATCGCGGGCGATCTTCGAAGCGCCGACGATGCGGCCATCATTATCGAGGATCGGTGATATCGTCAGCGAGATGTCGAGGAGCGTGCCATCCTTGCGTTGCCTCTTGGTCTCGTAGTGATCGACGCGCTCGCCTCTGCGGATCCGGCCGAGAATGTCCACCTCCTCTTCCTCATGGCCCTTTGGAATGAGCCGCAGGATCGATGTACCCACCATCTCCTGTACGCTATAGCCAAACAGCGCTTGGGCACCCCTATTCCAGCTGGTGACGATGCCGTTCAGATCCTTGCTGACGATGGCGTCATCGGAGGATTCGACGATGGACGCGAGATGGCGCGCCGACAGCTCGGCGATCCGGCGACTCTCGGATTGCTTCTGGCTGTCGGCCAGGAGATTGGCGTTGTCTATGGCGATGGCCGCATGCGCAGCGATGGCAACCACCGTCTCCTCGGATTCGGCGGTGAACACGCCGGCTGCGTCATGGCCGAAGAACAACCCGCCGAGCACTGCGCCGGAGCGGGCAATCACCGGAACCGCGAGATAGCTGACGACGGGCAGGTGTCCCCTGGGCATGCCGAAATGCGGTTCGCTCAAGCCGTAGCGCGGGTCCTTGCGGATATCGTCGCTGCGCACGACCCGTTCGCCATTGAAGGTCGGCGAGAACACTGCGGTGTTGCGGGGAAGGCCGAATTTTTCGAACGCTTCGCGCGGAGCACCGGAGAGGGTGAAGAGCTGAAAGTGTTCGCCGCTTTCGTCGAGGACGTTGTAGAAGAAGGCGCCGAATTTTGCGCCCGTGAGTTCTGTGGCGCTGTCGGTCACGGTCTGGACGATGTGCTCGACATTGAAGTCGCCCGCCAGGAGCCGGGCGATGCGAGCGAGGGCCTCGATACGGTCAGTTTTCGCCCGCAGTTCGAGCTCCGCTGTCTTTCGCTTGCCGATATCGATGAGGACGTTGACCGCGCCGATCATCTCGCCGTCGGCATCGAAGATCGGTGTCGGGTAGGGAAGCACCGGCACCATTGCGCCGTCGGGCCGAGCGACGAGCAGTTCTTCGCCCCGAACCGCCTTTTTGCTGCGCAATGCCTCGGCCATCGGGCATTGGTCCGTCGGCAGCGTCGTACCGTCGGGCCGGTGCAGGCGCCAGCAGATGCACCAGCGGTCGGCATGAAGGATAGGTTCGCGTCCGGCCAATTCCGCCGCTGCGCGATTGAAATAGGTGACGACCCCGGCGGCGTCCGTGGTGTAGACCGCGATGGGAAGGTTGTCGAGAACCGCCCTGGATTCGATCGTCTGCGACCCGACCGCTCCCGCCAGCGCTGCCGCCAATGCTTCTGCGCCGCTCATATTTCCCTCCGCAAGCGCTTGCTAACGCAGGGCAACGCGGCACGATGCGATTTTGTTCCGCCGGCCGGCCATGCCGGGAGGCGCGGATGGCGGGCTGCATCCTCTGCCGACGTCTTCAATGCGTCTGCTTTGCTGCATCGCGGATCAGCCGGTTGATGAAATCCAGCTTTTCGATCACCGGCTGGGACAGGACGAAGGGATAGCTGTCAGGTTGTCCCATCGACCTCTGCAGGGCGTTCAGCGCGACGCTGAGCGGCACCCACGCGTCGACAAGCGCATCAGCGTTTGACGCGCGATAGGGATCGAAATCGATGTCCGCGTCAAGCGCTTCGTGCCCCTCCGGGTCGAGATTGATGCCGAAGGCGTGACCGGTCTCCAGCGTGTCGACGATATGAAAGAGATGCGCGAAGCACTCGGCGAAATCCTCCGCTGGATGGGCGCTCGCATAGGGACTGATAAACCGCTCCTGCCAGTCCTCGGGCGGCCCCTGTTCATAATGGCGGTCCAGTGCCGCCCCATAGTCCTCGCTTTCATCGCCGAACAGCGCGCGGGCCGCGGATCTCGTCGGCTCGTCGACGATCAGTTGCTGCCAATAGAAGTGACCGATCTCATGGCGAAAATGACCGAGCAGCGAGCGATAGGGCTCGTTCATGGAAACGCGCACACCTTCCCGCACCACGTCGTCAGCCTCGGAGGCTCGCAGGCTGATCAGTCCGTTTTCGTGGCCGGTCATCGCCGGAATGACATTGCCGTTCGCATCGACGGTGTCGGCGAGGAATTCGAACGCAAGTCCGCCTTCGGGATCTTGCTTTCGCGTCGGATGCGGCAGGCCCCAGCGCAGGAGCGAGTAAAACAGATGACGCTGCGCCACGCCTATCCTGCGCCAGCGCTCCAGACCGTCGTCGTCGCTCATCGGTACAATCGTATTGTGCCGGCAGGCAACGCAGTAGCGCTCGGACTGATCGGCCGGCACCAGCCAATGGCAGACGTCGATGGCGGCATTGTCGCAGAAACGAAAAGTCCGCGACGCGTTGCCATGGATCTGGAAAAGCCCGTTGTCGAGTGGCACGAGGGCGCACATCCCGACCCCAACGGGATCGAACCCCAGTTGAGCCCCGCAGCGTACGCAGCTGCGGTTTTCAAAGTGGATCGTCTGGTCGCAGACGCCGCACTCGAAGAGCCGCATCTTTTTCTCCTCACGGATTTTCCGAGCTTCGAAGTCGTGTATCAAATACAACTATTGCGTGCTTTTACGGCGGCATCGAGGGCCTGTCGCGAGGGGCCGTACTGCTGAAACAGGGGTCGCGCTTCAAGCGGCGGCAGATCATGGGCGCGGATGAATTCGGCCAGATCGTAGATGTTGCTCCAGCCGTAGACGACATCGCTTTGTTCTGCCGGTCTCTTGTCTTGCACGGATCTTGCCATCGTTATCGACGTCTCCCTTGGTTCTGAGCCTGGCAACAACGCCCCGCGGTGCATAAAGTTCCACCACGCCAAAAAAACCCCGCCGGAGCGGGGTTTTCGAGCCATTTGACCGTTAGTGCTGGCGGCCGTACCAATCGTCGATGTCGCGGCGAGCGCGGTCCTTTTCGATGCCGTAGCGTTCCTGGATCTTGCCTTCGAGCTGATCCCGCTTGCCGGCAATCTGGTCGAGGTCGTCATCGGTGAGTTTGCCCCACTGTTCCTTGACCTTGCCCTTGAACTGCTTCCAGTTGCCTTCAACACGATTCCAATCCATCTGTGGATCTCCTGACGTTGTGGTTGCACTGGTAGACAAACGCCTCGCATCGGCTTTGGTTCATTCAACACTGCAAAAAGTTCGCATGCACGGCGGATCGTTTTGGTCGGCGTGCGGCCCTCCTCTCGTTTTTCCGCTCGATCGCCACAGATAAGCAGCGAGCCGCCGCCCGAACCCGGCGGCGCTCTCTGGAGGAGTGCTCATCATGAACGAGCCCGTCGTGGCTTTCGATCTCGGCCGGATGCTGATCGGAGACGAACCGCCGCTTTTCCTGCTCGAAATCGCGCTGAGGACGGTGATCATCTACGCCTACACGCTGTTCCTGATCCGTTGGATCGGCAGCCGGTCGATCGGCCAGCTGTCCTTGGTGGAATTCTTGCTGGTGATCGCGCTCGGTTCGGCCGTCGGCGATGCGATGTTCTATCCCGACGTTCCGCTGATTCACTGCATGGCCGTCATCACCGTGGTCGTTCTGCTCGACAAATCGTTGAGTTACATCGTCGCTCGCAATCGCAAGCTTGAGGACGTGATCGAGGGTATCAGCGTCGAGGTGGTGCGCGATGGCGGCATCCTGTGGAAGGCGCTGAAGCAGCTGAATGTCGGTCACGATGAGCTGTTCGAACAGCTCCGTCTCAAGCAGGTGCGGCATCTGGGGCAGGTGCGGGCCGCCTATTTCGAAACCAACGGGCTTCTGTCAGTTTTCACGTTCGACGATCCAGCGGCGAGGCCGGGGCTTGCGATCGAACCGCCCTGGGATGTCAGCAAGCCGGCGGAGTTTCGCTCGGGCACAGCGGTTGCGGAAAAGCGCCGTCTGGCCTGCGTGCAGTGTGCCGAGGTTCTCGAACTTTCGCCTGGGCAGACAATGCCGCCATGCCCGCGCTGCGCAGCGCCGGTTTGGCATGAGATCCGCTAAGTCGGCATTTGCGGTGCGGGTTGCGGCCTGCCACCGAAGCCGCTTGGTCTGCGCACGGGGATGTGGCAGAGATTTGGGCACGACAAGCTGAGATTTGCGCACGCGGGAGGGATGACGCGTTGAAGGTCATGGGACTGATCGGCGGCATGAGCTGGGAAAGCTCTGCCCAATACTACCGGATCGTCAATCAGGAAGTGCGGGCACGGCTGGGCGGCGTGCACTCGGCCAAGAGCCTGATGTGGTCGATGGATTTCGGCGAGATCGAGCGGCTGCAGCATATTGGCGACTGGTCGGCCCTGACAGGGGAAATGACCGCGGCGGCCCGGCGCCTCGAGGCCGGCGGTGCGGATTTTCTGGTGATCTGTACCAACACCATGCACCGGATGGCCGATGCGGTGTCGGCCGCAGTCGGCATTCCGCTCTTGCATATTGCCGATCCGACGGCGGAGAAGATCAAGGCGCTCGGCCTCAGCCGCGTTGGCCTCTTGGGCACGGCCTTCACGATGGAGCAGGATTTCTACAAGGGGCGGCTGATCGAACGGCATGGGCTGGATGTAGTCGTCCCCGACGAGGCGGATCGGAAGACCGTGCACGATATCATCTACAAGGAGTTGGTGGTTGGCCGTGTCGAAGATGCGTCGCGGGACGCCTACAGGCAGGTCATTCAGCGGCTTGTGGACCGCGGTGCCCAGGCGATCATCATGGGCTGCACAGAGATCATGCTGCTGATCTCTCAAGGCGACAGCCCGGTTCCGGTCTTCGATACGACCGAGCTTCACGCACTTGCGGCAGTTGATCTCGCGCTCGCCTGAGGCCGGCGAAAATGGCGGCCACTGTGTGTTGCCCGGGGGCAGGGTGGGCTCGCCACGACCGGTCATCCGGCCGTGGCTCGTCGACAGGTTCAATGGCCGGAAACGTCAGCCATTGCGGAAGGTGTAGCCATAGCCGTTGAGTGCCGGGGCGCCGCCGAGATGGGCGTAGAGTACCTTTGATCCCTCGGGGAAATAGCCCTTTCGCACCAGATCGATCATGCCTTGCATCGACTTGCCCTCGTAGACGGGGTCGGTGATCATGCCTTCGAGGCGGGCGCAAAGGCGGATGGCCGCCTTGGTCTCGTCGGAGGGGACGCCGTAGACGGGATAGGCATAATCCTCGATCAGCACGACGTCCTCTTCTGTCAGATCGGTGCCGAGTTCGACGAGGTCGGCGGTTCTGCGGGCGATGTCGAGCACCTGCGCTTTCGTTTGCGCCGGGGTGAAGGAGGCGTCGATGCCGATGACCCGCCGCTGGCGCCCGTCCCTGGCAAAACCAACAAGCATCCCGGCGTGGGTCGAGCCGGTGACCGTGCACACGACGATATAGTCGAACTTGAATCCGAGCTCTTCTTCCTGCGCCCGCACCTCTTCGGCAAAGCCGACATAGCCGAGCCCGCCATACTTGTGCACGGAGGCGCCAGCCGGGATGGCATAGGGCTTGCCGCCACGCGCCTCGACGTCCTCGATCGCAGCCTCCCAGCTTTGGCGAATGCCGATGTCGAAACCTTCGTCGACCATCTGCACGTCGGCGCCCATGATGCGGCTGAGCATGATGTTGCCGACGCGGTCGTAGACGGCGTCCTCGTGGGGTACCCAGCTCTCCTGCACCAGCCGGCACTTGAAGCCGATTTTGGCTGCAACGGCGGCGACCATGCGGGTGTGGTTGGATTGCACGCCGCCGATGGACACCAGCGTATCGGCGCCGGAGCGAAGCGCGTCGGGAATGATGTATTCCAGCTTGCGCAGCTTGTTGCCGCCATAGGCAAGGCCCGAATTGCAATCGTCCCGCTTGGCGTAGATCTCGACCTTGCCGCCCAGATGGCCAGAGAGCCGGTCGAGCTTCTCGATATGCGTCGGCCCGAAGGTTAGCGGGTAGCGTTCGAATTTTTCCAGCATGGCGTTCCCTTCCTTTTGTGTTGAAAGCTAGGAAACGCTACCACTGCTCAAGTGAAAGGTGCTCTCTAATGTGCCGTTCAAATTTCGCAGTTCTCCGAACTGGCTGCGCTTGATAATACGTTACTTCCGGCTTTGGCATGAAATAAGGAAAATTCTTCCATGCAGGGTGAACTCGATCGTATCGATCTCAAGATGCTGCGCCTCTTGCAGAAGAATGGCCGGCTGACCAATGCCGAACTGGCGCAGATGGTCGATGTCAGCGCCGCGACCTGCCACCGCCGGACGCAGAGGCTGTTCGAGGAAGGCTACATCACAAACGTCCGTGCACTGGTGGCGCCGCAGAAGGTCGATCGCGGCGCGCTGGTCATGGTCGGCGTGGTGCTCGACCGGTCGACGCCCGAGAGTTTTCGCGATTTCGAAAAGGCGGTCGAAAAGCTGAAGTTCATCCTCGACTGCCATCTCGTCGCCGGTGACTTCGACTACTTCCTGAAAATCCGCGTCGGCGACATGGCCGACTTCAACCGCATCCACGGAACGCAGCTGATCGCGCTGCCGGGTGTCCGCCAGACGAGGACGTTTTTCGTCATGAAGGAAGTCGTCGACAACGCCGCTCTCGATTTCTGAGCGACCCGTGCCGGCTAGCCCGTTGTGATCAGGATCAGGAGAACGAAGACCACCAGCACCATGGCGAGCGCGGGAAGGATGATGGCCGGGTAGCCGAAGGTCACGATCGCCAGCAGCCACATCAGCACGCAGTTGACGAGAAACAGCACCTTGGCGGTGCCGGAGCCCCGCACCGCTTCCTTGAGCATCCAGCCGAACACCGGCACGTGATAGACCATTTTCGCAATCATTGTTTTCAAGCCTTTCTTCTGGGGGGGTCCTGAGCCCACCATGATCTGTCGGGTTAGCTGGCCTGGTGCGAAGAGATCAGTCCCTGCGCGCAAGGCCAGCCAGTGCCCGCAATTGCTGTTCGTCGAGGATGCGCACCGTCTTCGGGTGGTTGAAGTCGATCAGGCCATCGCGCTTGAAACGGTTGAGACAGCGGCTGACGGTCTCGACCGTCAGGCCCAGCCAATCGGCGAGATCGGCGCGCGAGAGATAGAGGTTGAAGCTGAACAGGTTCCGGCTGGCGGCGCGGCCGCGCCAGGCGAATTGATCGGCAAGATCGATGAGCCCCGTTGCAACCTTTTCCGTCGCGGTCTTGCGGCCGAGCAGGGTTGCGTGGGCCTGCATCCGGTGCAGCGTCGCCTTCAGTTCGGCAGCGACATCGGGCCCGTGGTCGCCGTCTTCGACCTGACCGCCGGCGAGCGTCTCTATCCGCGCGAAGGTCAGTGTTTCGGCGGTGGCGATGTTGCGGCCGTCATGGGTGAAGCCGAACAGGCGACCGGGGCCAAGCACGTCGGTGATCTGCCGGCGTCCGTCGTCGAGCAGTTGCGACAGCGCGACACAGCCGTCGACGACCCGGTAAAGATGACGGTTTCGCCCGCCCTGGAAGAGCAGGGTCGCATGCTCGCCGACAAGGCGCTGCCGGTTGGGCGAGGGTTTGGCCGTCGCGAAGGCGGCGGAAGGTGGGGGCGGAAGCGTTGTTTCCGCAAAAGTGATGGTATCGGGCATGGGTGGGCGATCCGTATTGCGATCTCGTCGGGATCGTCGCTATGCGACGCGCCGCAGATCAGGCATCAGCGTTCCGTCACGATCTGCCGTGACGAGGGGCTCAGGCGTGAGATCCTGACGCTGGCGGCCCGCGCGGGCTCGCATTGGGTGGACGCTGCGATCGGGCGGATGCCACCGGATGTGCCGGTGGCAGGACCTTTCCGGTCTTGCGAACGATCGTGTCCGTGGCGTTGGCCGGTGCGGGCAGGAGGGCCCAGAAGATGCGACAGGCGCCGCAGAAGTGGCTGTGGGAGATTTGCTTGCCGCTGCCGTCGTCGCCGGATCCGGGCAGGCAGAGGTCGGGCAGGGACCCGTCGGGGAGCACGAACTGTGCCCGCTCCGCGGGCGACAAAGCCGCGGCGGCTGCGGGCGCCTGGTGCGCGAAGCCGAGAAGCAGCACGGCCAATGCGCAAAACATGCGCATGGCCTGCTGCATTCTGATCCTCGTGCGAGGCTTCATTGCTGTCTGCCTATCCCTATGCCGATCTGTCGGCTCAGGGATAGGCTACGTTATTGACAAAGCTCAATGTGGCAAACTGCGCAGGGGCAGAATGCCGCATCCCCCCATCCCCCATCCCTCCTGGATCAATCTTCCTCGACGAAGACCTGTTCGCGCTTGGCCTTGACGCTCGGCAGAAACACCACCACCAGCACCATGGCGGCGATGAACAGCAGGATCGCGCTGATGGGCCGCGTGACGAAGGTGGTCGGGTCGCCGCGCGACAGGATCATCGCCCGCCGCAGGTTTTCTTCGAGCAGCGGACCGAGCACGAAACCGAGCAGAAGCGGAGCGGGTTCGCAGCGCAGCTTCAACAGCAGGTAACCGACGAGGCCGAAGAAGGCGACGGCATAGAGGTCGTAGACGTTGGAGTTGACGCTGTAGACGCCGATCGAGCAGAACGCCATGATGATCGGGAAGAGCACGTAGTACGGGATCTTCAACAGCCGCACCCACAGCCCGATCAGCGGCAGATTCAAGACCACCAGCATCAGGTTGCCGATCCACATTGAGGCGATGATGCCCCAGAAGAGGGCCGGTTGCTCGGACGCGACATTCGGGCCGGGCACGATGCCCTGGATGATCATCGCGCCAATCATCAGCGCCATCACCGGGTTTGCCGGAATGCCGAGGGTCAACAGCGGGATGAACGAAGTCTGGGCGCCGGCATTGTTGGCGCTTTCCGGACCGGCGACGCCGGCAATGGCGCCGTGGCCGAATTCCTCGGGCTTGTCGGAGACGCGCTTTTCGACGGTATAGGAGGCGAAGGCCGCAAGGATGGCGCCGCCGCCGGGCAGAATGCCGAGCGCCGAGCCGATCGCCGTGCCGCGCAGGACCGGGCCGACCATGCGCTTGAAGTCGTCGCGCGTCGGCATCAGGTCGGTGACCTTGGCCATCAGCACGTCGCGCGTGCGCTCGTTTTCGAGATTGCGCAGGATTTCGGCAATGCCGAAGACCCCGACTGCGAGCGCAACGAAGTTCAGGCCGTCCGAATACTCCCGGATGCCCAGCGTAAAGCGCGGCGTGCCGGTGTAGATGTCGGTGCCGACGAGGCCGAGCAGGAGGCCGAGCGCCACCATCGCCAGCGCCTTGACGATCGATCCGTGCGCCAGCGCGATCGAGGATACGAGGCCGACGATCATCAGCGAGAAATATTCGGCCGCGCCGAACTTCAGTGCGATCTCGGTGAGCGGCGGCGCGAAGACGGCGACGAGGAAGGTCGAGACCGTGCCGGCGAAGAACGAGCCGAGTGCGGCGATGGCGAGTGCTGCACCGGCGCGGCCCTTGCGGGCCATCTGGTAGCCGTCGATCGCGGTCACGGCAGACGAGGATTCGCCCGGCATGTTGATGAGGATGGCGGTGGTCGAGCCGCCATACTGCGCGCCATAATAGATGCCGGCGAGCATGATCAGCGAGGACACCGGCTCCAGCTGAAAGGTGATCGGCAGCAGCATGGCGATGGTCGCCGTGGCGCCGATGCCGGGAAGCACGCCGATCAGCGTGCCGAGCAGGACGCCGATCAGGCAGAAGAGCAGATTTTCCGGCGAGGCGGCGGTGGTGAAGCCGAGGGCGAGATTGCTGAAAAGTTCCATCATCCGTCTCCTAGAACTGGGTCCAGGGGCCGAAGCGCTGGAAGGGCAAGCCGAGGCCGTAACTGAAGACCGCGACGGAAAAGGCCGTGAGCGCCAGCGACAGCGCGATGGCGGTCAAAGGCTTCATCCGGCCGGACGCAAAGCAGGCGATCAGAGCCGTGAAGAACAGCGAGGGGACGAAACCGAGGCCACGCACCGTCAGGCCGAAAAAGACCGGCGCCGGCAGGATGAACAACATCCCACGCACCGCGATCGGCCCGATCGGCTCGCCCTCGACCCGGGTCGACTGAACGAGGATCACGATACCGAGAAGCGTCAGGATGACGGCCAGAACCAGCGGGAAGTAACCAGGCCCCATGCGGAATGCGGTGCCGAGTTCGAGGTTGAAGGCCTGCCAGGCGAAGAACATCCCGACGGCTGTCAGGATACCGCCGCAGAGCGCATTGGTGGTGTCGAAGGAGATTGATTTCATCGTGTCCCCATTTGGTTTTTTTGGCTATGCGTGGGCAGGAAAGGGCCAAACGCAAGCTCGGACTGCCAGTTGCCGGGGTGTGGTGCGATGGCTATGGTCGGGCAACACCTCTTGGGTATCGCGGGCGCCAATTTCCGGCACGAATGCGCATCCACCTCACGCGAATGCGCTACATAAGGCGGCAAACCCGCCACGATCCTCGTCCCCCAAAGGCGCCAGATCGTGGCGGGTATGACTTCGAATTAGTCGGCGTACTGGCCGGCGGCTTCGATCACCGGCTTCCAGCGGGTGATTTCAGCTTCAAGCTTCGCCTTCAGCGCTGCCGGGGTTGCGTCGGCATCGCTCGACGGTATCGTGCCGAGCTCGCCGAAGCGGGCGACAACGTTCGGGTCCTTCAGTGCCACCTGCAGAGACTTCGAGAGGCGCTCGTTGACGTCGGCCGGCGTGCCCTTCGGCGTATAGACGCCGTGCCAGATGCCGACCTGCAGGCCGGAAAGGCCGCCTTCCGTCGTCGTCGGCAGGTCCGGGAAGACCTTGAGACGCTCGGGCGAGGTCACGGCATAGGCCTTGATGGTACCGCCCTGGATCTGCTTGGTGGTGTTGGTGGTCTGGTCGCACATGATGTCGACCTGGCCGCCGAGCAGATCGGTCATCGCCGGGCCGGTGCCCTTGTAGGGAACGGTCGTCAGCGGTGTTTCGATGGCGCTCATGAACATCATGCCGCAAAGGTGCGACGCGGCGCCGATGCCGGCATTGGCAACTGTGACTGTGTCCTTGTTGGCCTTGGCGTATTCGACGAGGCCCTTGAGGTCCGTCGGCTCAAGATCCTTGCGCGCGACGATCGTCATCGGCACTTCGGTGACGAGACCGACATATTCGAAGGCGTTGAGCGTGTCGTAGGCGAGCTTGCGGTAGAGCGTAGCACTGGTCGCCATGCCGATGTGGTGGAGCAGAACGGTATAGCCATCCGGATCAGCCTGGGCGACACGACCGGCGCCGAGCGTGCCGCCGGCGCCGCCGACGTTCTCGACGATGATCTGTTGGCCGAGATCCTTCGACATGGATTCGGCGACGAGCCGTGCGACGGTATCCGTCGGGCCGCCGGCCGAGAACGGAACGACCATGGTGATCGAGCGGTCGGGATAGGTCTGCGCATTGGCGGAAGCGGCAGAAAGCGACAGGGCGGCAACGGCGCCAAGAAGCGCATTCAGGGTTTTCATCTTTTCCTCCCGGATGAATTATCGACCAGCCGGCAAGGCTCCTCCCATGCCGATTCTGGTTGATCCATTTGCAGACGCAATCCGAGCGTAGACAACGGCCTTGCTGTGCGCCTTCGCGCATTTCCGCCGCCGGTTGTCCGAGTTTGGGTAGAATCTGAAACAACAGGCTCGTTCAGTGGGTGGATTTCCACCCATCATGGGTCGAGTCGCCCGACGGGGTGTTGCGGTATCGCGTCCGGCCGGGCATTCGGGCCGCTATTTTTGTCCCGTCCGATGCCGTAAATACTGGACTTCATCCGACGTCAGTGGACGGCTGGCGCCCTTGGCAAGGGACCCAAGCACGATCTCGCCGATCGAGACGCGCACGAGCCGCAAGACCTCGAAGCCGAGGACATCGAGCATGCGGCGGATCTGACGGTTGCGACCTTCCTTGAGCTCCACCTCGATCCAGCTGTTCCTTTCGCCGCCTCGCAAGTGTTCGGCGCGCGCGGCACGCAAGTGTTCGCCACTCTCTTCGACGCCATCGACCATCGCCCTGAGTTTGGCATCGCCGATCTCGCCTGAAACCTGCACGTGGTAGACCTTGCCGAGATGGGTTTCCGGGTCGAGCAGGCGCTGGGCGAGAACCGTGTCGTTGGTGAAGAGGAGCAGCCCCTCGCTCGCTTTGTCCAGCCGCCCGACCGGGGAGAGGAACTGCGCGTCGCTGTCCCCAAGGCAATCAAAGACAGTCGGCCGGCCCTCCGGGTCGTGACGGGTTGTCACCAGCCCGCGCGGCTTGTTGAGCATCAGGTAGATCTTGTCTTCCGCCAGAACCGGCTTGCTGTCGACGGTGATGCGATCCTTGTCGATATCGACCCATTGCGAAAGATCGGTCGTCTTGCGCCCACCGATGCTGACGCGCCCCTCGAGCACCAGCTTTTCCGCCTGCGTCCGCGAGCAGTAGCCGAGCTTGGAAAGCGCGCGGGCAACCGTCACGCGTTTGCCGACATCGCCGGCCATGCGGCCGGTGCCTTCACCTCGTCCTGCAATCGGCCGCTTCTGCCTCACTTCGGGTCGTCTCCGTCCATCTCTGTTGTCGGCGCGTCTCGTCACACCCAGGACCTGTCGTTCAGCCGACCTTGATATAGCCGATCTGCCGGGCAAGCCAGCATCCGATCGTCAGACCGGACACGGCGCCCTCACCATCGCGATGGATTCTGACGGTCCAGTCCCCTGGCGCCGGCGCATCCATCGAACGCTTGCAGCTGACAAGCCACATATCGTCCGCAACCGGCTGCATCGCATGCATCGCGCCCTTGCCGAGCAAGCCCTCGAAGCCGGCAAAGAAGACGCCGTTGGTCGACACGATTTCGATATCGGCGTCGAGTTCGGCGGAGTGGTAGCGCCCGGCGATGTCGGGCTTTGCCTTGCCGGCGACCCTCTGGGCCGTCGTTACGAGGTTCTCGCGCTCGCGCCCCATCTGCAGGCCGGTGTCGTTTGCCGAAAGCGAGACCGCGCCGGAGCGGGCGGTACCATCCGTTCCGATCTGCAGAACGTCGCCCGCGGTCGCAAAACGCAGTTCAAGCCGCCCGGTCGCGAGGGGCCGGGTCGACAGCGCAAGACCGGTCTCCGGCTCAAGGAAGGTTCCGAACTGCTGGCTTTCCCAGGCGCCGACCTCCGTCTCGGCATCGCGGTGGCCGAGCGCGATCTTCATCAGGGCGGTGGCTGCGGCGTGGGCGTCGGCCTCGTGGTTGAACATCACGACGATCGATAGGCGTTCGCTGGCCGCATGCAGCCGGCGGCAGCGAAAGCCGCGCAAGGCGCCGCCATGGCCGGTGATCGCGACGTCACCGATCGTCTCGTGGGCAAGGCCGAAGCCATAGGTCGCGGCCCCTCCATCCGCATAGGTCTGTGGTGCGGAAAGCCGGCGGTAAAGGCCGTCGTCATCGTCGCGCGTGCGGTCGATGAAGCACTCCCAGGCCAGCATGTCGTCGAGCGTTGCCGAAATGCCGGCATCGCCCGCCCAATAGATCCGGTTTGTGGCCTCGAAGTACCCCGTGGCCTCGTTGCCTTCGTAACCGATCACGCCGTTCGGCGACACGCTGGTGTCGGGGGTGAGGGCGGCCGTCGTCATGCCGGCCGGACCGAAAGCGGAGCGATCGTAGAGTTCGGACAGCGACCGGCCCGTATAGTCCTCGATGAGGTCGGCGAGGATCCGGTAGTTGCCGTTCGAATAGGAATAGCGCGTGCCCGGCTCGAAATGGGTCGAACGGGCGCGCGACAGCAGCGGCCGGGCGTCCTCGCGACGAAAGACGCCATCGGCTACGGCGCCCTGCAGTACGGTCAGAGCCCAGTAGTCACGCAGGCCCGACTGGTTGTGGCAGAGTTGCGCACCGGTGGGGCGCTTGCCTTCGATCAGCGGCAGGTAGGCGTCAAGTGCGCCATCGAGCCTGGCGGGATCGCCCACCGTGTCGAGCAGCACCGCGCAGGTGAAGTGTTTGCTGATGGAACAGATCGGCAGCAGCGTGTCGGGTGACATCGGCTTACGCGCGGCGAGATCGGCATAGCCCCAGACGTGCTTCAGGATGACCTGGCCATCCTTGACCACGCCGACGACGCCGCCCGGCCCCCGGTACTGCTGTGGCAAGGCGTGGACGGCTCGTTCGAGGGCGGGAAGATCCAGGGTCGTCATGGTGTGCAATGCCAGTCGGTCGGGAGGGAAATCTGCCGCCCGGACGGGCGGATCGGTTTCGTACCTACCGCTCCGTCAACGCAGTTGCAACCGCGCTCCCGCGTCTCCTCAGCGCAATCCGGCCTGGGCGTGATACAGCCGGCTATAGGTGCCCTTGGCGGCGAGCAGAGTGTCGTGCGGGCCCTGCTCGCTGATGCCGTTCGTATCGACGACGATAATGCGGTCGGCATCGCGGATCGTCGCCAGGCGATGAGCGATGACCAGGGTGGTGCGACCCTTGGAAAGCTCGGCCAGCGATTGCTGGATCGCCGTTTCGGTTTCCGTGTCGAGCGCCGAAGTGGCTTCGTCGAGGATCAGGATCGAGGGGTTCTTCAGGAACATCCGCGCGATCGCCAAACGCTGCTTCTGACCGCCGGAAAGCTTGACGCCGCGCTCTCCGATAACCGTGTCCATGCCGTCGGGCAGTGCGGCGATCATGCCGTCGAGCTTTGCCCGGCGGGCGGCATCGAGGATATCCGCTTCGTTTGCGCCGAGGCGTCCATAGGCAATGTTGTCGCGGATCGTGCCGGCGAACAGGAAGACGTCCTGCTGCACGATGCCGATCTGTCCGCGAAGCGAGGCGAGCTTGATGTCGCGGATGTCGATCCCGTCGACGGTGATGCTGCCTTCGGCGACTTCGTAAAAGCGTGGCAGCAGCGAGCAGATCGTCGTCTTGCCGGCGCCCGACGGGCCGACGAAGGCCACGGTCTCGCCGGCCTTGATCGTCAGGTCGATGTTGGCAATGGTCGGCTTGTCGGCGCTGTAGCCGAAGGAGACGTTGCGATAGGTGATGTCGCCGCGCAGGCCCTTGACGTCGACCGCGTCAGGGCGATCCTCGATATCGGGCTCGGTTTCCATCAGTTCGATGAAGCGCCGGAAGCCGGCGATGCCCTTCGGATAGGTCTCGATGACGGAGTTGATCTTCTCGACAGGACGGAAGAACACGCCGACGAGAAGCAGGAAGCCGATGAAGCCGCCATTGGTCAATTGCCCGGTCAACACGAAATAGCTGCCGGTGATCATGACGATCAATTGCGTCAGCCGCATGCTCATGTAGCTGAGCGACGTGCTGGCGGCCATGATGCGATAGGCCTCGAGCTTCGTCTGGCGGTAATTCTGGTTGTCGGTCTCGAACAGGCTGCGTTCGTGTTCTTCGTTGGCAAAGGCCTGGACCACGCGGATGCCGCCGACATTTTCCTCGATGCGGGCGTTGAAGTCGCCGACACGGCCATAGAGGTTGCGGAAATTGTTGGCCATGCGTCCGCCATAGCGGCTGGTGACCCAGGCGGTGATCGGCACGACGGCCGCCGTGATCAGCGCCAGTTGCCAGTGCACCGTCATCATCAACAGCAGCGCGCCGATGAAGGTCATGATCGCGATGAACAGGTCCTCGGGACCGTGGTGGGCAACTTCGCCGATCTCTTCAAGGTCCTTCGTCAGCCGGCCGACGAGATGGCCGGTCTTCTGATTGTCGAAGAAGCTGAAGGAGAGCTTCTGCAAATGGTCGAACGCCAGGCGGCGCATGTCGGTCTCGATGTTGATGCCGAGCATGTGTCCCCAATAGGTGACCGTCGCCATCAGGCCGGTATTGACGAGATAGACGACGAGAAGGCCGACGGAGGCCAGCAGGATCAGCGTCCATTCCTGGCTGGGCAGCAGCTGGTCGACGAACAGCTTGACCGCGACCGGGAAACCGAGCTCCAAGAGGCCGGACAGCACCGCGCAGGTGAAATCGAGAATGAAGAGGCCGCGATAGGGCCGGTAGAACGCGAAGAAGCGCTTCAGCATGACAACCGCACTCACATGGGCAGCCGCTCGGGAACGGCCTTAAAATCTGAGCTCAAATGTCATGTTTTTAGCCGGAAGCCAACAGATATGCGACGGAAAAGCGAAGAGACGCCGTCACAAATGACACCAACCCGAGCGTGTGATCCCCCGATGAGACGGAACGCGGGGCGAGAGGAAGAAAACGTTAACCATAAGCTTCGTAGAAGAGGGAATCACCAGGGGAGAAATTGAAGCAATGGCAGGCGATAGATCAGATGAAGCAGCGGTGTTTGGCGGACGCGAGGTCGTTCCGTTTCCGATGGCGAGAAGACTGAGCACCATTCGCATCTGCGCTGCCGACCTCGAAGATCTCCATGGTGACGACGCCGTAAAATATTGGAGGCGCGAATGCCGGAAGCTTGCCGACGAATTGCTTGCGCTCGGTTGCTCCGAAGAAGACATGCGTGAGCAGGTCATGGCATTTCAGGCTGAGGTGCAGGCCGAACTCTGGCAGCGCCACCAGTCGCGGGCTTCCACCGGCGCGGTCAGCCAGTAAAGCGACAGTCCGCACCCCACATCATTGGTCGGTGGGTCGAACGTATCAGGCAAGGCCGCCATTGGCGCGCAGGATCTGGCCGTTGACCCAGCCGGCGGCAGGCCCCACCAGGAACGCCACGACGCTGGCGATATCCCCCGGCTGGCCAAGCCGCTCCAGCGGCGGCATCTTGGCAAATTGTGCGACAAGATCCTCACTTTTGCCCGACAGGAACAGGTCCGTCGCAACAGGGCCCGGCGCCACGGCGTTGACGGTGATATCGCGTCCACGAAGCTCCTTGGCAAAGACGTGCGTCAGTGCTTCGACGGCCGCCTTGGTGGCGTTGTAGACGGCATAGCCCGGCAGGTTGAGGGCAAGCGTCGTCGAGGAGAAGTTGACGATCCGGCCGCCGCTGCGCATGCGCCTTGCCGCTTCGCGAAGCGTGTTGAAGGTGCCCTTGGTGTTGATGGCGAAGTGGCGATCGAACTCGTCATCGCTGGTTTCGGCAAGCGCCGCAGTCTTCAGGATCCCTGCATTGTTGATGAGTACGTCGATGCCGCCGAAGGCGGCCTCGGTTGCGTCGAACATGCGCTTGACCGCTTCGGGATCGGCGACATCGGCCTTGGCGGTCAAGGCGCGGCCGCCGTTTGCTTCGATCCTGCAGGCCAGGTTTTCGGCGGAAGCTGCGTCGCCGGCATAGTTGATGACGACCGTGAAGCCGTCAGCGGCCAGGCGTTCGGCAATCGCCGCGCCGATACCGCGCGAGGCGCCGGTCACGATGGCAACCCTGTCTGTTTGGTCCTGCATCATGCTTCTCCTTGGTCGCGAAGCGGATTTGCTTCGTTGATGAGGAGAAGATGACGTCTTCCTCGCCCCGGATAATCATGCATAATCTGGCAACATAATCCGGAGATGCCGAACAAATGGACAGGTTCGACGCCATGCGCGTGTTTTCACGTGTCGTCGAGAGGCGCAGTTTCACGCAGGCCGCTGATGATCTCGGCCTGCCTCGCTCGACGGTGACGGATGCGGTCAAGCAACTGGAAGCGCGACTGGGCGTTCGCCTGCTGAAGCGAACGACACGACATGTCAGCCCGACATTGGATGGCGCCGCCTACCATCAGCGCTGTCTCTCCATTCTCGCTGATATCGAGGATGCGGAAGGGGCCTTTGCCGGTGCCAAACCCAAGGGCCTGCTGCGCATCGACGTGCACGGCACGCTCGCGCGACACTTCGTGTTGCCGAGCTTGCCCGCCTTTCTTGCGGCCTACCCGGAGATCGAGCTTTACATGAGCGAGGGCGACCGGCTGGTCGATCTTGTGCGGGAGGGCATCGACTGCGTGCTGCGGGTCGGCGAGCCGCAGGACAGCGACATGATCGGGCGACGCATGACGATGCTGGACGAGATCACCTGCGCGGCACCCGGCTATATTGCTCTCCACGGCAGGCCCGAAAGGTTCGATGCCATGGAAGGGCACCACATGGTCGGTTTCCGTTCGTCGACTTCAGGCGCTCCGATACCGCTCGAGTTCAAGGTTGGTGACAAGGTCGAACACGTCGCGCTGCCGGTGACGGTCGCAGTCAATGCCGCCGAAAGCTTCGTTGCCGCCGCTCGGCTGGGGCTCGGGCTCATTCAGGTGCCGCGATACCATGTCGAGCGCGACCTGCATGAGGGCAGGTTGGTCGAGGTGCTTGAAAGCTGCCGCCCGACGCCGACACCGGTTTTCCTGCTCTATCCGCGCAACCGCCAGCTTTCGCCGCGCGTGCGCGTCTTCATCGACTGGCTGGCCGGTGTTTTTGCCAAGGGCGGCGTTTGATCCGGGGCATCAGTCCGTCAACAGTTCCGGATCCCAGGTGAACAGTTCCTTGGCGCGGGCAATCCCGCGCAGCGCGAAACGCCCGAGCGAGACAGCGTCCGCCTGCAGCTGCTGCGGGCAGGCCTCGACGAAATCCGCCGACATGATCACCTGCCGCTCGATCGAGCGGCACATCGAGGCGATGCGGCTGACTTCGTTGACGGCAGGGCCGACGACGGTGAAATCGAGTCGGTTTTGGCTGCCGATATTGCCGTAGAATACCTCGCCGATGTGCAGGCCGAGATAGACATCGGTTGTCGGCTTTCCCTCCTCTTCCCGGCGGGCGTTCAACGCCACCAGCATGCGCCGCAATTGCCGCTCGGCGGCGATGGCATTGGTGCAGGCGGTGGTCGGCTCTTCCGCACTGAAGATGGCAAGCACGCCATCGCCGATCAATTTCAGGACACTGCCGCCGTGATCGTGGATGGCCGAAATGACCATGCCCGAATAGTCGTTGAGGAACGGGATGATGTCCTCCGGCGCGGCCGTGTCGGAAATCCGGGTGTAGTTGCGAAGGTCGGAAAACCACATGACGGTTTCGATGCGTTCGGCCTCGCCGCGCACGATGCTGCCTTCGACCACGCGCCTGCCCGCGTCGGCGCCGAGATAGACGTCGGCAAGCGTGCCGATAATGCGGACGCAGGACGTGGTCTTCACCGCAAGCGCCAGGGTCGGCAGCAGAATGCGAAGGGCCGCGATCTCCTCGTCGGTAAAACCGGTTTGCCGGCGCGTGGTCCAATAGGAATAGAAACAGTCCATTTCGCCGACGCGACCCCGGTCGGTGAAATGGTGGATCATGTTGAGGCAATCGGTATGTCCCTCTTCCTTCAGGCGGTCGAGGACCTGGTAGGGGACCGAAGGCTCGTGGGCGAGGCGCACGCGCCGCTCCGGTTCGCGTGCCGTCAGCATGTGGTAGAAGATCGAGCGATGCCAGTTCGCCTGCGCTTCTCCTCCCGTGGTCGCGGAGTATTGCACGACCTCCGGCGTCACATCGCTTTCGCTGTTCCATTGGAACGCGCGTCCTTCGAACTCCGGATGCAGCGTGTCGATCAGCCCTTGCGCCCGCGCAAGGTCGATGCCTGCGGCGCGACATTTCTCACAGAAACCGGCAAGCATTTCGGGTTCTTCCAGGCCTTTCAGTCCTTCTTCGGACAGCCAGAGAACGATGTCGCGGATCTGTTCGTTGTTCATTGCGGGTCCCGCCCTTGAGGTGCCGGTGGTTTGCGCTGGGGCCAGCCGGGCACACTATCAATAGCCCAGTCCGGCATGAGAACAAGCAACCCTTCGGGCCTCGGCAAGGTTCCGATGCGTTCCCGCATTTCAGGCCTCGAGCAGGTAGGAAGGCGCTGCCCGCAACCGCGCAATGTCGCGCAGCGGTGGCGCACCGAAAAGGCGGGCATATTCGCGTGAGAATTGCGACGGGCTGTCATAGCCGACATGGTGGCCCGCCGTCGCCGCATCGATGGATTGACCGAGGATCAGCCGGCGGGCTTCCTGTAGCCGAAGCTGCTTTTGGTATTGCAGCGGGCTCATCGCCGTCACCGCCTTGAAGTGCTGGTGAAAGGACGACAGGCCCATATTGGCTCTTGCCGCCAGATCCTCGATGCGCAGCGGCTTGCGGAAGTCGCGTTTGATGAGGTCGATCGCGCGGTTGACCTGGGTCAGCTTGCTTTCGGCGCGGGCAATCTGGCGCAGGCGATGGCCCTGTTCGCCCATCAGGAGCCGGAAAAGGATCTCGCGCTCTGCCAGCGGCGCCAGCACGGCGATTTCATCCGGCCGGTCGAGCAGGCGCAGCAGCCGGACGATGGCGTCAAGCATTTCGGGCGTCGTATCGCTGAGAAACAGGCCGGGTCCCGGGGCGCCGGCATCGGACGGCGATGACCCCATCTCGATCACCAGTGCGCTCAACATGGCCGGGTCCAGATCGAGGCGCAGGCAGAGATAGGGCTTTTCCGTCGATGCGTCGATGACTTGACCGATGACCGGCAGGTCGACCGAAACGGTGAGATACCGGTTGGGATCGTAGGTTTGCACCGTATCACCCAGCATCACCTGCTTGGATCCCTGCGCAATGAAACAGACGGCGGGTTGATGCAACGTGTGGATCGGTTCGGTCGGGTTCGACGACCGGATCAGGATGAGGTGCGGTATCCTTGTCGACAGCACGCCGTCGATGCCGCTGTTGCGCTCCATCAGTTGCTGGAATTCTTCGAGATCGCCCAAGGCCGTTTTCCTTCGCTGGGGAATGGCGCCCCGAAAAGGTTGGTCTTTTTCGAGGGCAAGTTCAACGGGATATCGAGGGAGCGGCAGATGTCGTCGGCCGCCGCTCCCTCTGTCACTCGTCTTTCCGGCGCAGGGTCATGCCGCCGTGGTGGAGCACGCCGTCGACAAAATTGCCGTCGGCGGTAAAGCCGGTATCGTCGACATAGTCGATATGATCGCCGGTCACCCAATAACGTCCCCGATAGGCGCTCTGTCGCTTGCCGCGCGCTTCGTCGTAACGGCCATTGGGCTGCAGGTTGTGGCGGACATGCCCGTCTTCGGTCACCCACATGCCGACATAGGGGTGCGGCGCCTGCTGCATGATTTTCTCCCGTGCCGATGACGGATCTGGCGAGATGGCGGAAAGGACAAGGCCGAACGTCGTCCAGGCTCCCGCTGCCATTGCTGTTGGAAAAGTGTGCTTCATCTGCGTGCGCTCCGCTTGAACCGGATCAGTGCGGGCTTGCCGTCGGGCGAACGATGATCTCGCTGACATCGACATCGTCAGGCTGCTCGATGGCATAGGCGATGGCCCGAGCGATGGCGGTGGCCGGGATGGCAATGCGCCGGAAGTCGCGCATTGCGCTGCGGGCGCTTTCGTCGGAGATGCTGTCCGCCAGTTCCGATTCGGTGACGCCCGGCGAGACGACGCTGACGCGGATGCGATCTGTCTCTTGTCGAAGGCCATCGGAGATCGCCCGGACGGCAAACTTGGTCGCGCAATAGACGGCTGCGGTCGGCGACACCGCATGACCGCCGATCGACGAGAGGTTGACGATCTGTCCGCGGCCTTGTTCGTTCATGAGGGGCAGACTGGCAGCGATGCCGTTCAGTACACCGCGGATGTTGACATCGATCATCCGGTTCCACTCGTCGACCTTGAGGGCGGACAGCGGCGACAGCGGCATGACGCCGGCATTGTTGACGATGACGTCGAGCCGGCCGAATTCTGAAACCGCATGGGCGACGAAGGCCTGCATGTCGGTAAGGTCGGTAACATCGAGCGCCTGGAAGCTGGCGGTGCCGCCGGCCGCGCGGATTTCGCCGGCAAGGGTCGCCAGCCGGTCGGCGCGGCGGGCGCCAAGGACGACGTGGGCACCTGCTGCAGCCAGATGGCGCGCAGTCGCTTCGCCGATGCCACTGCTGGCCCCGGTGATGGCGACGACTTTTCCTTGAACGTTGGACATGGCTGGTTCCTTTCTAGATGGGCCGAGAACGTCCCCGGCTCTGAAAGTCACCTTGCTCTATCCGCTCGATCGAGCGGTAGAACAGCGCTCCGGCATCCTTGCACGATTCTCCGAAAGCTTAGCGCCGACGCTGCTCGGCGTGTCGCAGGCCATGGTGCAGCTGAGTTAGACGGCCAATTGGAGGGCTTGCCCGTCATTTTCCGCCGGCACGGCGCAGCAGATCAAAGCCTCCCCCTGCCTGACCTCGAACGAGGGCTGCTGGGGATAGGCGACTTCGCCCTCGAGGACGCGGGTACTGCAACTGCCGCAGCTGCCGTTGCGACAGCCGTATTCGGGCGAAAGGCCGCGCGCCTCGGCCAGGTCGAGCAACGTGCCTTCGCCCGGCTGCCAGCGTGCTTCCTTGGCCGAGGTGGCAAAGATGATGCGCACAGGCGTACTCGACGGTGGCATTGCCGATGCCGGCACTCCGGGATCAGCGCTGCGCGTCAGCGAGGACAGGCCGAAGGTCTCCGCGTGGATACGGGCGTCGGCGACGTTGAGCCCACGCAACCCGTCATAGAGCGATTGCATAAAAGCCCGCGGGCCACAGAGGTAGAAGTCGTAATCGTCGAACGGCAGGACGGATTGCAGCAACGGCATATCAATGCGTCCGGCGGCGTCGTAGTCCTCGCCCTTGCGTGCGCCATCCGCCTGGCTGAGCACGCGGGTCAGGTGGATCTTGCCCTGGCCGGCATCGACGAGGGAGGCAATCTCCTCACCGAATGCGCGTTCGTCCAGACTGCGGGCCGATTGGAACAGCCACGTCGGACGGATTCTCCGCTTGCGCAAGCCCTCATAGAGGACGTCGTGCAACATCGCGATGACAGGAGTGATGCCGACACCGGCGGCAAGCAGCACCGCCGGACGGCGCTCCGTAGCGTCGATGACGAAGCTGCCGGCCGGCGCCCGCGCTTCGACAATGTCGCCCGGTCCGAGATCGTGCAGGAAGGACGAAGCCGCGCCTTGGCGCTTGATGCTGAGGCGATAGGGCCCGTCCGAAGGGGCGGCTGAGAGCGTGTAGCTTCGAACCACGGATTTGCCGTCCATCTGCAGCCGGATCGACAGATGCTGGCCGGCGCGGAACGGCGCCAGACCGGCATCATCAGCCGGTTCGAGGTAGAGCGAGCGGATGGTGGTGCTCTCCGATTGTGTCCGCACGATCCGAAACGGGCGCCATTCCCCGGCGCGGGCGGCGGCGCGCTGCCGATCCTCCGTCTGCTGCCAATCGCCGGTCATCAGCGAATTGGGCGACTGACCAGCCTCGCGATCAGACCAGCGAAGTGGCAAACCATCCGGACGGTAGACCACTTGCCGCGGTCGAAAGCGCCAGAGGCGTTCCGCGCCCTGGAATGCGTCGATTTCCGGCGAGGCGAGGACGACTTCCGCCTCGCCGGTCATTTGCAGCATGTCTCCGGTGGCAAAATCGACAAAAAGCAGCCCTGCCTTGGGGTTGAGCATGAAATTGCCCAGCGTGTTGAAAAACAGGTTGCCGGCGAAATCGGGGATCGTCAGCACGGCATCCTCGCCGATACGCACGAAACCGGCCTTGCCGCCGCGATGGGAAACATCGACCTGCCGCTCACCGTCGTCGCGGTCGACATAGGAGGCGACGAAAAATGTGTCGGCGTTAGCGATGATTTCTTTCGTGCGCGCATCGAGACCGCCGAGGTGAACGGCGCGCGTCCGCGGTGGAGCGGCTGGTTCACGCACGAACGAGAAATCCCGCAGCTGGATATATTGCGGACAGTTGCCGAAGCTCTGGCCGACGGAGACGGCAAAGCGATCGTCCGCCGGCCGGCGGATGGTGCCGTTCAGCCGGTTGCGGCGCCGGGTTTCAAGCTGAATGCCCAGCAAGGCGATAGCGTCGCCGTCCTCCATGCCATTGTCTGCGGGGTCGTTCCCGTCGCGGGGGAGCTGAAGTTCGAGGGCGTGTGCGTCCGGTGCCTGTATAAAACCCGGTTCGCCCGCCCGCAGGCTTGCCCAGGCATCACCGGCGGGATCGACGGCGCCAAGGACGATGAAGGGCAGCATCGGAAAGAACTGCCGGTGCTGCTCGGGCATGAAGGCGCGAACGAAGTTGCGGCCCGGCGCGTCCATGCGTTCGACGACCCCGAGACTCCGTTGAATGGCAAGTTCGCCCTCGTGCCAGGGTGACGCGGCGGTGGTCGGTGCAAGTGTGTCCGGCATCGGCTTTCTCCTTGCTGACGGGAAAGGCCGGGGCGGAGCGTTCCGCACCGGCAGCGCAATCAGGCGGCGAGGCCCGCCGCCGTTTTCTGGAAGCCCACGAAACCGGGCAGGGCCTCGATGCGTCCAAGCCAGGCCTTGACGTTGGCGTAGCCGCTGAGGTCGACGTTGCCTTCGGGCGCACTGGAGACATAGCTGTAGAGCGCGACGTCGGCGATCGTCGGCCGGCTGCCGAGCAGGAAGTCGCGGTCGGTGAGTTCGTCTTCGATCAGTTGCAGGATGCGGTGCGCCCTGGCGATCACTTCCTCCGGCCGAAGACCCGCGCCGAAGACAGTCACGAGCCTTGCAGCGGCCGGGCCATACGCGATTTCGCCGGCGGCGACCGATAGCCATTTCTGCACTTTCGCCGCGCCGGCGGGATCTTCCGGCAGCCAGTCGGAGCGACCGAGCTTCTTGGCGAGATACACGAGGATGGCGTTAGAGTCGCTCACGATAGTGCCGTCATCGTCAAGCACCGGAACCTGTCCGAAGGAATTGAGCTTTAGGAAATCGGGCGCCTTGTGGGCCTTTGCCAGGAGGTCGACGTCGACAAGCTCATGCGGCACGCCCAGCAGAGCCAAAAAGAGCTGGGCGCGGTGCGAGTGGCCCGAGAGTGGATGGCGGTAAAGTTTCATCTTGCGTGTCCTCTTGTATCGCAGCCCGCCGACGGATCAGCCGCCGGAAGCACCATGTGCAATCATTCGGCAGCGAGAACCGGTTTTCTCGGAGCGAGCTCAGCGTCTACGGGCGCTTCGGAATGAACCGCCTTCCTCAACAATCTATGCCCTTCCGGAATTTGGTTGTAGAATGTCATTCTGGTAGATGGATTCTCGTAAACTGGAAGGCAAATGGATCGACTGGATGCAATGACCGTGCTTCTCGGCGTCGTCGAGGGCGGGAGCCTGTCTGCCGCATCGCGGCGGCTTCGCATGCCGCTGGCGACGGTCAGTCGCAAGGTTTCGGAACTGGAAACCCATCTCGGTGCGCAATTGCTCACCCGAACCAATCGCCGGATCCAGCTGACGGAGGCCGGGCGAACCTATGTCGACGCGGCGCGAGAAATCCTCGCGCGTGTCGACGAGGCGGAACGGGTGGCGGCTGGGGAATACACGACGATCAAGGGCGATCTGACCATGACGGCACCGATCGTCTTCGGACGGCTGCACGTGCTGCCCGTCGTCGTCGATTTCCTCAAAGCCAACCCTGACGTCAACATGCGCCTGTCTTTGGGCGACCGGCTCGTCAATCTCGTCGACGATCACATCGATGTCGCGCTCAGGATCGGCAACCTGCCGGACAGCAACCTGATCGCCACGAAACTCGGCACGATAAGGCGGGTCGTCTACGCGAGCCCAAGCTATTTGGGTCGGAATGGACAGCCGGGTCATCCGAGCGAGCTTGCCGACCACGATTGCATCACGTTCGAAGGCTTGATGTCGAACCGGACCTGGAGCTTTGTCGACGGGAAGGACGAGATCGCTGCCCCGATCCGGTCACGCCTCGCGGTCAACACGGCCGAGGCCGCAGTCGACGCTGCCATTTTCGGGCTCGGCCTGACACGCGTTCTGTCCTATCAGGCGGCACGCGCGGTTGCCGATCGTCTGCTTGTGCCGGTGCTGGAGACGTTCGAACATCCGGCGCTGCCGGTTCAGCTGGTCTACCTGCCGCAGGGTCACGTGCCGATGAAACTGCGAGCCTTCGTCGATTTCGCGGCTCCCCGGCTCAGAGCTGTGCTGAGATGACAACGCCAGAACCACCCCCAACGGATATTTCCCCTGATATCACCGGCTGATCTGCGGTGCCTCGCCGATGATGGCGCCTCGGTCAGCCGTCGCGATGGGCAGGTCACCCGCCTGCCGAAGTTGATGCATCGCTTGCAGCGGGCGCGGTCGGTGGACGAGCGTGACCAGCACGAAGGACAGGATCATCAGCAGATACCACGCACCCAGCTTCTGCAGCGACACCAGCGTCCAGCCGGCGTGTTGCGAGGGATAGATCCAGGCGCGCGACCACGTTCCGATATTCTCGGCAAACCAGATGAACAGGGCAATGAGCAGAAAGCCGATCAGCAGCGGCATGCGATGCCGGAACCGGAAGACGCGGTAGTGCACGGTCGTGCGAAAGAACAGGATCGCGATGATGGCAAACAGCAGATAGCGCAGATCCACGACGAAGTGGTGGGTGAAGAAGTTGGCATAGATGGCGAGAGCCAGGAGCACTGTTGCCCAGCGCGGAGGATAATGGGTGTAGTGCAAATCGAGAATGCGGGTCACGCGAGCAAGGTAGGAGCCGACGGCGGCATACATGAACCCTGAAAACAGCGGCACGCCGCCGATGCGAAAGACGCTGGGTTCCGGATAGATCCAGGAACCGACGGACGTCTTGAAGATCTCCATCAGCGTGCCGACGATATGGAAGATCAGGATGACCTTGGCTTCGGCAATGGTCTCGAGCTTGAAGGCCAGCATGAGAAGCTGGATGCCGAGCGCGGCGAGGAACAGGAAATCGTAGCGGGCAAGGCCGATCTCGTCCGGCCAGAACAGCTTGGTTGCAATCATCAGCGCGAGCAGGGCGCCGCCGAAGAGACATGCGAAAGCCTGTTTGATGCCGAAGACGAGAAATTCCGTCAGACCGCCAGGGATGCCATCGCGTGGAAGCCTGTCGAGCAGCCGGTGCGCGGCCGCATCGATGCGCGCTTCCAGTGATGTGAAACGTCTGTCATCCGATCGCTGCGCCACGCGATTCGCCTCCATCCCGGTGTCGCAGGTGCGATGCCGGGGCAATGCGGTCGAATTGTGGATCGGCCCGAACCTGAACGCTCGGCCTGACGGCTATCGGAAGAGGCTCGGCAGCCAGAGGGACAGGCCGGGGATGTAGGTGACGAGCATCAGGACGGCGATGCTGGCGCCGAAGAACGGCCAGATGGTGCGCATCGCCTCGCGGATCGAAATGCCGCCAACGGCGCAGCCGACGAAGAGCACGGTGCCGACCGGCGGCGTGTTGAGGCCGATGCCGGCGTTCAGGATCATCACCACGCCGAAATGCACCGGGTCGATGCCGAACGCCTTGACCACCGGCAAAAGCACGGGCGTGCTGATGATCACCAGCGGCGCCATGTCCATGAAGGTGCCGAGCAAGAGCAGGATGATGTTGATCAGCAAAAGCACGATGATGGGATTGTCGGAGATCGCGCTGATGGCGGCGACCATGCCCTGTTGGACCTGCAGGAATGCCATCAGCCAGCCGAAGGAGGCGGCGGTGCCGATCACCAGCAGCACCATCGCGGTGGTGCGCACCGCCTGAAGCACCGCCTCGACGAAGCCTTTCCAATCGAGTTCGCGGTAGACGAGAAGTGCTACGAGCAGGGCATAGAACACCGCGATGCAAGAGCTTTCCGTTGCCGTGAAGATGCCCGAGCGCACGCCGCCGAAGATGATGCCGATCAGCAGCAGCCCCGGCAGCGAGGCGAGCAGATAGAAACCGAGGCGGCGAAGCCCCGGGAAGGGCTCCGATGGGTATCCTTTTTTCCGCGCCACCACATAGGCCGTGACCATCAGGGCTGCGGCGAGCAGAAGGCCGGGCAGGATGCCGGCGGTGAAGAGATCGGCGACGGAGACATTGCCGCCGGCGGCGATTGAATAGAGGATCATGTTGTGCGAGGGCGGGATCATCAGCGCGATGATCGCCGCATTGACCGTGACATTGACGGCGTAGCTGCGGTCGTAACCGCGCGCCGCCATCTGCGGGATCATCAGCCCGCCGACGGCGGATGCGTCGGCGACGGCGGAGCCTGAAATGCCGCCGAACAGCGTCGAGGCGACGATATTGACCTGGCCGAGGCCGCCGCGCAGATGGCCGACGATGCCGGCGGCAAATCGGATCAGCCGGTCGGCGATGCCGCCGCGCACCATCAGGTCGCCGGCAAAGATGAAGAACGGGATCGCCATCATGGCAAAAACGTTCATGCCGGAATTCATCTGCTGGAAGACGACGATCGGCGGCAGGCCCATGTAGATGACGGTGGCGAGCGACGCGATGCCGAGGCAGAACGCGATCGGCATGCCGATCATCATCAGGATGGTGAAGGTGCCGAAGAGAATGCTGTAGGCCACTATGCCGCCTCCTGAATAACGATATCGGCGACCGGGGCCTCACCGAGCACAACATCGGCGAGCCGCTCTGCCGCAAACAGCGCGATCAGCAGGCCGCCGGCGATCATCGGAAAGAAGTCGACGCCACCCGGCCAGCCGAGCACGGGGATCGTCGCGGCCCAGGTGCCGACGGAAAGCAGGGTCGAATAGAAGCTCATCGAAAGGCCAAAGAGCACGATCAGGGAAAGGCTGACGAGATCCATCAGGCGCTGAACGGCTGGCGATGCCGAGTGGCGGACGAAGTCGAGCCCCAGATGCACGCTCTCGCGCACGCCGACGGCGGCGCCGAGCAGGATGAACCAGGACATCAGATGCAGCGACAGAGGTTCGGACCAACTGGGCGTGTCGTTGAGCACGTAGCGGGCAAAGACCTGCCAGCCGACGATGGCCGTCATGGAGACCAGTCCCACACCCGAGATGTAGAGCGAGAGCCGGCTGAGCCGGGTAAGCGCAGGCCTGACGGCCTGCAAAAAACGCCACATTGCCGTATCCTCCATAGGCTGCAGACGAGAGGAGGGCCCGGCCGATGAGACCGGACACTCCGTTGTGGGTGGGCTAGTTGATGGCGCGGATCCGCTCGAGCAGATCCTTCATCTGAGGATCGGTGACGAAGCGGTCGTAGACGGGCTTCATCGCCGCGGAGAACTCTGCCTTGTCGACAGTGACGACATTGGCGCCGGCTGCGCGAACCTTTTCCTCCGAGGCCTTTTCGCGCGCGGTCCAGAGCTCGCGCATCTTGACGACCGATTCCTTCGCCGCTTCCTTCAAGACCTTCTGATCGTCGGGCGAAAGCTTGTCCCAGCTCAGCTTTGAGATCACCAGGATTTCCGGATTGAGGGAGTGTTCGGTGAGTGTGTAGTTCTTGGCAACCTCGAAATGCCTGGAGGATTCGTAGGACGGCCAGTTGTTTTCAGCCGCATCGACGACGCCTGTCTCAAGCGAGGAATAGACCTCGCCGAAAGGCATCGGCGTGGCATTGGCGCCGAAGGCTTCCATCATGGCGATCCAGAGATCCGACTGCTGGACGCGAACCTTCATGCCCTTGAGATCGGCGAGTTTCTCGATGGGCTTCTTGGTCGAATAGAACGAACGCGCGCCGGAATCGTAGAAGGCAAGTCCGATCAGTCCATGCGGTTCGAAGGCGGCCAGCACTTCGTCGCCGATCGGGCCGTCGACGGTCTTGTGCATGTGTTCGGTCGAGCGGAACAGGAAGGGAAGTCCGAGCACCACGGTCTGCGGTACCAGGTTGTTGAAAGGTGCCGCGTTGACGCGGTTCATGTCGATAACGCCGAAGCGGGTCTGCTCGATCGTGTCCTTCTCGCTGCCAAGCGCTGCGTTGTTGGTGACGTCGATCTTGATGCGGCCGTTGGTGCGCTTGGCGACCAGCTCGCCCATGTATTTCACCGCATCGACGGTCGGATAACCGTCCGGGTGGATGTCGGCCGAGCGCAGGGTAATTTCCTGCGCCTGCAGGCTGCCGGCGCCAAGGGCAACGCCCAGGGCCAGGCAAAGCGTTTTTGCGATATTCATTGTGTCCTCCTCCTTCTTGAAACGCCGAAGCCTCCTCGCTCCGGACGCATGCGGGTGGCTTCAGGCAACTCCGTCCGTGAATGGCTTCAAGCCAAAGAGCCGTTCAGGATTTTCGACGAGCACGCGATGACGGATCTCGGCGTCGGGCAGCCAGCCCAGGACCGTGTCGGTCAGCGCAGCATCGTCGGGATAGTCGGCATTGGTCTTTGCAAGGTTGTGTGGCCAGTTGCTGCCCCAGACGATGCGCTCCGGCGCATGAGCGGCGATCGCTCGCGAAAGGGCTGCCACATCGGCATAGTCAGGACCGCCGGTCTTTGAGGATTCATAGGCGCCGGCGAACTTGAACCAGCAGTTGCCTCCATCGATCAGCCGCTTGACGGCGGCGACCTCGGGACCATCCGGTGCGGCGCCTGAGAAGAACTTGCCGTGATGATCGAAGACCCAACGGGATTTGAGTTTCTTAAGCCTCGGTTCGTGCTCGAGGATATCGCTGCCGTCGAACTGGACGGCGACCATCCAGTTGCGTGCGGCGGCACGGGCATCCACGGCTTCCAGTTCATCGAGGGCAACGCCGCCGCCGGGCAGGTCCATGATCCTTGCGCCGATGATGCCGGCCGCCGCCCAGGCGTCCAGCTCCCTATCCGAGGTTTCCGCGCCGAAGGCGGCGACCCCTCGGGCGATGTCACCCATCGCATTCAGGCAGGCGATCAGGTTGGCATTGTCACGCTGATGGGCATTGCCCTGGGTGATGATGACCCTGTCGATGCCGAGCCAGCGCATGAATTGTCTGTATTGATCCGCATCGGGCAGGGCGCCGGCGGGAAGCGCGGGTCCGCCGGGAAGGGCGGGAAAACCGGGCAGATACATATGCATCTGCGTATCGACCGTGCCTGGTGGCAGCGGGATCTTGGACGGGCGACCGGAGAGCGTTCTGACCAGCATCTCAATCATCCCTCATCCGGAACTCGGCAAGCGCATCGCGGTCGATCTCGATGCCAAGTCCCGGGCCAGAGGGGATTTTGACCACCCCCTGCTCATGCTCGATCGGGGTTTTGATCACCGCCTGTCTGAACGGGTTTTCGGTGCGATCGAATTCGAGGATCGGCTCGATCGGATTGACGCGAACCGGATTGGGCACCATCGCCGCCATGAATTGCAGGGCGGCGGCAATATGGATTGCCGTGCCCCAGACATGCGGCACGATGCGCACACCGTGAAGTGCTGCCATGTCGGCGACGCGGCGCGCCTCGGTGAAACCGCCGACACCGGCCAGATCGGGTTGGAGGATGTCGACGGCGCGGGTCTCGACCGGCTCGCGCATGCCCCATCGGCTGTGCCAGGTTTCGCCGCCGGCAACCGGTATCGGCTGGCCGGCGCGCACTTCGCGATAGGCGCCCAGCTGTTCCGGCACCACCGGTTCCTCGAACCAGTCGATGTCCAGGTCGGCGGCCTTGCGGCCGAATTCGAGCGCTTCGAGCACGTCGTAGCCGTGATTGGCATCGACCATCAGCCGCATGTCCGGCCCGACGGTCTCGCGCACCGCACGCACCACGGCAAGGTCTTCTTGCACGCCGAAGCCGATCTTGATCTTGCTGGCGTGAAAACCCTCCGCGCGATAGCGCGCGACTTCGGCGGCATTGTCCTCGACGCGGTCGACGCCGTCGCGCTTGAAGCTGCCGGTGGCGTAGGCGCTGACGGTTTCGCGGAAGCGACCACCGAGTAGCGTGGAGACCGGAACGCCGAAATGTTTGCCCTTGATATCCCAAAGCGCGATGTCGATGCCTGAAAGGGCAGTCACCGCCAGCCCGCGCTGGCCTTGGTCGCGCAGCGCGTTATAGAGCCGTGCCCAGATCTTTTCGGTTTCGAGCGGATCGGCGCCGATGAGCCAGGGCGTGTAGGCGGCGACCACCGCGGTATTCGGCCTGGCCGGTCCGAGGCATTCGCCCCAGCCGGTGGTGCCGTCGTCGCAGACGATCTCCACCAGCACATGGGCGCGCCGGTCGAAGCGCATCGAGGCGCTTTGAAACGGCACCGCCAGGCGGTGCTCCAGGAGATGCGTGCGGACGGCTGCGATCTTCATCCTAGCGTTTCCAGGGTGCGATAAGCGTTGCAAGCATGTCTTCTTCCTGCGGCGTCAGGTCGTCGAGCGGCGGCCGAACCCCACCCGCATCGAAACCCTGCAGCCGGACGCCGGCCTTGATCGCGGCGACGGCGTAGCCCTTGCGGCGGTTGCGGATCGCCATGAAGGGGTAAAAGAAATCGCGCAGGATCTCTTCGCAGCGCGCCCGGTTTCCGGCGCGCAATGCCTTGTAGAATTCGACGGCGAGCCCGGGCACGAAATTGAAGACCGCCGAGGAATAGGTGGTGAAGCCGGCGCCGAGATAGGCTTCGGCAAACAGCTCGGCCGTCGGCATGCCGCCGAGATAGGTGAGGCGGTCGCCCATCGTCGCGGTAATCTGGCGGATAAGGCCGATATCGCCCGTTCCATCCTTGAAACCGATGAGGTTCGGGCATTCGTCGCAAAGACGTCTCAAGGTGTCGACGGTCAGCACCGAATTGTCGCGGTTATAGACCATGACGCCAATGCCGACCGACCGGCAGATTTCCCTCACATGAACGAAGAGCCCCTCCTGCGGCGCGTCGATCAGGTAATGCGGCAGAAGCAGGATGCCGTCGGCGCCGGATTTTTCGACCGCGCGCGCCAGTTCGACGCCGATCTCGGTGCCGAAACCGCATCCCGAAACGATCGCGGTCTTGCCGGCCGCCTCTTTTGCGGCGGAGACGATGCCGGGAATTTCCTTCGGCGAAAGCGAAAAGAATTCGCCGGTCCCGCCGGCGGCAAACAGCACCGGGGCGTCGAAACCGGACAGCCATTCGACATGGCGGCGGTAGCTCTCTGAATGGAATTTTCGCTCGGCATCGAAATGCGTCACGGGGAATGACAACAGGCCGGCGCCAAGCGCGGCCTTGATTTCTTGCGGCGTCATGCTCGATTCCCCTGCCTGCCTCCTCTGGCAAAGTTGTCGTACATGTATGATGGGTTTATGTCAATGAATTATCGTACAGGTGCGCGCTGTTCGCGAAGCAGTGTGCGGTAACGCGCCTGGCTGCCGCGCAGATGACGCCGCATCGCCTCGCGGGCCCCTTCTTCGTCGCCGTTGGATATGGCGAAGACGATGTCGTTATGCTCGTTGTCGAGCATGGCGATGTAGGCGGACTGGTCCTGCTCGCTGTCGTCGTTGCGCAGGGCGCCGCGCGGAATGACGTTGCGCCCGATCATGGCCAGGAATTCGCGGAAGCGCGGGTTGTTGGTGGCCTCGGCTATGGCGAGATGCAGGGCGAAGTCGGCCTCGACGCTGGAGATGCCGGCATTCAGGCAGGCGCGCACCGCATAGTGCCGTTCGATGATCACCTCTTCCTGTGCCGGCGAGCGGCGCAGGGCCGCAAGCCCCGCGGCTTCCACCTCGACCGCCGTGCGCAGTTCCAGGAGTTCGATCATCGAGGATACGCGCACCGGATCAACGCCCTGAAGGAAAAGCGGTGCCGCGCCGGCAACGGGCGGCGTGTCGAGGACGAAGACGCCAGCGCCTTGGCGCGGCTCGACCAGGCGGTCCGCTCGAAGAGCTGCGATCGCCTCGCGCACGACCGTTCGGCTGACGCCATGGATCTCTGAGAGTTGCGCCTCGCTTGGTAACTTGCTGCCTGGTGGGAATTGCCCCCCGGTTATTGCCCGTCGCAAAGTGTCGCCAAGCCTCGAGGTCAACGTGCCTGTTCCGGTGCCCGGCTCCAGCTTCGTTTGAACACTCATCTCGTCTCCTTCTCGTGGCCATTGGCCGTCGCGTCAGCTCTCTTTGCTCCACCCATATGCCAGATTATTCGGCCTATGGCATCACAGGACCGATTTATTGACGCAATTGCACCAACATGTATGATGAGTTGGGCTCAAATGCAATGTATCGATAGCCGGACCGACAGCGCGCCGGCGGCGGAGGATGTGACTTGAAGCGATTGTTGATCACCGGGGCTGCGGGGGCGCTGGGCCGCGCCATGCGGCCGCGTATTGCCCATCTGGCCGAGGTCGTGCGCGTCTCGGATATTGCCGATCTCGGCAGCGCGGCGCCACACGAGGAGATCATGACCTGCGATCTCGGCGATGCGGCGGCCGTCGATCGGTTGGTCGAGGGTTGCGACGCCATTCTTCATCTGGGCGGCATTTCGGTCGAGGACAAGTTTTCGAAGATCCTCAATGCGAACCTTTTGGGCCTCTACAATCTCTATGAAGCCGCGCGGGCGCATGGCCAGCCGCGCATTCTGTTCGCCAGTTCCAACCATACGGTCGGATTCTACCGGCAGGACGAGCCCGTGGCGGCGGATGCGCCGATGCGTCCCGATGGTCTCTATGGTGTTTCGAAATGCTTCGGCGAGGCGCTGGCTCGGATGTACTTTGAAAAGTTCGGCCAGGAGACCGCGCTGGTGCGCATCGGTAGCTGCATGGAGAAGCCGACCAACCACCGCATGCTGTCGACCTGGATGTCCTATGACGATTTCGCCGCTCTGATCGCAGCCGTGTTCCGGGCGCCGATGCTCGGCTGCCCGATCGTCTGGGGCATCTCGGACAATGACAGCCGCTGGTGGGACAACGGCCATGCCGCCTATCTCGGCTGGCGGCCGCGCGACAATGCCGAACGTTTTCGTGCCGAACTGGAATTGTCTCCCGGCCGGCCGGAGCCATCGTCTCCACTTGCCGTCTATCAGGGCGGAATGTTCACACGAGACCCGATCTTTACCGAGGAGTAGCCGGCTGGGCACGGCGGCCGACCTCCAGAAGAAAACCGGCCCTTCGATCACGTCGGCGCAACGATTAAGGCAGGTGCGATGCACCTAGGCGCAGTGCGCCATCGAACCTCTCTCGGTCCTCCCCGGGGAAGGCGCCGGCTCGGCCGGTTGGGCCGCCAGCCCCGATGCAAACCGCGCAGCACCGTCCTTGCCGGTGACCCAGACGGAGTTTCTCCCGGCAGCCTTTGCCGCATAGAGTGCGCGGTCGGCGGACGACAGAAGCTCGCTCGCTTCCTGCTCGTTGCCGACAAAGGCGACGCCGATACTGACCGTTGCCGAAAGCGTGGTGTTTCCTGCCCTGACGAGCGCGTGCTCGAAGGCAACGCGGATATCTTCGGCGATCACTGCGGCCTGCGACCGGTCGACCCCGGGGAAGCAGGCAGAAAACTCTTCACCGCCCATGCGCGCGAGGAAGGCCCGGCCGCCTACGGCTAGCGAGATGACGGCGGCACATTCGATGAGCACCTTGTCGCCGACCGCGTGGCCATAGCGATCGTTGACGGCCTTGAAGTGGTCGATGTCCATGTACATCAACGCGCCTTCAGCGGGCTTTGTCGCAAGGTAGGTCTCGAGTTTTGCCATGAAGGCGCGCCGGTTCTGCACGCCGGTCAGGGCATCGGTTTCCGACGCCAGCTTGTACCTGTACTGCGTCCGCTCCTTGATCAGTGCGAAAAACGAGAAGCCGCCCGCCAGGCTATGAATGAACAACTCGAACGTTAGGAGCTGGTACCACAGCGGCTGCTCGGCGCCCGACGCCGTGTTGCCGAAAAGCGGCCAGACGAAGATGAGCGGGATGCGCACCAGATAAAACAGCCCATGCGTCGCGAAGAGAAACGCAACGATGTAGGAACTTGGAAGCTTCCGGAAATTGTCGGAACGAAAGATCTCGACCGCGATCATGGCCGAATAGACGAAGATCAGCGCCGAAAACAGCACGATCCTGCTGGTAACGTCATTCTGGACGTAGTCGGAAAAGCCGGTAACCAGCAGCCACAGTGCCGGTCCGGCCAAGGCGGATGCGATCTTCATCGGCTGGTTGTCGAAAGCACGCAAGCCGAGCCAGATCATCGCGATCCCCAGCACCGCAAGAGCATTGCCCAGCGAAACGGCGACGAAGGAATAGTCGGGGCCTCTGAGAGCCAGCAGGGTAAACCCCAGAGCCGCGACCAGAAACGCACAGGACCACAGCCGCAGTTCAAGGCTGTTGCGCTCCTGACGCGAAGCGAGCGCGAAGAACACAGCAAAGACCACAAGCGTGGCGAAAGAGCTCAGCATGATCGTCGGGGTATGTAGTGCTTCCACCGTCAACTCCTGGATTCCGCGGCACGTTATGCGCCGGAATCTTAAAAGTTTTGCAAAGGGCAGTTGCAAGGATTAGCGGGGGGGTACGAGTGCGGACACAGTGTTTTCGTCCGGGTTCGGACACCGGTCGCGTGCGACGCGCGGCCTGTTACGACGGACTGTGCCCTTGCACCGTCAGGTCTGACATCAGTCGCTGCTGGCCCGCCCGGATGACGTCTTCCATCGCCTGCCGGGCGCCCTCGGCGTCACCGCGGCGAATTTCTTCGACAATGCGGATGTGGGTCACGGCGACACGGTCGATTTCGTTACGGTTGGCATTCGGGTTGGTAAGCTTGAATACGCCGATCAGCGCCGCCTCGATCAAATTGCCGACCGTCCGCATGAACGGATTGAGCGATGCATCGAGAAGATGCAGGTGGAACTCCAGGTCAGCATGGGCGAGTGTCTCTGCGCTGTGGTCGTCGTTGCCCATGGCAACGGCAAGCCGCATCATCTGGGCAATGTCGGCGTCGGAGGCGCGCTCGGCCGCAAGCGCTGCCGCCGACGGTTCGAGCGCCAGCCGGATTTCGCTCAGGTGATTGAGGAACGTCTCGTCGACACCGACGCTGAAATGCCAGGAAAGCACGTCGCTGTCGAACAGGTTCCAATGCGCCTGCGGCATCACGCGCGTGCCGATGCGCGCACGGGGGAACACGAGGCCTTTGGCTGCGAGCGTCTTCATTGCCTCGCGAAGCACTGTGCGCGACACCTTGAAGCGTGCCGCCAGCTCGACATCCCCCGGCAGAATATCGCCGGCTGCGAACTCGCCGCCGATCACCGCGCGCCCGAGTTCGTCGACCACATGGCCGTGGCTCGAGCGTTTCACGGGTTGTCTTGCGAACCGTCCTGGCGACATGACGTGCAACGGGGTCCTTTCCTAGGCGTGCCGCTGTTCGCGGCGGGACACGTAGACGATGCCCTTCTGCATCAGGATGAAGACGAACAGCAGCAGGCCGATCAGGATCTTCGTCCACCAGCTGGAGAGGGAGCCGTCAAAGGTGATGTAGGTCTGGATCAGGCCCTGGATGAGAATGCCGATGAAGGTGCCCGCGACGAAACCGGAGCCGCCGGTCAGAAGCGTTCCACCGATGACCACCGCGGTGATTGCGTCGAGCTCGACGCCAACAGCCGCAAGCGAATATCCCGCCGAGGTGTAGAGCGAGAAGACGATGCCGGAGAGACCGGCGAGCAGGCCCGACAGCGCGTAGATCAGGATGGTGGTGCGCCCGACCGGGACGCCCATCAGCTTGGCGGTGGTAGTGCCGCCACCGAGCGCGTAGACGTCGGTGCCGAAGCGGGTGCGATGGGCAATCAGTATGCCGATGGCGAAGACCAGCAGCATCAACCCGCCGATGAGCGTGATCCTGCCGCCGCCGGGGAGCTTGTAATAGAGCCCTTTCATCGTGCCATAGAACGGGTGCTTGATGGCGATGCTGTCGATCGACAGCACGAAGGCCATGCCGCGCGCCAGAAACATGCCCGCGAGCGTGACGATGAAGGCGGGCATCTCCAGGTAGTAAATAATGGCACCCATCACAGCGCCGAAAAGCGTCGTGATCAAAAGCACCATGGCGAAAGCCGCGAGCGGATGGATGGCGGTATTGTCCAGCACGACCGCCAGAAACACCCCGGTGAAGGCGATTACGGAGCCGATCGACAGGTCGATGCCGCCGGACAGGATGACGAAGGTCATGCCGACGGCGGCGATGCCGAGAAAGGCGTTATCGGTCAGGAGGTTGCCGATCACCCGCGTCGACAGGATGTTGGGGTACTGCGCCGCGCAAAGTGCGTAGCTCAGCACGAAAATGACGATGGTTGCGGTCAGCGGCAGGTATTTCGGTTTCATCGCGCTTGCCGCTCCGTCGGTTTTCTGCTGGCGCGCAGGAGCGCTACAAAGGTGAAGGCGTTGCGAACCGGCGGCGACTGCAGCACGAGAATGAAGACGATGATCGCCGCCTTGATGATCAGGTTGAATTCCGGCGGGAAGCCGGAAAGCAGGATGCCGGTGTTGATCGACTGAATGATGATTGCACCGAGCACGGAGGCTGCGATGCTGAAGCGACCGCCGAGAAGCGATGTGCCGCCGATGACCACGGCCAGGATCGCGTCGAGTTCGAGCCAGAGCCCGGCATTGTTGGCGTCGGCGCCCTTGATGTCGGCGGCAGCGATGATGCCGGCAATCGCGGCACAAAGGCCTGACAACATATAGGCAGCGATCAGCAGCACCGGGGTCAGCACGCCGGAGAGCGTGCTTGCCTGGCGGTTGATGCCGATCGCCTCGATCAGCATGCCAAGTGCCGTCTTGCGCACGATCAGCGCGACCAGAATGCCGAAGACCAGCCAGATGATCACGGGCAGGGGCAGCCATGCGAAGGAGCCGCTGCCAAGGAAGATCAGCCCCGGATCGTTGAAGGTGAGGATGGCGCCTTCGGTGACGAGCTGGGCGATGCCGCGCCCGGCGACCATCAGCACAAGCGTCGCGATGATCGGCTGGATATCAAGTATCGCGACGAGGACGCCGTTCCATAGGCCGCAGAGGATGCCGGTGCCAAGGGTGATCACGAGCGTCATCGCCAGCGAGTGGCCTGACGTGATCGACGAGGCGGCCACCGCTCCGCAGATCGCCATCACGGCGCCGACGGAAAGATCGATGCCTTTGGTGGCGATGACGACGGTCATGCCGATCGCGAGCAGCACCACGGGTGCGCCGCGGTTGAGGATGTCGATGAGGCTGCCATAAAGGCGGCCGTTCTGAATTTCGAGGCGGAAGAAGCCTGGGAACACGAACGATACCATCAGCAGGATGGCCGCCAGCGCTATGATCTGCGGCAGAAGCCGAAGCGCATAGCTCTTGAGTATTGCTGTCATGCCGCTCCCCGTTCATTCGCCGATGCGATGGCTTCGATGATCTGGTCCGCGGTGATCCTGTTGCCTTCGAGCGCGGCAACGTGCTGGCGGTCGCGAAGCACGACGATGCGCGTCGAATAGGCGACGAGTTCCTCGATCTCCGACGATATGACCAGCAGCGACATGCCTTTCTCGCGCAGGCCCTCGATCAGTCGGACGATCTCGGCATGCGCGCCGACATCGATGCCGCGCGTCGGCTCGTCGAGGATCAGGAATTCGGGCTCGGTCGCCAGCCAACGGGCGAGAATGGCCTTCTGCTGGTTGCCGCCGGACAGGAGCCGGATCGGCTTTTCGCGATCGGCCGTGCGGATGTCGAGCGCGCGGATGTAGTGGTCGGCGAGGCGTTTCTGTTCGGTGCGCGAGATCGGTCGGGTCCATCCGCGCCGCGCCTGCAACGCCAGCACGATGTTTTCACGCACCGAGAGGTCGCCGACGATGCCGGCGGTCTTGCGATCTTCCGGGCAGAAGCCGAACCGGTGCGCGATCGCCCGGCGCGGCGACGATAGCTGGACGGGTTTGCCGTCCACCTCCGCCGTGCCGCTGTCGGCGCGGTGCGCGCCGAAGAGGATCTCGGCGGTCTCCGTGCGACCGGAGCCGAGAAGCCCGGCAATGCCGACGACTTCGCCCGCCTTTACGTCGAGGTCGAAGGGGGAGATGTGGCCCTTGCGGCCGTAATCCTTGAAGCGATAGCGCACCGGTCCAGTGACATCGGGCTCTTCGCGCGCTGCGCGGATCTCCGCTGCAAGCTCGCGGCCGATCATCATCGAGATCAGGTCGCGCCGCTCGAGTGTGGCCCTGTCGCGGGTGCCGACCAGCTGGCCGTTGCGCAGCACGGTGATGCGATCGGAGATTTCGTAGACCTGCTCGAGGAAATGGGTGATGAAGACGATGCCGAGCCCGCGGGCCTTCAGCCGGCGGATGATGCGAAACAGCATCTCGACTTCGTGGGCGTCGAGACTTGCCGTCGGCTCGTCCAGGATCAGCACCTTGCCGGAGAGATCGACGGCACGGGCGATCGCCACGACCTGCTGAATGGCGACGGAATAGCTGTCGAGCGCACGGGTGACGTCGAGATCGAGCTCGTAGTTTTCAAGCAGCGCGCGCGCCTGGCGGTTCATGGCGCCGACATCGACGAGCCCCAGCCGGCGCGGTTGCCGGCCGAGAAAGAGGTTCTCCGCGACCGTCAGATTGGGCAGCAGGTTGACCTCCTGATAGACGGTACCGATGCCGAGCTTCTGCGCATTGAACGTGTCGCGCGGATCCACCTCGACACCCTCGAGCAGGATCGTCCCGCCATCGCGCCGATAGGCGCCGGTGAGACATTTGACAAGCGTCGACTTGCCGGCGCCGTTCTCGCCGAGAAGCGCATGAACCTCGCCACGACGCAAATGAAAGTCGACCTTGTCCAGCGCCTTTGCGCCGGGGAAAACCTTGTCGATCCGCGTCGCGGAAAGCAGGCTGTCGCCAATGGTCTGCATGATCCCTCCCTGAGTGGAACGCGGAGCGCCCGAATGGGCGCGCCGCATCGCTTCAGCGTGCCGAAGCACCGGTCCTGCTTCGCATCGATCCTCGTACTCGAGCAAAGCATGCCGGCCCGACGTCAACCCGCGGCGAGAACGAGGTGGGCGTGCCCGTTCCATCGCTCAAACCCGCGGTGCCGATCGCCCGGCTTGCGACAACAGGTGCCGACGGTTTGCGCCGGCGCCTTTCGTGTCTGGGATCAGTAACCGAGCCCCTTCTTGGCTTCGTAGATCTTCGTCGGATCATCGGCCTGGGTGTAGAGCTTCGATTCCGTCTGGATCCACTTCGGCGGCTTCGTTCCGTCCTTCTGGAACGCGGCGAGCGCGTCGAAAGCAGGACCGGCCATGTTCGGCGTCAGTTCGACGGTTGCGTTGGCTTCGCCTGCCGCCATCGCCTGGAAGATATCCGGGACAGCATCGATTGAGACCACGAGGATGTCCGTGCCCGGCTTCAGGCCGGCTTCCTTGATCGCCTGGATGGCGCCGACGGCCATGTCGTCGTTATGGGCGTAAAGTGCACAGATGTTCTTGCCGCCGTCTTCGGCCTTGAGGAAGCTTTCCATGACTTCCTTGCCCTTGGTGCGGGTGAAGTCACCGGTCTGGCTGCGCACGATCTTCAGGTTGTCGTGGCCGGAAAGGGCCTGCTCGAAGCCCTTCTTGCGGTCGATAGCCGGCGAAGAACCTGTCGTGCCCTGGAGTTCGACGATGTTGCACGGCTTGCCGGCAACTGTGTCGGCAAGCCACTTGCCGGCGACATTGCCTTCATGCACGAGGTCCGAGGTGACGGCGGTCATGTAGAGGTCGTCGGAAGCGTCGACGGTCCGGTCGAGCAGGATGACCGGGATTTCCGCATCCTTGGCTTCCTGGAGAACTTCGTCCCAGCCGGTGGCGACAACAGGGGCAAGCAGGATGGCATTGACGCCCTGGGCGATGAAGGAGCGCAGCGCCTTGATCTGGTTTTCCTGTTTCTGTTGGGCATCGGCGAATTTCAGGTCGATGCCGCGCTCTTGAGCCTGCTGCTTCGTCAGCGTGGTCTCCGCCGCACGCCAGCCGGACTCCGAGCCGATCTGCGAGAAGCCGACGACGAGATCTGCGGCAGATGCGCTGCCGAACGTGCAGGCAGCAAGGATCGTTGCACTCGCGAGTGCTTTGGCGAATTTCATGGTTTCCTCCCAAAGAAAGCTGCTCTCCCAGCAGCAAACTCAAAAAATCATATAATAATACTTTTGTAAACTCACGTTTGAGGACAAGCTCGGCAGAGGCGCACCGGAAGATGCAAAAATCCGGATGCAGGTCCTCGATTGATCCGAAAGTGCGCAATGGATGATGATATGCTTATTGACTCATTATACCAGTTGCGCGTATGACTTCGGTCACAGGATCTGATTGGGAGAGACGACATGACCTCGATTGCTTTGTTCGGCGCTGGCGGCAAGATGGGTTGCCGCTTGGCCAAGAACCTCAAAGGCTCGCGTTTCGATGTGCGCCACGTCGAGGTGAGCGAGCTTGGCCGCGCGCGTCTGGCAAAGGAACTCGGCCTCAGCACAGTGAATGTCGAGCAGGCGCTTGATGGCGCTGACGTCGTCATTCTCGCCGTGCCGGATACCGCGATCGGCAAGGTTGCAGCAGGCATCGTCGATCAATTGGCGCCAGGCACGATGGTCGTCGTCCTCGATGCGGCAGCACCTTTCGCCGGCCACCTGCCCGAGCGCGACGATCTCACCTATTTCGTCACGCATCCCTGCCATCCGCCGATCTTCAACGACGAGACGGAGCTTGCCGCGCGCAAGGATCATTTCGGCGGCATCGCCGCCAAGCAGCATATCGTCTCTGCGCTGATGCAGGGGCCTGAGGCCGACTATGCCAAGGGGGAAGAGATCGCCAAGCTCATATGGGCGCCGGTCATGCGCTCGCACCGCGTCACCGTCGAGCAGATGGCCCTGCTGGAGCCCGGTCTGTCGGAAACCGTATGCGCGTCGCTGCTGGTCGTCATGCGCGAGGCGATGGACGAATGCATCGCCCGCGGCGTGCCGCGCGAAGCGGCGCGGGATTTCCTGCTCGGGCACATGAACGTGCTCGGCGCGGTGATCTTCGACGAGGTCGAAGGTGTCTTTTCCGATGCCTGCAACAAGGCGATCGAGTTCGGCAAGCCGATGCTGATGCGCGACGACTGGAAGCGGGTGTTCGAGCCACAGGAAATCACCGACAGCATTCGCCGCATCACCTGATGGTGCGCACGAGACATCGGAGCCGGTGAGGCGGCTCCGATCACCATTCAACCTGGGAGGAGAAAACTGATGAAACTGACACGCAGAATGACCATCGCCGCCTTTGCGGCGTTCCTGGCAGCGGGCTCGGCCATTCCGGCCTATGCCGCTGATTTGATCGCGATCATCACGCCATCGCATGACAACCCGTTCTTCAAGGCGGAAGCCGTCGGTGCCGAGGCCAAGGCCAAGGAACTGGGCTACGAGACCCTCGTGCTCGTTCATGACGACGATGCCAACAAGCAGTCGCAGCTGATCGACACCGCCATCGGCCGCGGTGCCAAGGCGATCATCCTCGACAATGCCGGATCCGAAGCCTCGATTGCTGCGGTTCAGAAAGCCAAGGATGCGGGCGTTCCCTCCTTCCTCATCGACCGTGAGATCAACGCCACCGGTGTCGCCGTCTCCCAGATCGTCTCCAACAACTATCAGGGCGCCCAGCTCGGCGCCGAAGAGTTCGTCCGCCTGATGGGCGAGAGCGGCAACTATGTCGAGCTGCTTGGCCGCGAGGCCGATCTCAACGCCGGCATCCGCTCGAAGGGTTACCACGACGTCATCGGCGAATATCCCGAGATGAAGATGGTCGCGCAGCAGTCGGCGAACTGGAGCCAGACCGAGGGCTACAGCAAGATGGAGACCATCCTGCAGGCCAATCCCGATATCAAGGGCGTGATCTCCGGCAACGACACCATGGCGATGGGCGCAATCGCCGCGCTTCAGGCGGCCGGGCGCAAGGACGTCATCGTCGTCGGTTTCGACGGCTCCAACGACGTCCGCGACTCAATCAAGTCGGGCGGCATCAAGGCGACTGTTCTGCAGCCGGCCTTTGCCCAGGCGCAGATGGCCGTCCAACAGGCCCACGACTACATCACGACAGGCAAGGGCCCGGCGGAAGAAAAGCAGCTGATGGATTGCGTGCTGATCAACAGCGAGAACGCCGGCCAGCTCGAGACCTTCGCTCTCGCCGACTGATCCTCCACTGATCCTCCAGGCGCGCGACGACGCAGACCGCCGTCGCGCGCCATCGTCCTGTCACGGAGTAGTTCTCGATGCGGAAGTTGAAGGCCGCGGCTGCGCTTGCACTTGTCAGTGCGATCGCTCTGTCGGGTTGCAAGATCATCAAGACGCCCACGGCGCAGGAGGCTGCCGAGGCCGCGTCCGGCGGCTTCAATCCCGATCGTATGGTCGCCGAAAGCTGGGACACGAAAGTGGTGCCCTATCTCGACAAGAAGGCCGGCGGCTTTCAGGAGGTGGCCGCGCTTGCATCAGGCAATCCCGAGGCGGCGGGCGCGAAATACGGCCACAAGGAAAAGCAGGGAAGCGCGCCCTGGACATTTGCGGCTCGCCTCACCGGCACCATCGTTGCAGCCGAAACGAAATCGCGATCGGCCTACGTGGATGTCGACGCGGATGGCGACGGCAAGGCCGATGCCCGCGTGCAGATCGGGCCGGCGATCCGCGGCACGGCGATCCGCGACAGTCTCGACTTCGTCAATTTCAACGAATTCAAGAACCAGATCGAGTGGGCGCAATACGGCAAGTCGTTCAACACCCATGTCAACGGCCTCATTCTGGAAAAGCTCTCGCGCGACGGGCTTGTCGGCAAGAAGGTCGATGCGCTGGGGGCCTTTCCGCTGCCTGCCAAGGGCCAGTTGCCGCTGTTCGTACCCGTTCAGTTGACGGTGAGCGAATGACAATGCACCCGGAAAATGACGACAGCTGCGTGCTGCGCCTTGAGGATGTGACCAAGGTTTATTCCGGCATCGTCGCGGTGCGCCATGCCAATCTGGCGCTGAGGCGCGGTGCCGTGAACGTGCTTGTCGGCGAGAACGGCGCCGGCAAGTCGACGTTGATGCGCATCATTGCCGGGGTGGAGAAGCCTTCGCTCGGAAGGATCCTCCTCGAGGGCCAGGAGGTCGAGTTTCATTCGCCGGCCGATGCCCAGCGTCACGGCATCGGCATGGTATTTCAGGAGCTTAATCTCTTCGGCAACCTGTCGGTGGCTGAGAACATCTTTGCCACGCGCGAGATCATGCGCGGCGTTCGCGGCATCGATCATCGCGCGCAGGTCGAAAAGGCCAATCATTTCCTCGACAAGCTCGACGCCGGCATCAACGCCGAGACGCTGGTGGAGGACTTGCCGATCGGCCAGCAGCAACTGGTCGAGATCGCCAAGGCGATCTCGCTCGACACCCGAATCCTCATTCTCGACGAACCGACATCGGCGTTGTCGGCGGCCGAAGTCGATGTGCTCTTCAAGGTCATCGGCGAGTTGAAGGCGCAAGGGGTGGCGATCGTCTACATCTCCCACCGCCTCGAAGAGCTGATGCGCATCGGCGACTATATTACCGTCCTGCGCGACGGCCAGATTACCGGGCACGCCATGGTGCGCGACATCGATACCAAGTGGATTGTCCGTTCGATGATCGGATCCGACGCCAAGGATTTTGCCAAGTCCGTCGATCATCGCCTCGGCGAGGAAATGTTCCGTGCGGAGGATATTTGCCTGCCACGGAAGACAGGCGGTCTTGCCGTCGACCACGTCTCGATCTCGGTGCGGGCAGGTGAAGTACTCGGCATCTACGGATTGATGGGGGCAGGGCGCAGCGAATTTTTCGAATGCGTGATGGGCCAGCATGCCCATTCCACCGGCAGCATTCGTGTCGGTGGCGTCGAGGTCGCCGGTCGCGATACGTCGCGCCGGATCCGGGAGGGCCTGGCGCTGATCCCGGAGGACCGGCAGCGCGAAGGTCTGGTCCAGGCGCTCTCGATCGCCAGCAACCTGACGCTGGCAAGCCTCGATCGTTTCGTGCGCTTCGGTTTCCACATCGCCGGCGAGCGCGAGCGGTCGGCCATCAAATCGGCGATCCGTGATCTCTCCATCAAGGCCCCCAACCCCGACTTCGAAGTGACCTCGATGTCGGGCGGCAACCAGCAAAAGGTGGTCATCGGCAAGGCGCTGATGACGGAGCCGAAGGTTCTGCTGATGGACGAGCCGAGCCGCGGCATCGATGTCGGGGCGAAAGCGGACGTGTTTCGCACGATGCGGCGCCTGGCGGGCGAGGGGCTCGCCATCCTCTTTTCCACCTCGGACCTCGAGGAGGTGATGGCTCTGTCCGACCGCATCGCGGTCATGAGCAACGGCCGACTGGTCGCCGTGATCGACCGCCGGGACGCGACCGAAGAACTGATCGTCAAGGCTTCGGCCGAAGGACACAAAACGACAAGGGAACTCGCCCAATGACGACGGCAACCACGACCACCGACGCGACGGACGTTTCCAGCGGGTCGGTCCTGTTGACCCTGATGAAGCTCAGAACCTTCATCGCCTTGTTCGCGGTGATTGCTTTCTTCTCGATCTTCGCGCCGAACTTCCTGTCGACGGCCAACATCATCCTGATGTCCAAGCACGTGGCGCTGAACGCGTTCCTGGCCATGGGTATGACTTTCGTCATCATCACTGGCGGCATCGACCTGTCGGTCGGGTCGATCGTCGGGCTCTGCGGCATGGTGGCCGGCGGTCTCATCCTCAACGGCATCGACCTGCAGTTCGGTTTCACCGTCTACTTCAACATCGTCGAGGTTTGCCTGATCACGCTTGCCGTCGGCGTCGCAATCGGCGCGATCAACGGTCTGCTGATCACCAAACTCAACGTGGCGCCGTTCATTGCCACGCTTGGCACGCTCTATGTAGCACGCGGGTTCGCGCTGCTGTCGTCGGACGGCCAGACGTTCCCCAACCTCGTCGGCAAGCCGGAGCTTGCGACCACGGGCTTTGCCTTCCTCGGGTCGGGGCGTGTGCTCGGCCTGCCGGTTTCGATCTGGATCCTCATCGTCGTGGCGCTGGCAGCCGCCTATGTCGCCAAATACACGCCGATCGGCCGCCACATCTTTGCCGTTGGCGGCAACGAGCGCGCCGCACGCATGTCGGGCATCCGGGTCGACCGGGTGAAGATGTTCGTCTACATGTTCTCGGGCTTCTGCGCGGCGATCGTCGGCCTTGTGATCTCGTCGGAACTGATGGCGTCGCATCCGGCGACCGGCAATTCGTTCGAACTGAACGCGATCGCGGCGGCTGTTCTCGGCGGCACGTCGATGTCCGGCGGGCGCGGTACCATCGGTGGCACGATCATCGGCGCCTTTGTCATCGGCATTCTGTCGGACGGGCTCGTGATGATGGGGATCTCCTCCTTCTGGCAGATGGTCATCAAGGGCATCGTGATCATCGTCGCGGTGGTCGTCGATCAGGCCCAGCGCCGGCTGCAGCAGCAGGTGACCTTGATGCAGCTTGCCAAGAAGGGTTGAAGGATGACGGAATTGAAAGGTGCACTGATCGGTTGCGGTTTCTTCGCGGTCAACCAGATGCACGGCTGGAGTGACGCTGCGGGCGCGCGCATCGTCGCGATCTGCGACCGTGATCCGGCGCGGCTGCAGATCGTCGGCGACACCTTCGGCATTGAGCGACGCTATAGTTCCGCAGAAGCGCTGTTTGCCGATGGCGGGTTCGATTTCGTCGACATCGCGACGACGGTTGCCAGCCATCGCCGCCTGGTGGAGATGGCGGCGGCAAACGGCGTGGCGACGATCTGCCAGAAGCCGTTCGCGCCGACAATGGAAGACGCTGCCGCGATGGTCGCCGCCTGTGACCGGGCCGGCGTCGCCTTCATGATCCATGAAAACTTCCGCTGGCAATCGCCGATCCGGGCGGCGAAGGCCACAATCGACAGCGGCGCGATTGGCGAAGTCTTCTGGGGACGTGTCAGCTTCCGCTCTGCCTATGACGTTTTCTCCGGCCAACCTTACCTTGCCACCGGCAAACGGTTCATCATCGAGGATCTCGGCATTCATGCGCTGGATATCGCCCGTTTTCTGTTTGGCAATGCGACGGCTGTGACGGCGCGCACGCGACGGGTCAATCCTGCGATTGCAGGCGAGGATGTCGCAACGATGATGCTCGATCATGCGGCCGGCATCACCTCCATCGTCGATTGCAGCTATGCGACCCGGCTGCCGGTCGAGCCTTTCCCGGAAACCTTGCTCGAAGTCGATGGCAGCAAGGGCACGCTCCGCCTGTCGCAGAGTTACCGCCTGTCCGTTCACTCGCCGGATGGAACGGAGGTGAGCGACGTGCAGCCGCGCCTTCTGCCATGGGCCTCGCGGCCGTGGCACAACATTCAGGAAAGCGTCGGTCTCATCCAACGCCATTGGGTCGAGTGTCTGCGCGACGGGCGCGAACCCGACACATCCGGTCGCGACAACCTGCAGACCTTCGCACTGGTCGAGGCGTCCTATCTCAGCGCAGCGGAAAAGCGCACCGTGCCGCTCTCGGAATTCCTCGGATGACGCTATCGCGCGCGTTTCTCCTGTTCGGTTCCGACGAGAGCGAGCCGCCCGTGCAACGCCTGCAAGCTGGGCAACTGAGCGTCGACCTGGTAGGCGGCAATCTGCGCACGATCCGGTTTGCCGGACGGGAGGTTCTGCGCGGCATTTCGTTCCTCATTCGCGATCGCGATTGGGGCACCTGCGAAGCGGTGCTGGACGGCGTGCAGATCGAGGAAATCGCTGGTCACGCTACCGTCCGCTACACGGCCCGGTTCGCGGCGCCGGACGGGGCCGTTCTTCGCTGCGATGCGAGGATCGCGCTCGACCCACAATCCGTCACTTTTGCCGCGGAGTTCACGCCCGATCGCGATTTTGAGACGGCGCGCGCCGGGTTCGTCGTGCTTCATCCGGTCGTGGGCATCGCCGGCAGGCCCGTTGCAGTAGAGCATGGCGACGGCACGATCGAGCGGGCCATTTTTCCCGATTTCATCGAGCCTTGGCAGCCGTTCAAGAGCATTTCGGCCATCACCCATGAGGCCGCGCCCGGGGTCACGGCCGAGTGCCGGATGACCGGCGATGTCTTCGAAATGGAAGACCAGCGCAATTGGACGGATGGTTCCTACAAGACCTATGTTCGCCCACTGGCACTGCCCTGGCCCTATATGCTGAAGGCGGGCGAAATGCTTCGTCAGTCGGTTCGGCTGACAATCACACAGTCCGCTCCGTCGGCCGTCGCGGATGAACGGGTGGGTGGAGCAATCGAGATTTCGCTCGCCGAGATCGGCCAGACGCTGCCCGAGATCGGCCTTGGCCTGCGTCCGGAGGATCTGACGGAGGAACTGCGCCATGCGGGTCTCGTCGCCGAGCTTGGCGCCCGGCACCTGATCTGCCATTTCGATCCGGGCGCCGGTCATGGAGGCGAGGCGCTTTCAGGCTTCCGGAGAATTGCGCAGGCGAGCGGCGCCAAGGTGACCCTCGAGTGTTTCCTGCCCTGCCGGCAGTCGCTTGACGAGGAACTGAAGGCGGTCGCGGCTGATGTCGAAAAGGCCGGCCTCATGCTTTCGAGCATTGCCGTGTCGCCATCGGTTGACCGCCAATCGACGCCGCCCGGAAGTGTCTGGCCGGATTGCCCGCCACTCGAAGCGGTCTATGCGGCGGCGCAGCGTGCGTTTCCCGGACTGCCGCTTGGCGGTGGCATGTTCAGCTACTTCACCGAGCTCAATCGCAAACGCGTACCGCCCGAGCCATTGTCCTATCTTACCCATTGCACCAATCCGATCGTCCATGCCGCAGACGATCTGAGTGTCATGCAGACGTTCGAAGCCTTGCGTCATGTGACGCGTTCAGTTCGCGCGATCTATGGAGAAAAGCCCTACCGCATCGGCCCATCGACGATCGCGATGCGCCAGAACCCCTATGGCAGTGCCACGAAGGAAAACCTGCTTGGCCGGCGGATTGCGATGGCGAACAGGGATCCGCGGCACAACGCCCTCTTCGGCGCCGCCTGGACACTTGCCTACGCTGCGACGGTAGCCGAGGCTGGGCCGGAGGTGCTGACGCTCTCGACGCTTTGCGGCCCGTTCGGTCTGATTGCCGCCGCCGGAGAACCGGTGAAGGAAGGCGGAAAGCGTCCGCTCTTTCACGTGCTGAAGTGGCTGGCGGAATTGTCGGGCCGCGCGGGCGTGGCGGTCGAAACCAGCGCTCCGGACGCGCTTGTCGGTATCGGCGCCGTTACGGATAGCGGCAGAACGGTGCTTCTGGCGAATATCGGTCCGCAGGCCCAGATCGTGACTATCGGTCGAATCGGTAAGTCAAAACTTACCGTTCTCGACGAGAACTGGATGCGAGAGAGCTCCGGTGAGCCGAGGGCCGTCGACCTTTGCGGAGAAAGCATCCGGTTGCTGGCCTATGCTGTTGCCCGCGTCGACATTCCCCGTTAGCCGTTGGCGCCTTCAGCCTTGCCCTTCAGGGCGTAGAGGGCGCGCGAGCGCTCGAGGTGTTTGATCATCGCCTGTTCGGCATCGTCGGGATTGCCGCGGCTGATGCAGTCGATGATCTCTTCGTGCTCGGCGAGTGTGTGGTTCTCACGGCCTGTCCAGATCAGCATTTCCGTGTGGTATTCCTTTAGCCAGCCCAGCATCGCTTCGCTGACGGCGGTGTAGATGGGGTTGCCGGAAATCTGCGCGATGCAGCTATGGAAGGCCATGTCGGCGGCGATGAAGGTTTCGGAATCGCCAAGCGCGTCGCGTTGGCGGGCGAGCGTGTCCTTCAGCGCGGCGACATCTGCCGCCGTTGCGCGGCTCGCGGCTTCGCGCACCATGCCGCGTTCAAAGAAGATGCGGGCACTTTTCAGATGTTCGAGCGAATCCGAAGAGCCCGACAACATGATCTTCGCGGCCACGTCCATCTGGCGGAAGAGCGACTTCGGCGTGAGCTTGAGCACCTTGGCGCGTTCACCATGCGAGATCTCCACAAGGCCCATATTCGCAAGGGCTTGCATCGCTTCGCGGATCGCCGGTCGGCCGACCTGAAACCGTTCCATCAGCATGCGTTCCGACGGCATCTCGTCGCCGGGCTGCAATTCGCCGCTTTCGATCAAGGTCTTCAAACGGGCGAAAACCTCGTCGGAGAGTTTCCTGCGAACAATGGGTTCTGGCTGGCTGATCATGTGAACTCCACCGGTGCCTGAGCGTCTGTCCTATATGCACGATTCCAGCGGATAAGGAATGGTTCGCATGGCGACGCCCGCTCAGAGATTCTTCTTGCACAACTGAGATACTCATTATACCAGTTTGATGGAAAGAGCCACTCCTTTCGAGCCGAAGAGAGAACCGCCCGTGATACGCATGACCTACCGGATAGAGAGCGCCGGCGACGTGGAGGCGCTCGCCGCAAAGATCGCCAGCGACCAGTCGACCGGGACCTTCGTCGCCGTCCCCGGAGAAACCGAGGAACTGAAAGCGCGGGTGGCCGCGCGTGTCGTCGCCATCCGGCATCTTGAGCCGACAGACCGGCCATCTCTGCCGGAGGAAGCCGGGGAGGCGAAGCGCTTCAACCGGGCGGATGTCGACGTCTGTTTTCCGCTCGATGCCGTTGGCACCGACCTTTCGGCGCTGATGACGATTGCCATTGGTGGCGTCTATTCGATCAAGGGCATGACCGGCATCCGCGTCGTCGACATGAAACTGCCGCCAGAGTTCGCGGCTGCCCACCCCGGACCGCAATTCGGTGTCGATGGCAGCCGGCGGCTGACCGGCGTTGCGGGGCGGCCGATCATCGGCACGATCGTCAAGCCGGCGCTTGGGTTGCGACCGCAGGAGACGGCGGAACTGGTGGGCGAACTTTTGTCTTCAGGGGTAGATTTCATCAAGGACGACGAAAAGCTGATGAGCCCGGCCTACTCCCCGCTGAAGGACCGGGTTGCGGCGATCATGCCGAAAATCCTCGATCACGAGCAGAAGACCGGCAAGAAGGTTATGTATGCCTTCGGCATCTCGCACGCTGATCCCGACGAAATGATGCGCAATCACGATCTGGTTGCTGCTGCCGGTGGCAACGCTGCTGTCGTCAATATCAACTCCATCGGCATGGGCGGCGTCGCCTTCCTGCGCAAACGGTCCAAGCTCATCCTGCACGCCCACCGCAATGGCTGGGATGTCCTGACCCGTCACGGCGGACTCGGAATGGAGTTTTCCGTGTGGCAGCAGTTCTGGCGCCTGCTCGGTGTCGATCAGTTCCAGATCAATGGCATCCGCGTCAAGTACTGGGAGCCGGACGACAGCTTCGTGAAATCGTTCAAGGCCGTCAGCACGCCGTTGTTTGCGCCGCAGGATTGCCCGCTGCCGGTCGTCGGCTCCGGGCAATGGGGTGGTCAGGCCCCCGACACCTATATGCGGACCGGCGGATCGACGGACCTTCTTTATCTCTGCGGCGGCGGCATCGTCAGCCACCCTGGCGGTGCCGGGGCGGGCGTCCGGGCGGTTCGTCAGGCCTGGGAGGCGGCCGTTGCCGGCATATCATTGGCCGATTATGCCCGCGACCACATTGAGCTTGCCCAGTCCCTTGAAAAGTTCGCCGATGGCAAGGGCGCCTGAGCGAATGCAAATCGCAGCGAGACCTTCCATGCAGACACCTTTGCTCAGCTTTTACGGCGACGACCTGACCGGTTCCACCGATGTGATGGAGGCGCTTGCGTCTCAGGGCGTCGACACGGCGCTGTTCCTGAAGATCCCGGATGCTTCACTCCTTGATCGCTTTTCGCATTGCCGTGCCTTCGGTCTTGCCGGCACGAGCCGCAGCCAGACGCCGGGCTGGATGGATGACAATCTCGCTCCCGCCTTCGCCTGGCTGAAATCTCTCGGTGCGGCGATCACTCATTACAAGGTGTGCTCGACCTTCGATTCCAGCCCGCAACTCGGCAGCATCGGCAAGGCCATCGAAATCGGTCGCGACATTTTCGGGGCGGCGGCGGTGCCGCTCGTCCTCGGCGCGCCGCAGATCCGCCGCTATACCGCGTTCGGCAATCTGTTTGCCGCCTATCGCGGTGAGACCTACCGGATCGATCGCCATCCCGTCATGAGCCGGCACCCGGTAACGCCGATGAACGAGGCGGATGTTCGCCTCCACCTCGCGTCGCAGACGGCACTTCGCTGTGGTCTTGTCGACCTTGCGGCGCTTAAGGCGGCTGACGCGGATGCGGCGAGCGATCGGGTTTTTGCAGCCGGCGACGATATCGTTCTGTTCGACGTGGCCGATGAAGAGAGCCAGGCGGTCGTCGGGCGTCAGCTCTGGCGCTTGAAGGCGGCGTCTGGCCAGTTCGTCTGCGGATCGTCGGGTGTGGAATATGCGCTGGTGAGGGCATGGCAACGGCTTGGCCTGCTGCGCGCGGCACCCACTTTTGCTGCGGTCGGGCGCGTCGATCAGATTGCGGTCGTATCCGGCAGCGTGTCGTCAACGACCGAGCGGCAGATCCGTCATGCGGTCGACAATGGTTTCGAAGGCATCGCGCTCGACGCGGTGGATTTTGCGGGCGTAGATGGAGCTGCGGCTCTCGAGGCCACAGTCGTACGCGGTCTGCAGGGCCTCGCATCCGGTCGTAGCGTGATATTCTATACGGCGCTCGGGCCGGCGGCCGATCGCGGCGCTGCCCTGTCGCTGGAGGACGGCTCCCGCCATCGGCTTGGGGAGCGGTTGGGAGCACTGCTGCAGCAGCTTGTCACGCGTGCCGGTCTTCGTCGCGCCGTCATCGCCGGCGGCGACACGTCCAGCCACGCGCTCGGCAAGCTTTCGGTTGACGCTCTGACGCTGCGGTTGCCGCTGCCGCAATCTCCTGGCTCGCCGCTTTGCGTCGCGCATAGTCACCATCCCGCTGTCGATGGCCTCGAAATCTCGCTCAAGGGCGGACAGATCGGCAAGGACGACTACTTCGCGATGATCCGCGACGGCCGCGTGGCTTAGACGTTCCGTCCATCCTCGCGATTGAAGCCGGGAATGGGGCTTGTCACCAATGAACGCGTGTGCAAAGATGCTCGCGTGTGCAAAGGAGTCATGTCCGAATGAACCTGGAACGACCATTCTATCCGAACGATCTGCAGGGTCGGGCAAAGCTCTGCAGCGACGTCATCCTGTCGGCCGGCGCGCTCGTGCTGCGGGGCTTCGAGGAGAGTGCGAGCCGCGGCTTCTCGATGAAGGGCCCGCAGGACTTTCTGACCGAGACGGATGCTGCATCCGAGGCGCATATTCGCAAGGCGATTGCCGAACACTTTCCTGATGACGGCTTCTTCGGTGAGGAAGGCGGTGGCTCGATCAGCAATCGTCTCTGGGTGGTCGATCCCGTTGACGGCACGGCCAACTTCGCCCGCAGCATCCCGCATTTCTGCATTTCGATCGCCTATATCGAAAACGGCCGGGCGGAGATCGGCGCCATCTACAATCCTGCGCTGGACGAGCTCTATTTTGCCGAGCGCGGCGTCGGTGCGACCCGCAACGGCCAGCCGATTACAGTCTCGGCGACTACCGCGTTCGAGACTGCGTCGGTTGAGATGGGTTGGTCCGGCCGTGTGTCCAACGAGATCTACCTTGAAACCATCCGCGACCTCTTGGCGCTCGGCACCAATGTCCGCAGGGCTGGCTCCGGCGCGCTGGCGCTCGCCTATGTCGCTGACGGTCGTTCCGATGCCTATATCGAGCTGCACATGAACTCCTGGGATTGTGTGGCCGGCTTGCTGCTGGTTGCCGAGGCCGGCGGCGACGTCTGCCCCTTCATGGAAATCGGCAGTCTTCGCCACGGCGGGCCGGTTCTCGCTTCCGCCCCCGGTATTGCACCGGGGATCAGCCAGGCGTCGCGGATACCGATCGCGTCGGCGGACGCGCCAGTGGCTGAACTCCGGCTCGCATGAGCGACCGCGTCAAAGAATAAAGACTGAGAATTATGGGTGGCATGTCTCTCGGCGCCGCCCGACCTCGAAAGGAAACGGCATGGATGCACCTGTTTACGCGCGACCGGCAATCAGCCTGATCGCCAAGGGCCTGGGTCCGCACAAATCAGACCTCTATATCGGCGGCAGCGATGGCGCACGCGATCTTGATCTGCTCAAGCGGCACGGCATCTCTGTGGTCGTCAACTGCGCGATTAATCTCGATATCAATTGGGTGCGTGAGGCCGACATTGACGGTGGCGGCAATCTGCGGCCCAGCGGCTATGCCGACATTCGCTACTACAAGCTTGGCCTGATCGACGGAGAAGGTAGCCCTGATACCATGATGCTCGGCGCCTACTACATCCTGGATGGCGCCTTGCGTCAGGCGATGCCGAAGCGTGAAACCTATCCCTTTGCGGATGGCGGCAATGTGCTGGTCAATTGCCGCGGCGGACGCAGCCGGTCGGTCTCGCTCGTGGCGCTGTTCCTGCACAAGCAGCAGCCGGAACTGTTCCCGACGCTCGACGCCGCCGTCGCCCATATCCGCGAACATCGCGAATTGCGTCCCGACGAATGGTTCGAGACCCCCAAGCCGATGCTCTACAACGCGGCACGCCGTGCGTCTGAATGGATCGACATGATCGCCGGAAAGACATCCGGGCAGGACTGATGTTGAAACGCAGCCAGCCGAGCATCGCCGTTATCGCCGACGCGCATTTCCACGACCTTGAAGGCGACTTCGATTTTCCCGGCATGACTATTGACGGCCAGCGGATGATGGTTCGCAGCTGGGCGGAAACGCGGCAGTCGACCCGTGTTTTCAACGAGAGCGCCAGGGCGCTTTCGGTGGCGCTGGACGAGGTGCGCGAGCGTGGCATCCAACATGTCGTGCTGCTCGGGGACTACACCGACGACGGCCAGCGGCAGACGACTGCGAGCCTGCGCCGCATCCTCGATCGGCATGCGAGCGAGCATGGCACCGCCTTCTATGCCCTTCCGGGCAACCACGACATTTTCGGCCCGGCGGGGCGCAACCACACCAAGGAGTTCCTGGATCAGGCCGGCCGCGGCGTCTGGGTGACGAGTGATCCGGCACCGATGGCCGAGGGCGCGGTCGTGACTCAGCGCATGTATTGCGAGGGCTACCCGTCCGGTCTCGGACCGATGGCTGCCTACGGCTATTTTCGCAAGCCGGACTACCTGCATTGGGAAACGCCGTTCGGTCTTGCCGAAGACGTTGAAAGCCGGCGTTACGAGGTGGCTTCGCCGGATGGACGCAACCGCTATGCGTTGATGGACGCCTCCTATCTGGTCGAGCCGGAGCCGGGCATCTGGTTGTTGATGATTGACGCCAATGTGTTCGAGCCACGGGATGGCACGTTTGAAGGCGGCCAGGAGGCCGCTTTCGTCGACAGCACCGCTGCCGGCTGGAACGCCATGCTGCGCCTGAAACCCTTCATCGTCTCGTGGATAGCCGATGTCTGTGCGCGGGCAGAGGTGCTGGGCAAGACCGTGCTCGCCTTTTCGCACTACCCGGCGCTCGATCCGTTCGATGGCGCGACCGGGGCCGAGCGGGTTCTTTTCGGGGAAACCAATGTCGCCCGGCGCACGCCGCGTGAGGCTGTCGCCGATGCCCTGCTTGGCGCCGGGCTCGCCGTACATTTCAGCGGTCATCTTCATGTCGAGGGCGTAACGCGGCGCGGGCCTGCCGAGCGTCAGATCACCAATGTGGCGGTGCCTTCGCTGGTCGCCTATCCGCCGGCCTTCAAGATCATTCAGCCTGTGAACGACGGCATCGTTGTTGATACCGTCGAGCTGCAGGCAGCGGCTCTGGATCCGCGTCTTGCGCCGGCCTATCGCCGCGAGACGGAGCAGCTCGCGGAAGCGGACGACCTCGCTTTCGGTGCCGAGGATTACGGTGCCTTCCTGAGGGCTCATAAGCTGGCATTGGTTCACCACCGCTATTTCCCCAAGGAGTGGCCGCAGGATGTGGTGAACCGCGTCTCGAAAGCCACGCTTGCAGGTATCTGCGCGGAGTTTCTCGATGCTGACGCGGCGGCGCATACCTTGCACGCGCTTGCAAATGCATGCGGAATGTCGAGCGAACAAATCGCCGCCTGCCGAATGATTGATGTCATCGCCGATTGGTACTGCCTGCGCCAGGCGGCTCACCTGGCGCTGCCTGCGATACCGCAGGAGCAACTGCGACTTTACCGCGCCCTTTCCATAAACTTCGGCCGCGAGCCGGAAGCAGGGTGGGACGGTTCTGTCGCCGGTTTCCTATCGATCTTCCTGGGTGCGTTTGCTGCCTTTCTCGACCGGGCGGAAAACGGTGCGCGGCAGATCGAGATCACTTTGCAGCGAGACGCGAAGGAGGTTGTTTGCCCATGAACGAACAGTCGCTTGAATTGCCCGGCTGGAGGCTGAAGCCGCCGGCAAGCGTCCCGGAGTTGAAGGAGGCGTTTCGCCTTGGCGCCCGCCGGCTCAAGGGCGGGCGGCTCGAAGTCGCCAAGTTCGCCCTGTCCCATCCCTATGACATCGCCTTTGCCAGCGCACGGGAAGTGGCTGAGCGGGCCGGCGTCTCGACCACGACGGTCATGCGGCTGATCAGCGACCTGGGCTTCGAGAAATACGCCGCGTTTCAGCAGTTGTTCCGCGAGGAGTTGCGGCGCGGGCGGCAGTGAAACGGCGCCCGGCGCTGCGACGGGCAGAAAAGATCGTTCGACCGGAGTGCGTTCATGGAATCGACCATCGTCAGCATCAATCTCTTCGGCGCCGTGGCGTTGCTGCTGTTCGGGCTGTCTGAGGTCAAGAATGGCGTGCAGCGCGCCTTCGGCGCCAGGCTGAAGTCCGGACTGGCCGCCGGGACGCGCGACGGCGTGCGCTCTTTTCTCGCTGGCCTTTTCGCAACGGTCGCGCTGCAGAGTTCGACCGCGACGGCGCTGATGATCGCGTCTTTCGCCGAACGCAATCTCGTGGCGCCGCGTATGGCGCAGATCGTGCTTCTGGGCGCCAATGTCGGCACCGCGATGACAGCGTGGATCGTGTCACTCGGGATCGGCTGGCTCTCGCCACTTCTCATTCTCGTCGGGGTTATCCTGTCGCGCGGAACCTCGAATGCGCGAAAGGGCGGTGGTGCTGCCCTGGTCGGCATTGGGCTGATGCTGTTGTCGCTGCATCTGATCGGTCTTGCAACGGAACCATTGCGCGCATCTGCGGCGCTTTCGGCCTTCCTCTCGATGCTCGACAATGCCTGGCCTGTCGCGCTCATCTTCTCGGCCATGCTGGCGGTCTTGGCATCCTCGAGCCTTGCCGTCGTCGTCCTCATCCTGTCGCTTGCGGCAACGGGCGGCATTTCCACGGGGCTCATTATCGTCCTGGTACTTGGTGCCAATCTCGGCGGCGCCGTGCCGCCGGTTCTGGCGACGTTGCGCTCACCGATCAGCGCCAGGCGCGTGACGATCGGCAATCTCATCGTGCGCGCCATCGGCTGCCTCGTCGCCTTGCCGCTTGCCGGCTACTCCGCGCAATTTCTCGACATCCTGCCGCTGACGCATGACAAGCTGCCCGTCGATGCCCACCTCATCTTCAATCTGGCGCTAGCGATGCTGGCCTGGCCACTGTCGCGACCGCTCGCAGCACTGACAGCGCGGTTGTTGCCGGACGCGGCGCGGATGTCGGACGTGCCGAGCTATCTCGACGAGGAAAAGCTCTCGACGCCGGTCGCAGCCCTTGCCGGCGCCAGCCGCGAGGTCCTCGCCGTCGGTGATCTGATCGAGAGCATGCTGGTCCAGGCCAGCGACGCGCTCCAGCATGCGGACCCCTCGAAACTGGCCAGCATCAGCACGCTCGAGGGTCGGGTCGACCGACTGCAGCATCAGATCAAGGTCTATGTCTCGCGCCTCGGCCAGGCGGAGATCGGTGAAGACAACCGCCGCCGGGCGATGGATGTCGTCGACTATGCCATCAACCTCGAACATATCGGCGATATCATCGAAAAGGGTCTGCTGGCCGAACTTGCAAAGAAGATTTCGCGCGGCTTGGCGTTTTCGCGGGATGGCCATGAGGAACTGACGCGGCTCTTTGCGATTACGCTCGACAATCTGCGCATGGCGCAGACGGTGTTTGCAACGCGCGATGCAGGCCTGGCGCGAAGGCTGGTGGAAGTGAAGGAAGATGTGCGCCGGCTCGAGCGGCAATCGGCCGATCGGCACCTGCAGCGCCTGCGCGACGGCCGGGCGGAAAGCATCGAGACCAGTTCGCTGCACCTCGACATGTTGCGCGACCTCAAGCGCATCAACGCCCACATCGCATCGGTTGCGCACCCAATCCTCGACGACAGCGGCCTGCTGATTGAAAGCCGCATCCGCCGGGCCGGATAGGTTCGTCCCGAGCGTTCCGACTTCAGCGGAAGCGCGGAAATGCTTTATCGTCTTTTACGCATGTGCAGACGGAAAACCGCTTTGCACTTTTCCTGGAAATGCTTCTAGCGCACCGTCTTGCGCTCGATCATCGAGACGGGCACCACCTGTAGCCGGGTCGCGGGTTCGTCCGTTTCAAGCGCCGTCAGCACATTGTCGGTCAAGGTCGACAGGGACTGGACAATTGTCGTCAGCTCATAACTCTTCCAGCCTGCTTGCGGAATATCGTCGAAGCCGATGACCGAGACATCCTCGGGCACGCGTCGATGCATTTCGATCCGGGCGGCATCTAGGAAGCCGAGCGCCAGGAGGTCGGTAACGCAGAATGCCCCGTCGATCTTCTTGTCGCGCAAGATTTCGCAACCGGCCTGATAGCCGCTTTCGTAGCCGGTCGGACCGTCCGACCAGGCGACCACTTCGACGCCGGCCGTCTGCATCCTTTGTGTAAATGCCGTTGCCCGGCGGACCTGGGCGGGCGTCTGGCTGGCGCTTGAGACGACCGCGACCTTCTGGCATTTGGCGGCAATCAGCCGAAGCGCGGCAAGATCCGCGCCGTGCGAATCGTCGCTCAGCACCATGTTGGTGTCGGTTCGGTCGAGCCGCTGATTGACCAGGATCAGCCGCACACCATTGGCGATGCACTCGTCGACGATCGAGGACGGAGGCTCGCCGGACAGCACGACGATCGCCTGGGCACGGAATTCGAACAGCAGTTCGATCAGCGGTGCGATATCCTTGCGGGCATCGGCGGCATTCAAAAGCAGGCACTGAAGTCCGCGCCGGAGCAGGCCGATGCTCAAGAGATCGAGTTGCTTGGAAATGAAGGGCGCGCTGAGATTGGTGCCGACGACGCCGATCAGGTTGGAGCGGTCGTTGTTCAACCCCTGGGCCAGCCGGTTAACCCGATAGCCGAGTTCGCGCGCAGCCTTCAGCACCTTGCGCCGGACGGCCTGGGAAACGCTGGCACCGGGTGTAAAGGTTCGCGAGACCGCCGAGCGCGATACGCCCGCACGCTTTGCGACTTCCTCTGCCGTAACGAACCCTCGTGCCATGGTTTTCCTCAAGAATCAGCTCGGGGTCATCTGGGCCACAAAAGCCGGTTCATTCCAACGAAAAAGTGTCGCTGGCCTTGGTTGGTGCTGGCCGCCGAACGCCTCGCGCGCGCTGCAAACCCGGCTGTTTGCCTCAATGTTCCGCATGCCGCTGGAGGCGTCTCGGCTGATGGTCGCGATGCAGTGATCACGTGTTCGAAGAAAGTCGTAACAATGCAAAAAGATATGCAATAAAAACAATGATATAGATCATTGCGCACGTGTGCATTTTTTTGTTGACAAGCGAAGCCTCACAATGGATCATGTATTCCATAGGCGGCTCCGAAATGGAATTTTCGTTCCGCCTATGTTCGTGGTGTTGGCGACAGCTTCTGAGGAGTGGCTGGAAGCCATCGGACCCGATCCAAAACAGGATCGTTTGAACGGGGTCGGTCGCGAACAGGGAGGATTGGATCGATGACGACGCATCGCGTTTTCGCGGCAGATTGCCCAGCCCGACATGGGGCGGGGGTGGGTGCCCGTGCGACTTTGCCTGATCTCCCCGTTCGCATGTTGGCTCGGCCGCGAGGCGCCCGGTGCACAGCCGGATCGTGTTGCGAGGCGGGATCTCAAGGGGACAGAGCATGGCTTTTCTAAGTGATTCAGCGAAGGCGTCGCCGACAGCGGGCGGCGAGGCGTCCGCGCCTTCGGCCTGGCAGGTCTGGCGATACCGGTTGAAGGTCGCCTCGCGGGAGCCGACGACATTGATCGGCGTGCTGACGGCGCTGCTCTTTACCTATCTGATCGTCGTGCCGATCATCTCCATCGTGCTCGATGCGGTGCGAGTGCAATTCGGGCATGAGCGCCGGCTCGGCAAGGATTTCGGCGACCTGACGCTCTATTATCTCGACCGGACGTTCACGTCCCCGGTCTCCGTCGATCTCTTCTGGCGACCTCTGTTTAACACGCTGTCGGTTGCCGTCGGCGCGATCCTGCTGTCGCTGTTGATCGGGACAATTCTTGCCTGGCTGATCAGCCGCACCGACATGTTCGGACGGCGCTGGTTCGCGACCGCGCTGATCGTGCCCTATATGCTTCCCGCCTGGACCTTCGCGCTTGCCTGGACGACCCTGTTCAAGAACCGCACGGTCGGTGGCCAGCCGGGCTGGTTCGAGGCGCTCGGATGGACGCCGCCTGACTGGGTTGCCTATGGCCGCTTCCCGATCACCATCATCCTTGCCCTGCATTACACCCCCTTCGTCATCCTGCTGTTCGGCTCGGCGCTGCGGCGCTTCGATTCCCAGCTCGAAGATTCTGCCCGCATCCTCGGTGCCAAGCGCTACCAGGTGGCAATGCAGATCATCCTGCCGCTGATGCGGCCGGCGCTGATGTCGTCGATGATCCTGATTTTTGCAAAGTGCCTGGGCGAGTTCGGCGTGCCCTATGTGCTCGGCTTGCCGGTCAAGTTCGAGGTGCTCTCCACCTCGCTCTTCCGCAGCATCGCCTCACGCCAGACAGGTGTCGCCGGTGTCGTTGCCGCCTCCATCATGCTGATCGGCATCATCACCCTGATGATCGATGCCCGACTGGTGCGCGAAGCGCGCCGCTTCGTCACCATCGGCTCCAAGGGCTCGATGAACCGGCAGAGCCGGCTCGGCAAACTGAGGCTGCCCGCAACGGGATTTGCCGCAACCATCTTCATGCTGAGCGTCGGACTGCCGCTGCTCACCCTGTTCCTGTCGACGGTCATGAAGCTGCCGGCGCAGTTCACGCTCGACAACTTCACGCTCGACTACTGGATCGGCCAGGATCTGCACACCGTGGCGCTGCAGACCGGCGTGCTGCTGAGCCCGGACCTCTGGGCCGCGGCCAAGAACACGCTGATGATCGTCGGCCTCGCCTCTATCGCGTCCGGCATCCTCGGCCTGCTTGTCGGCTATGTCGTCATCCGCACGCCGGTTCGGGCGCTGTCGGTCTACCTGCGTCAGGTGACCTTCCTGCCCTATCTGGTGCCCGGCATTGCCTTTGCGGCCGCTTACCTCTCGCTCTTTGCGGTTCCGAGAGGTCCCATGCCGGCGCTTTACGGCACCGTCACCATCCTGGTGCTGGCGCTGATGGCCGACCAGATGCCCTACGCCTCGCGGGCCGGGATCTCGGCGATGACCCAGCTTGGCAAGGACCCGGAAGAGGCGGCGCAGATCGCCGGCGCCGGCTGGTTCCGGCGGATGATGTCGATCGTCATCCCGATCCAGAAGGGCTCGCTCGTCACCGGTGTGCTGCTGCCGTTCATCTCCGGCATCAAGGGCCTCAGCCTGTTCGTCATCCTCGCCGTGCCCAGCACTGATGTCCTGACGACCTATTCGCTGCGGCTTGTCGATTACCACTACACCCAGGCGGCAAACGCGGTCGTGCTGATCATCGCGGCCATCGCCTATCTCGGAACTCTGGCAGCCCAGAAGCTGACCAAGACCAATCTTGCAGAAGGACTCGGAAGCTGATGCCCACTATCAATCTGCGCGGCGCCCAGAAGAATTATGGCGTCAACTCCGCCAATGCCGTCTCCAACCTCGATCTGGAAATCCGCGACGGAGAATTCATGTGCCTGCTCGGCCCGTCCGGCTGCGGCAAGACGACGACCTTGCGCATGATCGCCGGTCTTGAAAACCTGTCGGGCGGCGAGATCCGCATTGGCGACCGGGTGGTTGATTCCATCTTCGAAGGCGTCTTCGTGCCGCCGGAGAAGCGCGAAATGGGCCTGGTCTTCCAGAGCTACGCGCTCTGGCCGCACCTTACCATCGAGCGCAACACAGACTTCGGCCTGCGGCTGCGCAAGCTGCCGAAGGCCGAGCGCGAGGCCCGGGTCGAAAAGGTCATGCAGGCGCTCGACATCGCCAAGTACCGCGACCGCTACCCGTCGCAGCTTTCAGGCGGCCAGCAGCAGCGTGTGGCCCTTGCCCGCATGCTTGCCGTCAATCCGGGCGTGCTGCTTCTCGACGAACCATTGTCGAACCTCGACGCGCGGCTGCGGCTCGAGATGCGCGCCGAACTCAAGCGCCTGCACAAGGAATTCAAGACGACGATCGTCTTCGTCACCCACGACCAGTGGGAGGCGATGACGCTGGCGACGACCATCGCCGTGATGAACGAAGGCACGCTGCAGCAGATGGGCACGCCGAACGACATCTATGATCGCCCCGCCAACCGCTTCGTTGCCGAATTCGTCGGCAGCCCGCCGATCAACATCCTGTCCTTCGACAAGAAGGGCACGTCGGATGTTGCCAAAGAAGTCGAGGCTTACCTCTCCGCCCGCTACCCCAGCCTGCGCGGCATCGGCTCCGTCGGTATTCGCCCGGAAGCGCTGAGCTACGCGACAAGGAAGGAAGACGTTCCGCAGGGCAGCTTCAGCGGCAAGATGATCGTGACCGGCATCCTGCCGACCGGCGGCAGCTGGATCCTGGAGCTGAAGAGCGACAGCCACACGCTGTTCCTGACGACGCATGCGCTGCCGCGGCTCGAACTCGGGGAAAAGGTCCGCTTCTTCGCGCCACCGGAGGCGCTGCACGTCTTCGACAAGGACGGCCAGCGCATTGCCGAGGCAGACAAGCTGCTGCGCAGCGCGAAGCTCAACTGACGACATTAATGATCGCATCAACCGAAAGACGAACACCGCTTACTGAGGAGGAGCAGTCGATGCATTTTCGGAAGAATGGAAAAACAGACAATACCAGGCGCTGCCTGTTGTGGACGACGGCCTTTGCCGGCCTCATGGCCGGGCAGGCGATGGCTGAGGAGGCCTTCGATCTGAATGCCCTGATCGAAGCGGCCAAGAAGGAAGCGCCGATCACCGTCTATGACAGCACCGGCAAGATCGTCGAAATGGCCAAGGCCTTTTCGGCCAAGTACGGCGTCGCAGCCGAAGGCTCCAAGGTCAAGGCGACGGCGCAGCTGGAAATGATCATCCGCGAGGCGCGCGCCAACAACATCCAGGGCGACGTGTCGATCATCAGCGATGCGCCGGCAGCGATGGCGCAGCTGATCCCGCAGGGCTTTGCCGAGAGCTGGCTGCCGCCGGACATGGCCTCGAAGATCCCGCAGCAGTACCAGAGCCCGCTGACGGTCGTGACCAGCGCCAACGTCTGGGCCTACAACACCGAGCTTTACGACAAGTGCCCGGTCACCAACATCTGGCAGCTGACCGGCCCTGAGTGGAAGGGCAAGGTCGCCATGCAGGACCCGCTCGGCAAGGCGTCCTATGTCGACTGGTTCAACCAGATGGCAAAACATGGCGATGACAAGGTCGCAGCCGCCTACAAAGACCTCTACGGCAAGGAACTGGAACTCGACGACGGCAGCGCGACCGCAGCCTGGGTGAAGGCGCTTGCCGCCAATGCGCCGCTTCTGACGGATGCGGATGCCGCGGCTGCCGATGCCGTCGGTGCACCGGGCCAGTCGCAGCCGTTCATGGGGCTGATGAGCTCGGCGAAATTCCGCGACAATGCCGAGAAGGGCATGAAGCTCGGGCTCTGCACCGACCTGAAGCCCTGGCTCGGCTGGATGTATCCGGGCGTCGGCCTGATCACCAAGGGTACCAACAGCCCGAACGCGGCGAAACTCTTCATCCACTACGTCATGACCGAGGAAGGCATCGCGCCGCAGGCGGCCGACGGCAAGATGTCGACAAACACCGACGTCGCACTTCCGGCTGACGAGCCCTCGGGCATCGGCAAGGTTCTCGACCAGGTTCTGCCCTACCAGATGGACACGAGCCTCGACGACTGGGATGCGCGCGAAACCTGGCAGGATTTCTGGCGGGTTAACTACCAGAAGTGATGGCTCAGCCGGGAGAGTGACGACATGACAGAAATGAAACGCAGCGCGTTGCGCGACCGCCCATTAGCCTGGGCGGTCGCAGGTAGCCTTGCTGCCATGACACTGACCTGTGGGCCGGCGAAGGCTGAAGAAGCCTTCAACCTCGACGCCCTGATCGAGGCGGCAAAGAAGGAGCCGCCGATCACCGTCTATGCCGTCACCGGCAAGATCGTCGACACGGCCAAGGAGTTCTCGGAAAAATACGGCGTTGAGGCGACAGGCAAGAAGGTCAACGAAGCCACGCAGGTGGAGTTGATGATCCGCGAACACCAGGCCGGCAACATCCTCGGCGACGTCAGCGTGGCAACCGACGTGGCATCGGCAATCGGACAGTTGCTGCCGGAAGGCATTGCCACCAGCTGGACGCCTCCGGATCTCGCCAAGGATATTCCTGAAAAGCAACGCAATCCTCTTGTTGTTGTCTCGGACCCTCACGTCTTCACCTACAACACCGAGAAATACGACAAGTGCCCTGTGACCAACATCTGGCAGCTGACCGAGCCGCAATGGCGTGGAAAGCTGGCGATGCTCGATCTCTTCGACAAGCCGCTCTATGCCGACTGGTTCAATCAGATAGAGACGCACCGCGACGCCGATGTCGCCCGCGCCTACCGAAGCCTTTACGGCAAGAAGCTGGAGACGAACGGCGAAAGCGCGACGGCTGCCTGGGTCAAGGCCTTTGCCGAAAATGGCCCGCTGCTGGCGGATTCCACGACGGTCGCCAATGCCGCCGGCGCGCCGGGGCAGGCCGAGCCGTTCTTCGTCATCACCTCGACGGCGAAGTATCGCGACAACCTGACGAAGGGCCTGAAGCTCGGCATCTGCGCCGGTGTCGAGCCGTTTTCCGGATTCCTCTATCCGGGTTTCGGCCTGATCGCGGGCCAGACCAAGAGCCCCAATGCCGCTAAGCTGTTTGTCCGTTACCTGATGACGGAAGAAGGCATCGCGCCTCAGACCGAAGACGGGAAGATTTCGGGCAACTCGACGATCGGCCTGCCGGCCGATGAACCCTCGGGCGTTGCGAAGTATCTCGATCAATTGATGGCCTTCGATACAGCAACGGCCGGCGACGACCTCGACAAGCGCGAGGCCTGGCAAGATCTCTGGAGAATAAACCACCGAAAATGACGTGACGGGCGGTGCCGATCACCGAGCGCAGTTTCCTTGGGAGGGGAAGCGATGACGACAGAAAAGAAGAGAGTGCGTGGCATGACGATGACAGCGGCGGCGTTTGCAGCCGGCCTGCTTTCGACGCAGGTCCATGCGGCCGACGGCCTCGATCTGGATGCGCTGATTGCCGCGGCCAAGACGGAAAAGCCGATCAACGTCTATGACAGCACCGGCAAGATCGTCGAAATGGCCGAGGGCTTTACCGCCAAGTACGGTGTCAAGGCGACCGGCGTCAAAGTGTCGGCGAACAGCCAGTTGGAAATGATCATCCGGGAAAGCCAGGCGGGCAACGTGCAGGGCGATGTCGCGCTGATCACCGACGCGCCGGCAGCACTCGCGCAACTCCTGCCGCAGGAATTCGTCGAGAGCTACCTGCCGGCCGACATGGTCGCGAAAATCCCGGCGGAGTTCCAGAACCCGCTGGCGATTTCGACCAACGCCAACGTCTGGGCCTACAACACCGAAGCCTACGACAAATGCCCGGTGGCCAATATCTGGGAGCTGACGGAGCCGAAGTGGAAGGGCAAGGTTGCGCTCGTCGACCCCTTGACCAAGGGCACCTATACCGACTGGTTCAACCAGATGGAAAAGCACGCCGACGACAAGGTCGCCGGCGCCTACAAGACCTATTTCGGCAAGGACCTGGCAACCGAGGAGAAGAGTGCGTCGGCCGCCTGGATCAAGGCGCTGGCGCAGAACGCGCCTCTGGTCACGGACGGTGATGACCCGGTGGCGGAAGCGGTCGGGGCGGCTGGACAGAAGGAGCCCTTCTTCGGCCTGCTCTCGTCGGCAAAATTCCGCGACAACGAAGGCAAGGGCTACAAGCTCGGTATCTGCAAGGATCTCAATCCCTGGGTCGGCTGGACCTACGTCAAGCTCGGCCTGATCGCGACGAAGACGCAGAGCCCGAATGCGGCAAAGCTCTTCATCCACTACATCCTGACGGAAGAAGGCATCGCGCCGCAGATGAAGGACGGCAAGCTGCCGACCAACACAGACATCAAGATGCCGGCTGACGAGCCCTCGGGACTGATGACGGTCGCCGATCGCCTGTTCGGCTACAATTCTTCGACCGGTCTTGAGGACTTCGACCGGCGCGAGGAGTGGCAGGATTTCTGGCGTGTGAACTACAGCAAGTGAAACAATGCCGGCGCGCCATCGGGTGGCGCGCCGGCCTTTCTCGATAAGGAATGGATCAGAACGACATGGAAAAGCGTCTCCCCGCAGCGACCTTGCCGACGGCAGGCCCCGAACAACGGCTGGAGCGGTCGAGGCGTCTTGTCGCGATTGCCCGCGGGGCCGCGGACGAAGTGCGCGATCCACTGCTGAAAGCCTTCCGCTCCGATATGGTGGTCGACTACAAGCGCGACCTGCATGATGTCGTCACCATTCATGACAAGCGCGCCGAAGCCACCATTCGCGATTTCATTTTTGCGCAGGAGCCGAATTCGGCCATGCTTGGCGAAGAGGGCGGACAAGTGGGCGACGGCGATATCCAGTGGTATGTCGACCCCATCGACGGCACCTCGAACTTCGCCAGCGGACTGGCGTTCTGGTGCGTGTCGATCGCCGCCGTCGAACAGGGGGAGGTCGTTGCCGGCGTCGTTTATGATCCGGTCGCCGACTTGATGTTTTCCGCCGATCTCGAGCACGCCTATCTCAATGGAGCGGTTATCTCCTCGCAAGCGGTCGATGACGAGAACCGGGCAACGCTGATTACCGGCTATCCCGTGTCGCGCGATTTCCGCCTCGATGGCCGTGAGGCCGCGCTCACCAATCTCGGGGAGTTCGTGGAGACATTTTCAACACTTCGGCGGCCGGGCAGTGCCGCCCTCAGCATCGCCCATGTGGCGGCGGGCTGGGCGGATGCGGCGACCGGCTTCGGGGTCAATTCGTGGGATGTGGCGGCGGCGACGTTGATCTTGAAGAATGCCGGCGGCCGTTACGAGCCGCTGACGCTCGGCAAGGTGCCGGCGGATGCGCCCGACTTCATGTGTCCCGGCTATATCGCCACAGGCGCCGGCGCAAATTATCCGACATTGCAGCGCGTCGCGCGGGCGATCTCGGACAAACGCATTGCCGCGGCGGCAAGCTGAAAAGGCACGAGGAGAAGATGTTGGACATTATCCAGGAGACCGAGACGAAGCCACAGGCGTCGGCCGAACTTGCCAAACTCAGCCTCGTCTATGAACAGCACCCGCTTTATGGCGTCGATATCTATATTGCCGGCAAAGAAGGGACGAGCGACCTCGATCTCCTAAGGCAGAACGGCATCACCACCGTCGTCAATTGCGCCGTCAATCTTGACTTCAATTTCGTCCGGCAGGCACAGCTCGTGTCCGATCACGAAGGCAGTGTCTACGGCCCGGGCGAGATCCGTTACTACAAGATCGGACTGATCGACGGCGGCGGCAATCCCGACACGCAGATGCTGGCAGCCCACTACATCCTGCGCGCCGCGCTGGAGCAGGTGCTGCCGGAAAAACCGTCCTATCCGCGCCGCGAGATGGGCAACATTCTGATCAACTGCCGCGGAGGGCGGTCGCGTTCGGTCATCGTCGTATCGCTGTTTCTGCACCTGACCCTGCCGGCCGAGTTCCCGACGCTGGATGCGGCGATCGCCTTCGTGCGCAACCGTCGCGGCCTGCCGGAGAACGAATGGTACAAGGCGCCGAAGGCAGTGCTGATCGAATCAGCCGAGCGCGCAGCAGGCTGGGCGAAGATGATCGACGCAAAGTAGGACCGCTGCCGCTTCGGCGTCGGGCTGCTCCCGATCAGAGCGTGGTGACGCAGATCTGCCGGCCAGTTTGGTCTGATGCCTGTTGGTGATTGCCTTTGAGCGCAGGAATCGGGTTGAATTCGCCGGCCGTCCGCACGATTTTCATTGGGTATGAAACGTGAGGACGGTGCGATGGCGCAGACTGTTCACAGCTACCTTGTTTTCGAAACCGACGCCGGATTCTGCGGCATCGCCTGGAACGCCGTCGGCATCACCCGTTTCCAGCTGCCGACCAAAAAGGCTGAAGAGACCGAACGGCTGCTGCTGCGCCGGCTCGTTGCCGGCGAGCCGGGTACCCCGACGCGCGACGTCGCCGACGCGGTTGCCGCGGTTCGGCGCTACTTCAGCGGCGAAGAGGTCGATTTCACTGACATCAAGCTCGACCTCGAAGGCCAGGATCCGTTCTTCAAGCGGATCTACGCCGCCGCACGCAGGCTCGGTTGGGGGCAGACCACCACCTATGGCGCCCTGGCAAAGGAGCTTGGCGTCGGTCCCGAAGCTGCCCGCGACGTTGGCCAGGCGATGGCGAAGAACCCGGTGGCGCTGATCATTCCCTGCCACCGGGTGTTGGCCGCCGGCGGCAAGGTCGGCGGCTTTTCGGCTCCGGGCGGTTCGACATCGAAGATCCGCATGCTGGAACTCGAAGGCGTGCATCTCGGCCCGCCTGAGCCCGCGCAGCAATCGCTTTTCTGATCACGGTCGCCTGCGAGGGGCGCACACCGCGCCGATGGCATCGCCCAAACAACTGGTCGACGTCGCCGCGGTCTATGCAGGCCTTCTAAGCACGGCGCGATAAAGATGGGGGATGAGCCACACATGCGCTGAGGCGGCGGCATGTCTGTTTCAGAAACCCGATCAATCGCCTATACAGAGGATTGAAAAGCGACCTCGGGAGACATCAGGCATTGGCGCATGATTTTCAAGCAGACCTGGATGCCGTTGCCAGCATCTCGGTCGTCCCGACGATTCTCGACGTGATTCAGCAATCGACGGGGATGGGGTTTGTCGCTATTGCCCGGGTCACGCAGGAGCGGTGGGTCGCCTGCCAGACGCTTGATCTCATCGATTTCGGGCTCGGTACCGGCGGCGAATTGCAGGTCGAGACCACCATCTGTCACGAAATCCGCCAGAGTGGCGAGCTTGTGGTCATCGACGACGTCGATGCCAGCGAAGCCTATGCGAACCACCACACGCCGCTGCAATATGGCTTCAAGAGCTACATCTCGGTGCCGATCTATCTGCGCGGCAATGTGTTCTTCGGCACGCTCTGCGCCATCGACCCAAACCCGGCCAAGCTCAGCGGCTCTGTGACGGTGGGCATGTTCCGGCTGTTCGCCGACCTGATCGCCCGGCATCTGGATGCTCGGGCCGATATCGCTGATGCAAAACTGAAGCTCGATCGCGAAATCGAGACCTCGGAACTCAGGGATCAATTCATTGCAATCCTTGGTCACGATCTGCGCAATCCGCTTGCATCGATCTCGGCCGGCACGCGCATCCTGGCACGTGAGGAGCATGCGCCGAAGTCCAGCGCCGTGATCTCGCTGATGCAGCAGAGTGTCGATCGAATGGCAAACCTCATCGACAATGTGATGGATTTCGCCCGCGGCAGGCTTGGCGGCGGCATAGGGCTCAACCGATCCAGTCGGCCGCTCACCCCCGTGCTCATGCAGATCGTGGCCGAGCACCGGAGCATCTATCCGGACAGGCAGATCGAAGCCGACCTTGCGCTTGATGAACCGATCACGCTGGATCACCAGCGCATTGGTCAGCTCTTTTCCAATCTGCTCGGCAACGCCTTGACGCATGGCGCCTCGGACAAACCGATCCGCGTCGGTGCCGCGCGACGCGGCGGCACGCTTGAGCTTTGGATCGCCAATACGGGGGAACCGATAGCAGAGGCAGATCTGCCTCGGCTCTTCCAGCCGTTCAAGCGGCGCGAAGGAAAGGGCAAGTTGCAAGGCCTCGGCCTGGGGCTCTACATCGCAGCCGAGATTGCTCAAGCTCATGGCGGTCGGATCAGTGTTTCCTCAACGTCGGAAGAAACCAAGTTTACACTGAACGTGCCAGTGTGTTGAGCGGGTTGCCACGTGTCTTGACGTGAGCCGCTGACGTTCAGCACTGCCTCGGCCAACACTGCTTTGGCTGGGCCGTGCGATGCAGGAGACGTGAACGGTTCGTGGGTTTCGTTCGCCAAGGCTGACGCGTCCAGACGTTTCGGAAATATACGTCGCAAAGATGTGCGGCATTCAAAAAAAGCAGCGAACGAATTTGAAAAATGGTGGCCGTCTGCAGGATCCCGCTTTCATGTGAGATCATCGAAGGCGGATATGAGCCTCTACGCTGGCCTGACGAGGCCGGCCGGGCGCTGCTCGAGATCAGCTGTCAGGCGATAGCTTTCCGCGGGCACAGGCCGGCCGACGTGGAAGCCCTGGACATGGTCGATGCGGAATTCCCGCATCAGCGCCATTTGCTCCTCGGTTTCGACACCTTCCACCAGGATCTTGTGGCCGCGATTCCTGACCAACCCGATGATATCCTTCAGCATCGCCTTGCCCTTTGGCGTGCTGCAATCGTGCAGGAACGAACGGTCGATCTTGACGGTATCGAAATCGATCAGCCGGAGCCAGGACAGACCGGCAAAGCCGGTGCCGAAATCGTCGAGCCAGATGCGGATGCCGAGCGTCTCGAGGTCGCTGATGCAGCGCAGCACGTCCGAGTGCATCTCCATCTCGAGACCTTCGGTGATTTCGAAGGCGAGCCGGCCGCCGGCAACGCCCGTTTCACCAAGGATGGCGGCAACGGATGTTGCGAAACCCGGCGTTTTCAGCTGGATCGGCGAGACATTGACACTGACGACAGGCACGTGGTCGTGCGCCAGAAGCTCGCGGCAAACGGTGCGGATCGCCCAGCGCCCGAGATCGATGATGGCACCGGTGCGTTCTGCAATGGGGATGAAAAGGCTTGGGGGAACCGCAGCCCCATCCAGCATCCTCAGCCGCATTAGCGCTTCGACAGCCTCGATGCGGCCGGTCGCGACATTCTTGATCGGCTGGTAGACGAGGGAGACCAGATCTTCATTGGTTGCGATCTTCAAGAGCGCGGCAATGTTCTCGCTCTCGTCGCTGGTTTGAGGGTCGTTCGGGTCAAAGACCTTGGCGCAGTTGCGGCCGCTTGCCTTGGCGGCGTAAAGCGCCCTGTCGGCCTCGTGGATGATCCGTTCGAGCTTTGAGCCCGTCTGATGCCTGGTGAATGCGGCACCGACGCTCACCGTGACTATGGACGTGCCGTCCCGGCGTTGCCCATGCACCAACGCCAGGCTCTGCACCGTGCGGCAGATGGCATCGGCGAGATCGGCGGCCTCTTCACGGGTCTCGACGCGCGCAAGGATGATGAATTCCTCGCCGCCGTAACGACCGATGGATGCGTCGAACTGCCCGATCGAGTCTTTCAGCGTGTTGGCCACGAGAATGAGGCAGCGGTCGCCTTCCTGATGGCCGTAGCAGTCATTGTATTTTTTGAAGAAATCGACGTCGATCAGGATCGCGGCGAAACTGTCACCGAACTTCTGCCAGTCGCTCCAGTATTCACGCAGCTTCTGATCGACCGCCCGGCGATTGTCGAGCCCGGTCAGCGAGTCGGTGTTGGAGAGCCTGAGCAGTGCCTTCCCGCGCTCGGTCGCCTCCCGCTGCTGGACCTTTGCCTCGAACGCGTTGAGGAAGACCTTGTAGCGTTCGCGGTTGAGCTTCCAGTTGACGTATGAGGTGAACACGAAACAGGAGACATAGAAGGTGCCGAAGGCGAGCTGGTAATAGGGGTTATGGGGCGAGAAGTAGATGAGGTCGAGAAAGAACGCGCCCAGAATAATGCCCGACGAGATTACCGACAGACGGAACTGGAAGATGAAGAACAGGTTCGCGCCCATCATGAAGATTGCGCCGAAGATCATGTAGTAGGACATGTTCTGCGTGTGCGCCGTCATCATTGCCGGTATCAGCCAGCCGAGATAGCCGAACACAAGCGCGCCCGAGCACGTCCTGTCCAACCAGTCCGTCTTGACGCTGAAGTGGATCTGGATCTCCAGAACGGCAAGAGCGACCGCGCCGACCACGAAGCGCGAGGCGATCGTGTAGTGAGCGACGTCGGAGATCAGCAGAAAGTCGGTAATCGAAAACAGGAGATAGACCGCGACAGCGATCCACAGGCCTTTTCTCGTCGCTTCCCGGCGCGCCGTTTCGCCTTCCTGGCGATAAAGTGAGCGTAGCTCCGCCGGCAGCGGCCTGTGCGGCTGCTTATGCAAATCTATCTCAACGACGTCGGCCAAGGTTTGCTTCATGCACCGGTCCAGAGAGTTACGTCGCGCTCAACGGAAACATGCTCTCGCTTTTCCATCCCTGGGCGTTGCTTTGTACACTCCATGCTTGCCATCCGATTGGCACCACAACAAGGACGAGCAAGCCTCAACGACATCGTAGAAGACGCCCATTAAATTTTGATAAATTAGCCGAGACTGACGGCCGGCACATGGGTGTATCCGAATGGATACGGATCCGCCAGAATTTACCATATACTCTACAAAAACTTGCAATTCGAGAAGCAGTTCGCGCATTGTTACCCATAACGTTAACAGATCATTAAACGGATGGGTTTTGCGTGAGCCAGCTTCAAATCGTATTCGATGGCGAAAGTCTTATTACTCCCCAGTCAATCGCAACCGAGTTCACTTCGTCAAGAAGTGAGTTTTATGATGAGCAGTTTGCAACAGGAAAAGCCGAACTCGCCCTGATTCTCCAAATTGCACAGCAGCAATTTGCCCAAGAACTGGACCCCAAGAAGATAATACATCGATTGGCGGGAGCACTTCACGAGACGCGTGCGAAGTTTCATCCCAGTGTTTGGCAGGAACTGATTCCGGTCGCGCAGAATCATCCAGTGTCGGATTTCTTCCTCCAGGACCCTTTTACCCGGTGGTCCTTCGAAAAGCCGCGGGGCTACTCCGGCGACGCCCAGTTGCTCGATTTCATCTACGGTCACCCGAGCGTCGCCGGCGAGATCGCCAAGGCATCGCCGGTGGGCAAGGCGCTCTATGACTACACCAAGGACGCTTCGTCGTCGGTTGCGGTGCGGGAACGCCGGGATCTGCTGACGCAGCACGTCGATCAGATCGCGGCCGAGCGCGGCGGAGAGGCTGAAGTCCTGACGATTGCCGCGGGTCATCTGCGCGAGGCGAACCGTTCCGTTGCCCTGAAGGAAGGGCGCATCAAGCGTTGGGTCGCGCTCGATCAGGATCCGTTCAGCATTGGATCGATCAACAGGGACTTCCGGGGAACGAGCGTCGAGGCAATCGACGGCTCCGTTCGCGGGATCCTCACACGTGCGCACAAGCTCGGCAAATTCGACTTCGTCTATGCGGCCGGACTTTATGATTACCTCCCACACAACGTCGCGGTGAAGCTCACGCGCCGCTGCCTGCAGATGCTGAAGCCCAACGGCGTCTTTCTCTTCGCCAATTTCGCAACCGATATCGGCGTCGACGGCTACATGGAGACATTCATGAACTGGGCGCTGCTGCTTCGCTCGCAATCCGACATGTGGCGCATTGTCAACGAAAGCGTCGATGGCTCGAACTTCGAAACGCATGTGACGTTCGGGGAAAACCGCAACGTGGTCTATGCAACGGTGCAAAAGCGCGCCTGATTGCGACTGACGTAAGAAACAACGGCGCGCGTCATTCTTGGCGCGCGCCGTTTTCGTGCGGTATTGGCGCTGGTTTCGCTGTCGCTGACCATGTCGCATCCGGGTCGGCTCCGGTCGCCGGCAGCGCTGTTTGCGTGCAACGTGCCACGCTCGAACTCTCCATGGGAACGTGCTTCACCACACGGTGCAGCCTCGGGATGGTCAACAGATCGGCCCAGAGCCGTTATGCAATTATTTCATAGCGCCTGAAATTCTATGCATTGGCGGGCCGCTTTCCTTTTCTCTAGCATCCCCAACTGCACAACTTGTGGCCGATCAGGGCGCGCACCTTAACGGATATCGATCCAGTTTCGGCGCGCAACTGATGCGGGCGGGAGACACGGTTTGTGCCAAGAGCCCGGTTTGTGACCAAGCCTGGCTTTGCATTGCAGTGACGGCCGAAGGAGAGGAGCCTTAGATGCCAGCGGGACAGTGTTTTCATGCCGACAGGATCGTGCACAACGGCGTGATTTGGTGCGGGCTGGCGGAGGGCGTCGTAGAGGCTCTGGCGATCTGGCAGGGCAAGATCCTGGCAACCGGCACCAGGCAGGAGATGGAAGCCTATCGCGGCGAGCGGACCGAGCTTCTCGACCTTCAGGGGCAATTCGCGACCCCCGGTCTCAACGACGCACATCTGCACCTGATTTCCGTCGGTCTGACGTTGAACTGGGTCGATGCGACGCCGCAGGCGGCCCCCACCCTCGAAAGCCTTTTGGCGGCAATCAGGCAGCAGGCCGAAAGCACGCCGCCCGGCACCTGGATCCGGGCGCGCGGCTATGATCAGACCAAGCTCGACACCGGCCGCCATCCGCTTCGCGCCGAACTCGATGCGGTTGCGCCGAACCACCCGGTCATGGTGGTGCGCGCCTGCGGCCATGTGTCGATCTTCAATTCGGAAGCCTTCCGTCTTGCCGGCGTCGACGAAAACACAGCCGTGCCGGAAGGCGGGCTGATCGAACAGGTCGCCGGCGCATTGACCGGCCTTGTCGCGGAAAACGCACAAGGGCTGGTTCGTGCCGCGATCCCAAAGGCCTCGACCGACGAGATGATCGACGCGATCGAAAGCGGCGGCAATCTGCTTTTGTCCTACGGCATCACCAGCGTCATGGACGCGGCCGTCGGGCAGGTCGCAGGCTTCGACGAGATCAAGGCCTACAATCTGGCCAAGCTTCAAAACAGATTACCGGTGCGCACCTGGCTGGTGCTGCTGGGCGATCCCAAGGTCTCGATCGTGCCGCAGAGCTACGAGGCCGGGCTCGTCTCCGGCGTCGGCGACGACATGTTGAAAGTCGGCGCCGTCAAGATCTTCCTCGATGGCTCGGCCGGTGGCCGCACCGCCTGGATGACGAGTCCCTACCTCGGAAACGACAACAACACCGGCGTGCAGATCCTTTCCGATGCGGAACTCGAGGCGATGGTGCTCGACGCCCACACCAAGGGCTATCAACTGGCTTGCCATGCCATCGGCGACGCGGCAATCGATCAGTTGATCACGGCCTACGAAAAAGCGCTTGAGGCGATGCCGGATGCGGACCGCCGCCACCGGATCGAGCATTGCGGCTTTTCGAGCGACGCACAACACCAGCGGATGGTGAAGGCGGGCATCTATCCGTGTCCGCAACAGGTGTTCATCTATGATTTCGGCGACGCCTATGTCTCGGTGCTCGGCGAAGAGCGGGCGCTGTCGAGCTATCCCTTGAAGACCTGGAAGGAACTGGGATTCAAGCCTGCAACCGGCAGCGACGCGCCGGTATGCCACCCCAATCCCTTCCCCAACATCTACAGCATGCTGACGCGCAAGACTGCCAAAGGCACGGTGATGGATGCTGGCGAGCGGGTTTCGATCGAAGAGGCGCTGCAGGTCTACACCGAATACGGCGCATTCTCGCAGAAGCTCGAAACGGTCAAGGGACGGCTCGTTCCCGGACAGCTTGCCGATATCGCGGTGTTCTCCAGGAACATGCTGACGGCGAGCCCCGACGACATCCTCAACGACACGCGCTGCACCCTGGCGATCAGGGGCGGCGAGGTGGTCTTCGAGCGACTGAACGCCTGACAATGGCGGACCGGGCCGCTGCTGCGGCTCCATGCATCTCAGCCGATCCGGGAGGTCGGGTGAGATCGCGATCTTGTTCATCCATGAGCAAAACAACACGTGGGGAGGAATACGGGAATGATGAAGAAAATTGCATTGCTTTCGACATTGACGGCAGCGTTGCTGGCCGGCGTGGCGTCCGCGCATGCGGCCGATGCGCCGCGGGCCGGCGGAACGGTCAACTTCGTGGCGCCTTATGGAGACAGTTTCTCGACGCTCGACATCCAGGCGTCGCCGCAGACGCAGGACGAGTTCTACGCCAAGGCGATCCACCGCACGCTTTACGATTGGGACGCGGACAAGAACGTTCCCGTGCTGGCGCTTGCGACCGACGTGGACATCTCGGCCGACAAGCTCGTCTATACCTACAAGCTGCGCCAGGACGCCTACTTCCACAACGACAAGCAGATGACGGCCGATGACATCATCGCCAGCTTCACCCGCATGGCCGACCCGGCCAAGGCCTACCCGCCTTCGCGCTATATCGCCAACATCAAGGGCGGCGCCGACTATATGGCCGGCAAGGCGCAGGCGATTTCCGGCCTGAAGAAGGTCGACGACTTTACCCTTGAAGTGACGCTGACGGACCCGGTCGATCCGGCGTTCCTGTTCATGCGCAACAACACGGCGATCTATCCGGCCGGCGAGGCCGACAAGGAAGGTTTCGCCAGCCATCCGATCGGCCTTGGGCCCTACAAGTTCGCCGAATATGTGCCCGGCTCGCGGCTGACGGTCGAAAAGTGGGAGAAGTACTACGAAAAGGACAAGCCCTACGCCGACAAGATCAACATCCTGATCATGGGCGACGCCTCGGCGCGCGACGTTGCGTTCCGCAACAAGGAAATCGACGTCTCCGTCCTCGGGCCGTCGCAATATGTCGCCTATCAGGCCGATCCGGAACTGGCGAAGGGCCTGCTCGAAGTCGCCGAAGTCTACACGCGTTATGTCGGCTTCAACCTCGACTTTGAACCGTTCAAGGACAAGCGTGTGCGCCAGGCCTTCAACTACGCGATCAATGCCGACCTGATCATCAAGCGGCTGGCGAAGGACAAGGCCTACCGGGCAAGCGGCTGGTTGCCGACCTCGTCGCCCGCCTATGACAAGGACGCCCAGCCCTACGCCTATGATCCGGAAAAGGCCAAGGCGCTGCTCGCCGAAGCGGGCTATGCCGATGGCTTCGATGTCGAGTTGACGGCAACCCAGAACGAAAGCTGGGGCCTGACGATCGTCGAGGCAATCATCCCGATGCTGGAAAAGGTCGGCATCCGAGTGAAGGCGAAGCCGGTCGAGGCTTCGGTGCTTTCCGAAGTCGTGCCGGCTGGCGATTTCCAGTCGTTCATGTGGTCGTCGGAAAGCGGTCCTGATGCCTTGACGGCGATGCAGTGCTTCTACTCCAAGACCTCGCAGGCGGCGTGCAACTACCAGAAGTTCGCAAATGCCGACTTCGACAAGCTGTTCGAGGCCGCCAAGGTCGCCAAGACGGATGAGGAAAAGAACGACCTGCTGCGCAAGGCCAACAACCTCGTTCAGGAAGAAGCTCCGGTCTGGTTCTTCAACTACAACAAGGCTGTCATGGCCTACCAGCCCTGGCTGCACGGCCTGCAGCCGAACTCGGCCGAACTGGCGATCCAGTCCTATGAAAAGCTCTGGGTAGACGAAACCGTTCCAGCTGGCCGTTGATCGCCGAGCCCCGATATCGCCTCGGCGATATCGGGGTTCCTTTCGCCGATATCAGGTTCGCGTCACGGTCGATAACGTAAGCATTTTCTTACGGTTTGACGTTTGCGGGGATGATCCGGCGGCGGGACCGCCATCGGTTGGCATTGCGCCTGAGAACGATCGCCCGCGCATCTCTGGATGGGCGCGGCGAGGGGGGAAATGAATGCTTCAGTTCGTCGTGCGCCGCATATTGCAGGTGATCCCGACAGTCATCGCGATATCACTGCTGATCTTCGTGATCTTCAGCGTCGTGCCGGGCAGCATCGCCACCAGCCTGACGGCCAATGGCAAGGGCGGCGGCGATCCGAAGATCGTTGAGAAGATGACGCGTGAGTTCGGTCTCGACCAGCCGCTGTATGTGCGGTTCGGATCGTATCTGTCCGATCTTGCCAGGTTCGATCTTGGAACATCGTTTCGCAGTCGCCAGCCGGTGGCCCATCTGATCGGCGAACGCATGTGGCCGACCTTGAAGCTCGCCTTCGCGGCCATGGCAATCGCCATGTGCGTCGGCGTGCCGCTCGGCTTCATTGCCGCTTTGAAACCGGGCAGCATCATCGATACGCTGACGATGATCGGCGCGATCTCGGGTCTGTCTCTGCCGCAGTTCTGGCTGGGCTTGCTCGGCATGTATCTGTTTGCGCTGACGCTCGGCTGGTTGCCGAGTTTCGGTTACGGTGACGGCGGGCCGATGAACCTGATCCTGCCGGCCCTGACGCTTGGCGTCGCGCCGATGGCGCTTCTGGCGCGCACGACGCGCGCAGCCGTCCTCGACGTGATGAACGCTGATTTCATCCGTACCGCCCGTGCCAAGGGCATGAACGGCTTTCGCCTCGTCACCTGGCACGTCGTTCGCAACGTTCTGGTGCTGATCATCACCACCATCGGCCTGCAGTTCGGCTCGATGATGGGCCAGGCTGTCGTGGTCGAGAAGCTGTTCTCCTGGCCGGGCCTCGGGTCCCTGCTCGTCGATAGCGTCAGCCTGCGCGACATCCCGGTGGTCCAGGGCGCGATCCTCGTCATCGTTCTCTGGTTCCTGCTCATCAACACCATCGTCGATATTCTTTACGCGGTCATCGATCCGCGCATCAGCCACGGATAGACCCATGAGACTAAGGCTCAATCTCCTCATCGGTGGCGTCCTCTGTATCGTCATCATTTCGGCGGCGCTGCTGGCGCCTTGGCTCGCGCCGACCGATCCCGTGCTCGACGCCGACCTGATGAATGCGGAGCTTCCGCCGGACGCGCAGTTCTGGTTCGGCACCGACGCGCAAGGCCGTGACGTCCTCAGCCGCATTCTCTATGGCGCCCGCATCTCGCTTGCGGTCGGCATCGGTTCGCAGGTCATCAACACGCTGATCGGTCTGGCGCTCGGCATTTCGGCCGGCTACTTTGGCGGCTGGTGGGACGATTTCGTCACCGGGCTCACCAACCTGATGCTGGCGATCCCCAGCCTGATCTTCGCGCTTGCGATCATGGCGATCCTCGGTCCCGGCCTCGTCAGCCTGCTGATCGCGCTTGGCCTCACCAACTGGTCATGGACCTGTCGCATCGCGCGAAGCTCGGCGCTGTCCCTGAAGAAGCAGGGCTATGTCCAGGCGGCAAAGACGCTCGGCTACGGCGATATCCGCATCATGATCACGCAAATCCTGCCCAACATGATCGGCCCGATCCTGGTGATCGGCACGCTCGGCATGGGCGACGCAATCCTTGCGGAAGCAGCACTCTCCTATCTCGGCCTCGGCATCAAGCCGCCGTTCCCGAGCTGGGGCAACATGCTGACCGACGCGCGTGAACTCATCGTTATCGCGCCCTGGGCGGCGATCTTCCCAGGGCTGGCGATCTTCGTCACCGTTCTCGGGCTCAATCTCTTCGGCGACGGCCTGCGCGACTGGCTGGATCCGCATATGAAGGCGCGCCAGCTATGACGGACAATTTGCTTGAAGTCAGGGATCTGCGCCTCGACATCGTGTCGGGCAGGGTAAGCCACAACGTCGTCGACAACGTGTCGTTCTCGATCGGCCGCGGCGAAGCCTATGGGCTGGTGGGTGAATCGGGCTGCGGCAAGAGCATCACAGCGCTTTCTATCATCGGCCTCTTGCGCAAACCGCTCGCCGTGACCGGCGGCGCGTTGAATTTCAACGGCCGGGACCTGAGGGGGCTTTCGAAGGGTGCGCTGCGGCGGCTTCGCGGCGAGAAGATCGCCATGATCTTCCAGGAGCCGATGACGGCGCTCAACCCCTTGTCTCCGGTCGGGCGTCAGATCGCCGAAATGTTTGTGCTTCACAAGGGCGCAACCTGGAAGGAAGCCGAAAGGCTGGCGATCGAAGCGCTTGGCAACGTCCAGGTTCCAGCGCCGGAGGAGCGGGTGAAGGCCTATCCGCACCAGATGTCCGGCGGCATGCGGCAACGCGTGATGATCGCCATCGCGCTCGCCTGCAACCCGGACCTCCTGATCGCCGACGAGCCGACGACCGCGCTCGATGTCACGGTGCAGGCGGAGATCCTCAAGCTTGTGAAGGAGCTCTGCGCCGCGCGCGGCACGTCCGTCCTGATGATCAGCCACGACCTGGGCGTGATCGCCAACATGTGCAACAGGGTTGGCATCATGTATGCCGGACGCCTGGTGGAAGAGAGGCCGGTGGCCGATCTCTTCCTCCATCCGGCCCACCCTTACACCGATGGTCTGCTCAAATCGCTGCCACAGCTCGGTTCGCGCCGACTGGAAGGGCGCAAGCGCTTGCAGGAGATCGAAGGCACGGTTCCGTCCATTGCCAACTTTCCACCCGGCTGTCGGTTCCAGCCGCGTTGCCACAGGGCGACGTCTGTCTGTTCCGCCGAAATTCCACCGCCATCTGCCCTCAGCCATGATGGCTTCGTGAAGTGTTTCAATCATGAGCGATAACAACGAACCTCTGGTCCGGGTCGATGGCCTGAGCGTGCACTTCCCAGTGCGCAACGGCCTCTTCGGTCGCACCAAGCGCACATTACGCGCGGTCAACGAGCTGAGCCTGACGCTGAACAAGGGCGAGTGCCTGTCTGTTGTCGGCGAGTCCGGTTGCGGCAAGTCGACGCTCGCACTCTCGATCCTCGGGCTGCAGGAGCCGACCGCGGGAGAGATCTTCTTCGAGGGACGATCGATTACCGGCAAGGCGCAGCCGACCCGGCTCGAGCGCGCCGGCATGGCGCAGATGGTGTTTCAGGACCCTTACGCGTCGCTCAATCCGCGCCAGACGATCTACACCTCGCTGGCAGCACCGCTGAAATTGCATGGGGTCAAGGATCGTGCGGAGATCAATCGGCGTATCGAGAGCATGATGCAGCTCGTCGGATTGAAACCGGAACAGGCCAGGCGTTTTCCGCATGAGTTTTCCGGCGGCCAGCGCCAGCGCATCGGCATTGCCCGGGCGCTGATCCTGAACCCGAAGGTCGTCGTTCTGGACGAGCCGGTATCGGCGCTCGATGTCTCCATCCGTGCCCAGATCATCAATCTGCTGCTCGAGCTCAAGGAGCGGCTGGACCTGTCCTACATCATGATCAGCCATGACCTGAGCGTGGTCGAACATATGAGCGACCGCGTGGCGGTCATGTATTTCGGCCAGATCGTCGAGACCGGCAGCTGGGACCGGGTTTTCACCGAGCCGCAGCATCCCTATACGCGCCGCCTGATCGGCGCCATTCTCGATCCTGTCACCGAACTGACGGGCCAAAGCCCGGTGGATACGCGCGAGACGCCGGAGCCGCCGGCGGGCTATGACTATTATCCCAGAGAGTTCGGGAAGCACGACGTCTACAGCCTGCCGCCTGCCTCGCAACTGGTAGCGCTGCACGAGGATCACAGCGTTCGGCTGATCGCGCGCGTCTGAGCCTGTTTTCGCCCAAGGGCTGCAACACCGGGGGTGAAAGCGGCCCACACCCATGCCTGCGCGGCAGGCCGCAAATGCACGCGCTTGGGGCGATCACTCGATCAGTCGCAGCCGAAGGCTGGTGTTGAGATCTCCGTCTATGGGACACTTTCTGCCCGGCACCATCTGCATGCCGGCGGCCGGGGTGGCCGTGCGTTCCCCCATACGCAGGAAACGGGTGGTGCATTTCCTGGTTCTCGCTCAAGCTAGTCTGATGCTGCCACTCGTGAGAGCGGCGGTCGTCACGGCGATCGTGTCGCGCTCTGCGTGATCCGGCCGCACCATGGTCTCGCTTTCGGACGCAGACGCGATCCGGGGAACTCTTCCGGCATGCAAACCAATCATCGCCCGCTTCAGAACCGTGTGACGCCATTCGGCGACGTTGTCGCCATCGGCCAGCGCGGTCTGTTCACCGGCAACCGCGGCATCATCCACGATCCCGCGACGAAGACCCTTCTGAGACGACGGTGGTCGTCCAAGGCATGGCTGATCTGCGTCTGCGACTACGGGGATCGGCGGCGGGACGTCATGGCCCGTCGAAGCTGGACCGAACTTTTCTTTCTCGACGAGGCCGTCGCGCTGGCGGCCGGCCACCGTCCCTGCTTCTTCTGCAGGCGGGAGGCTGCGTCCGGTTTCAGGGCCACCTGGGCCGGCGGCTCGAACACGCCGCCGTCGGCGGGCGAACTCGATGCGGTGCTCCACCGTGAGAGGCAGTCTCGTGGACGCAAGCGCATCCATCCGCTGCCGTCGCCCGCCGCCGATCTGCCGGATGGTACGATGGTGGTCGCATCCGGTTTTGCGTTCACGGTCGTGTCCGGACGCTGTTTCCGCTGGACCGAAAGCGGTTATCGCGGGCCGGAACCAGAGATTGTCGCTGAAGGCGTATTGACGCCACCATCGACCGTCGAAGCGCTTCGGGCTGGTTATCGCCCGGTACTGCATCCCGACATCACCAAATTCCTCTCCGGATCGCCATCATGACCGATCTTTTCGCCAAGTTCGCTATCGACCCATGGCGTGAAACCATGGCTGAAGGGGCGATCCTGCTTCGCGGTTTCGCGCTGCCGTTCGAAGACCGGGTTCTGCCCGCACTGCGTGAGGTTATCGCGCAAGCGCCGTTCCGGCATATGGTGACGCCGGGCGGCTACACGATGTCGGTCGCGATGAGCAATTGTGGTGCGGCGGGCTGGGTCACCGACCGAAGCGGCTATCGCTACGGCAGGCTCGACCCGGAAACCGGCAGGCCGTGGCCGGCACTGCCGTCGGCCTTCCTTGCTCTTGCCCTCGCCGCGGCGACGGAGGCGGGCTACCCGGATTTCAGACCTGATGCATGTCTGATCAATCGGTACGAGCCGGGCGCAAAACTTTCTCTCCATCAGGACAAGGATGAGCGCGATCATTCCCACCCGATCGTCTCTGTGTCGCTCGGCCTTCCCGCCACGTTCCAGTTTGGCGGGCTGAACCGCAATGACCCTGTTCGCAAATACGCGCTGCGCCACGGCGATGTCGTGGTCTGGGGCGGACCGTCGCGCCTGTTCTATCACGGGGTCACCGAGTTGAAGGATGGCGATCACGAGAGCCTTGGTCGAGTGCGCATCAACCTGACTTTTCGCGGCGCTCTCTGAGTATCCGCCGGGCCGCCCGGCGGTGCAGCTGCTGAAGAAAGGCGTCGTCGAATTCAATGCAGGAACCAGAGTCCGGTCAGGGCGCGCGATCGCCCGCCGCCTTGGGCCGGCTAGGGACGGAATTAGCTCAATGAACCTGATCAATGCACAGCGTCGGGGCATGGAACGCCTCGCCGCGCCAATCGCCAAGGAGGCAATCCGATGAACCCGCATGCCACGATGGCCCTTTCAGAGCCGCTTGACCAATCCGCGGAAGCACGCGTCGCAGCCTATGATTGGCAGGCGATTTCGAGTGAGTTGAACGGCTTTGGCTGCGGGGTCCTGGAAAAGCTTCTTTCTGCGGAAGAATGCCGGCGGATCTCCGCCCTTTATACCCAAGAACAGCATTTCCGCAGTCACATCCATATGGCCAGGCACGGCTTTGGCAAGGGCGAATATCGCTACTTCAAGTATCCACTGCCGGATCTACTGGGCGGTCTGCGCACCGCGCTCTACCCCCACCTCGCCGACGTTGCCAATCAGTGGAACGGCCGAATGGGAATTGACGAACGATACCCCGCCGAGCACGCGCAGTTCCTCCGCCAGTGCCATGACGCTGGGCAGACCCGGCCGACGCCGTTGCTGCTGCAATATGTTCCCGGCGATTTCAATTGCCTGCATCAGGATCTCTATGGCGATCTGGCCTTTCCGATCCAGGTGGCGATCCTGCTGTCCGAACCGGGTGAGGATTTCACCGGCGGCGAATTCGTGCTGACGGAGCAGCGACCGCGCATGCAGAGCCGGGTCGAGGTCGTTCCCCTTCGTCAAGGTGATGCTGTTGCCTTTGCCGTTCACAACCGGCCGGTCCAGGGCACGAAAGGCAACTATCGCGTCAACCTCCGGCACGGTGTCAGCCGTGTTCGATCCGGTCTGCGGCACACCGTCGGCATCATCTTTCACGACGCAAGATAGCGCCGGTCGCACTGCCCGCATTCATGGTCGGGTCAGTTCCCTCGCTCTTCAGCGGAGATCTCGAACAAGATCTCCCGATTGGCGCAGGCGCACTCGGTTTCGCCACATCCGGCTCCTTGCGTCAGTGCGCAAACAGACCGTCGAAATCGGCAAAACCCTTGACCTCGATCGGATTGCCGCTCGGATCGAGGAAGAACATTGTCCGCTGTTCGCCTGGCTCGCCTTCGAAACGCACCACCGGCGGAATATCGAAGTTGACGCCTTTACGCTCGAGACGTTCGGCCAGAGCGAACCAATCTGCAAGGCGCAGCACCACGCCCATATGCGGCATCAGCACGAGATGATTGCCGACCTTGCCGGTCCGCGTGACCGCAAAGGGCTCACCGAGATGCAGCGAGATCTGATGGCCGAAGAAATCGAAATCGACCCAGGTGTCCGTGCTGCGCCCTTCCTCGCAGCCGAGCACGTCGCCGTAGAACCTGCGGGCGTCGTCGAGGTCCTTCACGTGGTAGGCAAGATGGAAAAGCGACTTCATCTGTAACTCCTGTCTCTCTGGTTGACACAGGGATACCGTCTTGAGAGGCTAAGAAAAACTATGTAATTCTTTCTCTGAGAATAAGGGTTTCCATTGGATATTCGGTTCCTGCAAAGCCTGGTCGCCACTGTGGAAACGGGCTCGATTGCAGCGGCCGCGCGGCGCGAGAAATTGACGCCCGCCGCTGTCAGCCAGCGCATTCAATCGCTCGAACGCGCGCTCGACTGCCTCTTGCTCGCCCGCGGCGCCCATTCCGCCCAACCGACGGAGGCCTGTCTTTCGCTGTTGCCGAGGGCGCGTCTGCTGATACGGGAAGCCGAAAACCTCAGATATGACGCCGCGGGTGGCGGGCTTGCCGCCGAGTTGAAGATCGGCGCGATCTCAACGGCGCTGACGGGTATCTTCCCTGAGGTTCTGGACGAACTCTCGCGTCAAGCGCCCCGCTTGAAGTTGATGCTGCGCCCCGGCTCGTCGTCGCAGCTCTACGAACAGCTGCTCTCCGGCGAGCTTGACGCCGCCGTGCTGGTCGAACCGCCCTTTGCGCTGCCGAAAGGATTGACCGCCCGTGTCATCCGCCGCGAACCGCTTGTTTTCATCAGCAGGGATGGGGCGGGACCTGGCGACATTCCCGAGCGGATAGGCAAGGCGCCGTTCATCCGTTACGATCCGGGATCGTGGGGCGGACGGCTGTCGTCGCAATATCTCGCCGACGCCGGGCTCGATCCGGATATCCGTTGCGACATGGACGCTCTGGAGACCATCGCCATGCTCGTTGCCAACGGAATGGGAAACTCGGTGGTGCCGGCCTGGCAGGGGCTGCAGCGGAATGGCTTTCACCTGACCGAGGTGCCCGATGCCGCCGCTTATGAGCGCAGGATCGTGTTCCTGCATCAGAGCGTGCCAAGCCGGCCGACGCCGCTGGCGCTTTTGACGCAGGTTTTATCGCAGGGGTTTACCGGGTGAGGGGCGGCCGTTTCGCCGACAGGCTGCCGGCTCGGCTGCGGGCACTGTCGGTGGGTGGGCACCGCGTCGTGTGTGAACGCGACGCCCATTCGCCTAGAACATTTCCATAAGAAGTGTGAAGCGGGTCTTCAGGACTTGCGTCAAGCTTGACCCTGTCCACGCCCGGAACGGTCTAGCTGAGCAGGAAGGCGGTTACGGGCAACTGAAGCGCGGCGGCGATCCGCCGAAGCTTGCCTGGATCGGCATCGGCACCAAGCTCGATCTTGGTAATTTCGGCGTCGGTCAGCCCGCAGGTGAGCGCAAGTTCGTCGACACTATAGCCGATGGCCTGGCGCGAGCGTCTGACGGCATCGCCGATATCGACATGGGCCGAAGCGCTGACGGTAGAGGCATCAAAATTGTTTATCGAAACAGTCATGAAGTGGTCCTTCGGTTTTGCGCGAAGAGGTTCTTCGCGTGAAGGCGGCATGCAGCCATGAAACCCGGGCCAGAAAGGCGGCGTCGAGTGCAGTGCAATATAAGTCCAAAAGATGGCAGCGCAAGGCGTGTCGGACATCGCGCCGCCGCGATCGGCAACATCAGGGTCGTTGGCGAGCGGCGACCTGGCGATCTTGCGCGCAGTGATCCTCGCCCAACCGGTCGCGCCGTTAAAGCGTAGCGTCTCGCGTTGGCCCTACCTGGAGACAGCTGGCCTGGAGCGATGAGGTGTTGGTCGGAGACTGTCTCCAGGTGCAGTCCGGTATCGCTGTCATCGAACAGTGTCGTCCAGGATTGCAGACACGACCGCATTTCACCTCGTATTGGCGCCCCGGCGCCGGTCGCCGGCGCGCGCGATGACAACCGCGAGCGTGTTCGTCTCGGATGCTGATGCCACGGGCGTTGTATGGATGGGTGACGGTTCCGCTCCGGTTGCGGCAACAATTCCGGTAGTCCCGCCTTTTTCGTCGAACGCATTTGCGCACCTCGCCCTGTTGATAACTCCCTCATGAATTTCGTGTTTATTTTCAGTTACTTGTCGTTTCTTGTCAGTTTTTTGAAATTGCCTGTTGACGTGTTCGAGGTGTGGGGTCTATAAGCCCGATCACTGAACGAGGGCGGCGGCGCTGCTGGCGACGACGAT
>NZ_JBWKSC010000018.1:0-119701 GCF_059419585.1 Ensifer sp. GW821-FHT05G01 | reverse complement strand
TTTAGTGCGCTAGGATTTTTCGCGCGAGACCAACGGTTCGCCGACCATCTGCGCCGGTACCTTCCACTACATGACTTGCCGTCCCTCGCCACGAGCTAATGTCCCGACTGCCGACGGTTCACACATCTACAGCGTGGCGTAAAACTTCCGCATTTGAGCTAATCTCGCGTCCATATGAGGCCATTCGTCGTCGCCGGATGACAAGCTCTCCACATATTCAACCTGCATTCGCAGGCCCGCATACGTGTCACTGTCTTTCCGTTTCAGCGCGCTCCAGAGCTGATGTTCGAAATCACTCAATGAGGGGCGATTCGTGGGATCTGGCGAAAGCGACGTGTGTATCAGCTTGCCCATTCCGTGCGGCAGTTCGCTGTTCGATGACGATACTGTTTCGTTGGCCCTTTTCGCCCAATCACGCCAAGTGGACTTGCGGTTCCACTTCTGCGGGATTCCCTTCTGCCACGGCCAGACATCCCTAGTCGCTACACCGATCGGGTGTTGGCCATCCGCAAAACTCTCAAATGCAATCACGCCGAGCGCAAAGACATCTAACGACGCGGGCGCCACTGGGTCTATCGGACTTGTCGAGAACTGCTCAGGAGCCATATAGGGGCGGCTTCCGTTGTTGCGTCCAAAATCCCGGAAGGCATTTGCAAGCCCAAAATCGCCAACAAACATTTGGAAATGCATTCCCTTGCTTTCCTTTGGCATGCCTTTCCGACACCAATCATCAAAGAACACGTTGCTTGGCTTCAAGTCCTGGTGAGCTGCTATCCCGCGCTCTTGTGCAAGTCGGAGTGCCCGAACAATCTGAATCAGTGATGCGAACCGATCTGAAACTGACCATCCTAGCGGATTCGCGATCAGGTCCTCCAACGACCCATCACGATAACGGGACAAAATGAACGGCCAACCGTGTATGAACTGAACATCGAAAAATCGGTTGACCCATGGCACCATGGAAATTGCGTGAGTTTTTTCCAGTTCATGAAGCACCTGCTCCACACCCGAACGCGCCATCTCGGGCGTTCCAAAACGCCGGAGACGGGGGCATTTGGCAGCAATCTGTCTAGGAAAATGACCCGCCGGGAAGTGGATCGAATAGATTTCACCGTAGGCTCCCTCGATCGGTCCGGTCACGGTTCCACCTCGCGGCATTTCGAGGTGCATCTTGATAATTTGTTGCCGAGTTTCCTCATCGAACTCGTACAACGGCTTGACCATCAATCCGCCTCCATCTGGCGCGCACCCAGGACCTCAAGTGAATAGCGCGCCACCTGCATGGCTGCTTGATATTGGGAAGCCAGCCTGTTGCATTTTCCAGCACCAACGAAGGCTAGCGCACTTTTTTTAATGCAGCGTTGTTGGGGTCATACCTGTACTCGGTGATCGTGCCGTCTTTGATCCTCTCCACGGCCTCATCGACGACGAACAGGGGCACAAGAAACCATTCGCGCGGAACAACCGGCCGCCCAAAGCGGTCCTTGATCCCGATCTCCAGGCGAGCGGGCTCAAAGACCCGATGGATCAGGTTCTCAAGGCGGATGCGGCTTATGTTGAACAGGCGATAGGTCGCCACGATCTCAACATCTGCCATGAGAAATGTGGGTTGGAGCCGCGCGCCGGCGATCCGCTGCTCGACATCCAGATTGGTGACGCCGATCTTGTGCACGAGGTCGCGATTGGCCGCCACTACTGGGTGATCGGATTTACTTCTCAACACATAGATGGTGCCGCTCGCTTCATCGTCTTCTGCACGCTCTTCTGAAAACAAAGGGCCTGCCACCGGATCGGATATTCTGCGACCGGCATCATCCTTATTGAGCGCCCGCTGCAATGAGCGCATCAGTAGGTTGCTCTCAGTGCCGTTGTCGAAGATTACCCGCAGCCTGGCATCTGTGCGACCTTGGGCATTGGTGAAGGTCCCCCCGGCCTCGGCGACATAGGCTTTCTGGCCGCCGACGATGAACCAAGCACCAGGGCGGATTTCGGCCTTGATCTCGAAGGGACGGGTTTGCCGTTCGCCGCTATCGAGCTCGCGCTGCACCTGTTCAAAGAGCGGCCTGAACTTCCCAAAATCCTCGCAGCGATCACGGTTGGCAATGTCCTCTGCCGCACGCTTGTCCTCGGCCGATCGGACATGGCGCAGCTCGGTGATAGCAGAGGGGGCCTCGGCTTCGACACCAAGCTCGGCCAGCAGCGCATCATCATCGAGATCGTCAGGAATGGCGGTGTGGGCCTCCAGGTTGCCCGCAAGCAGCCCCTGATGATCGAGGGGGCTAAGCAAGGTCCGGCACTCCTCCAGCTCTCTCAAGCGGTCGAGCCGTACAGCATAAAGCCGCTCGAAGATATCGCGGTTCTCGCCATGCTGGGGCGGCCGACCATGCTCCCCGGTGAAGCGCTGAATCTCTTCGAAGCCGGCGATGATGCGCTCTTCGCGCGGCGTGCGGCCACCGTGCCGCATGGTCTCAATCTCGACCCCAAGCTCGGCAAGAAGGGCATCATCTTCGTCGGTGAACCTAGCCACGGGCAGCCTCTGCTTTCATCCGGGCAAGAAACGCTACGCCTTCGGCCATGCGCTTTTCCCACGGGTCGGCCGCCGTGATGTCGGGCAGCCGCCCACGCTCCTGCTTGAACTTGATAGCACGCCTTGCGAGCTCCCTAGCCTCTTCCGGCGTCAGGCTGATCTTCTTGGCATTGATGATGGCCTGCACCTGTTTCAGGCTTTCTTCGCTCATGGTCTTGGCGAGAATCGCCCGCGCCTCGCCGAAGGGGTTGATGTGGTCGATTAGGTCAATATCGAGCTCACGCACGTCCATGGCGAACCTGCGCACGCCCTGCACGAACGCAGTGTTGGGGCCGGGCTCATCGTCGCTCTCTACGGCGACTTCCTTGGCTTTTTGAGTGAGATTGAGCGCGGCAACGGCATGCTGACGCACAGCCTCCTGGTCACCCTCGTCCAGCTCGGGATAACGGTCCTTGATGATCTTGCCCATGCGCACTTGGGTAAACTCTTCGGGCACCATCTCGTCATCAAAGAGGCCTTTGCCAACGGTATTGCGGTCCTGAACGAACGCGGCAATAACCTCATTGAGATCCTGCTGGCAGATGCGGGCGGCCTCCTTGCTCCTGGGCACGATAAGGCCTTTAATCTCGATCTGAAACTGGCCGCTGTCGTGGTTGAAGCCGACATTGCACTGGTCAGGCTTATAGCCCTCGTCTCCATAGTCAAATCCCGGCGTCGGGCCACTGCCCGGATTCTTCGGCTTGAACTCAAAGCGAGGCGCCAGCACCTGCTCCATGAGCAGGCTGGCGGCGATCGCCTTCAAGGTATCGTTGACCGCCTCGTTGACAGCCTCATCCGTGGCGTCGGGCTGAGCGATCAGATTGCTGAACCGCGCGCGGTTCTTGCCCGGTGCGTCACGGGTGGCTCGGCCGATGATCTGCACGATCTCAGTCAGGCTTGACCGATAGCCGACGGTGAGGGCGTGTTCGCACCAGATCCAATCGAAGCCCTCCTTTGCCATCCCAAGCGCGATGATGATGTCGACGTGATCGCGATTGTTTTTTTGCGCCGGGTCTTTCAGCGCCGCTGACACGCGCTCGCGCTTGGCCGGATCATCATCGACCAAGTCGGCGATGCGCAGTATGCGGTCATCGGCGCTCTTCACCAGCTGGAAGCCGGTCGCGGGGTCGGCGCCCTGCCACTGACCCAACTCCTCTATGATATGCTCGACCTCCTTGATCTTGTCCTTGGTGCTCTCGCGCGAATTGACGTTCGGGATATGCACGATCGTCTTCTCAGTCGGATCGAGCACTTTCAAGATGTCGTCGGAATAGGCCCCTGCGTAGAAGAAATAGCCGATGTCGAGTTGCTTTAGATGCTCATAGCCGTTGAGCTGCTCATAGTAGGTGTAGGTGACGGTATCGAATTTAGCCTCGTCTTCGGGCGCGAGAACGGCGTCCGCATCGCCTCGGAAATAGGAACCGGTCATCGCGACGACATGCACGCGGTCGCGGGCGATGAACTGGCCGAGATGCTGGCCGAGTTTGTTGTCGGGATTGGCGGAGACGTGATGGAATTCGTCGACCGCGATCAGGCGATCGTCAAAGGCTTCCACCCCGAATTTGTCCACGGCAAAGCGGAAGGTGGCGTGCGTACACACAAGCACCTTGTCACTGCTATCGAGAAAGGCGGCGACCGAATTGACCTTGCCGCCATTGTCTGAGCCCGGCGCATTGCACAGGTTCCATTTCGGCTCGACGTGCCAGTCGGCCCAAAAGCCGAGTCTCATCAGCGGCTCGTCGGCAAAGCTCGACCCGATCGACTTTTCCGGCACGACGATGATAGCTTGTTTCAGGCCCTGATTGGCGAGTTTGTCGAGGGCAATGAACATGAGCGCGCGGCTCTTGCCCGATGCCGGCGGCGACTTGACCAGCAGATAGGGCTCGCCGCGCTTCTCATAGGCGCGCTCCTGCATGGGGCGCATTCCGAGCTCGTTAATTTTGGTCGAGCTGCCATTGCGGGCATAGGTGACCGAAACCGACGGTACCGATCTGATTGGATTGGTCATGCGTAGGCCCCCGCTTTCTTGTTCCTATTCGCCCCCTGCTCCGTCGTCATCTTCGTGTAGAGCTCAAAAAGCTTTTCGAGCCGTTCGGTATCGTTCTTGAACCGCCGACCGATATAGATGCGCTCCAGCACCTCATCGTTTCGCTCGTGCGCGGCTCGGAGCTCGGCAGGCATAGCCTCAGGGTCGTAAAGATCAGCGATCGTTGCAGGAAAATGCCCTTCGCGCACCAGCAGGATGTCCTCGGCACACCGAATGAGATCTGCCCTATTCTTCTCGGTGAGATGTGGAATGGGAAACGTATTCCATCCCAGCTTGTTAGAGTATCGATAGTCGGTCTTAAATTTCCCACAAACAGTTGCGATCCAAACGAAATGCAGTCGCGAGTTCAGAATCGCTATATCCTCTTTCGGTCCGTCGAATTGCGCGAAAGCTAGATTTGTGATGATGGCCCCCGGCGATTCTAGACCAGCCGGAATATATTGCCTTTTCTCAGACGTTAGCACAGGAACTAAGGTTAATGCCTCTTCACCAGTCTGTTTAACTTCCTGGAATCTGTGAGGCCACTTCGCGCTCTCGACTGTTGCAGGCTTCGAGCTGGAGAGCCGCATAGCTCGAACTCCTTCAATGCGGCTATTAAGATGCTCGTCTCGCAGTACAGCTTCCAGGTCCGAGTTGTTAATCCAGAGAGCGTAGCGAACGATTCCTTTGTTATATTCATTCGCACCAAACGCTCGCTTTAAGCATCGAGAGGCACTAGGCGACAAACTGATCAACCGGTCCTTTTCTTGAGGATTGAGTAGCAGGTGCCCACCATCGACAGGCTTCCCTCCCGCCTCAATCTGATGGCGGCCTGCTGGTGGAGAGCGACGTTCCTGAACCACGATGTTTGGCCCAGCAACGAGGTAAGCGTTGATGTTCTCCGCCTCTTTCTGGATCGTTGCTCCATCATCCGCGATCGAAAAGAGACGGCGTACCCTGCCCGGCTGGTTCGAGATGCCAACAATCACAACAGTGACGCCGGCCTTGTTGCTGGCGAGATTTGCCCATTTGAAGCTGGTATGGGCAAAGTCAATCTCGTGGCCGGTCTGAAAAATTAGCGGCCAAAGGATCGGCACCTGCTGTCCCTGGCAGATCGAGTTGGTCGACACGAAAGCAGCGGCGGCATTGGTCTTGGTGCCGTAATCGGCGGCCTTCATGAACCAGCCAGCAACGTAGTCGAGCGACTTCCAGCTCTTGGTCCGATGCCCCAAGACGGCCTCCAGGTCAGCCTTCTGCTCGGGCGTCTGCCAGGTGGAACCGAGGTAGGGCGGGTTCCCGCAAATGTAGGTCTCCCCGCCCTCGTTCTCGAAGTCTATCTCAGCCTGATCGAGTGGCGCGTGGAAAAGGTCTTCGGCCTGATGTTTCACAACGGTGCCCGTCGAGCGGCAAATGCTGAGCCAGTCGAGCCGCAGGGCGTTACCACAGGTAATCCAATTCATTGCGTCGAGCGGCAGGAAGTCGCGCAACGCTTCTTTCTGGCCCCGATAGAGCACGTCGCACTGATATTCGGCGATGATCAGCGCTAGGCGCGCAATCTCGGCCGGGAAGTCGCGCAACTCGATGCCGCGAAAATTGGTGAGAGGGATTTCGGTGCAAAGGTCGGCCTCACCGCGCCGCTTGTTGATCTCAGCTTCGATCTTTCGCATTTCCTTGTATGCGATGACAAGGAAATTGCCCGAGCCACAGGCCGGATCGAAAACCCTGATCCGGGCCATGCGGCTGCGCAAATTTAGCAGCTTGCGGGCATTGTCCCCGGCGTCCTCCAGTCCCGCGCGCAGATCGTCGAGGAAGAGCGGATTCAGAACTTTGAGGATGTTGGGCACGCTGGTGTAGTGCATGCCGAGCGCGCCGCGTTCTTCATCATCGGCAACGGCTTGGATCATGGATCCAAAAATGTCGGGGTTGATCTTCTTCCAGTCGAGCCTGCCGATATGGATCAGGTAGGAGCGCGCGATCCGTGTGAAGACCGGCACGTCGGCGCTACCCGAAAACAATCCGCCGTTCACATAGGGAAAGCGATCGGCCCATCGCGGCAGACTAGTCTTGGCGCGATCGGCGCCCTTCATGTTCATCGCGCGAAAGAGCGTGCTGATTACCTCATGCGTGTTCGAGGAATCCCCGGCGCTCATCTTCTCGATCGTGTCTGTGAATAGATCGGGCGCCTCGAATATATCGGTGTCCTCGGCGAAGAAGCAAAAGATTAGCCGCGCCATGAAGTGGTTCATGTCGGGGCGTCGCGCGGCGGCGCCCCAATCGGGATTGTCCTTGAGGAGCTGGATATAGAGACGATTAAGCCGGCCCGTCGCCTTGATGTCGAAAGAGCTGTCGCGGACTTGCTTGACGGTGGTGATGCCAGCAAGCGGCAAGAACACACCGAAATGATCAGGAAAATCAGCGTAGTCACAGGCAATGGTGTCGCCGCCGATCAGGTCTTCGGCCTCGAAGATCTCGCCATCGGTCGCCAAGATGAATTTCGCCTTGGCGCGCATGGTCGCAGGGCTTACCTTTAGCGCGGCCAGCGTTTTCGTGACTTCGCCCCGCGGTGCAACCACGATGTGAATATTATTGGTTTGCAGGACCCCGCCCAGATCGGACTTGTTGGAGGCGCCGCTGCGCAGCTTTCTAAGCGTGGTTTCCTTATTCCCAAATGCCTCCAGGAAGGCATAGGGAAACTCGGCCGCATCGAAAGCCCGTTCCGCGAGCAGAGAGATTTGTTCCTCGATCTCGACCGGGTTCATTTTGGATCCCCTGCCCCCTCAATTGGTCTCGGGCGGCTCTTCACCGTCGACCCTGCGACATACCGCGCAACGCTAATGTCGCCTGCACGAGCGCGCGCCTGGGCGATGTCGAAATCGCATTGCATGTGCATGAGGCGTTCCATGGGAATTGCAAATGCCTTCTCGATGCGCAGCGCCATGTCGGCCGACAGCGACGCACGGGCGTTGAGGAAAGTAGAAAAGGCAGCCCGGGTGATACCTACTGCTTCTGCGGCTTCTGTCACGGATAGGTTCAAAAGATCCAGCACCTGCCCACGGACATACGGCCCCGGATGACCAGAATGCTCATGGGTTGCCTCACCTCTCTTTGCCATACTTCCCTCGACCGAGAATCAATACACAAACACGATAACGCAGGGATGATCGCCTATATACCGTCGCGCGACGCTATACATAAAATGTTCGTCCGCGCCCTCTCTGTTTCGGGCAGTCGTGCCGGCGGCCGGCCGCAAAAGCCGTCTAGTGAGGCGGCTCAGCATTGATCAGCGCATCGATTTCGGCTTCCTCTTGCTGGAGCTGCGCCCTCGCCCGCTCCAGCTCGGCCGCGATCTGCTGACGCTCGCCGGCGTCGATCGATGCTGCCAACTCAGCGCGCAGTTCTTGGATGGTTTCGTAGGTGGTCATCGTCAGCTCCTCTGATTGAAAACAGAGGCTCGCCCCCGGGATGAGGGGCTTGGGTCAATGACCGCCACGGCGGCCCGAAGGGCAGATGGGGGAGCCGATTTTGTCGCTAGCGGCAAAATTGGGGGCAACCGTCTGTCATTGATGCAAGCCCATCAGCTCGGTACGCTCGGCTATGTTGAGAGAGAGAAAATACCTCTCCGTGTGGCACCGAATTTGAGCCGAAGGCCAATAGATTCAACTCACTGAGAGGGGAGAAAGAGCGCTGCCCTCTCTCCCCCACAAGCGCTAAACCGGTCTCCCCATGCTTCGGCCGATGGCCTGCAGCACCGGCCGGCTGCGCCGATCGGCCCTTTGGGTGGGTGATCCCCCTCCGGTTTAGCGCTTGTCCCCCTCTCTTCCGCTGCTCCGCGCGAACTCGGGGAGCAGGAGCGGGGCTCCTGCCCTCCCTTCCGATTTGGGAGGCCAAGGGGTGGCCGTGGAACCTGGGATTGAGGTTGCTATGACGGAAGAGAGCAGGGCGGAAACTGCGGTTTCCCTTGGTGAGTTAATGAATCGGCATATCGCGGCGCAATTGGCGACCGCGGATGCCGTTCGTGCATGGGATGAGCGCAGGGCGGCCAGGGAGGTTACGAGCGTCGTATATGTAAACGGGCTGCTGGACGTGGCGCGGCACGAAGAAGCCGCAAGGCTGGCTATCGTCAATCACAGGCCGCACGACGATTGGGAATCCAGACTGAAGCTGACCTATATGGCGGCTTACCTGATCGCGACACGCGGCACTCTGACCGCCAATGAGATGGATTCGGTCTTGGAGTAGGCCAGCTTCTGTCGCCCCTTCGAGATCGGCGAACGAAAAGCCCGCATAAAGCGGGCTTTCTATGATTAGTTGATTGTCGCGATCCACTCGCCAGATGTTGATTTGGCAAAGCCGACAATCCGTTCGATGGGCTGTGCCTCAGGCGACATTTTGACTGAGGTCATGCAGGCGACGCCTGGGCCTGAACCGGCCTTGTCACATTGCCCGAGCGCCACGGAAATTTCCGGCAGGTCGTTTCTGTCCCAAACGAGGGGAGACGCCGCGTGAGCTTTGCGGTAGGCCGCGGTGGCCTCGGCCTCCGTCGGCGCTTCGACTGTTGGGATCGGGCAAAGTGACGGATCAGCGGAGATAGCCGCGACCAATTCGGCCTTTGAAATGGCCTGAGTCTCCACCTTGGGCTCTGAAGTCGCAAGATACGTGCCGCCAGAGCCGGTCACGAGGCCGACGGTCGCTGCGACCGCCAAAAGGATATTCTGGTTCATAGGGGTTCCTCTTTAGGTCCGGAGATTAAACCAGAAGCGCTCTTTGACGCCCTTGTCATTTGGAATGTCGAAATACCAGGGATTCGGGCGCCGCGGTCGGGGAGACGTTACCTTCACCTTGCAACCGTTGTTGTTGTTTCGATACCCGAAATCATCATCATTTCTGCCGCTACGAAGGATCTCCAAGGTGGTCCGAGTCCTGTCGTTGGCCTCTGCATCACCATAGAGGCGGTCGTACTCGTGGCGGTCTTCGCATCTGTCCACGATGCGCACGCACTGGTCATTTTCATCCCGCCTGAAGACACGGTCATCTCCATTGCTGCTGGAGGCGGGTCGAGAGCCGGCAGGGCATTCCTCAAACTCTTCGCGGCCCGGTTCCCCGGCTCTAGCCTGCTGGCAGATGGGCCAATCGAACCCCGGCTTTGACATTGCGCGGATCAGTTTTTTCATCGGCGGAACGCAATAGGGGACGCCATGCCAGGACGGGTTTTGGGACGCGGCACAAAGTAGGATCTGGCAGCCCCACTCGGCGTCTTGCGCCTTTGCCCCTGTAGCGATTGCGATCACAACAAGACCGGCGGCGGCATAAAGCAGACGTTTCATGTCAGATGGTCCTCATTGATGGTTGCGGCTGGAGAGGCCCGACCGACGAACAGCTTGTCGATCGGGGCGACATGTTGCACCCGCTCCCCGGCCGCGTAGATGACGGCTGCGATGAGCGCGAAGGCTGAGAACCAGAAGATCCCGATCCGAAAGAGAAGCGGCTGATTGGGGATGTCCCGGCAAAGCGGCGGAAAGGCGAACAGACCGACCAGGAAGCAGTCGAGCGCTAGATAACGTTGATCGAGAAAGAGGATAGAGACGATCAGGAGCGCCGCGGCCAACGGTGCATGAACCCACCAGATTTTTTCCGAAACGACGATCAGCGCGAACGACAGCGGAGTGGCGAGCAGCAAGCTCGCCAGCGGATCCGTTGCGAACGAGTTCGCAATATGAGCGAAGTCGGGCAACTATCGGTCTGTCCTCTTAGGCCTGCGAGCATCGATGAAGGGAGGTGAAATCTCGCTTTCACGCTCGGCGAGGAGGTTGGCATCGGCGATCGGCTGGCGCCCTAACGTCTTGTCCACCGCCTTGCGTCGCCATTCGTTCATGTCGAGAACATAGGTGGCCCACATGCCATAGCGGGCCGCCATTGCGTGCCGCTGATAGGCTAGGTACTGGCTGTTGTAGGAGTAAGGGGACGCGACACGCGCCCAGCCGACGCGAAGCATTTCCACCGCAATGTCGCGCCCGGCTGATGTGCAACGCGCCTGCGGGATTCCGTCATTGCCGTAGGCTACGACGCTGCATTCGACAGGCTTGTTACCTACCGTCCTTTTGAGCCAGGCTTTGGCGAGTGGGCCGCAAGGGACGGGGGAAGGTGCCCTCTGCCGTTGGCGGTTTCCCCATTTCGGATCAAGAGCCCATTGCGGGAGTTCGCACGCGTCGACGTCGACGAGGCGAACGCGCTGCCCATATTGAGGATACCATAGGGTTCGGCCATCCATGACCGCAACCCGCCCTTTGTAGATCGGATATACAGGAGCTCCGGACCAATCCTGCTGCTGCCCGATCGTCGCGGGCGTATTCTTGACCAGATCGGCGGCCGTAGCCGGTTGGACGATCGCAGCAAGAACCGCGGCTGCGGACAGGTATCGCTTCATTGGTTTGCCTTCTTGTTTCGTGCATTCACCTCGCGACTCAGGAGAATGGCCGGGTGCTGCACGTCTTCGAACTGCCAGAGGCCGGCCCGCTTATCGCGAGCAAGTTGTTCGGCCACGGCATAGGGGACGTGATATGGCATGCCCTCCCCGTTGAGGGCTGCGAAGGCGTATCCGCTGGTGATCAGGACGTTCGCCAGGTCCAGCCGTTGTTTTCCGATGGTGGCGTAGCAGACGACGTAGGCGGTATCATCCTTCTTCGCCACAGGCGCGCAAACGGGTTTGGTGTCCTTGATATAGGCCGCGAGCACGGCAAGGGACGCCTCGCCGCAATCGCGTTTCTGCCCGTGCTTGTCGGTATAAGAGGTGCCCCGCAAACACGACTGAACGCCGTAGAGCCGGAAGTGCTTGCCCTCCGAAATCCAAGTATCGCCGGTTTCCAGTGTGACGCCAGGCTGTAGATCGAAATATCCGGCTGGCGCGGCTGCTACGGCCGATGGCAGAAGAGCCGAAAGAAGGAGAAGAGCCTTTCTCATTGGCCCTTAACCCTCGGATCAGCCCACATTCCGAAAGAGCCCTTCTGGCCAATCTCCTCGGCCTTGGCGAGGTCCGGGCGGACAGGGGTGCCGTCTGGCTTCTTGGCAAGGCGGAGTGCGCCGAGCGATAGAAGCTGCTCTTCAAACATATCGACGGAATCGAGACTGCCGGGAAAATTGTAGTAGCCGTAACAAGTCGCGTTCTGAACCGGCGCACCCTGCTCGCTCACGAAGGCACGGCAAAAGACGACCTTCGGGTTCTGCAGCATGATTTGAAGCTGCTGCTGCGCAAAGTCGGTGCAGGTCCCGGCGAAGTCCTCGCTGCGATTGACCATCTCGCCTTTGCAAGGCTCGAGCCCGTAAAGGTGCAGCGTCGTTTTCTCGTCAACGCGGAAGTCGGTCGGCGACACGGCCTTGAAGCCGGCCGTTGTTGCATAGCCTTTGCGGTCGGCGACTTTTCCGCCCCCGTCATAATACTCGATCACCAGCACGGTCTTGCCCGGTGCTGCCAGGGATTTGATGAAGTCCTTGTTGATGTCCGTAGCGGACAAGGCGGGTGTTGCCATAACGCAACCTGTGAGTGCAGCAGTGATGATCCGTTTCATTTTCTAGCCCTTACCCATATTGCTTCCGTCGGCTCCCCCGCGAAAAGGGGTTTAAGTGTGCAGCAAAAAAGTGTATCGCTGAACCAAATCGATGTCACGCGTTCACCAACTTAATCAGTTTTCGTGTCAATCACAACACCGCAAGTTTGGCGGGGACCGATGGAAAAAAGGGCTAGAATTGCAGGCAGTTCGGGCAAGACCGCGTTGGCGGGGATGGCCCTTTTGACCGTGATCCTGGGCGGGATTTGCCGCGCCCAAGACGGTCATAAAGATGGAAATATCATAGACAATAAAAGCACTTGGCAGGCACGCGGCAATTCTGATCTTGCAACGAACTTTGAGGAACGGTGGCATGGCTCCGAAAAGGAGTTCGTCCTTGGCACCGATGGCGTCGTAAAGCCGACGGACAGCGCGGACGAAAACCTCCAAGAATTTGGGGGTTCGAATCAAATTGATGCGGATATTGGCTATTCCGCGGCTACCATTGATGCCGCGCACGGTACTGAAAAAGTGCAACTTCCGACGGGATCAATAACGCAAATTGGTGCAAATCGACAGGTTAAAAGCAGCACCAATGAAGTGCAGGAATGTGGTCCGTCTCCGCTCAACGCCGAAGAAATTAAGTCTATGGTTGTGCAGACGGCGCGGAAGCACAGCGTCGATGAAGTCTTCGCGACGGCCATCGCCTGGGCCGAAAGCGGCTTTGATCAAAGCCGCAACTCTCCCAAGGGTGCGCGCGGGCCGATGCAGCTCATGCCGGCTACGGCCGCACGTTTTGGCGTCAAGGATGTCTGTGATCCGTCGCAGAACATTGAGGGCGGCATGAAGTACCTGCGGGTGCTTCTGGACGAGTTTCAAAACCCCCTCCTTGTCGCGGCCGCCTACAACAGCGGCGAACAGCGGATCTACGAACACGGCGGCATCCCGCCTTTCCAGGAAACACTCGGATACGTCGCCAAGGTCGTGAACTATCAGCTCGGCCTGCCTATGCCGGCGGCACGAAGCAAATCGAGAAAGGCCGCTGACCAAGCGGTCTCGGATGCGAGTGACGGCGGGGACGCTGGTGTCATCGCTGTGAAAAAGACCGGCGCGTTTGTCGGCGGTGTGATGCACTTTTGAAGGAGAGAAGTATGCAGATTTCGATGCAAACGGGGAAGTCTCAGGCTGTAAAGCTTGCGGCCCTGTTCGGTCTCGTGGCCGCTATCCAGGTTGTTGGCGCGGACGTCGCCTTTGCGCAGGCTACCGGAGGAGGCGCCTTTGCGCCGCTTCAAACCGCCGTCCAAATGATCGTCGATTTCATCACCGGCCCCTTCGGCCGCCTGATGGCAATCATTGCCGTCATCGGCCTTGGCTTTCTCGCCTTCGCCGGCCGCCTTTCGTGGTTCACGGCGGGCGCGGTGGTGATCGGCATTGGCCTTGTCTTCGGTGCGCCGGCGATCGTTGACCAGATGATTTCGTCTGTCGGCGGCGGCAATTGATCATGAGCGAGTATCAGGACGAAAGACCGGCCCTAACGCCGTTGGTGATCGGGTTAACTCGGTCGCCGACGCTTTGGGGTGTGCCTTACATGGCGGTGGTGCTGATTGTCGGCATCACCATCATCGGCTGGCTGGCAACGAACCATCTTCTGGCGTTGCTCATCGCGCCGGTCGCCTACCTTGTCCTGTTCTCGCTCTGCGCCTGGGACAACAAGATCCTCGACGTGCTGCAGGTGACGTCTCGCAAGACGCCCCGCACGCCCAACAAGCGCTTTTGGGGCACCAACTCTTACGGACCATAACCATGCTGAAAGTCGTCAAAGAAGAGCTTGGATTTGGCCGGGTCGCTGGAAACGAGCGGCCCATGTCGACTCATATCCCGTATCTGCGCCATGTCTCTGATACGGTGATCGGGCTGGAAAACGGCTCACTCTTGAGCGTCATCAAACTGGATGGCCTGTTCTTCCAGACGGAAGATCAGGCTGAGCTCAACATGCGCTCGGTCGTGCAAAACACGATGATACGGGCCCTTGGGTCCAGCCGCTATTCACTTTGGTCGACGGTGATCCGCCGCGAGGTCGAGACGGAAATCGGCGGCGCGTATGATGAATCGTTCTGCGACATTTTGAACAAGCGCTACATGGAGCAACTGCGCCATAAGCGCATGTTCACGAACGAAATTTACCTGACTATCATGCGCTCCGGCATGCGGGGCGCACTTGGCGTCGGCGACACGCTGAAGAGGATCTTCGACAAGGCAAACAAGGACGCTCGGGTCCAGCAAACGCGCGAAGATGTCACGGAGCTCGAAGAGCTGATCGGCAACATAGTGCGTGATCTGCACAAGTATGGAGCCCGGGCGCTCGGCATTACCTATCGTCGCAGGAACGACGACGAGGCCAAGATTGAAGGGCAGGAGGAAAAGGAAAGGGGCGACCCCTATTCCGAGCCCTGCGAATTCTTCAATACGATTCTGACATGCGGCGTGCCGCGCAAAATGCGTCTGCCACGCATGGGAATCCGCAATTACGTCGGCACGTCGCGACTGCATTTCAGCAAGCGGACCATGCAGGCTCAAGCGGCGGTCGACGAAGACAGCCGTTTTGGGGCGCTGTTATCGATCAAGGAATATCCGCCCTTTACCGGCCCGGGCATGCTCGATGGCCTGTTGCAGGTGAACCACGAATTCATCCTGACGCAATCGTTCACGATCGCCGACAAGCCAATTGCGCAAGAGCGCATCAGCCGTCTCCAGCGACAAATCCGAGCATCGGACGAATCCGGCAGTTCGGTCGAGCAGGATATCGACTTTGCGCTCAATAGCCTGATGAACCAGGAAGCCGTGTTCGGCTTCCACCATCTTTCGATTTTGTGCCTCTCTCGCGATCTGCAGGGCACAAGCCGCACGGTTTCCGAACTCGGCGCCTGCCTCACCGACATGAACATCAACTGGCTTCGCGAGGATCTGAACCTCGAAGCCGCGTTTTGGGCGCAGCTCCCCGGCAACCACAGCTACATTGCTCGCAAGGCGATGCTTTCGAGCGCGAATTTCTCCGGCCTCTCCTCGATGCACAATTTCGCGACAGGACAGGCGGATCGCACCCATTGGGGACTTCCGATCACGATTCTAGAAACCACGTCGCAAACGCCGTACTGGTTTAACTTCCATCGCCGCGACATCGGCCACTTCCTCGTCACCGGCCCGACGGGTTCTGGTAAGACGGTCGCATTGACGTTCCTGCTGGCGCAGGCGATGCGTGTTTCACCCACGCCGAAGGCCGTATTCTTCGACAAGGATCGCGGCGCGGAGATCTTTGTAAGGGCGATCGGCGGCTCCTATGAGGTGCTGTCGCCGGGGACGCCAACCGGCTTCAACCCGCTTCAACTCGATAACACCGGACGAAATCGCGAGTTCCTGCTGCGCCTTCTGAAGGCAATGCTGCGATCCGGCGATCGCAGCGACTTCACCCAGGAAGACGAGGACACGCTCGAAAGGGCGATCGTCCGTCTGATGCAGGAACCTGCGGCGGAGCGCAATTTGCCAAATCTCGCCGGCCTGCTGGTGGGTCGGTCACGGGCAGACGCCAATGACCTTCACGCTCGCCTTCGCCCTTGGATTGATGGCGAAAAGGCGTGGCTTTTCAATGCACAGCATGACGTCCTCTCCTTCTCAGGCCGCAGCGTCTTCGGATTCGACATGACGAGCATTCTCGGTAACGAGGATCTTCGCACGCCGGCGCTGATGTACCTCTATCACCGCCTGGACGAGCTGCTGGACGGCAACCCGGTCATGTTCTTCATGGACGAGGGCTGGCAGCTCCTAATGGACGAGACCTTTTCGGCCTTCATCGTCGACAAAATGAAGACCATCCGTAAGCTCAACGGTATTGTCGGTTTCGGCACTCAGTCCGCCGCGGATATCGCCAAGGCAAAAGCCTCGCATACGCTCATCGAGCAATCGGCGACCAATATTCATTTCCCGAACCCTCGGGCCGACGAAGACAGCTACATCAAGCGTTTCGGCCTGACGGTGAAGGAGTTCAACTTCATCAAGAACACCCCGCCCGAAAAGCGAACTTTCCTGATCAAGCACGGAAATGACTCGGTCATCGCCCGGCTCGATCTCTCCACCATGCCCGATCTCGTGAAGGTGCTTTCCGGGCGCAAGGAGACAGTCGAGGAGTGCGCGGCGCTTCGGGAAAAATATGGCGACGAGCCCGAAAATTGGCTGGCTGAATTTTGCGGATGGGAGAAAGCCGAATGAGGAAAAGTCCTACTTTAGGGGTTATCTCTGCGCTGTGGCTCGGTGTTTCCGGACCGGCACTCTCTCAGGTGCCGGTGATCGACGGGAAGGTGCTCGAGACCGACACGAAACGCGACGCGACAACCACCGAAATCGAGAAGACGGATAGCGACCGTCATACGGTCAGCAAAAGCGTCACTTGCTCGATGTATCGTCCCGGGCGAGGCGGCGATCCAGCCTCAGCAGCGACGGCCAATCCGGAAATTGTCGGCCTGGTCAAGCGCGTAGCTCAGGAGGAAGGCGTCGATGAAAAACTCTTCATGGCGCTCGTCTACCAGGAAAGCCGCTTCAATCCGTGTGCGAAGTCGCCGGTCGGTGCGATCGGGCTCTCTCAGCTCATGCCGGGTACGGCAAAAGACCTCGGCGTCGATCCCCACAATGTCGAAGACAATCTTCGGGGCGGTGCGCGTTACCTGAAACAGCAACTTCGCCGCTTCAATGGCAACACCAATCTGGCCCTGGCCGCTTATAATGCGGGGCCGGGCAATGTTCAGAAGTACGGCGGCATTCCCCCATTTAAGGAGACACAAGGGTATGTGGCGAACATCACCCAAAAGTGGCTCCCGGCCTTCGGCGGTTCCGACGTTGCAAACATCCCGGTGAATTATGGCGGTGGATCGACGGCCTTTACCGGCATGCGGGATTCCACCATCAACTCCATGGCGACGTCTCAGGCGATTGGGGAAGGAAGCGGCAACGTGGCGTCCTGGATGCAGCAGTTGGCCGCAATGTCCAGCGGCACTATCCAGGATAGTTGGGATCACAATTCCGGTGCCCGCAATGCCAATCTCGAAATGATGAACCAGGTCATCCGCCTCGGCACGACGATGGCGGACCTTATGAACTCGCGTAACGCGGTTGATCTCAGCGGCCTGTCCGGATCGTCACGCACGAGCGATTTCAAGGATGACGACGACAAAGACGATCGCGAAACGACAGGCATTTGCGATGACCGCGCAGGCTTGGAATGGAGCCCGGCTGAGAAAGCTTGCGTCCAAAAGCGGGAACGCGAGGACAACGTAGAACTGATGTTGAACGCTCAATGAGGAGAACTGCCATGAAACGTTTGATTTTGACGGCGTATTCGGTGGCCGCCCTTGCGTCTTCGGCTTTGGCGCAGGTCCCGGTGATCGACGGTGCCAATCTTGAGATTGCACAGAGAACGTCGAAGACGACCGATGATATTCTCGGCACTAACAAGGAAGTCCTGAAAACGGTCCAAGAGACCCTTCAAGCGGTCACCGGTGATCGCGGTAGCGATGCCAACCAGATGCAGAATCTTGCCGTCGGCAACGGATTCAGCGTCTCCCAAATGCCGTCGTTTGATAGCCTTATGTCCGGCGGCGTTCCGAACTTCGGCAGTATGGGCGGTGATGTCTCCAAAATCGCAACGACCTTCATCAACGGCTTGCAACTGGTGAAAAATCTGTCCGGCCAAGCGGGCAGCTCCTTTTCGGGCGACAAGTCCTACGAGGAGATGGTGAACACCGTTCTTGGTGTTGCCGCCCTGGTGACGGGCTCTCAGCAGGCCGTCCAGACCCGCCGTACCTCTTTTGAGCAAGCAGGCGCAAATATCGGCCAGGCCAAGGACATCAAGGGCTCGATCGACCAGAACACACAGCTTCAGGTGCAAGCCGGGCTGACGATCAATGAACTGATCGGCGTGATGAATGGTGCCGTGTCGTCTCTCCAGGCCGACAACCAAAGGCGCTTGACCGACATCTCCAACTCCAAGAAGGCCCTCAGCTACAGTGACCAGTAAAATCACCATACCAGCGAAGGTGCTTTTTCCTCTGCTGATCGCGGCCGGCCTCGCCGGCTGCGGTACAGCTGCGAAGGAAAAGACCGCGCCTTGCAAGAGACCTGCGAACCTGACCTCCTACGCGCCGGATCCGCGTCCCGAATGTGGACCGATGATGAGCATCAACGGCGACGCAGCAGCCGCCTTTGCGGCGATCGACGCAATGACGGCTGAATAGGACGATTGCGACGATGCAGGATTTCCTTGGGGCGCTGCTCGACAGAATTGAAGAGACCGGTGCGAATTTCTCCTCGCGAGCTTACGGGATCGTTGGCGACGAGGTGGTGCCGCTGCTCACCATCATGTTCATTGCATATGTGGCCTATTACGGGCTGCAGCTCTTCATGGGAACCGCCCGCGTCAGCGTCGCCGAGATCATCGGCCGCGTGACCCGTATGCTAATCATCCTGGCGCTGGTCAGGGAGTGGGACTACTTCAATACGCTTTTCTACTCTTGGATGAACGACACGCCGGAAGATGTCGGCCGCGCGATCCTGACCGCCACGGGAACCGGTATCACGGAACCGACGAACGGCCTGTCGATTATCTGGAGAACGGCCAACGAGGCGGCTTCTGCATTCGCTGAGCAGTCCGGCTACTTCTCGGTGCTACCGTCTATGGTCGGGTTTCTGATCATGTTTGCGGTGGCGGTTTTCATTGCCGTGGCGCTGGCGATCCTGCTGCTTGCCAAGGTGATGATGTGGGTCCTGATCGGGACCGCGCCAATTTTCATCGGCTGCATGCTGTTCGAGCAGACGCGAGGCTTGGGCGTCGCATGGTTCCAGCAGGTATTGATGTATGCGCTGATTCCGCTGTTCGTTTATGTAGTGGCGGCATTCCTGATCGCAGCGATGGATCCGGAATTGACGAAGGTCAGCAACGCCGCAAACCAAAGACGCCTTCAGCTTAGCGACATTTCCGCCTTCCTGTTGCTCTGCGCCGCCGGCGCTTTTGTCCTCTTCAACATTCAGGTTCTCGCGCAAGGCATTACCGGTGGTGTTGCCGCCGGCATTGGCAACGCTGCGCGTGCTTTCGGTCGGTTGACGGGCGTCTCCGCGCCCATATCGGCCCTGTCTGGTGGGCAACGGCTGGCGGGAGCCGTTGGCAACGCGGGCATGCAGGCAAGGGCGCGAACGCAAGAAGGCATGAAAACCAATATTCGAAACGCCGCTGCTGAGGCGATGCAGAACCGCATCAGCAACAACAGCACGCCTCGCTGAGGCGCGAAAGTAAGGGCTAGGTTTAAGGGCTAGACGAATGGCAGATACGAATGAAGCAATTCTTCGGACCTATTTTCAGGACGGCGATCGCTGGGAGCAGGAAATCGTAAAGAAGGCCAAGCGATCGCGCGCGCTCGCATGGTTCGTCACGACGATTTTCGGTGCGATAACCTTGCTGGCATTGACGGCGCTGGTCATGCTCGTGCCGCTGAAAAGTTTCGAACCGTACATCGTCGAGGTCGACAAAAACACCGGCTATATGGAGGTCAAGACCGGGCTCACGAAGTCAGCAAACCTCACGGATCAACAGGCGGTCACTCAGGCCAACGTCGTACGCTACATTCGTTCGCGTGAAGGCTATGATCCCTTTGCCATTGAGCAGAATTTCGGCATTGCCGCACTGCTCTCGACGGGAGATGCGGCCCGGGAGCTTCAGGAGCTCTATAGCGCGGCAAATCCGAACAACCCGGCCAGGGCCTTGGGAAAGAACAAGAGTGTCACCGTCGATATCAAGTCCGTGACCTTCTCCAATGCGAGCACGGCCCTGGTGCGGTTTTCGACGACGGAGAAATCCGACACCGACTCCATCACCCGACATTTTATTTCGGTCGTCCGCTATCGCTATACGGACACCCCGGCGACCAATGAATGGCGCTTCGAAAACCCGTTGGGCTTCCAGGTCTATAACTACCGGCGCGACCAAGAGACGGTGACACCCGGAGGCGAAAAATGATCACACGCCTCTTGCTTTCTGCGGCCTTCGCGGCCGCTGTGTTGACTCACGTCCACGCTGCGCAGGCACCACGGCCGGGCTCGCTCGATTCGCGTGTCACCAGCGTCGTCTACCAGTCCAACAATGTGGTGAAGGTTTCTGCCACCTACGGCATCTCCACCATGATCATCTTTGATGAGGACGAAAAATTCGAAACGATCTCGCTCGGCGACACCGATAGTTGGCAAGTTGCCCCCTCCGAGAAGGGCAATATCCTGTTCGTCAAGCCGATCGCGAAGAACGTCGCCACCAACATGAACGTCGTGACCAGCAAGAGGATCTATTTCCTCGAGCTCAACGACCATGCGCCGACCGACGGCAAACAGGTCTTCGGCATCCGGTTCGTCTACCCAGAGAAGGACCTGAACGCCTCGCTCCGCAAGGAAGCGGAGTACCGGGCGGCGAACCCGAACATGGCGAATATCGACAAGGCAAACGTCAACATCGACTATTCCTTTTCCGGCGACCCATCGCTGAAGCCTACGACGATCTTCGACGACGGGAAAAAGACCTTCTTCAAGTTCGGCAGCCGCGTGCCGGCGATTTTTGCCGTGCAGTCGGATTTTTCCGAGACGCTGCGCAATTTCCGCAAGGAGGGCGAATACATCGTCGTCGATGGTGTCGCGACACAATATACGCTCCGCGACGGCAACCAGTGGACCTGCATCTTCAACCTTCGCAAGCCTGACTTCGGCGCTCCGGATCCGGACATTCTCGGTCCGGCTCATGACACCAAGGCGACGAAACGTAGGAGGAGCGGCAACTAATGAAGCGCAGCCCCGAACTTGAGGCCATGACGACGGCCGACGAAACGGCGGTCAGCAATCGGAATGCTGGACGAAATCAAACTCTCGGCATGGCCGCCCTTCTCCTGGGTGGCGCTGTGGCCGCCTATTTTGTCCTTGCGACGGCTGGCGAAAAGCCGCGTGATGTCGCCGACAGCGACGAGGAGTTTCAGACAACGACTTTTCGGCCACCGTCCTTTGTCCGCGACGAAGAGAAGCCAGAACCGGAGCCCGAACAAGAAGTCATCAACCTGCCAACGCCTCCTGAGGTGGTAGAGGAAACCGTCGATACGACCGAGTTCAAGGTTCCAGCGCCGCCAGAGGTCGTAGAACAAACGCTCGAAGCCGCGCCGGTCGAGGAGTTTCCCGAGCGGTATAAATCGGGCCTGATTTCGCTCGACCAGAAAGGAAACGGGAGCGGGAACGGCAGCCTGACAGGCGAAGACGATACCGGATTGACGGTTGCCGGCGAGGATCGCAATAGCAAGTACCTGGCTGCAGCTGCTGGCCTAGCGGACCGAACCGCCAAGGCCCGGCAGATCGAGCGCATCGACGCGATGATACCGGAGGGAACTTTGATCCCCGGAATCCTCGAGACGGCCATCAACAGCGATCTGCCCGGCCAGATCCGCGCCATCACCTCCCAGGATGTCTATTCCTTCGACGGCCGGCGTGTTTTGATCCCGACCGGAACGCGCCTCATTGGCGAATATCAGTCGGAGGTGACCCGCGGACAAAAACGCATCTTCGTCATCTGGACCAGGCTTATTCGCGATGATGGCGTTTCCGTGCGCCTCAACTCGATCGGCACGGACAGCTTGGGTCGGTCTGGCTTGACCGGTCATGTTGACAACAAGTTCCGCGAACGGTTCGGAGCGTCGATCATGCTCTCTATCGTCGGCGGCGCTGCCAGCTATCTGACCGGATATGGCAGTCAGGAAGCCTCCAACAACAGCGACGATGCCGCACGGGGCGAAGAGATCGCGCGGGAGACCATCGCGCAGACCTTCAGCGACATGGCGAATACGGTTCTCAGTGAAAACCTCCGTATTCCTCCCACCATCAGCGTCAGCCAAGGCGAGCGAATCTTTGTCTACGTGCGCCAGGACCTCGATTTCAGCGCCATGTACGACGATCCGGTCACCGAAGCGATGAAGGAGATCCGACGTGAACGTCGCGGCAGGTAGCACGATTAAACGCGATCCGCACTACTTCCTCAATCGCGCCCTCGAACCGATCAAGCAATTCCTGGATGACCCGAAGGTGGTCGAAATAGCCGTCAATAAGCCGGGCCACGTTTATGTGGAGCGGTTTGGGGCCGATCATATGGAGCAGCATTTGATCGACGCCCTGACGGCCGATGAAATCCAGAACATCGGCGAGCGTGTTGCAGCGGCGACCAACCAGTTTATCAGCCGTTCCAAGCCGATCCTCAGCGCGGCGCTTCCAACCGGCGAACGGATTCAGATCGTCCTGCCGCCGGCGGCGCCCGACGGAGGCTCGATCTCGATCCGCAAGCAGGTGGTGAATAACTTCACGCTCGAGGAGTATCGTGACAACGGCTCGCTCGACAAAGTATCGGTGGCCGTCGGCGGCCTCAGTGACATTGACCGGGAACTGATCGGGCAACTGCGCGCCAGCCGGATCTACGATTTCATCCATATCGCTATCACCAAGCGGGTCTCTATCCTGATCAGCGGCGGCACCTCATCGGGCAAGACGACCTTCCTCAACGCCTGCCTGAAAAGTGTGGATCCACATGAGCGGATCATCACGCTCGAGGACACACGCGAGTTATTCCCGCCCCAGGCGAACACTGTTCACATGATCGCCTCGAAGGGTGATCAGGGCACCGCGGACGTGACCATTCAAAACCTGCTCGAGTCGTCGTTGCGCATGCGTCCAGATCGTCTGTTCGTCGGCGAAATTCGGGGCGCGGAGGCGTTCTCCTTCCTGCGCGCGATCAACACCGGGCATCCGGGCAGTATGTCCACAGTTCACGCCGACACGCCGATGGGTGCCTATGAACAGCTCGCCATGATGATGCAACAAGCCGGCATGTCGGCGGGTTTTTCCAAGCAGGATCTCATGTCCTATATCCAGATGGTGATCCCGATCGTCATCCAGCTCCGCCGCGACGGCGGCAAGCGCGGCGTCTCCGAAATCTTCTTTGCTCGGGATGAAGCATGACCAAGGGGCTCCAGGCCTTCTACCTGCTCTTTTGCGTCGGGATAGCATTCGTTGTCTGGATGCTCGGGTACGGCCTGGGTCTTCAGGTCTTCTATAAAGACGGGCGGGTTCTCGAAGAGACGATCACGAGCAACCCCTTTGTTCCCATTCAGCAGTTCTGGATTTATCGCACTAGCCCTGCCCTGCAGAAGGTCGCGCTTGGCTCGATGGTGCCGGCGCTGATCGTCGCCGGCCTGGCCGCCTACATCGGCCTGAAACCGACGAGCAGCCCCTTGGGAGATGCGGCGTTTCAGGACATTGCCTCGCTTCGGCGCGGCAAGTGGTTCCGTAAACAGGGCCATATCTTCGGACGCATAGGGCGCAGCATTCTACGCACCAAGGACGATCGGCATCATCTGATCATCGGCCCTACCCGCTCCGGTAAGGGCGCGGGCTATGTCATCCCGAACGCGCTGATGCACGAAGGCTCGATGATCGTCACCGACCTCAAGGGCGAGGTTTTCAAGGCGACCTCGGGCTATCGACGCCACAATGGTAGCCAAGTCTTTTTGTTCGCGCCGGGTTCGGAAAAGACCAATCGCTATAACCCGCTCGATTTTGTACGGCCTGAGCGCGGCAATCGCACCACTGACATTCAAAACATTGCCAGCATTTTGGTACCTGAAAATACGGAATCGGAAAACTCCGTCTGGCAGGCGACGGCGCAGCAAGTCCTCGCCGGCGTGATCAGCTACATCACCGAAAGCCCCTTCTATAAGGATCGGCGCAACCTCGGCGAGGTCAATTCCTTCTTCAACAGCGGTGTCGATCTGCAGGCGCTGATGAAGTACATCAAGGAAAAAGAGCCCTACCTGTCGAAGTTCACCGTCGAGAGCTTCAATTCCTATATCGCTCTATCCGAACGCGCGGCCGCGTCGGCGCTTCTGGATATCCAGAAGGCCATGCGGCCTTTCAAAAATGAGCGGATCGTCGCGGCAACTAATGTCACCGACATGGATCTGCGCGCGATGAAGCGCCGGCCGATGTCAATCTATTTGGCGCCGAACATCACCGACATAACCCTGTTGCGCCCACTCCTCACTCTGTTCGTGCAGCAAGTGATGGACATCCTCACGCTCGAGCACGATCCCAGTTCCCTTCCCGTCTATTTCCTCCTCGACGAGTTCCGGCAGTTGAAGCGGATGGACGAAATTATGACAAAGCTGCCCTATGTGGCTGGCTATAACATCAAGCTCGCCCTCATCATCCAGGACCTGAAAAACCTCGACGAGATCTATGGCGAAACCTCCCGGCATTCGCTGCTCGGCAATTGCGGCTATCAACTCGTCCTCGGCGCCAACGACCAGGCCACGGCCGAATATGCGTCGCGGGCGCTCGGAAAGCGCACGATCCGCTACCAGTCGGAGTCGCGCACGATCGAATTGTTGGGTCTGCCCCGCCGCACGAAGGTAGAGCAGATTCGCGAACGGGATCTGATGATGCCGCAGGAAGTCCGGCAAATGCCGGAGAACAAGATGATCCTGCTCATCGAAGGGCAAAGGCCGATCTTCGGGGAAAAGCTCAGGTTCTTCCAAACGCAGCCGTTCAAGTCGGCGGAGGCATTTTCTCAGGCCAACATTCCGCAGGTGCCGGAGGTCGAATATCTGCCTCCAAAACCCGTTCCGGCCACGACCCCGGAATATGCCAAGGGTGGCGAACCTTCCGTCGAAATGCCCTCGCTGGTGCCCCTGAAAGAAGAGAAGACTGCGCCACCCGCCAAGCGAACCGTCAACAAAAAGGCGCTGCGACCAAAGCCAAAACCGTCGCATGCGAAGACGGAGATGGAAGCGTCCGCAAACCTTGTCGCCATGGAGGCTCGGATAAAGGCGATTGAGGACGGCCTGACACCAAGGGCTGCGCAGCTCAAGGCAACGGTTGAAACGAAGGTCGAAAAGCTCGGCGATAAATCACCGACTACGCGCCGCAATTACATGGACATCTTCAACACGACGATTCCTGATCCCGTCGAGGTTGGGGTGGCAGCCGAATAGTGATCAGGGATTAAAAATCGGGGAACCAATGGATGAGGAATGGTGGCGAAATGGATTCTATATCTCTTTGCTCTTGCGAACGAGAGCCGCGACAGCCTTGCGTGCCTACCGGGAGGTCGAGGCGCGCTTTCATGCGCTTCAAGAAACTAAGGATGCACTGGACGCCGAGGAGCGGGTCATTCTGCATATATGGGCAGTGAAGCTGTCAAAGGCTTCAGTCAGCCCGGAAGATTGCGAAGGGTTCCGAGCCGCATATCGGTCGCTCGGCGAGCGGCGTCTAAAGCTTTTCGAGCCTTGGCAAGCCGCTAACGCGGACTTGGTATCCGCTCATGAAGACGCGAAGCGCTTGTTGCAGGAAATCGGTTCAGGTCTCCGCGAGAGGCCCGATGTGTCACGTTGCGTACACCCGCGTGACATCGTAACAGAGAAAGGACAGTAGTTTACGTTCTCACGGCGTGGCGCATTCCATTGGCCGCGGATCCATTTGAGGTCATGATGCCCCAAAAACTGCAGACCAAGACGACAAATGCCATTGATGTTCATGTCGGCAGCCGTATCCGCCTGCAGCGCACGCTCAAGGGAATGAGCCAGACGACATTGGCCGAAGGGCTCCACATCACTTTCCAGCAGGTTCAGAAGCGCCCGTGCGCGTGAACGAGGCATCGTCAATGCGAATTGCCATATGCTGGCGGCGGCGAGTGGAAATGAGGAGAAACGGAAACCTCTCACAGTTCGCGCCCTGGGTAACGAGCTGTGGCTCGTCGGGGATGGGAATTCGACCTTACCTAACGCTCGTCATTCCGGTTGGAAGGCGATACCCTGCAGCACCGGATAAGGAGAGATATGTCCCTTGCCTGCAGTTGCCATCGCGGACGTCAGCGGTCGGATCGACTACGTTCAACCCGGCGGCTCCACGCTCTCAGATCGCGGCGTATACACCCAGGAAAGTCTGCGGGCTGAGTATTTGCAGCGCACCGATCCCGCTGCGTTCCAAGACGAACGCACAGCTGGCTAAATCAAGGGAATCCTTGAAGAAACTCCCTCGTGATTACGCTGAACATGAGGGCAGCCTCCACCTTGGTGAACGAGTTCATCGCTCGCGCCTACCCTTATCGCCAGGAGCCTAACCGAAACTACGTACGCATTGCATTCAGCCTCGCAGCTTGTGACGAGGACCATCACTAGGAGGACAGCTTCGAGGGGAAGGAAAATGCACTGCTTGGTCGAGGAGCTGCCGAACCATTGTTGGGCTGCCGCTGTTCCGGAAAGCGCGAAAGGATGCGGCATGAGGATCGCTCGTTCGTTTCGACGACTGTGGGGCAAGTATGGCCCAGCCCGTCATCTGCAGATCATCGAGGGCGACACGTTGCTGTCAGACTTGCCCACTCGCGACGTTGTGCTGACGCGAGATGATGGAGACGATTGGAGTGTCGGCATAAGATGCCCGCGCGGTTGTGGTGATACGATCGAACTCATGATCCTGAGGGAAGCTCGTTCACGCTGGGATATTAGCGTCGACAAAGCCGGGCATCCTTCGCTCCATCCGTCAGTCTGGCAGAAGTCGGGGTGCAGATCCCATTTCTGGGTTCGCAAAGGGCGAATTCTTTGGTGCTAATAGGCACGCTACGCGTCTGTCAGGAGCTGGGACAAGCCGTTCATCCGACAAACAAAGCGACGAAGATGCAGTACTAGCTGGCAACTGCCACCAACATTTTGCTACACAAAATCGGAAGATTGGCTACCGCCGCCCGCACCCCGACGGGATGGCTGGCTCTTGGAATGCAACGCCCTCGTGGCTTGGCCGAATGCGGAATTTCTCCGTATTCCTCTGCGTCTTCTAAAGTTTGGTGCGCCCAGACACAAGATTCAGCACTTCGTCCCGATGCTCATCCAGATGGGGCGGCGCCCTGTGATAGCGAACGGGGGTGGCCGACAGATTCAACGGATTGCCAAGGAGGCGGACCGAACCGCCGCCTCCGTCGACGGGTACTGAGACCACCATACCGCGCGCCAAAGTGTGCGGGTCCGTCAAGACTTGATCGATGGAGGCCACGCGGCCGGCCGGGACACCGGCCGCGGTGAAGCGCTCGACCCACGAGTTCGCCGTATCCCGACTCAGCGCTGGCGCTATGATGCGCTCAAGTTCGTCCCTGCGCTCCAGCCGATCGCGATTGCGTTTGAAACGTGCGTCGCTGGCAAGCTCTGAACGTCCAATGACCGAAGCGAAGCGCTCGAACTGAGTGTCATTTCCGACGGCAATCGCTATGTCGTCATCGCGCGTCGCAAACGTCTGATAGGGTGCGATGTTCGGATGCTTGTTGCCAAGCCGCGAGGGCGTCCGCCCCGACACCAGATGGTTCGTCGCCGCGTTGATCAGCCATGCGACCTGACTGTCGTAAAGCGAAAGATCGATGAACTGTCCTTCACCGGTGCGGTCCCGGTGACGCAAGGCCGCGAGAATTCCGACGGTGGCATACATGCCGCACATCACGTCGGCTATACCCACTCCAGCCTTCGTGGGCCTTCCGCCGTCCGCGTCAGGTTCGCCAGTCACGCTCATGATGCCCCCCATCGCCTGGATCAGGAAGTCGTAGCCGATGCGGCTGGCGTATGGACCGGTCTGTCCGAAGCCGGAAATCGAGCACCAGACGATGTCTGGTTTCAGGCCCCGGATATCCCCGTATCCGAGCCCCCGCCGATCGAGATCGCCGGGCTTGAAGTTCTCGACCACGATGTCCGACATGCTGGCAAGTTTCCGGACGAGAGACGCTCCATCCTCGGTAGCGATGTCGATTGCAATCGACTTCTTGTTCCGGTTCGCGCAGAGGAAGTACGCGCTGAGATCGCTATCGCCTCCATCCGCATCTGCGACGAATGGCGGCCCCCATGTGCGTGTGTCGTCGCCGCTGCCCGGCTTCTCCACCTTGATCACCTCCGCGCCCAGATCGCCAAGCAGCTGTGTCGCCGTGGGACCGGCAAGGATGCGCGAGAGATCCAGTACTCTGATCCCTTCGAGGCTCGCGGGCTTGTCACCTGTCATGCGGGCGCTCCTTTGCGTTCCATGGTGCGGTCTTGAACCAACCAACTACGTAGGCCGTGGCGACGAGCACGGCGAAGCCGGCGAGGTTGGCCATCGAAACGGCAAGCGTGCCACGTCCGATGTGGTCGAGCAGAAAGCCGACAATCTGGGCCATCACCATGCCCGCTGCGAAGACGGCAAGCGACTGCTGCCCTACTTTCATGAGCACGGCGGTGAAAGGGCGGACGACGGGGTGATTCAACCGGCCCCCCCGGGTTCCGACTGCCTGGACTGCCAAATAGGCTAGCGCCAGGAAATGGACCAACCGGAGCAATCCGAACGCGGTCTTGTCGGTAAGTGGCATGAGCGCCCGCGCGGCTTCACGGAAGAATGGCGACCCGGCGAGAACCACGTGCCAGGAAAAAGGCACCGCGATGGCGACGACCAAGGTCGCGACCGCGACCAGCGACCAGCGGAAGCCAGGCACGGGCAATGTCCCACGCATCAGGAAGAACCCGACGAAAAAGATCAGCTGCCAACCAAGGGGGTCGAAGAACCAACGTCTTTCCGACCACGGTTCTGCCGGAAAGTGCACAAGCGGGATCTGCGCCGAGAGCCATAATGCCGCCATCAGTGCCAACGGCATAAATCGATGCGCTCGCTCCGCGAAAAGCATGGCGGGCAGCATTGCAAGGGTGACCAGGTACATCGGCAGAATGTCGAAGTAGTTGGGCACATAGGTGAGCGTGACAAGGCCGATCAGCATTGTAGCCGGATCGTTGAAGAAGGGGACCAGGTTCAAGCTCTGGACATAAGACGCGCCGTCCGGCCTGTCGCCGGCAGCCACCAACAACGACGCGACTGCAAGAAAAAGACCGATATGCACCCAGTAGATCTGCCAGATGCGGTGCATGACCCTCGCGAGAAGCATCCGGCCGCCGCCCCTGTCGAAAACGCCGCCAAAGGCGATCGCCGACGCCATCCCCGAAAGAAAAACGAACATCTCGGTCGCATCCGAGAACCCGAAACGCGCGGGTATCCAAAGTGCCCAGTGGTCGTCCGGCACGTGCGCAACCAGAATGATCAACATCCCCACGCCGCGAAACACGTCGAGGCGGGGGTCGCGCGGCCGCTTCGACCGCGTCGCCTCGGCTTGAATCATGGATTCAGAAGGCGTTTTTGTAAGCATCGGCATCAAACCGGCAGACGATGAGTGTGAACCGGTCGCGCTGAGCGGCGGCTTGGAGTTCGAGCCGTAGCGCTTTTGCGTCATCGACGTTCACGCCATGCCCGCCGAACCCGCGCGCCACCGCTGCGAGGTCGGTTTCGCCGAGAGAAACCCCAACAGGCTCCAGTCCAACGGCGGCTTGCTTCAAGGCGATAAGGGCAAGGCTGCGATCCTGGAAAACCACGACGGTTATAGGCAGGCCGAGATCGCGCAGCGTCGCCAATTCTCCGATCCCCATCTCAAGGCCTCCGTCACCGACCACGGCAAAGACGTTGCGGGCTGGGTCGGCAATCTTTGCTCCAATCGCCAAAGGCAGGGCGGTAGCCATGGTGCAGAAGCCGGCGGATTGGAGCAGCGACAACGGGCGCGACGCCCTCCATTTCTGGGAAAGCAGTATGCGATGCGCCCCGCTGTCTACGGTTACGACCCCGTCATCGCCCGCCGCCTCGTTCAAGACGTCGACGATGACATGCGGACCGAACGTCGACGGCGACGCGAAGTACGCAGCCAGCCGTGACCTGGCGTTTGCCGCCTCTCCGTCCTTCCAGGACCTGCTCGGTTTTACGGCCTCGAGCAAAGCCCAGGTGACGGCCGCCGTGTTGGCTCTAATGCGGGCCGCGGCATGGTACATGCCTTGATCCGGTGCAGCCGCCGTTATCTCCACCAACGGCGCAGCGTCCCTGGCCAGGTCCAACCAACCGATACGCATTTCGATGGGATCGAAGCCGATCATGAGAACGAGATCGGATTGACGTATCAACTCAAGCAGAACGGTATCCGCAACGGGCGAAAGTCCCGCTCCTCCCAAGGCAAGCGCATGGTGTTCCGGCATCAGCCCCTTGCCCTTGTATGTCGTAACGACCGGCGCCCCGATCTTCTCGGCCAACTGCCTTATTGCATCGGCGGCTCCTGCTCTTGCGGCTTCAAAGCCCCCGAGAATGATCGGGCGCTCGGCCCTCTCGATGCGGTCTGCAAGGGACGCGATCGCGGGGTCGTAGGCTCGGACCACAGGTGCCGCGGTGATCGTCGGGTGAACTACCGGACGACCTACACCGGTCATTGCGGCGACAGCCGGCGAGAAATCGAGATGCACCGGTCCCATCGGCTCGGTCAGCGCCGTGTCGAGTGCGCGAGCTACGGTCGATGCGGCACTTTCCGGTTCGATCTCATAGCTCGCCTTCACCAAGGGTCTCAGAAGCTGCGCATGGTCGATTACCTGATGGGTGAACCGGGCCCGGGTCGGGCGATCGACGATCCCTGAAACCACGACCAGCGGGACATGCTCCTGGGCGGCATCAGCGATCCCATTGATTGCATTCGCCAAGCCGGGGCCGATTGTTGTCACTAAAAGCCCCGGAGTGTTCGTCATCACGCTGACACCCGCTGCCATTGAAGCCGCCGCCGTTTCGTGGCGCGCCAGGTGAAAGCGGATGCCGGACCTTTGAAGTCCGTCGATCAATGTGACAACCTCGCCACCCGGCATGCCAAAGGCATGGCGGATTCCGTAGGCATGAAGAGTTGCCGCGACCGTGTCCGCTACCCTGGGGGAGTTGGAGGTTTCTGAATTACCCATGGAGGAGTGACCTTTTTGCAGAAGCCGAGACCTGCGCAAATTGGCGGGACCCCGGCAAGGCGTTAGATGTGAAAGTGGTTGGAGACAGGAGAGAGCGGAAATGCGTGTTATGCACCTCATCATCGGCATCGCCGCCCTCACGTTCGTCCAGGACGTCAGAGGGACCGATACCGATCGTGGCACAAGACACGAAGTCGGCAGTGGGTCCTATCTCATCGAGTTGCCAGAGCAGAGAGCGGCCATGGGCGCTTTCATCTTCTTTCACGGATACAAGGGGTCTGCCGACCGGCAGATCCGCGACAGAAGACTGGTCGAAACCGTTCACAAGCATGGCCTGGCATTTGTCGCGCCGGACGGTCTCCAGGGAACTTGGTCGCACCCCAACGCACCAGGTCGATATCGGGACGAGAAGCAGTACGTCGCGAGAGTCCTCGACGACCTCCGCACCCGGTTCGGCTTCAATGCGGACAACGTGCTTATCGGTGGCTTTTCGCAGGGCGCCTCGATGGCGTGGTACACGCTCTGCCAGCAAGGGCATCGTGCCGCTGGCGCGGTGACTTTTTCCGGAGTCTTCTGGGCTCCGCTGCCAGATCCCGAATCCTGCGTGAGAGACCTGCCGCCGATCGTGCATTTTCACGGCGCTGCAGACCGCACCTTCCCGCTCGCGGGTCGTGTCGTTGGCCGCTCTTTTCGCCAGGGTGATACCTTCAAGAGCGCTGAGATCCTCAGCAGGCGGGCGGGCTGCGGCTTGCAAGAGGACGTCGCGACCCAGATCGGTGGGGTCGGCTGCAAGGTTTTCCGCGGCTGCACGCGCGGTGACGTCGCCATCTGTGTTCACGACGGAGGGCACGACATTCGCTCGGAGCACCTCGACGCTGCTCTGACCGAACTCGGATTTTAAACGGGATACTTCCGCGCACGTCTTGGTCGCGCCCGATGTCGGCAGATCACCCGAGATCTTGCTGGCCTGTTCTCCTCTCATTCGCGGTACCGAATGACAAACGCGACGACGATGCCGAACAGCATGTGTCCCGCGAGCGACGCCCATGTGAGCGGGATGAAGTTCAGGAATGCGGGCAATCCGGCGACCAGGTGGGCCATCACATAGAGTGCGAACACCCAAAGCCCGATGCCGAACCCGATACCGGTCAGCAGTAAAGGCAGCTTCGGGATGAGGCGACGCTGAAGCGGCCGCGCGATGAAAAGATATCCAAGCGGATAGAACACGATGCCGACTATCGCGTGGATTACTTCGGCCAAGCCGCGATTCTGAAAGCCGAAGACGCTCTGGATAAGCCCGGCCGGCTCCAATGGCCCTCCGACGAGCGCCGGCGTGATCAAGCGCGCCCAGACTTCCCAGGTAAGATCTGCCCCTGCGCCGGCCACGACTGCGTTCAAGAGCAGGACTCCTGCAGTACTGGCGAATGTCGGCGTTCGGCGCGTGATTATCGTTGTCATAGACGGGACTCTCTAAACCTTGTTTGACGGTGCCGCCCATTCAGGCCACGGCTCTCATCTCGATGGAGGACAACAGCCGGTCTTCAGCCTTGAGGATCTGGCGCGTGCTGCGGATGCGAGAGAAGCCATCCCGATCGCCGCTGATTTCTGCCGCCTTGGCTAGGGCGAGCACGAAGAAGTCGCGCTGGGCGTTGCTGCCGCCGACCTTGGGGAGGTTGCCGACAATTCCTTCCAGCAGTCCCTTGGCAGGGCGCGGATCCAGGCCCGCAATCACCCGCGCCAGCGGCAAGCCCACGGCGGCCGCGACTTCAGCCTGTTCCCCTTGGGCGGAAGCTTTGCGCTCGAGTGCTCGCAGCAGATCGTCGACGGCTTCCCGGTCGCCGATCGCCACGAGTGCAGCAAGCGTATGAAGAGAGGCGAATACGAGCGTCGTGTCGCGCCTGCGCCGGACAGCCGTCTCGGCCAGATCCGTCCAGCGTCCGCCCACGTCGACACCCGTCTGATCGAGCCGCCACAGCAACGAAACTGCGTTGGCGACATCCCGAAAGTCATCGGTCTGTTGGGGCCGAACCTCGTCGTCGTATAGCTGCAGCACCCTGTCGTGCTCGCCACGCTCGAGGTGCAGCAGAGCGAGGTGCCAGGCCATGTGGAAGGAAAAGTTGTTGCAGCGGGACCAAGACGCGCGGCCGCTCTCCAACCAGTCAATTCCAAGGCTCGTAGCCCCGCGCATCTCATATACATGAGAGACCGCGTGCAAGCCCCAAGAGTCATCCGGCTGCAATGCCACCGCACGCCGGCCGGCGGCTTCCGCAGCATCATAGAATCCATGCTCCTCCAACGCGAACGCATGACACCCGAGTATGAAGCCGGCAGCCGGAATTTCATCGCTCCAATGCTCCATCGCGCGCCTGCTCATGGCGAGCATTCCGGCGGAATCGCCAATCATGAAGCGCAATGCATGGGCGATCTTGAAAGGCAGAAAGGTGACGGGGCGATCCGAAAATCCTGCATCCAATCGGCGGGCCGCTCCGGCGAACGAGCCTGAGCAGGCATCTTCCAGCGCGTTGACGAGAACTCGCTCGTCTTGAGTTCCGTCCTCTCGCCTTTCCAGCGCCCGTCGGGCGCGCGTCAAGGATTCGTCGGCAACGGAGACAAGTTCGGAGCGGGCTAGTATAAGATTGGCGAACCCTTTCAACGCGTGAGCTGCAACATGATCCGGATCGGAGCGGAGCGTCTCCTCCAATGCGGCTCCGGTATTGGGACGGTGGGCAGCCAACCCGTAGACCGCCGTCTCGAAGGCCGCCTGGGCGTCGCTGCTGACACTGCTGAGCGAGAGATCGTTTGCATCGCACGTCATTGTCCCGTCTCCTCTGAAGATCCTGTGAGCGTGGCGGTGGCCGGGCCGACCTCACGCAACAGGGTGAACGGGACCGAGCCACGCAGGCTCTCGCTCGTGAGACTTCTGGAGATCTTCAGGCTGCGGACATACGCTCGGCAGTCACGGCAGAGCGCAAGGTGTAGTGTTACCGAAACCCGGGTCCCTATGGGATCGTCGGCGCTGATGTGGTCGCTGGCGGCTTCCGAGACTTCTCTGCAAGTCAACATGCCCTGTGTCCTTTCGTTAAGATGTCTATGGCAATGAGACTCGGCACACGGGCCTCCGTTACACCGCATCGCCGATCACGCCTGCGTGATCGGCGATGGTTCCTCCAGGAGGGATTCGATATCGTTCCGGATGCGTGCGCGCGCGCGGTGCAGGAGCACGCGTTGATTGTCCTGGCTTAGTTCGAGCAAGCGGCAGGTTTCGGCCGAACTTCTGTCTTCGACGTCCCGCATGATCAGCACTGCCCTTTGTGCGGGCGGCAGCCGGTCGATCATCTCGCGCACATGCGTCCAGAGTTGACGACCCGCGATGATGCGCTCGGGGCTCAGCCCGTCGAATGGGATCGGCCTTTTGATCCAGTGTCCATCCGCACTGAACCTGTCTGCCCCGGAACCGCCGATGTCGCTGCCTTCTTCCCACTCGACGGCGAGTGGGGTGTAACGTCCTTCACGTTTGGCGGCGGTCTTCGCCTTGTTGATCAAAATGGCGATGATCCAGGTGGAAAGCGCTGCTTTTCTCTCGAATTTCCCGATGTTCGCGAACACGGCGAGCCACGTTTCCTGAACCACGTCTTCCGCGGCCGAACGGTTTTTGACGATCGTGTCTGCAAGCCTCACGAGAGCGCCGTGATGCTTCAGGACAAGCGCTCGGAAAGCCTCCTGATCCCCGGACTTCAGACTGTCGACAGACTGCTCGTCCGCGGTGAATCGTAGAAACAGAGCAGCGGCTGCAAACCAAAGCGAGAATGTCATGTCGGCGTTCCGATCCGAGGCTCGCGCATGCGCAGCGGCGAATGTGCGGCGTTGTTCGCTCCTATGGATTCGCGGGAACAGATCAGCATCCCATCGGCGCACCGGTCGTGTCGCACAGGAAGCAGCTGTCCCCCCTCACCGATCAGAAGCGGGTCGTCAGTTGCGTAAGCCATGCAGGCGATACCTCGACCAGCAGGGTCTCGACTTGCTTGTCGAGACCGGATGTCACGAGAAACCCGACGACCATGAGGGTGAGGCCCAGCGCGATCTTCCCCCCCTTACCGAAGCGCATCATTCGATCGCGCCAGCGGACCATCAGGTCCCGTGACAAAAGTCCGAGCAGAAGCAGGGGAAGTGCGGCGCCGATCCCAAAGGCCATCATTGTGGCCGACACCTGGACGAGGTTTTCCCCTCTGGCTGCCATCAGCGACGCCGCTCCTAGTGTCGGGCCAACGCAGGGGCTCCAGACCGCCCCCAGCAGCATTCCCATCGAGAACTGCCCCTTGAGCCCGTCGCCGCTGAACCCGCCGAAACGCTGCTCGGTCCAATTGCCGATGGGACCTGCCATCACAGCTACTCGGGCTTGCGCCACGGGTAGTGCGAGCACGATGCCCAGCGTCAGCATCAGCAGGCCGCCGATGGTGCGGAAGAAGCTCAGATCAAGTCCGATCCCGAATCCAATCAGCGCCACGAACATCCCGATGGTGACGAACGAGACTGTCAGCCCCGCAGCCAAGGCGACGGGACCGAAACGGTGCTTGCCCACCGCAGTCCCGAGAACGACCGGAACCAACGGTAGGACGCACGGCGACAATATCGAAAGCACCCCGGCAATCGCAGCCAGCGAGGTCGTGGTAAGCATTGGTCACTCTCCGATTGCGGATCGGAACAGATCGGATATGGAGTTCGGGTCCGTGTCACCCACCGACCGCGCGGTCTCGCGGTCGCCCCTGAATGCTATGAGCGTGGACTGCATGTTCGCGCCCAAGGACCGTACGACATCTCTCTGGCTGTCGAAGTCGACGTGGAACACGGTCACCTGGTCGAATTCCGGCGCCGCGGCGAGTCCCACTATGATCGGTTTTTGGGTAGCGCAGGTCGGGCACCAGTCCGCAGCTATATCGACAACAATCGGCTGCCCTGCGGACCGGGCCGCATTGAAGGTGGCCGCATCGAAGGGGAGAATTTCTCCTGCGTAGACGGGGCCGATCGTCAAGCATGCCAGCGCACCCGCGAATACGAGTGCCAGAAGTTTAAAAACGAGTTTCATTGCTTCTTCTCCAATGTCTTCACGAACAGCCGACACCGGCTGGACCGGCGTCGGAAAATCCAAGTCTCACTGGGCTATGACCACGAGATCCATCGGGCGGGACACGCCCGCAATGCGCCTCCCGATGCGAATTCCGCGTCGCAGACGCGGTCGGTAACCCTGTTTCAGTGCGAGTTTGAAAGTAGTGACGTCTGTCAGAGCTGTGACTTCCTCGACCCTTGTGTGCTTCTCGAGCTTGGCCGCGACGTTCACCGAGTCCCCGATTATCGTGTACTCGAGCCGCGACTCGTCACCGACGACGCCAAAGAGTACCTCTCCGCTCGTGACCGCGGCGCTTACCTCCGGTGCGGCGAGCCCACGGCTTCGGCGCTCCTGCGCCCACTGAGAGAGTTCCAGAACGATCTCGTCCACCGCCGCAAGTGCATCGGCGGCGAAGCTCGTCGTTGCTCGGACAGCGCCAAAGCTTGCGAAGATTCCATCTCCCAGAAACTTGTCGATCTGCCCTCGATGCCGCTGTATCAGCGGGATGACGCGCTTTTGGTATTCACCAAGAAGGTCCATCAGTTCGGCCGGACGCAGTTCATGGGCCAGGGCCGTGAACCCTCTCAGATCGAGGAACAGGGCCGCGGCGACGCGTGTCTCGGCCTGGCCAGGTTGGATCGCGCTTTCCGCCGTACTGATCGTTTCAGCGACGCCGGATGCGACAAATCGCGAGAGTTCGGCAGCGGCCGCATGGTCGATGGCCGCGCGTTCCATCAACCGCCTCGCGCGCTGCAACGCCACTGCGAGGACGACCGAGACGATCAGGATAGAGATGATCTTGTCGACTTCCGCTCCGAGCAGGACGGAGGGCGAAGTCATGTATTCAACGTAGTCGCGGGTTATGTGCCCCCCGCCTTCGGGTTCTGCTATCGCGAAGAGGAGCAGGGTCAGCCAGCCGATAGCGCCGGCAGCCCCGGCGATCAGGATCCATCGCGCCTCGAAACGCAGCGTGCGCAGCGTGATGAAGATGAACACGTACAGCAACGTAGGGGCTTTGAGATAGAACGAGGGAGGCTGCGCGTATTGGATATGGAAGCTCCAAATAAGCAGCATCAGTGTCGCGATATCCATCACGATGGAGACCGCCACAATCCAGTTCGACAGCTTCCCGCTGTGGGCGAGCCAGATTCTCAGTGTCAGGAACGCAGCGTAGACGGCCAGCGTCCAGGGCACGGGCTGGAAGCTCGCATCTTCGGGGAAGGTCTTTGGAGAGACAACGTATAGCGTTCCCCAGATCAGCAGGATGGCTGCCTGCACCCAGCCAATGAGAATTTCGCCCTTGCGCTGCTCCTGCGCCAGAGCAACCTGCACGCGATGGGGGACTGCGCCCGGCGGCGCTGCGCCGACGAGAGTTTCCCAAACCTTCGACGACAATTGTCTCGCAGCGCAGCCGAGAAAGAGCCAGACCGTCGCCGCAAGGCTCTCCAGTGTCATCGGGCCAGCGACCGGGGCGCGTGCGCCATCGTCAGGATGCACGTCCGTTTTTCGCCCGGAACACCGGGGTTCATCTCTATTGGCTCTTATTGAACCGGTCACAACGGATCCCGCTCTCATGTCCGGATAATGGGTACCCCCTGCGCAGAACCAACACTGGTAGCGTCATGCCTATTGGCCCGGCAGCGCGACAAGGCGCTGCAGTCTCTAAAGACCCGCAGGGGGAAAGCTAGAAGTTGGAGAATTTCGGCCGCCTATGATCGAGCGGCGTTCTCGTCAGAGCTCCTTCGGGGCCCTGTCCTTGATTTCAGGCCAGGTGGAAGTGGCCTGCTTGATGTTTCCGGGTACGTCTTGGAGCCAACGTGTCTGCGCCGGAGCGCCGACGTTGAGATAGAGCTTGCCGTCCACGATTCGCCAGATCATCGGATCGCCGTCCAGTTTCTTGTTGAGGGCGACGCCCATGGCGCAGAACCCACCGAATGCCGGGGCATATCGAGCGGGGTCGCTTGCGAATGCTGCCTTGTGCTCCTCGCTGGCAAAGTAGTACGTCGCCCCCTCGTAAGTGGCAGAAAACGCCTTCTGCCCCTCCTTCGGCTGGCCGCCGTCGAAGTAGGAGACCGGATCGTAGCCGCGCATGGCGACGCCGCTTCCATCGATATTGACCGAGGCTTTCGAACTCTCGTCGTATGCGTAAGCTGACTGAACGCTTAGGGGGAATGCGGCTGGCAGCGCTATCGCGAGCGCTGAAAGTCCTAGGCGCAGCGATCTGCTGAAAGTGAGTGACATTTCGGATCTCCATATGTCGGATGAACGGTACAAGGGAGAATTCGCCGCCAGCCCAAAAAACGTTACCCGATCACAGTCATGTGACCGCCACCACCCGAGCAAGCATGCAATCTGGATCGGAAGCCAGGACGTCCCGGCGGCGCATTCTCGCCCCATGTCCGGCTGCGATGGCATCCAAGCGACATCGACGCCGCCTTTCCCGTTGTGCCATGCGGTCCTCGCATCCACAGAACGGTTGCACGCGAGTCCCCTACGCGCCTCATGCGGCCGAAAGGATGCTCTCGATCCGTTTCGCCTTTTCGAAGTTTTCACGGGAGCCCGTTATTGCTGACTGGGTATCCTCCCGCACCTTGTCGAGGCGGGACGCGAGATCGCTGAACGACATGAGATTGGAGATCGCGCGGGCCGACGCCTGTTCGGCTTCGGCGACGCTCGAGCTGAGGGCAACGCAGATGTCCTGCATGTTCGACAGGCTGCTTGCGCTGCTCTGGGCGTCATGGCCGAGGCTTGCTCCAAGCTCAGTAAAATCGTCTGTCATCACAACGAGAGCCTCGTTCAGGTCTGCATGCCTGGTGGTAATCTCCCTCGCAAACGTTCCCGACGACCCCGCCAACTCCTTGAACTCCATCGCAACAGCTGAGAACGCTCGATCCTTGCCACCCGATCTCGAAGCTTCGATGAGCGCGTTCAATGAGAGCATCTGTGTCTGGCGCGCAATGTTCGTGATGTTCTCGGCCAAATCACTCGTCTGACGATATTGGTCACGGAAGCTCTCCAGCACCGCACTGAGGCGGGCGACTTCGCGGACCGCGTTGCGCAATGAAACGACCGTGTGCTCGATTTCGCGCACTATGCCCTGCGTCCCGACGACGGTGCTGTTGAGCTTTTCCGCGTTGCTATCCGAAGTTTTCTTCAGTGTAAGAAGATCGCTTTGCACGCTGGCGGACGACGATATCAGATCTTCCATGAACTTTAATCTATCCCGCGACGCTTTGTTCACTCTTTCTGCGTTTGCAGCGATCTGACGAGCAATGGAGATTACCTCTTCGTCCCTATCGACAGGTTTGACCATGGCAAGTTGTTCGATCATTTCAGCTTAACCCCATCCCCGAGTCTCACATTGAAATCAGCATTACCTATCCCAACGAAACCGACGTTGTAGACATTCGTTCAAATACTTTAACGCGATCGCATTCGCGGGCGCTAAATTTGGCTATGCGGGGACGACCACAGTCTAGCTCGTCCCGAGACAGGTTGGCCTGAACACGGCCCCGACATCCGTAACAAATCCTGTCGATCAGCCGAATTCTACCTACGCGTGGCACCACACTTAATCAGCGTGCCAGCGACCACGAGAAGCGGCGCGTTGAAGGACTGGGAGCGTGTGCCATACGCCGTTCCTAGCCTCGAGCACTCCGCATCTCAGATCCGGCACCCAGGGAGAGACGAATGGGCACCATCGCGCAAATCAGTAATCTTGTCCGAAGAGTAATAGCGGTTGCGGAAACGCACGCAGACAGGTGGCTCCTCGGTCTCCTCGCACGGCTCGTCTTCCTCGCCGTGCTCTACCTGTACTACCTGAGTTCAGCACTGACGAAGGTAGGCGAAGGGGTACTCGGATTCTTCAGCATCCAGGCGGGTGCCTACTATCAGATCGCCATGCCTGCTGTGGAAGCCGCGGGCGGCGACCCGGATGCAGTGTCCTTCCTCCCATGGGGTCTGATCGTCACGCTCGGGACCTACAGCGAGTTCTTGCTGCCTCTGCTCGTTGTGGCAGGACTTTTCACCCGAGTCGCGGCTGCCGGCATGATCGGCTTCGTGCTCGTGCAAAGCCTCGTCGACGTCACCGTGCATAATGTCGACGCCGCAACGATCGGAGCCCTCTTCGACCGCTTTCCCGACAGCGTGATCCTTGATCAACGACTGCTGTGGGTTTTCCTTCTGTCCTATCTTGCCCTGAAAGGCGGTGGGGCGTTCTCTCTCGATTACGTCCTGAGCGGACTTCGCGGGCAGGCGGCCCGCGAAGTCGGGAACGCGGTCGGCAACCGCTAGGCGCTTGCTCGTGCGCCGAGGGAAGAATGTCCTTCTGTACGTCCTTTCTGCGGGGGCTGTTGCCTTGACGGGGCTCGCTGCAGCAGCCTCCGACGACCCGCGGGTGCCTGTTCTAGCGCTTGTCGGGGTCGGGCTGGGCTTCGTGCTTTTTCGCTCGAATTTCGGCTTTGCGGGAAGCTTTCGTGCGGTCCTCGAAAGGCGGGACGCGAGCGGCTTCAAGGCCCAGGCAGTAGCGCTCGCCACAGCAAGCGTGATCTTCTTCCCTCTTCTCGCCTCAGGCAGCTTTCTGGGGCAGACGATCTCTGGCTTCGGCTCACCGATCGGAGCGGCATTACTTCTGGGCGGGGTTTTGTTCGGCGTGGGCATGCAGATTGGTGGAGGTTGCGCCTCTGGCACGCTCTTCATGCTCGGCGGTGGCGATCTTCGACTAGCGGCAACGCTTGCGTCCTTTGTGGCGGGCTCGGCCATCGGCGCGGCCCACTCCCACCTATGGTCTACACTGCCCTCATTGCCTGCGACAACCTCCCAGGACCTTCTGGGATGGCCAGCGGCTCTGTCGCTTCATCTGTTGATTTTCCTTGCCATATATCGGCTGGCACCGGGCGAGAGTCCGTCCTTCGCCCGACCCCGAACGCACAACCTCTCGTGCGGAGCGCTGGACCATTGGCCGCTTGCAAAGGGCGCGATCTGGCTGGCCGTACTGAACTCCCTGACCCTGGTTCTCGCAGGGCGGCCCTGGGGCGAGACGGCGGGGTTCACCCTCTGGGGTTCGAAAATCGCCATTCTACTCGGCTTCGATGCCGCACGATGGAGCTATTGGGCGGCCAACCCCTCGGCGTTGACGCATAGTGTGTTCTCCGACATCACGTCGGTGATGGATTTCGGCATTGTCTTGGGAGCCGCAGTTGCAGCAGCGACGAGCGGCGGTTTTTCCCTGCGATATCGAGCGCCTCCCGCAACATGGCTTGGCTCGGTCTTGGGAGGACTGCTGATGGGCTACGGAGCGCGGCTTTCCGGAGGCTGCAACATCGGGGCTTATTTTTCAGCGCTGGCGTCGGGGAGCATCTCTGCCTGGATCTGGGTCGCCGCGGCATTCGCGGGCAGCGCCGTCGGCATCAGGTTGCGGCCGATGTTTAAGCAGAGCTGACGTGGTCGCCAAATCACCATCGCAGCACGCGCTTGCCGACAAGATACCCCAGTGCTGAGACCACCAGTACGGAAGCGGTGTACCAAACGGCGAGAAACAGTGGGCTGTCGTCCGGGCAGCGCCAGGCATATAGAGAAGCCGCCGCGCAACTCGCTGCCATTCCAGCGACGGCACCCGCCATGCCTGGGTCACCCGGCGCGGCCTTCCGCAGCACAAAAACGATGCCAAGCAGTGGGGCGAACGAAAGCCCAGGAATGAAGACCAGGCAAACCAAGGCGTTTTGGCCCAACAAGCTGCCCATCCACAAAGCCGGGGGGATCGACATGAGCTCGGCTACGACAGCCGCGATCACGAGAGCGGGCGGAACAAGCAGCAACAGTTTCGACCAGTTGAGGTCTGCTCCGGGACGGCCAATTCGGAAGACCAGATTCGCTGCAAGAGCCGCGGAAAGCAGCGTAATTCCGAGCTTGAAGACCACCCGCAGCGAATTGATGGCTTCGCCAATATCGGGGCGTACTCCGATCGTCAGCAGAAGGAGTGCGGCCGAGACGCAGGCACCGCCCAGGAGCGCCATGGCCATGTAGGGGGCGAGCCGGAATGACGAGGCCGCGTCCGATGCCATAAGTTTGATCAGTTCGTCGGTTTTCATCTCACTTACTTCCATAACGAGTCGAAAGGAACTTCAAGGCGCGGTGTAGCGCCACGCGCACAGCCCCCTCGCTCATTCCAAGCTGCTCTGCAGTTTCGCGGACACCCGATCCGTCGATTGAAATCGACTGAACGATCGCGCGCTGCTGGGGTTTCAGCGAAGCCAGCGCGCGTTCGGTGTCCAGCCGATCCATTGCCGCCTCCTGTCGATCCTCCTCCGCCACCAGCGTCGTCATGAAGTCTTCGATCGGAAGCCATGCATGTCGATTTCGCCGACGCAGACTATCGATAAGCTTGTTGCGGACGATGGCCGAGAGCCAGGGGCCGATTGGACGCGTTCTGTCCCAGGTTCCCCGCTTCATATGTACGGCTAGCAGCACCTCCTGCACGATGTCTTCAACCTCAACTGCCTGCGCTCCGAACTGGTCGCAACGATGCTTCGTCATTGCACGCAGATAGGGAGCGACGGCGACGAGAAATTGATGGTAGGCCTCGCTGTCGCCGTCCAATGCGGCACGCATCCACGACGCCCACTGCTTCTCACGCGCCTCTACTCCGTCTGACATAACCTTCTACGCCCCAGCACACGATTTTGTTACCGCCTGGGCTTCTCTTTCTGAAAACCCAACAGTTCCACGGTTTCGGGAATGTACCGGGACTGGACCATCGACCTGCGGCAGAGCCATAGCCGTGTTGAAACCGGCGGTCGACTGTAACACTCCTGGCAGCGCCCTCGTAAACATGCTTGCAAGCCCGATTCCTGGCGCTTCCAACTATGGAGATATCCTATGAAGACTACTGTTGTCACGATGGCTCTCGCGACTTCCCTGGCGGCTGCATTGGCGGGCGCGAGCGTCCCGGCCCAAGCCGCGGACGCCAAGGAGAAGTGCTACGGCGTCGCGCTGAAGGGCCAAAACGACTGTGCTGCCGGACCCGGTACAACTTGCGCCGGAACATCGAAGGTGGACTATCAGCAGAACGCCTGGAAACTCGTCCCCGCAGGCACCTGCGTGACTCTCGAGACCCCGAATGGCCATGGAACTCTTGAAGCGGGGCCAGCACCCGTCTGATTGCCCGCACGCCGGAACTGGCGGCTCTGATGGCCGCCAGTGCATGTAACTGGATGTACCCCCATGAAGATGTCGCAACTTCCCCGTCGCGCGGGCGTAGGATTCAAACCCGGACACTTTCCCGCGATCAATGCCCATGATCAGCCCGTCGGCTTTTTCGAGGTGCACGCCGAAAACTACATGGGGCAGGGTGGACCGCCCCATGCTCAACTTCGCAGGCTTCGCGAGAGCTATGCGCTTTCCGTCCATGGTGTCGGTCTGTCGATCGGTTCGATGCAACCTCTGGACTCTGTTCATCTCGCCCGGGTGAAGGACGTCTGTGACCGCTACGAGCCGGAAAGCTTCTCTGAGCATCTTGCCTGGTCGACGCACGACTCGGTTTTCCTGAACGATTTGCTGCCCCTGCCTTACACGGACGCGACCCTGAAGCAGGTGGTGGAGCATGTGCATCAAGTTCAGGACGTGCTACGACGGCAGATGTTGCTCGAGAACCCGGCGACCTACCTTGCATTCGAGGAGACCAGCTGGACGGAGTCCGACTTTCTGACCGAGATAGCGAGACGTACCGGCTGCGGCTTACTACTGGACGTCAACAACGTGTATGTTGCATCAGCCAACCACAACCTGGATCCTCGCCAGTACCTCGCTGACTTCCCGGCTGAGCACGTAAAAGAGGTGCATCTGAGCGGCCACTCGCAAGCGGTCGATGATAGAGGGGCGAGGCTGCTGATCGATTCCCACGATACGGCAGTAATGAACGAGGTCTGGGTCCTTTACGAGGAACTTGTCGATCGCATCGGCCCGGTCGCGACCCTGATCGAATGGGATAATGATGTTCCCGATTGGCCGACATTGTGCGCAGAGGCGAAAGCCGCTGACGCGGTCCTCGCCCGCGCCGCTGCGGGCGCTTCCGAAAAGGCATAATGATGTCCCGCAACCTACAGGAAAATTTCGCGGCCGCACTTTTGGATCCGAAGCAATCGGTACCGGAAGGAACCGTGGCCTGGAACGGCCCACGGCCCCTGCGGCGGTTCGACGTGTACAGAAACAACGTAATCTCGGGGCTCGTCCGCGCTCTGGCTTCGCGGTTCCCCGCTACCGAACGGCTGGTCGGACAGGAGTTCTTCGGGGCGATGGCGCAAGAGTTTGTGCGCCTTCATCCCCCCTGCACACCCGTTCTTTTCTCATACGGCGATGACTTCCCGACGTTCGTGGAGAGCTTCGAGCCGGCGAAGGAGGTGAGCTATCTGCCAGATGTCGGTCGACTTGAGGCTGCGCGCGGGCGTGCATACCACGCCGCGGACGCACCACCTCTCGATCCGTCGCGGCTTGGTGCGGTGACCCCCGACAACGTGATGGCGCTTTGTTTCGTACCGCACCCTTCGCTGTCGATACTGCGGTCCAGATATCCCGTGGCGACGATATGGGCTATGAATTCTGATGAAGCGGAACCTGAACCAATCCGCGACTGGCGGGGCGAAGACGTGTTGGTGGTGCGACCTGACATGGTCGTTAGCGTCCATCGGCTGAGTCCCGGCGGTGCGGTCTTCTTGTCCAACCTTGCCGCAGGTGTTCCCCTCGGTAGGGCCGCCGCCGACGCGATGCAGGACGCGCCCGATTTCGAGCCTGCCGCGATGCTTTCCTTTGCACTTATGGCCGGAGTCTTCACCGAAGTCTTTGATCGGGTGACCGATCTTATGAACCGGGGCTACCCGGTTTCGTGCGCAACGGCGCCTGCCTGTTGATGACGAATGCTGTCGGACGTCTCTAGGCAGTCAACGCGTTCAACCAGGAAATGAGGCAGCGGGGAAGATCCCCGGATCTAGTCAGTTTCGCGGCGTTTATCTGTTTGTTGCAGGTCACCAGTCTTTCCCGCGTCGCGCATCATCGCCATCCGGGCGGTCGCCGCCCCGTGCGAGCTTACGACATACGGGACGATAAACGTAAGAACTAGCTTGAACAGGTTCACTGGCTTTGGCCCAAACAGAGCGTCGCCTTGGTTGATGAGGTTCAATACGGTCCCCACGATCAGCGCGACAAAAAGGGCCCGGCGAGGGATTCCGTCCGAGAGTGCATAGTGAAGCAAGCGTCTCAGGTCCCTCATTCAGCCTCCTGCATACCGGCGTCGTCCCGGCGTATCCGTAGTCGTATGCACTTCGTCGGCCACCTCTATCAAGCCGCGGCGCATCGCGACGACGACCGCCTGGGTCCGGTTCACCGTGTCAAGTTTGCGGATCGCCTTGAAAAGGTGATGGTTCACCGTGTTCTCTGACAGCCTCAGGATCTGGGCAATTTCAGCGCTTGTTTTCCCCGCGGCCGTCCAAGCCAGACATTCCCCCTCCCGAGCAGTGAGCACACCCGATTGGGGCCTCCGCGTGGCCCCAATCGCTGCCAATCTGCTAAAGAGCAGCATAGACGCCATTTGGAGCGCACCCCTGCTCCTTATGCAGATCGTCTCCTTAGCTCCGCTGAGCACAACCGCGCCCATGTTCCCCTGTGTGTCGTGCACAGGAAAAAAGTGTCCGTAGAGCAGACCCGTCTGACATAGGATTTCCTTCAGCTCCCGACGGTCGCGCCTTGACGACCAAGCCGTCAGCGTGTGTGAGAACGGTCTGGTCGTCCTTTTCAGCAAACAAAAGCAGGTCCAATCGTGAATCGCTGAACTGGCGTCGAGCCTTTGGACAAGATCGCTTGGCCAATTTCCGGTGATCGAGTGCGAGGCGAGCCTGTCTCCATCGAACAGAGGTAGCCGTACGATGAGGAAGTATGGTAGTCCGTGCTCCCGGCACCAGTGGCCGGCAAACGCGCGCACATCCTTGACTGTCAGCAGATCTGTGATCTCTTTCTTGAAGTCACAAGACGGCGAAGCGCCGTCGCCGTTCTGTAGTCCCGCCATCCCAGCAATGTCGTCAGCCGCACCGATCGGCAACAACGACGTCATCCAAGGACGACCCACGCACAGCCGATTGCGAGCAGCACGAACAACATCATCGATGGCAGTCCACGTTTCTGCTTGGGAAGGAAGGCGAATACACCGGAGAGCATCATCAGAATCCCAAGCGGCGGGGCCACCTTCCAGGTGTCTATCGTGGCACCCCTGCCCGCAGCAGATAGTACCGGTTTCATGTATCCGATCATCTGAGTCATTGCGTGGAACGTTCGGGTGACGGCGCGTTGCGGCGGCGTCCTGCCGTTCGCGATCGCGGCAAGCGCCTCGCCGATGGCGCCTGCCTCGTTCGCCCATTGCGCGCGAAAGAGAATCTTGCCGCGGTGGTCGACGATGTAGGCGCTGTTTGGCCGAGCGCCGAAGGCGCGGTGGAATGTTCCGTCGATGTCGTCCACTGCGACTTCGAACGGCAGATCATGGCGCCTTTTCAGCTCTCTGGCGCGCTGCCATTTCTGTTCTGCGGTCTTTGGTTGCGGCAGCGCCGCACCGGGATGAGCTTCGCGCACATTGATCATGACGAACCGGATCCTGGTTCCGTAGATCATGTGCAGTCTCTTCAGACCGGGCACAGCGCTTTCGGTCACCGGACATGTGAGCGACCCGAAGACGAATAGAATGGGCTGGGCGTCGCGAAAGGCGTCCGCACTCCGCAGAGGCGCGCCATCGGTCGTCAGAAGCGAGAATGGGTCGATCGCATCGCCCGGCCCGAGGTCGGTCGACTTAATGTACATGTCGTTCAAAATGTCGGGATAGACACGCGGATGATCGTAGCGGTACCTACGTGCGGCGGCCTCAGTCTTTTTTGCATTCGTCACTACAAGCAGCTCCTTGATCTTGATTGCGACCCACGCCGGGCCCGGACGCATGGCCAAACGCGACCTGACGGGCTCGACGTGGGCGTTTGCAGCGCCTGGCTACCGGTCCTCGCACCTTCACCGCATACAGACGCTGACACTGGGCGCCTGCAGCGCAGGCCGATGGAACTGGCGGGACACTCCAGCTCCACACTCTTTGCTGCAGGCCATCGCGCGCAGGCCGTCATCAGGAACGGGACTTCTCCAAGCCCGAGACGGGCTGGAATCTTGGATCGTGACCAAGCGGCGATCAGTATCCTGAGAACGAATGGATCGCGTCAGGCAGGCTTGGTCCAGGCGACGGGGCTGAACGCGGAATCAAGCGGGGTTCCGGCGATGTGGGTCGTGTAGTTCGAGATCGTCTTGATGCCGACACCGAGCACCACTTCCATCACCTGCTGTCTGTCGTAGCCTGCTGCGGTGAATGCTGCGACGTCCTGTTCAGACGCCCAGCCGCGCTGCGCGGTCACGATCTGCGTGAATTTCCGCAGCGCTTCCAGCTTTGCATCGGCGATCGGCGTTCCTGCGCGAACTGCATCGACCACGTCCTGGGGGACTTTCTGCATGGATGCCAGGGCACTGTGTGCAGCGACGCAGTACCCGCAGTTGTTCTCGTAGCTCACCGCCATAAGAACGACCTGTCGCTCCGCAGCGGTGAACGACGATTGCTCGAACAGCTTCGCCAGCGTCGTGTAGGCCGCGACGAGTGTCGGAGCGTTCGCCATGACACCCAGAAGGTTCGGAATGAAGCCGTAACCCTTCAGTGCTGCCGCCAGAGTGTCTTTGGAACCCTCTGGTGCGGTCTCTACGTTGTGTACTGGGAATTTCATATGCTCTTCTCCTAGTTTTGCGTGACTGTCACGCATATTTTGGAATGACCGTTCCAAAATCATTGCGATCCTGATCGGAAACTGCCTCAGTCGGGCTGCGCCCGACAACGCCCGCAGATTTCAGCCCAGATGGGCCCTGAGGTCGTCGTAGCCGCCGATGTGCTGTCCATCGATGAAGATCTGGGGGATGGTCCTCGCGCGCGGCAGACGCTCGCGCATTTCGTTCAGAACTTCAGGATCCGCGACGTCGCGTTCAACGAACCCCATTTTTCTCGTTGTGAGCAACTGTTTCGCGGCGGTGCAGTAGCCGCAGCTCTTGCCCGTGAAAATCTCGACCTTTTTCATGCGCATTTCCTCCTTCGGTTCAGTGTGAGACCTCTAGGATCGGCTTTATGCCGTCGAACATGGGTTCCAACCCGACCCCCAATGCATCGCCGAATTTCGAGATGCCGATATAGGTGGTGATGACGTATGCGGCGTCGACGATCTGGCTTTCCGACCAGTGCTGCTTCAGCCTGTCCCACAGGTTCTTCGAGACCCGGTTGGCGTCCTCGGTGATCTGAACTGCAAAATCCAGCAGCGCGCGCTCGCCATCACTGAAGTGCTCGCTTGTCCGATAAGCCTCCCCTTCGAGATCGGCGATCTTCGCCTCGGAGATTCCGAGCATGCTGGACACGCGTTCGTGCTGGACGACGCAGTACTTGCACGAGTTGGCCTGCGTCGCCTTGAGGATGAGCAGCTCCTTGGTGCTCCAGTCCAGGGGACCGTCCTTGAGGATCGCCAGGACGGTATCAGTGAAGGTTGCGCCGTATTCCGGCTGATGGCCGAACACCTTGAAGATGTTCAGCAGGGCGCTGAACCGCTCCTCCGCTTTGTCATAGAAAGAGACGGTTGTCGCATCCGCATTTTCGCGTTCGACATAGCTGACTGTCATTGGCTTCCTCCTTGTTGCAAACCATCTTGGAACGACCGTTCAAGAGACTTTAAAAATTTTTTACCCCAGCATGGCTTCAACCTGCCCGACGATGGCCTTCCTTGTCGCCACCTCGGCACCCGACCGCGTCAGAACCCGAAGACCTAGAAAAAGCCCCAGCAGAGTCTTGGCTGCGCCTTCAGGGCTGTCGTGCGCCGCCACGGAGCGGTTCAGCGCCCTCAACTCCAAGAGGAAAAATTCCTCCAGAGCATCAAAGCTTCCCTTCACGAGATCGGATATTTCCATGTCGTGTGGCGCCAGTTCGATAGCTGTATTCACAAGCAGGCAGCCCTTCGGTCCATCCAACTTTCCGTCGGTATCTGCAGCGGCCGCGAACGCCGCTACAATGGCTTCCTTCGGCGAGTATTTCGTTCCAATTGCCGAGAGGAACCTCGAGCGGTATATTTCGTCGTACTGCTTCAGAGCGGCGAGGAAAATGTCGCGCTTTCCGCTGAAATCAGAATAAATGCTTCCTCTGCCTACTCCGGTTGCCGTGACGAGGTCATTCATCGATGTCCCCTCATAGCCACGCGCCCAGAACGCCTGCACGGCACCACCAACAAACTCCGATGTGCTGAACTGTTTCTGTCCGGACAAATTGGTCTCTTTCTGTCTGCGCTCGCCCTGCCGTAGGCCGCACTTTGGTAGCTTGTTCTCCTGCGGCAAAAGGAAAACATCCGACCGTCGCCTTACCCTACACCATTTGGAACGATCGTTCAACACGGATTCCCTGGGCTTGCGCAGACAGAAAGAGTAGGAGGACCGGTCACGAGGGGTTTGTGTCCGGCCCCCAATGGCGCCCTAGTTAGGCCGCCTTCAGGATGCGCTTGACGGCGTCTTTCGTCGTCCAAAGTGCATTGGCGACGTAACGGAAGTTCGTCAACGCGGCCAGGTATCCGTCTCCCTCCGGAAGTTTGGCCGCGGCTGTCGCATCCCTCACTACTGCAACCTCGTAGCCGCGTTCCAGAAGGTCATAGAGGTGGGCCTGAACACAAAGGTTGGCGGACATGCCCGAGAGGATAACCTTCCTCACTCCGTTCTTGCGCAACTGCAGATCGAGATCGTTCGTCTCGGGTCCGTAAACTTTGTGCGGGCTCGCGATGATGGTCTTGCCGTCGAGGATCTGGTCCTTGAACTCAGGCATGAAGTCGGCGCCGGAGCCGTCGAAACCGTCCAGGTTCAATGGGCCCTTCCGATCGAACATCCCGATCGCATGCATGAGCTTTTCGAGCGGCCCCTCGAACTTCCAGCCGTGATCGGTCGGATAGTAGTAGTGAGGCGATACCGCTACGGTCAGCCCAACCTTTTTGGCAGCGCTCAGGAGGCGTCCGATATTCTTGACGGTGTCCTGCTCCTGGACGCTTTCTCCGACGACCTTCCAGGCAACGCCCTTGGGGCTCAGGAAGTCGATCAGCGGATCGACGATTACAAGCGCCGTATCCGCCAGTCCCACTTTTACGTCTGTCTGCGGCAGCACGGGTTCAGCGGGGTCGGCATAGGGTCCGGTTCCCGCGGCCTCAGCCGCTCCGGTTGCTCCCGCAATTGCAACACCCGCAATCGAGGCTGCAAGGCCGGCTGTCAGCAGGGCGCGTCGGTTCACGCCGCCGTGGGCGCATTCACCGCCGTGGGTGCATTTGTCGTGGTCGCTCATCGTCTACTCCTCTCGTGGCTGGCACGATGAGAGACTGCACCAGGTGCGGTGCCTTATCGTCTCCGAGATGTCTTGGTCACGGATTTCGCTTTTTGCGGCGCGACAGCCCTCGCTATCATCACGCCATGATGTTCGAAGACGTACTTGACGCACTCGATGTCCAGCTCGACCCTTTCGCCCTCTGCGAGGTCAGGGGGGGAGCCTCACTTGGATTGGGAAGGCGTCCGCACGCCGTGCTCCACTATGTCCTTGCGGGAGAAGGGACGATCAAGGTGGAGGGCTATCCGACCATATCGGCCGCCGCCGGCTCGGTCATTCTGATACCTGCCTTCTCTCCGCACAGCCTACGCGTTTCTGGACCGGGTGTCGGAGTGTTTCCGGAGTGCAGGCCGCTGGACCTGTCGCTTGAGCACCTCCGCTCGGGTGCGGGCGCTGGAGTGCTTGCGGCGATCTGCGGGCGTGTCTCCGTCGTCTATCGTGGACTGAGTGGGACGTTGGACTTCTTGAAGACGCCGATCATCGAGCACCTGGATGCGACCAACAGGGTGCGGGTCGCCCTTGAGGATCTTATAAGCGAACTGGCTCAGCCCACCATTGGAACGCGCGCCCTGGCGCGCACCCTTCTCCTTCAGTGCATCATACTGCTGTTCCGGTGGCGCATGACCGCCCGGGACCCCTCGACTACGTGGCTGCATGGCCTCACCGACGAAGTCCTGTGGAGCGCGCTTCGCGAATTGCTGGACCGGCCGGATCTTGCTCACACGATGGACACGCTTGCGGCAAACGTCGGAATGAGCCGTGGCAACTTTGCCAGTCGATTCAGGTCCGCCTACGGCGTCGGCCCGATCGACTTCCTTCGCGCAGTACGGCTACGCCGCGCGGCCGAACTGCTGGTGACATCGGACCTGCCCGTTAAGCGGATCGGCCGCTTGGTGGGCTACGAGAGCAGGCCCCATTTCTCAAGGGCGTTCAAGAACGCGCACGGAGCTGCGCCCGGTGCCTTCAGGCGGACCCTCGCGGCGGAGAAAATGCGTCCCTGACAAGTCGAGTCGGACAACGGCCGCTTGGCAATGCCCGTCGCAGGAGGCAGCACAACTTGAACAGGAGGTTCACAATGAAACGCCGGAGCGGTGTTCGGTCGGCGGAACCCGTCCTGTAGAGGCGGGCTGAGCAGCCCCAGTCCGACTGCAGTCCGAACGTCGACGCTCTAGGTGGAGGGGGGATCATGTTCCCAAAATGTCGGGACTTGCGCCAGGAGCGTCCGACGATCCAGCCGCCGTCGCGTCTTGCGGGTTCGTCCACGCCAACTGATCGAGAGCCGTCCTCAGCCGGGGAGCTGCAAAGTCTATGAACGCGCGGATCTTTGGCGCGATGAGCCGTGCTTGCGGGTAGACCAGGTGCACGGGCTGGGGCGGTAGTGCGAAAGCACTCATCATCGGTGCCAGCCTCCCATCGCGGATCTGGTCGCTCACCATGTAGGACAGTGCGACAGTAATGCCGTGTCCCATCTCGGCGGCCTTGATGGAGGCGGCTGCGTCATTGATTTCGAGCGCCGGGTGCAAGCCCACGCTGCCCGGTTTCTGCCCATGCAGGAAGCGCAATTCACGATTTGGCATGAGCCCTGTGAACGCGATCACGGAATGAAGCCGCAGGTCTCCCGGTGCAGCGGGCACCCCGCGCCTGGCCAGGTAGTCCGGGCTTGCGACCAGGATTCGTTGGACTGAACCGATCCGTTTGGCGACCAGGTTCGAATCCGGCAGGTGCCCGATGCGCACGGCGACATCAATACCTTCTTCAACGAGGTTGACGATCCGATCGAGCAGGAGAACAGATGCCGTTACGCGTGGGTGCTGACCGAGGAAGCCGCAGACTACCGGCGTCAGCGCGGATCGCCCGAACGTCGCCGAGGCAGTGACGGTGAGATGACCTTGCGGTGTTGCGGCCTCTCCAACCGCCTCCCTCTCGGCCGTGTCGAGATCAGCGAGGACGCGCCGCGCGCGCTCAAGGAAGCGTCGCCCGACGTCCGTGATCGTCAGACTTCGGGTCGTGCGGTTGAAGACCCGCGCGCCGAGCCGATCCTCGAGGGCCGAGATGGCGCGCGTCACGGCCGGGGGCGAAAGACGCATTCGCGCGCCTGCCTTAGCGAAGCTTCCGGCATCCGCCACGGCAATAAAAACCTCGATTTCGTGCAGTCGGTCCATCTATTTATTCCTTCTGACGGAATAAAGTGTTCCACATATCGGATATTCTTTCAATCTGCATAACGAACGACATTACGGAGGAGCGGAGCCGAGGAGCTTCGCACCACCAAAATGGAAGGATTGAATCTCATGGCTCGTGTCGCCGTTATCGACCCAACGACCGCCACCGGCGAGACCAAGCAACTTCTGGATGCCGTCCAGAGTGGTCTCGGCATGGTCCCGAACTTCATCCGCGTCTTGGCGAATTCGCCGGCCGCGCTGGGCGCTTTTCTGGGACTCCATGGAATCGCGGGGGCGGGCTCGCTCGACGCGAAGACGCGCGAGCGGATCGCCCTCGCCGTCGCCGAGCAAAACGCCTGCCAATACTGCGTATCCGCACATACGGCCATCGGCCGCAAGGTCGGCTTGGAAAATCACGAGATGCTCGCCAACCGCCTGGGCCAGTCTTCGGACGCCAAAGCGGCGGCCGCGCTGTCCTTCGCCCGAGCGCTGGTCGAGCATACCGGTCAGGTGAGCAAGGCCGAGTTCGACGCGGTCCGCGCCGCGGGTCACACCGACGCCGACATCATCGAGATCATCACACATGTCGCGATGAACATCTTTACCAACCTGCTCGGCAAGGCGACCCAGGTCGAGATCGACTTCCCCAAGATGGAACTGAACAAGGCCGCCTGACAACACAAGCGACCCGGCGCGGCTTCGGCCGCGCCTTCGCCTACTGCATGTCTCCTTAAATCGACCTCGATTTGAGGACGAAGACATGCGGCAAATCAAAGCGCTACAGCGACCTTTGCGCGTCAGATAAGACGCGCGGCGCTTTAGACAGCGGAAGGAAACACAATGAGCCAGACGCCTCAAACCAGCGCGCGTCCACCCCTCCCCCCGTTTACGCAGGAAACCGCAATCCAGAAAGTGCGGATGGCGGAAGATGCCTGGAACACCCGCGATCCAGAGCGAGTGTCGCTCGCGTATACGGAAGTCTGCCGCTGGCGCAACCGCGCCGAGTTCCCGGTCGGCCGGGTCGAGATCGTCGCCTTCCTGCAACGTAAATGGGCTCGGGAGCTGGAGTATCGCCTGATCAAGGAGCTCTGGGCCGTGGCCGAGAACCGCATTGCGGTGCGCTTTGCCTATGAATGGCGCGACGACGCCGGCAACTGGTTCCGCAGCCATGGAAATGAGAATTGGGAATTCGACGAACACGGCCTGATGCGGCTGCGCGTCGCGAGCATCAACGACCAGCAGATCCGCGAAAGCGACCGTAAGTTCCACTGGCCGCAAGGCCCCCGCCCTGCGGATCACTTGGGCCTCTCGGATCTGGGCCTGTAGCGCGCGGGCGCCGACCCGCGGGAGGATGTCATGCCGCATCATTTCGCCAAGATCGCTTTCACGCCGAGTGTGAAGAAAGTGCAGGAGGAATTGGGAAGCAGGTCCTCGTACGCTCGGATGGAGAGCGTGCCGGATCCCGCGAATTATCGGCTTACCAAAGCCGAGGCCGAGTTCATCACTGCGAGGAACTCGTTCTACATGGCCAGTGTTAACGAGACGGGATGGCCATACATCCAGCATCGCGGCGGTCCGACCGGCTTCGTGCGTGTACTCGACGAAAGCACGATCGGCTTCGCAGATTTCCGCGGCAACCGTCAGTATATCAGCGTCGGCAACCTGATCACGGACGATCGGGTGGCGCTATTCTTCATGGACTACCCAAATAAGACCCGTCTCAAACTGTTCGGCCGTGCCCGGGTCATTGGACTTGACGACTTGCTGCTGCCGCGCCTCGAGATGCCGGACTACCGGGCACGGATCGAGCGAGGCTTCGTCATCACGGTCGAGGGCTTCGACTGGAATTGTCCGCAGCATATCACTGAACGCTATACGCTCGAGGAAGTGCGGGCGATGACGGGATCTGGCCTCGTTCCCCTTGGGTGAAGCCGCCATCACCCGTCCACGCGGAGGGATGCGCGATTCAGATCGGCATCCGCCCGTCTCTGGAGTCGTTACCTTAGTCCGCTCGCAATTGCGGGTTTCTGCTGATCGCCCTGTCCTTCCCAGCCATCGTACCGTTAAGGCGACTTCGATCCGTCCCTGTGCGATGACGCCGCCGCTCATTTGCGGGCCCGAGCGCCATGGCGTTGGCTAGGTCGGACACGGTGGAAAAGTGTATCGGCATCAGTGCCTTATTGTCCACGAGGTGTATTCAAGGTCGAATCCATTTCACCCAGTCCGACTCTTGGATATGATCCGCATATGATGTTCGACGACATTCTTGACGCGCTCGATGTTCGGCTTGATCCTTTCGCTCTTTGCGAGATCAGGGGCGAAGCATCGCTGGGGCTAGGGCGCAGATCGCACGCGGTCCTTCACTACGTGCTCGCTGGGCAGGGGACGATCACGGTCGACGGCCACCCGGCCATACCTGCATCGGTGGGCTCGATGATCTTGATTCCCGCCTTCGCGGCGCACAGTCTGCATGCCTCCGGCACGGGCGTGGACACCTTCCCGGACTGCCGGCCATTGGATGTATCCATGGCACATCTGCAGGCGGGAGCAGGATCCGGCGTCTTCGCAGCAATCTGCGGGCGCGTATCCGTCGTCTATCGTGGCCTCAGCGGGACGATGGATCTGTTGAGGGCACCCATAATCGAAAACCTGGATCCGTCCGACCGGGTGAACGCCGCCCTGCAAGAACTCGTCACCGAGCTTGCGAATCCTACCGTTGGCACTCGCGCACTCGCACGCACCCTTTTGCTCCAATGCATTATCCTGCTCTACCGCCGCCGGATGGCCTCAGGGGATCCTTCGATGGCCTGGCTTCAAGGTCTCTCCGACGAAGCCTTGTGGGGTGCCTTGCGCGAACTTCTGGACCGGCCGGATCTCGATCACACGGTGGACTCGCTGGCCGAAAAAGTCGGCATGAGCCGCGCAAACTTCGCCAGCCGATTCAGCTCTGCGTACGGGGTTGGTCCGATTGATTTCCTGCGCTCGGTCCGGCTGCGTCGCGCCGCAGAACTCCTCGCCATGTCGGACTTGCCCGTCAAGCGGATCGCCAGGATGGTCGGATACGAAAGCCGAACCTACTTTTCACGGGCGTTCAAAGACGAGCACGGAGTCTCCCCGGACGCCTTCCGGAGAACCGTCGCTATCGATTTGATCCGCCCCTGATCGGACTTCCACCGCTTTGCCCTCCCGGAGTTCCACGACAGGCCCATTGGCGGCCGCTGCGTCTGCGCGATCGTGCGTGACCAGGAGTACAGGCAGCCCTTCGACGGCGACTCGGTCGAAAAGGAACTGCCGGAAGTCGCGCCTGAGTTCCGCGTCCAGCTTTGAAAACGGTTCATCCAGCAGCAAGGCCTCCGGAGCCGACAGCAGAGTCCGCATCAGCACCACGCGGGCGCGCTGCCCCCCCGAGAGCGTCGCAGGATATCGATCCTCGAACCCTGCAAGCCCGGCGCTGACAAGCGCCTTCGTGACCTGCGCGGTTCGCTCACGACCTCTGATGGCCCGGGAGAGCCCGAAAGCCAGGTTAGCGCCCACCGTCAGGTGTGGGAAGAGCACATCGTCCTGGAACAGGACACCGATCCGTCGGCGTTCGGGTGCTTCCTCACTGACATCCCGTCCACCCAAGATTATCTGTCCCATCGCGTGGAAGCCCGCATCGAGGTGCCCCCCGATGAAGGATAACAGCGAGGACTTCCCCGCGCCGCTCGGTCCCATGACCGTCGTAACGGTGCCCGGCTCGATGACGAGATCGAGCCCTGAGATGAGTTCTCGGCCCGCCACCGAAATACTGACTGATATCAAGTGCAAATCGCGCGTCATGGGCGTTGGGCCGTGTGAGAGTGGCGGCCAGGCGTCATGGGGTTTGGGACTATCAGCGCGGCCGAGTACACGATGAAAGGTAGGATTGCTTGAAGGACGGTCAGGACACCGACTACCCGCCTGTCGCCTCCGCTCGCCATCGCGATGGACTCCGTCGAAAGAGTCGCCAGACGCCCGCCGCCTACAAACAGCGTTGAGAGATATTGCGCCGCGCTCACGGCGAATCCAATTGCTGCCGCCACGAGGATTGGCCGGAGAAGGAGTGGCAGCTTGACAACAAAAAGGATTCGGAGGGGCGACACACCGAGGCTTGCGGCAGACCTGACGTAACGCGGATCGAGCGATTTCCAAGGATCTTCGAGCGATAGCAGCAGGTACGGGAATACAAAGATCAGATGAGACCAGGCCACGCCGATAAAGGTACCATCGGCGGATAAGATCACGGCCAGAACCTGAACGCCGAACAGGAAGGCAATCTGCGGCACGACTAAGGACAGGTAGAGCAGATTGGCTACGGGAGCGTGTCTCCTCGTTCCGGCGCGATCGTCCAGTTCCAGCCAAACCACGGCAAGGATGAGAGCCACGGCGCTCGTGCTTGCACCGAGGGTGAGAGTGTTCATCGTGGGCCAGATGACGGCGTGAAATTGGCGCCGCCAGACCTCGAGGCTCCATGTGGCTGGCACCGCATCCGGGAATGGCCACCGCCAGGCGACGGACCATACCGCAAGTGCCAGCAGCGCCCCTAGTCCAAGTATGATCACGGATGCGGCGACGACGGCAGAGATATGCAGTATCGGGGCTCTCGCGGAGCCCCGCGCTCCCGAGGTGATCCATCGGCGGCCGACTCGTATGGCAACTCGTTCGCCGATACGCCACATGCCGATGGAAACGATCACGAGGAGCAGCTGCAGCATCGCTGCGGCGGCTCCGCGTGGATACTGTGCCAGGTCCGGCGATGCCAGCAGACGAACCGCAACAACCGCAAGGGTCGGAGGATTCGATGGCGCGAGTACGAGCGCCATGTCGACCACGGAAATTGCGAACGCCAGCACTGCGTAAATCGGCAGGCGTATCTGGCTGTACACCTGCGGTGCAATGATCTTCGCCCAGATCATACCCCTGCCATAGCCGAGCGATCGAGCGGATCTGACTAGGTGATCCACTGGTAACTGGTTGAGAGCTGCAAGGACCATCACCAGGAAGAAGGGCAGTTCCTTCACTACCAACCCGACCACCAGTGCGCACCCCCAGGGATCCTGGACGGTCGCTATATCTGGTGGGGAATGGAATCCGGTCAGCCACGGGCTGGCGAGCCGCATCAGCCAGCCGCTCGGGGCAAGTAAAAATGCGAGACCGATCGCCATCGCGCCATGGGGCGCAGCGAGAACCGGAAGGGCGAGGCCAGTGACGGCGCGGCTGTATCGGCGACCATGAAGAGACGCGCAGAGACCGAAGGCAAGGACCAGTGCGATCGACGTGGCGACAATCCCCGTCGACAAGCTGAGCCGCAGGCTGGAGGCCACCCCGGGAGTGGCCAAAAGTCTACGCCACGGCTCCAGCCTCGGCTCGTCCCATCCGATGGACGGTAGATAACCGAAGGCGGGGAGGCTCGTGAAGGCCAGCCCCGCCAGGACAGGCCCCCCGACCAAAGAGAGAATCACGAGGTGTGTGACCTGGCGCGCGAACTTCGTCGTGCTCCGCTGTCTTGGTCGGTCCGAGACGAACCCTATCTGGCGTAGCGCCGCATCCATTCGTCAGTGATCCTGGTCATCCACGAGGGGTGCGGTTCGAGTAGCACTGTCCCCAGATCGTCGTTGTCGGGGAGCGCTGGATTCGTCGGCAGTTCCGCAAAGAGTCGGCGTTCGTCGGCGGCGAGCTTGTCGAGTGCGAGAACCGTGAAGCTTCCCAGAACGGCGATATTTTGCGCCTTTGCCTGCGTCGCCGGATCCAGGAGAAAATCCGCCACGACCATCGCGCCCTCCTTATGCGGGGAGTTATAGGGGATTGCGACGAAGCTGGAGTTGCCTATCGTGCCGCCAGAAAGGGTATACGTCCTCACGGTGTCGGGCAGCAGACCGGACTCGACCGAAGCCGCCGCCTCTGCCGGATCGAACGCCATGTAAAGGTCGATCTCTCCGTCGCCCAGAAGTTGCCGTGTCGCGGGGCCATTTGCGGGGAATTGCGCGCCTTGTCTCCAGAGGAACGGCTTCAGCCGCTCATACCATGTCCAGAGCGGCGCGGTTGTCGTCGCGAAATCGGCTTCCGAGACCGGACGCTGCAGTCTTTCTCGGTCTGGAGCAAGCTCGACGAGAGCCTGCTTCAGAAATGTGACGCCCATGAAGTCCCGTATGTCGGCATGTGTAAAGCGTCCAGGGTGAGCCTCGGCCCATGGCAAAAAGCCGGCGATCGTCAGCGGTATGTCGGGAATCCGAGCAGTATCATAGTTGAAGACCACCTGCGCCATCCGCCATGGGGACTCCATGCCGTCGACCGGAATTGTGAAGTCTGTGATGTTGGACGGCTTATCCTCGACATCGACATACCGGAAGTTCGGCAGATGCTGAGTGAAGGGTCCGAACAGAAGTTCCTTCTCCTTCATCGACAGGAAGTTTGGACCGTTGATCCAGATCAGGTCCAAAGATCCGCCTGTATCGCGGCCAGCGGTCTTCTCCGCCACCACCCGGGACACCGCTTCGGCGGTGTCCGCGAGCTTGACGTGACGGACGCTGACTCCATATCGCTCCCGGACTTGTTGTCCGACCCAATCAATGAATGAATTCGTCCTCTCGTCGCCGCCCCACGCATTCCAGTACACCGTCTGGCCGCGTGCCTTCGACACGATGTCACTCCAGTCATCCGACGCCTGGACCGGGCTCTGACCGATTGTCGTGACCACGGCTGCCGCGACCAGCGCAGAGCTAGCGAGCTTCTTGATTGCCGAAATCATCAATTGTTTCCTTTCTGTCGTCTGCATGTGTCATTCCCTCCGGCGGTCCCGAAGCTTTTCCATCCCCACCACCAACGCATGCACGTCGTCACGGCGCAGAGAGACGCGAAGGCGTAGGCGATCGCTGGAAATGCATGCGGCCAGAGGCACATCGCCAAGAATGCGGCGATCGTCTCGGCACCCTCCGTCAGCCCACCGAGGTAGTAGATCCCCTTGGCCGGATATTGTGCGGAAGACATGCGCGAACGGGCAGCCACCGCTGCAAAGGCAAGGAAGCTGCTCCCCGTTCCGACAAAACCCAGCAGAAGGGCGCTCGCCGCCATGGCGTTGTTGCCTGGGTCGGCAAGGGCAAACCCGAACGGCACGAGTGCGTAGAACGCGAAATCGAGTGCGATGTCGAGGAAAGCCCCTCGGTCGGTGGGGCCGCGCCGCCGCGCCAGCACTCCATCCAAACCGTCCAGGGTCCGATTAAAGAGGATCACGACCGACGCTGCGGCGAAGCAGCCATGAGCAAGCAGCGGCACCACGGTCAGACCTGCGGCAAATCCCAGGAGGGTGACCGTATCGGCTCGCACGCCCTTTCCTTCTAGCCATCCGGCCGTTGGGTCGAGCAGGCGGCTCTGGAATGGAAGCAGGTGTCGGTCGATCACGTTCCTACCCCCTCGACCAGGAAAGTATTCGGGCAGAGACGCCCGGCAGCCACGCCGGGACGTGCTGCTTGCGCCACACACCAGCCGTCGCCTTTGCGGCGTCGGTCCATCCGGGGTACGGATGGATGGTGCGGAGAACCGCGTTAAGGCCAAGGTCATGCTGCATGGCCAAGGTGAACTCGCCAAGCATTTCGCCTGCGCGGGTCCCCACGATGGTCGCCCCGAGGATTCGGTCCCTGCCCGGCACTGTCAGCACCTTGACGAATCCTTCAGTCGCCCCCTCCGTCACCGCGCGATCATGTCTTGCAAGATCGTATCTGGTCACTTCATAGGCGATGCCAAGGCTGCGGGCCTCCTTCTCGCTGAGGCCAACACGGGCCGCTTCCGGATCGGTGTAGGTAACCGCGGGGAATGCTTTTGTCCGTGCGCTCCAAGCTTTGAGGCGACCGAACAGAGCGTTCATGGTTGCAAACCACGCGTAGTGGCTGGCTGCGTGAGTGAACTGCAGCTTCCCAATCACGTCACCCGCGGCATAAATGGTTGGGATGAGAGTCTGCAGCCGCTCGTCCACAAGCAGGTGGCCGTCCTCCAGGAGCCCGAGACCTTCGAGCCCCAAGCCCCCTGTTCGGGGTCGACGCCCCACCGCCACGAGGACACGGTCGAAGTCAAGGCTACGGCCGTCCGAGAGGCTTGCGACCGTAGCGTCCCCGTTTTTTTCAAACGAAGTCACAGCGACGCCTACGATTACTGTCACCCCGTCCTCGCACAGAAGCCGATGCAGCAGAGCACCGACATCGTCATCCTCGCGCGACAGGATTGACGGTAGAGCCTCGATCAGCGTCGTCTCGGTTCCGAGCCGCGCGAAACTCTGGGCGAGCTCACACCCGATCGGTCCGCCGCCTAACACGAGCAGACGCTGAGGTTGCGCCGACAGATCCCAAATGGTGTCAGAGGTGAGCGGATCCACCTCCGAGAGGCCCGGTATCGGCGGGATATAGGGCTCTGCGCCCGTAGCGATCAAGACGCGGCGGGCCGTGAGGCGTCGCCCGCCTGCATCGACCGTCCAAGGATCAACGACCGTCGCGTGCGCTTTCACCACGTCCACGCCGAGCGCCTGGTATCGCTCGGCGGAATCATGCGGCGCGATGGTCGCTATCACAGTCCTGATCCGTTGCATGATGGCATCGAAGTCGGGCTCGAGATGCCCTCTTAAGCCGAATGCCTCTGCGTGCACACCCTCCTTCGCGAGCTTCGCGGAGCGGATCAATGCCTTGGACGGAATGCACCCAGTGTTCAGGCAGTCGCCACCCATCTCTTCCTGCTCGACAAGAGCGACGCGCGCACGGGCAGCGGCAGCCAAGTAGGCCGACACAAGACCAGCTGAACCGCCCCCGATCACAATCAGGTCGTAGTCGAGACGGCGGGGACGCTGCCAACGGCGCAGGCGCAGGCGTCGGCTCCACCAGGCGTTTCCGGCTTTGGCCGCGAATGGCAAAGCCGCCAAAGCCGTGAAGGCAAGGACGAGCCGTGCGCTGAGGATATCGCTGGTGCTCTCTATCGTGGCGAGTTGCTGACCGGCGTTGACGTAGACAAGTGTTCCCGGCAGCGAACCGAGCTGACTGACCCAGGCGAATGTGAGGACGGGCATCCTTGTCAGACCCATCGCAAGGTTGACGAGGAAGAAGGGGACGATCGGTATAAGCCGCAGTGCGAACAAATACCTTGCGCCGTCCGCCGCAACACCGCGATTGATCTTCGCCACGGCTAGTGGGAAGCGTGTCTCCACCGCATCACGCAGAAGGTAGCGAGCGATCACGAACGAGATCGTCGCCCCCGCCACGCTGGAGAATGAGACCAGCACGGCCCCAAGCCAGAAGCCGAACAGGCTGCCCACAAGAATAGTGAACGCCATAGCGCCCGGCAGCGACAGGGCAGTCATGGCCACGTATGCGGCCGCAAACCAAGCTGCTGCGACGCCTGGGTTCAGTTGGATCCACTCCCTCGCAGCCGAGAGCTGTGCGAGTATATCGGATTCATTGGCATAGCCCTTGACGTACAGCGCCGATGCTAGAGTGACAGTCGCGAGCAGCACCGCGCCGATTAGCTTTGCGGCACGGCGTCTTGTTTTGGCAATTTCCATGTTCAAGTGGCCTATGCCCTGTCGACGGCCGCCATCGGTGACGGCCTGTTGCGGTTCTGGACTTATTTCGCTGCAACGGGACTGAACGTTACATCGGCCTCGCCGCGGGCCGGGTAGTCGTTCTTCACGACGAAGTCGATTGCTCCGATGATCTCCGCAAAATTCGGCCGCGCGAATGGCATTGTCTGCACGCTGCCGAAGTAGAGCGTACCGTCAGGGCGAACGAGATAGATCGCGGGCTCGCTAAAGAGCTCAGGCTCGACGACACCGGTGGACGTCTTTCCGCGACCACGCGAAAAGTAGAGACCCCAGTCGCGGGCAACAGATAGTGGCAGGTCGTGGGCGAGGCGAAGGTTGGACAATCTCCACTCGAAGCTCGTCCGCATCGCCCGCTCTTCACCGTCCATCGAAACCGCGATGACAGAAACGCCCCGGCGGGTGAATTCATCCAGCTTGGCTTCAAGATCCCTCAGCTGCGACTTGCAGATGGGGCAGTGAATACCTCGGTAGAAGACCAGAAGGGAGAATGCCCTCGGCCGATCGCCGTTGAGCTCATAGACGCTCCCCCCGGCAACCGGAAGCCGGAGGCCGGGAACGGGTTTTCCTGGAAGAAGTCGGGCGGTTGTATTCACTTCAGCTGTCCTCTCTTTTGTTTTAGATCGATTGCTCTAAAACTTGCAAAGTCTGGACGGATGCGCAAGCGAAGATGCTGAAGATCGCAGTGTTGTGAATTGGGTACCGGGCAAGGCCGATCGGACTGGCTGTAGCTCGACCCCGGGAAACCTCGAATTCGACGCCCCAACGCTTGCGTGTCGGCAATTGATTCATCGCAGGACGTCCGTGCGAGATCGAAGCGGCGAAGATTGGCTACCGCCCACCCCGGCGGCCGCTCAGCGCCAGGCTTCCCGATCCACCACGGGACGGGAATGTTCCGCGGGTAAACCTTGGCAGGCGGCGCTGTCCTGCAGACCCGTTTCTACACTGAGCTCCAATTATCCGATCACACTGGGACTTGGGTTTCCAGCCAATCATGGAACGAGGAGACCTCATACCTGCGCAATGCCTTGGGGGCGGCTACGGCATAGTACGCCCATTTCACGGGCCAGCTCACCTCGGGCATGAGATGGACAAGGCGGCCGCTTTCCACCTCTTGGGCCACAAGCGCTTTTCTGACGAGCGCGACCCCCTTTGCCGTGACGGCCGCGTGAATGACGGCCGCCGTAGAGTTGATCTTGAGACCGCCGTCCGGGGGCAACTGGTTCGCACCCGCCCGCGCGAGCCACTGCCCCCAGGAAGGAAAGCCGCCGCCAGCATGAGGTGTGCCGTCATGAATGAGCGTCTGCCGCATGATCCAGCCTGGTGTGACCGCGTGATCGCCGGGAAGAAGCGTGCGATTGCATACAGCGATGATCTCTTCTCCCATCAGGAACGTGGACCTCACACCTTTCCAGTTTCCAAGTCCGCACCGGATACCGATGTCCGCCTCTCCCTGGGCGAGATCGATGACGCGGTCGGAGACGTCCAGCCTGACATCGATGTTCGGGTGTCGGGTCGTAAAATCGTCGAGCCGCCCCAACAGCCAGTTCGCGACGAGCGCCTGAGAGGCCGTCACGACCACAACCGTACGGGCCTTCCGCCCGCGAAGCTTCCGAAGTCCCGACTCGAGAAGGTCTAGGCCTTGGGAGATATCTTCGAGAGCCTCCTTTGCCTCATCCACTGATGTCAGGCGCTCCGTCCCCGACCGGGTCCGCCGAAAGAGCGGATAGCCGACCCAGTCCTCGAGCGAGCGCACTAGCTGGCCCACGGCGGGCGGGGTGACGTCGAGCTCCGCGGCAGCGCCGACGAAACTGCCGTGCCTCGCGGATGCCTCCAGCGCCTGGAGGGATTTGAGCCGTGTGAGATTCCTCATTGCGATTCGTTCCAACCGACAAAGTTTTTCTTTGTTTCCGGTATCAATTGTTTGCCTCGTCAAGGCAATCAGAAAAGTCCAATGCTGAAGTCCAGACAAGGATTCAAGCATGATACTTCACGGCAGGACAGCGCTCGTGACGGGCGGAGCCAGCGGAATCGGGTTTTCGGCCGCGAAGATGCTGCGGGACAACGGAGCTCGAGTTGCGATCACTGGCAGGTCGATGGACAAGCTCGCGAAGGCCAGGGCGAAGCTTGGCGTCGACGTCATCACTATCCCTGCGGACGTCTCCTCGCTCGACGATCTCAGCATGATGAGGGTTTCTCTGGAACACGAGTTCTCGTCGCTCGACATCCTGTTCGCAAATGCGGGGGTGGCGCTGGGGACGCCTTTGGCGACCGCGGATGAGAGCAGCTACAACAAGATCATGGACACGAACGTGAAGGGCGTCTTCTTCACCGTCCAGTCGTTGCTTCCACTGATACGGGACGGCGGCTCCATCATTCTCAACACGTCCTGGCTGAACCAGGTGGGAACCCCCGGACGCGCAGTGCTTTCGGCCTCCAAGGCAGCTGTGCGCTCGTTCGCGCGGACGATGTCCGCGGAGCTTCTGGATCGCAGGATAAGGGTCAACGCAGTCAGTCCCGGTTCCATCGAGACGCCGATCCATCGCGGCAACAACCAGACGGAAGAAGAGTTCCGTGCCTATGCCGAACGCGTCGGCGACCAGGTGCCTATCGGGCGCATGGGCAAACCCGAGGAGATCGCGGCCGCCGTCCTTTTCCTCGCAAGCGATGCGTCGAGCTACATGCTCGGAGCGGAGATCGTCATCGACGGCGGAAGATCGGAGCTATGACCATGCTAATAAACGAAGACCTCTCCAAACGCGCACTCGTCCACGCCGACCGGATCGATTGGCTACCCAGCCCCGCCAAGGGCGTGGATCGTCGCATGCTGTTCAGGATCGGCGGAGAAAAAGCCCGCGCGACATCGATCGTCCGCTACGCCTCCGGAAGCCGCTTCCCGCATCACGAACATCCTGGCGGGGAGGAGTTCCTCGTCCTCGACGGCGTATTTGAGGACGAGAGCGGCCATTTTCCGGCAGGAAGCTATGTCCGCAACCCGCCAGGTACAGGACACGCTCCGGGCAGTGACGATGGATGCGTAATCCTCGTCAAGCTCTGGCAGTTCAAGTCGGGCGATCGGGAGAGGATTGTCCGGTGTCCGGGTGAAGGCGCTCCAGCGGACCCTCGACCCGGTGTTTCGTCGTCTCGTATTCTGTTCGACGGCGAAGACGAGCGTGTGATGCTGGAGGATTGGCAGCCCGGCGCTGAGATCGAAGTCGCCAATCCTCACGGGCTCGAACTTCTGGTCCTGAGGGGAGAATTCACCGACGACGGCGATGTCCTCGGCCACTGGTCTTGGCTCCGGCTACCTGCGGGACGCCAGCTCCGCGCCAAGGTCGGTACGGGCGGCGCCAGGGTGTGGCTGAAATCCGGCGCGCTTCTCCACGATGATGTCGTTAAGTTCGAAGACTGCGCGACGTCAAAGGGAAGATAACATGAAGTCATGCGAAGTTGCAGTCATCGGCGCGGGCCTTGCCGGGCTGTATGCTGCCTGGACTCTGACGAGATCGGGTGTGGATGTCCTTGTGATCGAGGCGCGGGATCGTTGCGGCGGTCGCATCCTTACTGTGGACAGCTGCGGCGCACCGTCAGAAGACGGGTTCGACCTCGGCCCATCCTGGTACTGGCCGCAGATGCAACCCGCGATCGCCGACCTGATATCGCAATTAGGACTTCGGGCGTTCGCCCAACACAGTGCAGGCGAGGTCGTCTTCGAGCGGCCGTACCACCGACCTCAGCGCTTCCAACCCCTGTCGCAGGAGCCGCCGTCTATGCGGTTGGAGGGCGGAACAGGAGCTGTCGTGCGAGCCCTTGCCCATGAGCTCCCCGCCGACAGCGTCCTTCTCCGGACTAGGCTGAAGACACTGGCGCTCGCCGATGAGGCCGTCCGCTTGACAGTCGAGAATGGGAGCGGCGAGGAGGAGTTCATTTCGGCCGGCCATGTCATCGCAGCGCTTCCGCCCCGGCTCCTCGAGGCGTCTGTCGCTTTCATTCCGTCCCAGGATAGGAGAACGTCGTGGCGTTGGCGAAGTACTCCGACCTGGATGGCGCCGCACGCCAAATTCTTCGCGATTTATGATGAGCCGTTCTGGAGGACTGCGGGGCTTTCGGGTACCGCCCAGAGCATTGTGGGGCCGATGGGTGAAATCCATGATGCGAAGACGGCATCCGGAATGGCGGCCCTCTTCGGCTTCATCGGCGTAAGCGCGGAGCAGCGTGCCTCGGTCGGAGAGGACACGTTGAAGACCGCCTGTCTGGCACAGCTCGAACGACTGTTCGGTTCCGCCGCCCGCAACCCCGTGGCCACGCTGTTGAAGGACTGGGCGGCCGATCCCCTGACCGCCACTGCGACTGACCAAAGCGCCGCCGGACATCCGGTCGCAGGCGACGAAGTCTGGGTCACTGGCGAATGGCAGGAGCGTTTGAGCCTCGCAGGAAGCGAGACGAGTCCCGCAGAATCCGGATATCTGTCAGGAGCGGTCACTGCCGCGAAACATGCTGTCTCCCGGCACCTTGAGTTCCATCGCCACTTCCGGTGACAGGGGCGATCTGGTTCAGGACCCGGTAACTTTCCACCTTCAGTACTCGCATCCCCGTGATCTGTATCTCTCTTCTCCAAAAGGAGGACTGTCCGAGATACGCCTGACTTTTCCCGCCAGAGCAGGTTAGACACCGCTTTATGGCGCACCGACGGCAACTTGCGATTTTGTATCAATTGATCTAAAACTCGTCACGATGCGATCACTGGCGCAACCTCGTCAGCAGGAGCACTCAAGAGCGATGGGAAGACCAAGGGAATTCGATCAGTCGGCAGCCGTCGCGGCTGCGACGCAGGAGTTCTGGCGGCGCGGCTACGGTGCGACGTCCGTGCGCGATCTTGCAGACGCCATGTCAATAACCGGGGCTAGCCTCTATAACGCCTTCGGAGACAAGCGCTCCCTGTTCCAGCTTTGCCTGTCAGACTATTTGAACAATTACGCGCGGCGGCGCGTCGCGGAACTCGACTCCAGCGACGATCCGGTGGATGGGATAAGAGTGTTCTTCGACAATCTCGTCGAAACGTCGCTGTCGGACCCGCGTGGCTGCCTTCTTGTAAATTCCGCCATTGAGGTCGCGCCGACGGACCGGGAACTCGGCAAATCCATTCAGTCCTGCCTCATGGAAATCGAAGACGGCTTCCATCGTGCCTTCGTACGCCTCGGTCGCGGCGAAGCTATCCAGGTACGCGACCCACGCTCTGACGCCGGTTTGATGCTGTCGGCAATAATCGCCCTTCGGGTGCTGGCGCGCGCTGGCGGCGACGAGGCCCGTATCCGCGGCATCGCCCGTTCGGCGATTGCGGTCGCAGAGAGTTGGCGATCACCCTAGTGTGACCCCCAAGTCGAGTCCATCTCATCATGCGCACGCTGCGATGCGCCGCTCGTACAGTGCTAGACCCGTTCCGCGCCTCAACTTTGACGATTATCAAAGCCATGATCGCCAATTTTGGGATGATTTGGATTTAGCCAAATTTTCCATCGACTTCCCGGCTTTGTCGTGCATGCTTGCGGTTGCAAAAACCGAGGAGAACTCATACGCTTTTTACGAACTATTCTGGCGTTCGCATTTCTTGCGACGGCGACCACCGGCCTCTTTGCCCATGGCGGAGGGCTCGATAAAAACGGCTGTTATCACAATAGGAAGACAGGAGACTACCACGCGGGCGATGTTCCCGCGCCCAGGACTTGCCAGCGACACTTCCCGGAAGATGGAGGCTCCAGCGCGCAAGAAGCAGAAGCTTTGTCACCTTACACAAGGTTGACTGCTTATTGCGCGCGATGGCTCAGCTTTCTCGTTCCAACATCGGGGTCGTAGCTGCAGCACATCAAAAACACCGCAACGGGGGGCATTTCCGGCCATATCGACTGAAATCTTTAGGGAGGGCTTCAAGTCCATTGCAGCCTGTGGCAGGGTAACCATTGGCATCAACTTCCGATATACTCAGCAAAGACGGCGTCGAGATCGCGTTGAAGCAGCAGCAGTCGGTATACGGTCTCAAGACCTTCCGATGGAAGCTTGACGAGGACATCAACGTGGTGGTCGGTTACTGGAATCCCGAAAGCCCCACAAAACTCCTCGATGCACTGCAAATACGCTTCGGTCCTCCCCTCACATTCACCTTTTCGAAAGGCGCTGCAAACGAGCTCCGACTGATCACTATCTTTTGCGGCGGCCATTTCTTCCAATCTCTTCTCCCGTCTTTACTCCGCAGCTCCTTGAAGAGGTGCGACCAGGCGGCGGACATAGTAATCGCAGCAACGCGGATCAGTTAAGCATCGTGCCTCCCACGGAGAGGGGTCCCATGGGAGGCACGGTTTCCGTTAGGCCGCTTTCGCTTGCCGTTCCATGAAGCTCTCGACGATTGCCGCAAGGTATGCCGGGGTTTCGTACATCGGCAGATGTCCCGCATCGGTAATCGACGTGATTTCGTTCCGCAGGTACCACTGACCAAAGGTCGCTTGGTAGACGTCGGCCTGGAAGCCAGGCAGATCCTGATGCCCGGAGATGACCAATATCGGCGTCTCGATTTTCGCTGCTATGACTTCAGCTGAGAAATCCTCGCTGACCCACATTCTGTAATAGCCCAGCATTGCGTCAGCCGAAGATGTCGCGATGTTCTTCGATACGACTGCCCCGGAGAACGTCTCGCTTAGTCGCCCACCCGTCAAGCCGGAGACCAGTTGCGCTCCTATTTCTCGGTTGTGAACCGACGCCTTCAGAAAAGCCTTCGTGTCCTCGTCCGCGGGGAAGCCATTGGCGGTAACAGGCGTGATCGCGACCACGCTCTTGATCCGGCAATTGCCACTCGTCCAGTCGAGCAGAGCTGCACGCTGCGAAATCATCCCGCTCATGGAATGGCCCATCAGGTGGAATCTGTCCCATCCGAGAAAGTCAGCCAGGCGGAAAACGTCACCGGCGGCTTCAGTCGAGGTGTACTCCCCTTGGATCGAGATCGAACTGCCGTAACCGCGAAGGTCGGCGAATACATAGGTGAACTTGTCCGGATCGAGGTATGGTGTGACTTGATCGAAACTCGAGGAATCGTCGATCCAGCTGTGGATCATCAAAACCTTTTCGGGACCGTGCCCAAACTCGAAGTGAGCAAGAATCTTTTGATTCTGTATGTTGGCTTTCATGTTCAAAAGTACTCTTCTTGTGAGAGCCGCGGTGTACCGCACAGCTCGGTTGGATCGGAGTAGGCGAACGAAATCTCCGCCATCATTGCGATTGATTGGGCATATCCGGCGCAACCAGTCAGTTACGCCCTGCCATCACGCCGCCATCGACGTCCCAGATCGCCCCGGTCACCCAGGATGCCTCTGTCGACAGGAGAAATTCGATCGCTGTCGCCACGTCATTGGGTTGACCGATACGCCCGATGGGGTGGAACGCATCGAATCCTGAATGGAGTGTCGAGCTGACCTCTTCAGCCGGGATGAATGCTTCATATATCGTGGTCTCGACCACCGCTGGAGAGACGGCGTTTACCCGAATGCCGCTGTCGGCGAGTTCCATTGCGGCGTGTTGGGTGAACGCGTGCAGCCCCGCCTTCGCCATTGAGTAGGCGGATGATGGCGTGGCTTTGATAGCTTGGCGCGCCCACATCGACCCTACATTCACGATCGCACCGCCACCCTCCGCCTGCATACGCTTCGCGATAGCTTGCGTGATGAAGAAGAACGCTCGGTTGAACGCATGGTAGCGGTCGAAATCATCGCCCGTATGCTCCAGGAATGACTTCGGGAAGAAGTATCCTGCCGCGTTGACCAACCCACAGATTCGCGCTTCGGCCCTCAGAGCGGACATCAGCTTATCCAGGGCATCTCCCGCGGCAAGGTCGATCGGGATACCACGAACAAGATCGCTCCCGTAAGCCTCGCCAAGTTCGACGACAGCGGCTTCTATCCGCTTCCCCGGCCGAGCGACGATGTTGACGCGCCGCCCCTTCCTAAGCTGCCGGTGCGCAACCGCTAAGCCAATCCCCGCTGAACCGCCCACAATGACGGTTGCGCCACTATCACTCATGTTTTTCCTCCACTACTCTATCGATAGATAGATGAACCGGATACAGCTTGCTTCACCTGTCGTCAACCTCTATCTATCTATAGATCGAAAGGACGGTGAGACATGGGCGAAGCGTCATCCAGCGAAGACAAAATCCTCGACGTAACCGAGCGGATGATCCGTTCCCGCGGTTACAACGGCTTCAGCTTCCGCGAAATCGCGGCCGAAATCGGAGTTAAGAGCTCGACGGTCCACTACTACTTTCCAACGAAGGAAGCGCTTGGGGCAAGGATAGCCCAAAGGTACACGGCGGACTTTCTCCGGGCCCTCGGCCCGCCGGACGATCAGTCGCGCAGCGCCGAGGAGATTGCTGGGGCGATCAGACGCCTGGCCCGAAACTCGCTCGTCAATGACAGATTGATGTGTCTTTGCGGGATGCTCGGAGCCGAGGTCGCGGACCTTCCACCCGAGGTAGCCAAGCAGTCGCGGGCCTTTTTCGTTGAGGTCTCCGCATGGCTCCAGACCGCTCTGCGCGGGTCCGAATGGGGACGACATAAGTCCGAAGAGGACCTAAGAAAGGTATCCCTCACGATCCTCGCAACGATCGAGGGAGCATTGATCGTCGCCCGCGCTCTCGGTGATCCCGACGTTTTCGATGAGATCAGTCTGCCGGACTTGGCCAATTGACAGCTAAACTCGTCCCCGCCGCCATGTTGGTAGGCGCGCGCGTTCAGCGTTTGCTTGACGGGATTTCCCGCAAACCCTCAATAGTGGTCGCATGAATGGGCAGGGCACCAAGTGTCGTTTTGCAGTTAATCGTAGGACTGTGTCTGCAACGATTTCAACGGGATAGATCGGCACATTATTTGATGAGCAGTTAATTTGAGATTGGGGCTTGCGATTTTGCACTTAATTCGAGATTCACGCGACGAGGAAAGCGTCGTTCGTTGGGACGCGGATGGTGCGGATATTGCAACGCTTACAATATATTACGCCAAAATTGACCATCGAAATTTTGGATTACAATCTCAAATTAACTGCCATAAGTTGCCGCAAAGAGCGCATTCTCACGTTTAACTGCAAAACGACAGTTGACCTGATTAAAGCGCTGGCAAGAGAGGCTTCGCAGTAAGGCCGGAATCTTTTTGGGCACTCGACGTATCACGACGTCGATCGTCTCGTAGTTTTCCTAGCGGTTGGCGCTCGACTGTCGAGACATATTGGGAGCGGTCAGTTTCTATCGCCGGCCGTTGGTAAGAGGTCGGCATGTTCAATGCCGACCCAGAGACTTGAGCGCGTGATGTTTAGAACGGCCAAAAGCTTGCCAGGTACGTCGCTGCCTCGCTTACCCAAGCTATCGTCTCACGATACCAGGACATGACCGCTTCATAGGCAAATTGAACCGCAGCCAGGAAAATGACGAACAACACGATTGCGCCCATTGCCTTGCCAACCCCCTCTTCGCCTTTCGCGTCATTGGTCTGGACGACGTATTGCTGCCGGTTATTGTTCAACATTTTGCCTTAACGGTCCCGATCGTCGCGGTCGCGTTCCCTCTTTTCGATCTGTTCCTGCTCAAGCTCCTCGAGGCGAGGGATATGCTGTTGCGCGGGATCAGTCCGTGTCGTTTCGCCACTACGCTGTGCGGCTTCCCGATCCTTATTTAGCCGATCTTGCAGGCGATTTGTAGCATCGATGGTGGAGACGAGTTCGTGAGCTTCCCGCGTATCGTCATCGGGCGTCCGTTCTGCTTCCTCGGCATGCAAATCCCGCTGCTGTTCATCGACGGTCTCGGCAGACGAAATCCCCGCCTTGTCCTTTTCCTCGGACGGACGATCGACATTATTCTCCGCCTCATCGATCGCCCGTTGTAGATCGGGATCCTGTTCGGCTACTTCTCTCGCGGCTCGCTCCATCGCCTGGTCACGCCCGGCCTGCATTGGCTCCTTGCTATCGGCCGAAAACTCGCCGGCCTCGACGACAGCCTCGCCGTGTTTGGCGACCGCAGCATCCCATGCCTCGTTGACCGGATCGCGGGGCTCGTCGCGCGCCTCTTGACCGCCCTGCTCCGCCAACGCTTCCTTGCGTTGTTCGTAGAGTTCGACCAGCTCCCGCTTCTGATTGACGAAGTCTCGCGCCAGGCCCGCGACCTCATCAAAGTCGGCCCGGTCATCCGGAGCTACGGTGCGCTCCAGTTTGAACAACGCCGTTTCGACCTTCTTCTCATAGGCCTCAAACTCTGCTCGTGACGTTTCACGCAATTCTTGGCCCTCCAAAACCATTTCCTGCAATGTAACCAAATTGGCGCGGAAATTCGATCCGAAATCTGCATGAATGACGCTGGGACTTGCCTCCGCCGTTGCCGCTGAAAGCCCGGTTTCCAAGTATTCTCGGTGCTGTGTAGCATAGGCAACGGTCTGACGATCACCACTCGCCAGCGCAACCTTCTGCCACGATTCCTGCGCCTTTATGATGTACTGCCGGCTCCGGTCGCTCTTCGCAGTCGTGCGCCGGCCGCTGCGCTTGGCGTCGTACCGCGCCTGCGCCGGTTCGCTCGTTCCGACATGCTCCGTGCGACCCTCGCGGCTCACCGGCCGAACCTGCGTGCGTGTGAATGCCGGCGGACTGGCGAACTCGCGCCGATCGGTCATTTCCATCTCAATGCCGTGTTGCCGCGCCTTCTCGGCCATGACCGATCGCCATTCGCGGAACACGGCCGGCGTCGTCTCTATGCGATCGCCGGAATCCGATTTCATGGCGATGATCGCATGCGCATGGACATGCGGTCGCTTACCCCCTTCCCCCGCCTCTTTCGGGTCGCTGGCGGGATCGTGCATGGCGAAGACGTAGCGATGGCCCGCAAACTGATGGGCCAAGAAGTCGCGTGCAGCCCCCTCGAATGCCGCCACGTCCGTCCCGGCCCGCGCCGACATGATGACGTGCATCACGTCGCGGCTCTTTCGGCTGTGCAGCTCGCCGCGCCATTCCTTCTGCACCAGATCGCCGGCCGCCTTCTCGTCCGAGACCGGCCGGCCGCGGTCGTCGCGAACGTCCTGATGCTGCTCGACCAGGCCGCGCACACGGCTGGCGCCGAACTCGACGCCATTCCCGTACCCATGAAACGAGAACGTCGCGCCGGCCACGCTGGCGGCCGCACTGGCGTCATGCCGGCCCTGGACGATGCCGGCTGCTTTGGCGTCTCCTGTCAGCCGCTCCCCCTGCCCGCTTCTGAGGACCACGAGCCCCGAAACGGATATTGAACCGTCCTCTACCTTCTCTACGACATAGGCATAGCGGCGATCGCCAAAGCCGCTCGATAACGTGCTGCGCACCAACTCATGCAAGCCGTCGTCGGACGTAAGGCCAGAAACCGCTATCTCGACGCTGAAGCTCCCGATGTCGCGGCTTTCGGCGCGATTCTGGAAAAGATGTTCCCAATCACCGCGCACCCGGGCCAATTCCTCGCGGCCCTCAAGGATCCTGCCGTTTTCGTCCTCAACCTTCAGCTCCCCGGATCGGGACACGTAGTTCAGCATCGCCCCAACGCGCGCTCCGCCCCCGTAAGATGCCATTTTGACAACGGCGGGCTGGCTTCCCTTGGCGACGGCGGCAAGCCTCGCCTCCATCGGCCGGCCTGCCGCCGTCGCCGGTATGGTCTGCGTTCGAGGAGCCCCACGGCTTTTCGATCCAGCGCCCCCTCCGAGAGAAGCGCCACCAGAACCTCCTCCACCGCCAGCGCCGAGTTGCGCCAATTGTCTGAGGCGCTTGCGCATTTCTTCCTCGGCCGCGGCACTACGTCCACCCGACGCCAACTCATGCAACAGCGCTGCGCGCCGCTGCTCCCATTCGTTGGTGAATGCGCCGAAGAAGATTTCCAAGGGCTACTTCTCCCCCCGGCGCTGATATCCAGCCCGTCGAGACAAAGAGCGAAGCTCGCTCATCACCGCCGCCTGAATCCGTTGCACGTTCTCAAGGTTGATATTCAGCTCGCTTGGATGGACGCCCCGGCCACTGTTGAGCGCCCTTGCGACCTGGTTGAGGTTGATACCGATCATCCGCATGTCTTCGAGTAGCGCCGCCATCACCAGGCGGTCATCCCCCGTCAAGATCGGCCGAACGCCCGCGCCCTCCAAGAGCAAAGACCGGAAAAAGCTGGATACGGTCATTCTCGCTTCCTCGGCCGCCTTCTCGATCGCCGCGTGTTCGTCGCCCGTCACGCGAACATGCACGGTTCGATCTTTCTTCACTGGCTCCAAGGGAGCGTTGAAATTCCCATCATCCATATGGCCTTTGGCCCCCTACTGGCGCTTGCGACAGTCGATCGAGGGCTCGTCCCTCGATTGTGGAAAATGGCGTAGCACATTTTTCCGTATCCTGCCAATCTCAATAGAGGGAAATGCAACCAAATCACTTCGAGGGGACCTTCGCTCCGCTCGGCAGTTTTGTTTTTCGAACCGCGCCTGCGGCCCGGTCGTTTAACTTGGGAACGCTCACCAGGCTTCACCTCCGAAATCCGCTTCTGAAGGCCTTTGTCCGCCCCTCGTACTCAGCCTCAAGGGACGCTTCGCTCTTCGCCCTTGCGGCTTCGGTGCGAGCGTCGGTGACGGGCCTTGCGCGGCTCCGGGGTTCACTCTTCCACCGGCGGGGCTTGATTGACGCCGCACCGATCGCCGCGTCCTGTTCCAATATGGGCGTCTCGTGTTGACTATTCACACGAGTTAGCGACATGAAAAGTGCCACACGATGTGAACGTGGTTTAACATGCTAGATTGACCACATCGTATGGTGGTGACATGTTGTCCCTTCGTGTGAGCGATTGTTCGCATCGTGCTGAAATGTCATTTGAACGAGCCGCTCAAACACACGTGCTCTGGGTCAGCAAAAGGAGTTAGCACGCATGCCTTTATGTCTCTCTGCCGTAAGCGGCAAAGGCGGAGCGGGGAAGACTACTGCGGTAATATTGATTGCCGGAGAATATGCGCTTCAGGGAAAGCGCGTCCTTCTCATTGACGCGGACGGACGCCAAAACCTGCAGGAATGGTGGAAGCGCTGTGAGGCAAAGGACAACCTGCCCGACAATATCGACCTTATTACCGCAGCCCGCCAGACGACCGTTCAGCAGCTCCTGGAAAACGATGCGACCAAGTACGACGTCGTCGTGATGGACTCGCCCGGCCAGGACACTGTTCTACGGGACACCATCATTGCCGGCTCTCATCTTGTGCTGACACCGATTCAGCCGAACCAGGACGAAATCAAGGCAGCAGGCCAAGCGGCGACCGATACGGCCGACATCTCCGACAAGGTCGGGCGGGTGATACCCCACGCCAACTTTGTCACGAGGATCACCATGCCGTCGAGACTGCTGGAAGCATATCGCTTGATCAGGCCATTCGTGCAAAACCTACAAGAAGGCGGCTACGACTCCTATCTGCTCCAGACGGAGCTAATGGAGCGCAATTGTTATCGCGAAATTCGAAACGGATACGGCACGCTGCAGATGCTTGATCTCACGGACTCTGTAAAAAAGGCAAGGGCGGAAGTCGTCAGCCTCGTTCGTGACATCGAAACGCTTTTGGTGGGCGAGAAAGGGGTAGCAGCGAATGGCCAAGGGTCAAACCACAGTATCTGATTTTGCAGTCGCACCGCGTCGAAGCCGTGTGGGCCAGGCCGGCACAAAGGACGATGCCGCTACCTTGGCGGCTGAGGCCTCGGCAGAGGAACCAGGGACCGAAGATCAAAGTCAAGGGTTCGCCTCCATCGGTGTCGAGGCAGATCAGCCCGTGAGTCGGCTGATTGCGCCGACAGAAGAAGCGCGGCGCGAACGGGCTACTACCAAAGCGCTGCAGCGCGAGGAATCGAGAGTTCGGTTGCGTGACCTGAAGAGGGCACGCGACCGTGAATCCAAGCACTACGTCAACTGCCCATTGGACTACGACACGAAGAAGCGGTTGGAAAAAGCGGCTCTCGAGAACGACGTCAAAATGACGGTGATCATGAAGGCGGCAATCGATCAATTCCTCAAAGACAACGGCTATTGATCGATGATAGGCGGCGGCTTCCTGCTCGGCGTAGCTTTCGGCTGCGTCCTCGGCGTCTACATTGCGCCTCATCTAGGCCGCCCGTCGGCCGCCAGAGGAGACATTTCAGGAACCATTTTGCCTCAGGTGAACATTGCGCAGGCGGTACCCGAAAAGGGTATGTGGCCGACTGACGATGAAGCAAAGGCCCAGCTATTCGACTTATCCAAATGGGACCTAAAAAAGCATGGCATTGGTTCAAAGGTGAGCGCTAACCGCTGTATCCGGATTTCCCAGAGCGAGATGGCCTGCGAGCTGATGGCGCGGCTCACCTGGATCGAAGGTGAAATGCAAATTGAAGCGGTTTTTCAAGCGAAACCGGACGGTTGGAAGATGGTGGCCGCGAAGAATCGCTAATTGCTTTTTTTCGTTTTAGGGACAATGTTACTGGTCCGCATTGTGGGCATGACTTGAAGCATTTCGGTTCACTGCCTCTGGGAAAATCGTTTTTTAAAAATCCCCCCAAATAGGTAGGAAAAACCGCTGTGATTCAGAGGAGGGGGATGTGCCAAATTGCTTCAATTTGGTGCATAGTGGCCGCCGAGGGCGGCTTTCATAATAAAGGTAAGGATCGTGATTGATCTAAGCAGCTACAAAAGCGCACGGGGTTTAATTGAAACAAACGATCCGGAGCTGGAGAGGCCGGTCTACCGGAAGCCCGGCTTCGAAGGCATCCAAACCGTAAAAGAGATGGATGAACGGATCTCGAATTTTCTCAAGGACATTCGTGAATCCAAAAATCTCTCCCGGGCGGAGTTGGCTCAATTGCTCGGGCTTTCTGTGTCCGTTTATGGGCGGTACGAGCGCGCGGAATCGCGCATGACCGTTCCTCGCCTGATTCATCTCTGCGAGCTGATGGGCTTTATGCCCATAGACATGATCTTTGAAGCTGCTCCGCACCTTTGGGGCAAAACGCCGGAAGAGGCCGAAGAACGTCGAACGCTGACGAGGCTGATTGAACTGCTACCACCAGACACCACGCGTGACTTGATCCGGCTCCTGAAACGCATGACGCCTGGGGAACAAGCAGCAGATGCCGTTGCCACGAGCAAGAGTGAAAGCAGCTAACGCGTACAGCCAGCGGCATTACAGAGATGCAGGAAAACGCCGCGATCGCGTACGAAACTGAAACTCTATGGTACTGACGAGCGACCGGCCATCTTGCCTTTCCGAGACTAAGTCGGATTTCAGCCACGTCCTGGATAGGTTCACTGACAAGATGTAGAGCCCGCATGTCTGTGTTCTTGATCGCGAGAACATGACAATAGATTTCCCGAAGCACTTTTGTAATTCTGAGAGCGGAGATTCTCGGGGGAATCATGTATCTGCAGCGGGTCACGATTGAAAATTTCAGGATTTATGACCGCCTCCAGGTCGAGTTAAACAAGACGCTGAATGTCATCGTGGGGGAGAACAATTCCGGAAAGACGGCGCTTGTCGACGCCATCCGGTACGCACTGTCGTCGCGGTCAGGCGAATGGCTGCGGATACTAGAGAGCGACTTCCGGCGCGGAACGACGAAATTTTCGATCCAGCTTCGGTTCGCGGATCTTTCTTCCCAGCAGGCTGCGGCCTTCCTCGAGCATTTGACATTCGAAGATGTCGACGGCGGGCGACTGCCTTTCCTCTATATCAATATGGGGTCAGAACAAGAGCTGCTCGAAATCGTACGCTAAGACCGAACGGAGCGGGAACGTCATGCAGCGCGGAGGATTCTTCCAGGAAGTCGCAATGGCCTGAAGCCTTCGGGCATCTGCTGCTCGGTGTCCCAGGAATAGATGCCGGTGAGATTTATGTGCTCCCAGCTGAGTGGCGAGACATGCTTGAGCAATATGTCGGGGATAGTTCGACCACTTTGACGCAGATGGGCTACGGCACGGCTGAGATAAACGGTATTCCAGTGGACGATGGCGCTGACGACAAGGTTGAGGCCCGAGGCACGGAATGCCTGACTTTCGAACGATCGGTCGCGGATTTCGCCGCGCTCATGGAAGAAAACGGCCCGCTTGAGCTTGTGGGCGGATTCTCCTTTGTTAAGACCGGCTTGACATCGCCGGCGAAGTGCCGGGTTGGAATACCATTCGATCATAAACAGGGATCGCTCGATGCGCCCGAGCTCACGCAGGGCTTTCGCCAACTGACTCGGTTTCGAGGATGCCGCCAGCTTTTTGAGGATCATTGAGGGCGCAACAGAGCGTGTCGTGATTGATGCCGCCAGATGGAGAAGGTCATCCCAGTGTTCCAGAATGAGGGCGGTATTGATCGGCGCGCCGATATGGTTGGCCAGTGCTGGATATGAGTCGGCCTTTTCGAAAGTATGGAACTTCCGGTCCTTGAGATTGCGCAGCCGAGGCGCAAAACGCTTTCCGATCAGAGTGAAGAGGGCAAATACATGATCGCTCGCACCTCCGGTATCGGTAAAGTGCTCCTCGATCTCCAGGATGGTGTCGTGGTCGAACAGGCCGTCGAGAACATAGGCTGCCTCGCTCTCGGTCGGGCTGATCGGCAGAATGCTGAAATAGCCGTACTGATCGGAAAGGTGGCTGTAAAATTTCGAGCCTGGCTCGCTGCCATAATGCAGGTTGATATCACCGCGTTTGGCGGCACGATCACTGGCCCGGAAGAACTGACCATCAGATGATGCGGTCGTCCCTGTTCCCCAGAGCTGGGCGTGGGGATGACGCGCATGGGCGTCGGTCACACATGCCTGCGCTGCGCGATAGGTTTCCGTGCGGGCATGGAACATGCGCATCCATCCGATCTGATGGGCGCTGATCCCCTTGGAGGCTCCGGCCATACGTTTCGGGCCAAGATTGGTGGCGTCCGCGAGCGTGCCGGCGAGCATGGCCGGAATGTTTTGCGGTGAATCGCCCGTTCGAACATGGGTGAACTGGTCGGCAAAGCCGGTCCACTCATGCACGTCTCTTAAGAGATCCGGCACTTCGACAAGCGGATACATTTCGCTGAGTTCGATATTTAGTTCATCGGCTGCAGCGGGCACTTCGCTCGCCAGCGGTGTTACAATCAGGGTTCCGGCATCGAGACGGACGCCTTCAAGTTTGCCGTTGCGGGCGCGATGGGCGAGACGTTTCAGATTGAAGTCCAGCAATTGTTGCATTTCGGTGAGCCAAGCCACCCCGTCGCGCTGCACACCGAGCCCAAGCTGGTCAGTTTCCTTCAGCTTGGTAAAAGTAGGGCGGGGCATGAAATTTTCATTTATCGGCCGGAACGCCCTGCTGCCTTCGACCCAGATGTCGGCCGAACGAAGCCGCTCGCGCAACGCTGCCAGTGTTGCAATCTCATAGAGACGGCGATCGGCCTTTGCCTGCCCGAAGATCAGTTTACGCTCCGCCGCGCCGAGATGAGCGATCGGGACACGTTCGGGAAGCACGCGCCTTCCTTCCGCGTAAAGGGATCTGAGTGTTTCGATCGCTGCCAGCAAAGGATCATACCGACGACTTGAATGGAATGTGAAGGTCAGGAGGAACCGGCCTGCATAATTGCGAACATTGGCATATTGCTCAGCTGCAATAAGCAAGGGTGAGGCGTCATTGTCTTCCACCATCGCCGCAAGCGTCGGCTTTGCCTGCACCAAGCGATGCCAGCCGACGTGGCGGTCGAGCGTTTCAATTGCATCTTCATCATTGTCATTGGCGCACTGAAGAGCCGATATCGTGTCGAGAAACAGCCGTAGTGCCTTAGCCGTCTCCATCCGGGTGTTCACATGGCGCTGCTTCTTGCGGTTATTCGCCTGCGAAAACAGCCTGCCGATCAGCTTGATGAACATGGTGACTGCGGCGTCGGTGAGCTTTTGCCCAAGCTTGATGATCTGCGCGATGATCGTCGCGCGCCGCCGACTGGCGTTGAAGTCGGCGGCAAGCCATGCCGGTGTCACATCGCCCTCCCGGACCATCTGCTCCCAGCGACCGGAGTGGATGCGGGCTTGTAGTCGGGGATCGATATCGAGCGCGCGGATGAAAGCGATCCTGTCGGTCAGCGTGACCAGGTTGGTTGCTCCCGGAGCATCTGGCGCAGATCGCAGCCAATGGAATCGCGTCTGTCGTATCTCGGGATCAACCGTCAAAAGATCATCGAGGGATTGGAGCTTTTCGGCTGAAAGGCCCGATATCAGGGCAGCCTCGGCGCGACGGCGGGCTATTACGCGGCCGGCAAAGCCGATCCGCTCTATTGTGTCAGGTGCGGGAAGTAACACCTTCCGCTCCCGCAGCGTGGTGACAATAGCTTGGGCAATAGAATGGCCCTTGTCCGTTGCGGTCGCCGTTTCGACGGCGGATAGTAAGGCGGCGCGCCGGTCCTGTGCTGTTGCTGTTCGTTTTCCAAAATAGGAAAGCAAATGCGCGATATGCTCGCGGCGAGTTTCCTCCCGCCTGGCATAGGAACGGAAACTCTCCGGATCAGCATCCAATTGTTCGGCTATATAATTGAGCATCGCCCTCGGCGGAATTTCGTGCACCATGAGAGCCCGGCCCGGATGCCGCATCATGCAAAGCTGGACAGCAAAGCCGAGCTGGTTATGTTTTCGCCTGCGGACTTCGATCTCCAGCCGGTCCGATGGAGATAGAGTGTAGTGACGGATCAGACTATCCTCATCGGTCGGTACGCCGAACAGCTCCTGTTGATCCTGAATTTTGAGAAACTTCCGCCGCGCCATTTTTTACTCCATACAAACTTGCGTCGATGGTTCCGGGCATGTCCGGAAACGGTCGTTTGCGTACAGGCCTAAATCACCCTGTCCACAAATTATCTTGACTTATTTGTGGACAGGCATCACCTTTCGGACAACCTATTCGGACGAAATTGAACCTTATGCCACGCACCTTTGCCTATGTCCGTGTCTCCACGACCGGACAGACCACCGAAAACCAGATTCAGGAAATCGAAGCGGCCGGCTTCCACGTCGAGCCACGCCGTATAGTCACCGAGACCATCTCGGGCAGCGTCGCCATTGCGCAGCGCCGGGGTTTCTCGCGACTGATGGATAAACTCGAAGCCGGGGACGTGCTCATCGTCACCAAGCTCGATCGGCTCGGCCGAGATGCGATCGATGTCAGTACGACGGTCAGGAAACTGGAGGAGCTGGGCGTGCGGGTCCATTGTCTGGCCCTCGGCGGCGTCGATCTGGCGAGTTCCGCCGGGAAGATGACGATGAGCGTCATCAATGCCGTCGCTCAGTTCGAGCGTGATCTGCTGATCGAACGCACGCAGTCGGGCCTCAAACGAGCCAAGTCGGAAGGCAAGACCCTCGGCCGTCCCGCTCGGCTCAATGAGAAGCAGAAATTGGATGTTCTCTCGGATTTGGCGGGCGGGATGAGCGTTTCCGCACTCGCCAGAAAATTTGACACCAGCCGCCAGACCATCATGCGTGTCAGGATCGAGGGCGACCGCTCCGTTTAAGCCGTGACTTGAGTAGGCACCCGTTTCCCTTTCGCCTCACCCCGCGCAGCAGGACAGTTTTTTCACATCCCTGTCGAAGGTCTGAGCCGCAAGCTTCAAACCTTCGACAGTCGTCAGATATGGAAAGATCGTCTCCGAGAGATCATCGATCGTCAGGCCGCAGCGGATGGCCAAGGCTGCCGTCTGAATGCTGTCAGCACCCTCTGGTGCAAGGATGTGAGCGCCAAGGAGTTTCCGGGTTGACCCGTCGGCGACCAGCTTGATCAGGCCGCGCGTGTCGCGCGCCGCCAGCGCCCGCGGCACATTGTCGAGGGAAAGGACGGAGGTGCGAACCGAATGTCCGGCAGCCCGCGCCTGCGCTTCGGTCATGCCGACGCTCGCCACCTGCGGATCGGTAAAGACCACGGCGGGCATTGCGGTGTTGTCGTAACTCAGGCTGTTGCCGTTCAATGCGTTCTTGGCGGCGAGCTTTGCGCCATAGGCGGCCATGTAGACGAACTGATCTTTTCCGGTTACATCGCCGGCGGCATAGACGCCCGCCTTCGAGGTGCGCATGCGATCATCAACGATGATGGCCCCGGCCGGTGTCAGGTCTATACCGGTTTCAGCAAGCCCAAGGGCTTCAGTGTTCGAGCGGCGTCCCGTCGCCACAAGAATCCGCTCGGCAGTCAAGATTTCCGGACGTCCGTCCCGCGCGATGGCGAGGGCAACACCACCATCATCGGTCTTGCGGGCGGACTCGTAGGTAATGCCGCTGACGATTTTAATCCCCTCATCGGCCAGATAGGTGGCAAGCGCAGCGCCGATTTCGGGTTCAGCCTCCGGCAGAAGCCGGCTGCGGAACACGAGTGTCACTTCGACACCGGCCCGTGCGAAAGTCTGGGCAAGCTCCACGCCGATGTAGCCGCCGCCAAGCACTATCATCGAGCGTGGCAGCTCGGTCAGGGCGAGCGCTGTCGTGCTGTCGAGCGGCGATACGTCAGCGATCCCCGGAATCCCCGGCAACGCCGGACGCGCACCGGTGGTGATGATAATTCGCTCGGAGCCGATGTGCTGGCCCGCGACCTGGACACCGCCGTCAACGAGGCGGGCCGGACCTTCGTGGTAGACCACATTGTTGTACTCCGGCAGCAGATCAGCGTATTTCGCCTGTCGCAGACCGGCAACCAAAGCGTCTTTCTGGGCGATCTGAGCGGCCCAATCAACCACGCGCGCGCCGCTTTCGATCCCATCAAACCGGGCAGCCGCATCGTTGGCGTGACGTACAGCCTCCGTGGCCCGGATCAGGGCTTTCGAGGGCACGCAGCCGATGTTGACGCATGTACCGCCGATCGTGCCATGCCCGACAAGAGCCACTTGGGCGCCTAGTTCGGCGGCCGTGATCGCGGCGGAGAAACCGGCCGAGCCAGCTCCGACGACCACAAGATCATAACGGCCGTTGCCTTTGTTGGAAGTTGGAACGTCGCAAGCTTCACACATTCAATTCACCTTTGTTGTCTTGTTATTCATCGAGCAGCAATTGGCATCCGCTGATGAGGCGGAACGCCGACGCCGGTAAAGATAAAGTGCGGACGCCCCAATCGCGGCGAGAGCGATCGGGATCAGCACATAGCCGGCCGCTGCGAACCATGCGGAAAAGCCAAAAGAGCCAGCGGCGACCAAAAGAAATGGCGCGGCGCAACAGATGACGGCGAGAAACCCGACTTCGCCAAGGCCGATGAACTTTCCATCTGTCATGCTGAACCTCCTTACTGCGAAACGCCGGACGGATAGCCAGCATTGGTGGTTGCGGTGATCAGCGCGGCGACATTCGTCTGGCTGTCGTCAAAGCGCACCTTCGCGATCGCCGCGCCGGTCGCCTCCGATACATCAACATCGAGCACGCCTGGAACGTTGCTGAGCGCCCGCTTCACAATCGGGCCGCAGAGTTCGCAGGTGGCATTGGCAACATTCAAGGTTACGGTCTGCTCGGCGGCAAAAGCGTGACCACCCGTCAGCAGGGACGCAGTAAGGGCAATGAGGGGCAGGATTTTCATGAGATTCTCCTTGGGATTAAGCATCGAGGACAAGGCGGGCGGCGTAGGGAAAGCCCACGGCGATAATGATCAAGACAGTTGCGACCCAAAGGCCGATCTTGGCGTTCCGATGGGATGATGGACGCGCGCAGTAGGAACCCTCGGCGCATTCAGCCGCCTTCGGCCTGCGATAGACGAGATAGAAACCGTAGCCGAGGCAGGCGAGCGCGATCGTGATAAACACAGGCTGGTAGGGTTCGAACGCGGTCAAATTGCCGATCCACGCGCCGCTGATGCCAGCGAAGAACAAGGCAAAGGGCAGCACGCAACAGGTTGCTGCGCCCAGTGCCGCAACGATGCCGCCGACCGACAGCAATGCTGCCCGATCAAAACCCTTTTCGGCTGGCTCTGTGACTGTATTTGCCAGCGTCCGTGTTTCATCCTGCATCATCGTTCACATGCTCCCGCAATTGATCTATCGTGACCCTAGTGCCTGTAGCGACTACAGGGTCAAGCGAGAAATTTTCACGGATTTGTGCGAGCTATGTGATGACACAGAATGATGAATTTTCGATCGGCGTGCTGTCCGAGCGCAGCGGCGTCAACATAGAGACGATCCGCTATTACGAGAAAATCGGCGTCATGCCGAAGCCCGCCCGCAGCGCAGCGGGTTATCGTATCTACACAACTGAACACGCAAGGCGGCTGCATTTCGTGCGGCGCGGCCGTGAACTCGGCTTCAGCCTGGACGAGTTGCGCGGCCTGCTTCGCCTGGTCGATGGGCATACCTACACCTGCCGGGAGGTCCATGCGCTCACCATCGAACATTTGAAAGATATCCGTCAGAAAATCGCCGATCTGCGGCGTCTGGAGCGGGCCATGTCGAATATGGCGGCGCAATGCACCGGCGATCAGGTTCCAGAATGTCCGGTCATAGATGCCCTTTTTGAAATGCGGTCAATCAAGCGTTCCCGCTCCGTTCAAGCTTAGCGTACGATTTCGAGCAGCTCTTGTTCTGACCCCAATATGAATGCGGAGCTTACCGAACAGCTTGTCAGAGGCACGCGGCAAATCCGCAGCGACCTCCGGTCTGGGGCAACCGGCGATGGACCTTCGATCGAGCGGGAAGCGCGGGATTATCTATCGGCAACCTATCTTCGGCCATTGCGCGATGCCGAGGCCGAACTAAGCGGAGGGCGGGGATCGCGTCTAGCTCAGGTCCTCAATGCGGCCGAAAGCTTTCGCAACACCGTCCATGTCGACAACCTCCTGAGCGCCGTCATCGGGGCCAATGTCGCCATTCTCACAAATCCCGGCGTTGCAGACAGTCTGACGCGCATCACAGCCCAGCTCAAGGGCCTTGACTTCGCTAATAGGCCGCTCAGTCCGATCATCGAGATTGTCGGAGGCGTCGAACTCGATGCTCTCGGACCGGTCGAACGCAAGCAGATGTTGCGGGCAGTGCTTGAACGGCTCCAGCTGTTGATCGATCAGAATGATCGCATGCAAGGCCTCGGTTACAGCAACCTTCTGTTCATGGCGACGGAACTTCTCCTGCTTGAACAGGAGCAAGACGACTTCCCTATGCTGCTGATCGAAGAACCGGAAGCGCATCTGCATCCGCAGTTGCAGATGAAGTTCCTGAAGGCGATCCGCGAGGATTTCGGTGGACCGGGAAAGCCCGCGCTGCAGAGCATCCTGACGACCCATAGTCCCAATCTCGCCTCCAAGGCCGATCTGCAGAGCCTGATCCTGATGTCGGGTGGCAAGACATTTCCCTTGCGCAAGGGTCTCACCGAGCTCGAAGACGACGACTATGGCTTCCTCGAGAAGTTTCTGGACGTGACGAAGGCGAACCTCTTCTTCGCCAAGGCGGTTGTCATCGTCGAAGGCGACGGAGAGAACATCCTGCTGCCGACAATCGCCAAACTGCTTGGTAAGCCCTTCGACGACTACGGCGTCTCGATCGTCAATGTCGGCAGCACGGCGTTCGCGCGTTATGCAAACATATTCAGGCGGCGCGGTTTGAATGACGGACAACATCAACGCGACTGGCTTCCAATTCCCGTCGTTTGCGTCAGAGACATGGACCTGCGCCCCGAAGGGGCCAGAATCACTGAAGACAATCCGCTTGGTTTCATAGAATACAAGGCCAAGGGCGCGGTGTATTGGGAATCGCATTACGTAGGCAACCCTGATGGACGACAGGCTTGGATCGATCGCCGCCGATCGTTGCAAGGTCAGAATGTCCGCGTCGAGATTTCGGATCACTGGACATTCGAGTATTCGCTGCTCAGGGCTGGGCTTGCCGCGGAGGTTCACGAGGCGGCCCCCGATGGCGAGGTGCCATTCGACGAGCTTCCGGCTGACGCGGAAGAGCGGGCGCTGACAATCTATGGGCGGATTTGGCGAGACAAGTCGAAGACGGAAACCGCCTATAATCTTGGACCCATACTTGAGCGCCGCTTTACCGCTGAGCTTGTTCCGGCTGCTGACGGTGAGACCGAGGAGCAGGCGGAAGCCCGACAGCGGCACAATCTGCTCCTGATGGAACAAAAGCGGGATGAACTGCGCGCTGCTCTCCCCTCTTATCTCATGAACGCGATCGATTACGTTACCGCTGTCGATGTGGCCGGAGATTGATCCGGCCATGATCGACCTGACCAACGACGACCTCGACGAGCTTCTGGCAATTTTGAATCGGGATCGGCTCGTACCGCTGGTTCTCGATCCCACCCGACGTGCCGCCCTATGCGGCCATGACGATATCCAGGCATGTCCTGGAAGCGGCAAGACTACGCTCGTCGGGCTGAAGCTGTTGTGCCTGGCTCGCAAATGGACTGCCTCCCGGCGGGGCATATGCGTCCTTACCCACACGAATGTGGCCAGGGACGAAATTATCAAATGCCTTTCCCTGCATCCCGCCGGTCATGCATTGCGTGGCTATCCGCATTTCGTGGGCACGATACAGGAGTTCGTCAACACCTTCCTCGCCCTCCCCTCTCTACGATCAAAAGGTATGGTCGTTTCGCAGATCGACGATGACCACTGCACTGCGCGCCTGGAGCGAATAGCCGCCTTCGGGACCAAGGCCTATCTGAGAAACAGGTTCGCATCGATATCCGACCTTCGGTATCGATGGCAAAATAATGCCCTGGTCCTTGTGACGCCGGGTTTTCCGGCGCCATCGCAGTCGCCGTCATATCAGGATCTGATCGCGATCAAGGCCCGGCTCCAACTGGAGGGGGCATTTTTCTATTCCGAAATGTATGCCTACGCGCAGGAAACGCTATTTCGCAGTCCTCAGCTCGCGGCGTCGCTGCGCCACCGCTTTCCCGTAGTTCTGATTGACGAGATGCAAGACGTTCAGGGCTTTCAGGACGATCTGATCACCTCCATATTCGGGGACCCAAGCGTCCAGTATCAGCGGTTCGGAGATCCGGATCAGTCGATTTTCGACGGCGTGGGCGGAGAGTTGCCCAATGCCAGCTATAATGCCGCCGCAATGCAACCAATTGCGGAGAGTCATCGCTATTGTCCTGCCATCGCACTGCATCTACGCGGATTGAGCAGCCGAAAGCTGGACCTGACGACCAGTTGTGCCGTGATCGCGACAGATCCCGTGAGCACCATGATCCTTTTCAGCGACGCGACGCGTGACCAGGTGCTTGAGCGGTTCGGCCAGACTGTGCGGGCCCTACCGGAAGAACGCCGCCGTGTCGTCAAAGCCGTGGGTGGTGTTGCGGAAAATAACGCCGAAGCGGCCGCCCCGCTCAACATCACCAGTTATTGGCCAGACTTTGACCGCAGCCTTCAGCCTCAGAGCTTCAGGCCTGCCACCCTTTGTCAGGCCTTGCGCCACGCCACGTCGTTTGGACCGAGCGCAACCCGCATCCCCCTGCTCCTCGATACGGTCGTGAATGTGTACCGACTGGCGGGGACCCGCTTTGTGAACCGGGCGGGCGCCGAGAAACCTCCCTCACGGGCCGGTTTGTCCGATCACTTGCGGTCCATCCAGACATACGGTCCCGTCCGGCGGCTGATGGCGGAATGGATGCTCGGCGCCGAGCCGATGGAACCTGATTGGGCTGATAGGATCCAGACATTGCTCGGGCTCTTGCGCCTGCCGGCGAATGTCGGGAACGCGGCCGAATTTCTGGCTTATGATCCCACGCCAGTCTCCGCGGACGTGGAACAGCAGACGCCGGCCAACGTCTTTATCTCTGCCGGCGGCGTAAAGATCCAGGTGGCGACGATCCATAGCGTCAAGGGCGAAACCCACGACGCCACGTTGCTGCTGGAAACCAGGCACCGCAGATTGTACGACGTCGAAGAAATGCTGCCACATTTGCTGGATCCAGCACTTGCAGCCCCGGTCTATGACGCCGCGCGTCCCACAACCAACGCTTCCGTTCGCGCGGCTTTCATGAAAAAGGCATATGTCGCAGCAAGCAGACCTAAACACATCCTGGGCATTGCCATGGGGCGCGAGCGGATCACTGATGCGCAACGTCAGGCTTTGACGGCCATGCGTTGGGACATCGTCGACCTGGGATAGGCAGGACACCCTGTCAAGCAAAGGCACCTCGCTAGCGTGCGTTTGATGCTGACGCTTGGCATTTCCTGGAAATCTCACGCGGGCGATCCTACGCGGCCGGAAGAGCTTAACGGAGTCTTGGTCTTGGCGGGTTGGCGTAGTGCGTCAGCGTGGCATTTTTGCTAGGACTTCATAGATTTTGTGATCCACTATTTCAGCTGGATCTTGTTCTATCCATTCCTCGCTGTCGGTATTGCGCTTCAGTTGGGAGGCGCGCAGTGTAAGCATTGTTTCAAGATCGTTATCGTCGAGAAAGACAATCAGTTTACCGGAGTCACGCATCGCAGCTTGCGCGGCAGTAAACGCATTGGGTTTAGGCTTATCGCGAGTGAGGATCACGCAAACCGATCTCAGAGCCCTTAGGCTCATGTAGCGCTCGGTGGTGTAGACCTGCATCGGCCCGATCGCGTCCGTGTAATTCTTGCATTCGAACACGATGGTTCGTGCGCGGAAATCTCGCGAAATCGTCTGCCAAAACACGCTCTTGCCTGCCGGGCTCACTCGGTACACGATATCGAGGATGCTTAGATCGTCGTCTGTCCAGCATTGCGGAATGGGGTTAACAAGGGTGTCCCCAAAGAGAAAATCGATGATCTCGGTGCACAGCCCTTCGTAGCGTTTTGCATACTCCACGCCACGGGGCATTTGCCGTAGCCTACCTATGAGTTTCTCTCCGGGCGGCTTTTCCGAAGCACTGAGGTCCCGCTCGGCGAGGCAGGCATGCAAAATCCTCCCTCGAGCCAGTTGCTCGGGGTCTGTGCTCGCACGCACCGTCCAGTCATCAGATAACAAGAAGAACTCAGTCAAGGCCTTGCGAGTGTCTTCACCTACCGCGCGGCTGAGCAGATCTCGACGATCCCATATCTCGATACCGAATTCGCGTTCCGCCCAGGAACGGCTCTCTGGGCTCACCGTGCCCGACACGAGAACGAGGATTCGAGTGCCTGGCGCTGCTTGGAGTTTTGCAGCAGTCGGAACCCAGTTCCGCAAAAGACGACCGTAAACCGTGGGGCGATGCGTCCACTTCACTTCTGCCAGGATATTTTCGCCGGCGCTCGTCGCGTAAATATCTGCGCCCCAGGATGCCGCGGAATCCGGCGCAATTTGATACCCGCTATCCAGGAAAAGTGCTTTGCACAGGAGTTCGAATTGGGTCGCTAAATCCAGCATTTTTAAACGTTCCTGAGGTTCGTATCGCAGTGTTGTATCTCCGCGCCGTAAATTTTCGGTTGGTCTATCCAGATCAGCGAGCTGGGTCCTGCTCGCCGAAAGACGATCTGAATCGCATCCTCATCAGCATCCTTGTCCGGGCTCGACTACGCGGCGAGCATGCAACGCGAGCGACAAAGTCGCACGAAAGCCTGCAGACAAATGTGCTCGCGCACTATTCACCGTCAAACTGATCCACCTAGCTCGAAAGGCGACCCTAGGCGCTACGAAACCTTGCGGCCTGGGGTACCATTCGCTCGCATCAATGCCATTAGCATCGGTCCAATCGAAAACTCGCCGCGCTCGGCTTTTCGCGTAAGGTTCCGCAAGTAGCCACCGGCCGAGTTGATGTGCCCTGCCCTTTCGAGGATGCAGGCCATAATCGCGGCGGCGTTCTCCGGACCGAGGGCGTCGCAGGCGTCCTGGTAGGCGCTCGGGCTGACGCCAAGCATCGATCGCACGACGACGGCGGCCGACATCAGGTCGCGCCAGCTTTCGACGGCGCCGTTCGGCCCGTAGTCGCGGATCTCTGGGCAAGCCTGCAGCACCATACCGAGGGGAAACGCCCTCACGGCCCGCTCCGCCGGCCGACTTTTGGCCGTCGGCCTCGCCCCCAGCTCGTTTCCAGAGCAAGGTTCAAGTTCATGGCTAGATTCGGTATTTGAATTCTGTATGTGGCGCTCAGTTTGATCAGCATTGCTGGTCAAATTTTCGAAATTTTCCTTAATTTCCAGCCGGTTGATGATTTCTTCGCGCAACATCTCCATTTCATCGAGGATCCCCTCTATATCGGCGATCGTCGGTGTGCGGGGGATGCGGCCGGTCAGCTCGAGGAAAAGCCCCTCGATGCGCCCCCAGTCGCCGGCAGCCCCCTCCTCGATCGCAGCGCTGAGTAGCTTGCGGACGTCGCGTCGGCAGATCGACAAGGCCTCCCTGATGACGCGGAAGCGCTTGCGCTCCGCCGCTACCTGTTGCGCGGCGTGCGCGAGCTCCTCGGCGCGCGCAAGCAGCGGTGCAAGGCTGAAGCCGAACGCCTCCTCGATTGCACCGGTCTCGTTCTTGCGAGCGTAGCGCTTGCCGTTGGCGCTGTCCTTGCGCTGGATCAGCCCGGCCTCGACGAGCGCCGTCAGATGGCGGCGCAACGTCGCGCCGGCGATGCCATGCGCACGCACGGAGAGCTGGTCGTTCGAGGGGAAGACGACAAGGCCGCGGTCCTCGCAAAGTTCGTTGTCCGGATAGAACGTCAGCAGCGCATCGAGCACCGCAAGCGCGCGGTCCTGAACGCCAAGCACCGCCCTCGCCTCGCAGGCGTCGCGGAACACCTTCCATTTGTCGGCGGACTTGCCGGATTTGATCTCGGCCGTCCGCATCTGCCCTCTCACTTGGGCGAGCGAAATCATCCGCTGCCCGAAGGGCGTCGTCACACTTCCACCTTGCATCTTCCTTCACCTCTCGCGAAGGCAAAAGAAATCAGCTCACCAAAAACGGTGCCAAAGACTCTTGACGGAGATTCGTGGAAATGCGATTCTCAGATTGCTAGATAAGAGAGAGGCTTCCACGACGGAAACGTTTGGGGGCCTTTTTCTTTTGCGGTTATCCTCCTGGTTTAAAGTCTCACACCCTAGCGGGCATTTCTCTGCATGAATTGGTCGTGCAGGCTTTCAATCTGCTCGGCAACGAAGTCGACGAACCCACTCGGAACCGACTTGTTGAAAGCAAGCTTTGAGCCTGATTTTCCGTGGGTCATCTGTCCAAGAACCAGACCGTGCGAAACGAGCTGAGCCGTATCAACGGACAAAAGCTCCACCTGTCGCTCGGTCGACAGGGCGTCGAAGACGCCTGCGAAGCGGGTGTTGCTGTCGCTATTGCGAATTTCATCCAGCCCTAGCGCTATCTTCGCCGCCGCGAGTGGCGTGCCATGGGCCGACCACTTCGCTTCGAAATCGATCCACCGCCGGCGGCCAACATCGGGTGCGGCGCCAATCTCCTGCAGGATCTCGTGCGGCAAAACGCTGGCGAGCCGGATCATCTCCGAGACATGGGATTTGCCCGTGTTCAGCGACTTGCAGATCACCTCGCGACTAAAACCGGCCGCCTCCTGCGAATGCGCAAACAGGCAACGCTCGATGAAGGAGAGGTCGTTGCGGTTGCTGTTTTCTTCGCCTTGAAGAACAACCGCGTCCTCGTCGCTCAAGTCCCGGGCGATCGCTTTGAACTTGATGCCGAGAAGCTTGGCGGCTGCAAGGCGACGTCGCCCAAACACGATCTGAAACGGCTTCGATGCCCCCTGCACCGAGCGTACCAGGCCCGGTATGCTCTGCCCGTGCTCGCCCATAGACTCCATGAGTTCGGTGAGATTGGGCGCATCATAGGCCGACGCGAAGCGATCTGGGATTGCGGATTCAAGGACGTCGTCCGGGTCAATCTCGATGATCTGACCGCCGTCCTTCAGGAGCCGCTCAGCAAGCTCGCTGCGCTCCTGGATTTGCCTGACACCCGCTGCCACTTTAAGCAGATGCGGGGACGTCGTCCTCTGAACCCCTCCCCTCTCAGGCGTGCTTTCGAGTTGACCGAGGACGTTTGCAAAAAGGCCTTTGGAATCCTTGCGGCTCATTCTCTCCCCCATGCCTTCCAGAAGAGGCTTTCCAGTTCGGCATTGGCCGCATTGATGGACTCAATCGCGCGATCGTAGGTCTTTGGTGCCGAAAAGCGCGCCCGCTGCACCTCATAGAGGCTTTGCTTCCACGTGAGCGCGTCAGCGACCGCGGTCGACTTGATGACGGAGTTCAATAGCAGGTCTTCACCGAACACCTGACGCATCAGCGCGGACATGTTAGCCTGCGGATGGTCATTTGGTTCAAACTTGGTGACGAGGAACTTCGCAAAATCCCATTGGGCGGATGTCCCGACCTCATCGAGGATCTGCATGTAGGACGCCGCGAGCTCTAGGAACTTGGCGGTGGAATCGACGTCCAGCATATGGGCTGGAACCGGGATGACTACTCCGGTTGCCGCCGTCAGTGAAGACAGCGTCAGGAAGTTCAGCGATGGTGCGGAGTCCATCAGGATGAAATCGTAGTCGTCGGCGACTTGCTCGAGAGCCTGGGAGACGCGAAGCAGGAACCCGGTTCCGCCTGCGCGTCGCATTTCCAGCGCCACGGCTGTTTCGAACTCAGTCAGCTCAAGGCCGGCGCAGATGACGTCGAACCCGACTATATGCGTCTGATGGATGACTGACCTGGTCGCGACCGGATCGTCGAAGCGGATCGCGGAATAGAGCGTGTCCCCTCCCCTGTAGTCGAAGTTCGGCAGGTTGCCGTGGAGGGCCGTCAAGGACGCCTGCGGGTCAAGGTCGACGGCAAGCACGCGGTATCCCCGCAGAGCCAGATAATGACCGAGGTGGATAGTGGTCGACGTTTTGCTTGACCCGCCCTTGAAATTGGTGACGGCGATGATCTGGCACTGCTCGTTGCCCATGCGCCGAGGGTTCATCCACTTCTTACGACCGTTGGCGGCGAGCGCCATGCGCAATTCAAGAACCTGCTCCAATGTGTAGAGCCGGCGACCATTGGAGATTTCGGGAGAAGGGCCCTGCTCCTTTGCCGCAACCTGCCGGATATAGGCTTCGGTTACATCGAGGAGCTGAGCGACTTCAGTAGAAGTGAACTTGCGCATCGTGCGCCGCGCATCCGGCGGAAACTGCGCCATGCTGAGATTGCTCAGCGCCAACTCAAGCTTGCTGGAGAAATTCTCCATGAAAGAAAGGCTGCTGAGGTGTCGTGTCATAAAAGAATCCCCGGTGGTCACTCTTACCACTTAACCGCTATTGTGGTTAACGATCCGCTAACAACCACGTAACTACTCAAAAATCCGCAATTTCGAATTTTCATCGCAACTAACGGGTACTCCGATTCGGGCAAGCACATCAATTATGGCACGCGGATTCATGATGGGTGTGAATGGGCTTTGTGCAAAGTTCCCCGCGGGGAACTTCTTTCCATCAAAGGACAATACTCACTTGTCGCCCCTGACCATGCATCCCTCCTCGCTCTCTAGAATGGTCTTCGATCCGTCGGCGCGCGGCTCCATGGACAGTTCCCCGCGGGGAACTTTTGCACCAGTTCGCGCGCGGGACGCCAGCCTCTCGAAGTCCGCTCCGATTGGGGCAGCAACAATTATGGCACGCGATTCAGAGCACTCTTCGTGCCTGGTGTCCGATCAGTCGTTGCGCGGGGCTCTAATAGTTCCCCGCGGGGAACTTCTGCTCGGGATCAGACTGGCGGATTGCCAGCCTTTTGAAGTTCGTGAAGGTAGTCGGCCGCGGCTTGAGCCTTAGCTGCGGCCGTGATGATCGCCCGCTTATCGTTCTTCAACACCTTGAGCCAGCTTTCCAGGTAAGTCGCGGTATTGTCGCGGGGATCGTGCGCTACACCGAGATCTGCGCAGAGGAAGGAAGCTGAGAGTTCGGCAACCAGCTCCTCCATGGCGTAGCTTTCACTGCCGAAGCGGCCACTCAGGTCACGGTCCAGGCGATGCTTTGCACCTGACCAGTGCGACATTTCGTGCAGCAGGGTCGAGTAAAGGTGAGCTTCGCCTGCGAAACGTGCCCGGTCCGGCATGAGGATGTCGCCGACGGCGGGACGGTAGCAGGCCGTGGTTCCGCCGTATGTGACTGAGGCGCCGGTATTGCGGACGAAGGTTTCGACGGTTTCCAGATGCGGGACCGGCGTCGCCGGCAGTTCCTCGGCCGGGCGATAGAACTGCTCCGGCAGGTTCTCGATCTGCTCAGCGTTAAAGACCGTGTAGCCTTTGAGGTAGGGGATTGCGCGCTCGTCATCGACTTCGCGCTCCTTCGGGGTAAAGGTGCCGTATTTGACGACGAGGGCGCCTTTCTCACCCTTTCGGACCTGGCCGCCGAGATCCTGGGCTTGGCGATAGGTCATCCAGGTGTTTTCCTCGTAGCCTGCAAGCTCGCTCGCGAGCCACAGCATCAGGACATTGATCCCGCAATAGGCTTCACCGGTAGCGCGGCGCGGTACAAGGGAACCGCGGCTGTTGCCCCGCCAGGGCCGGATCCACGGCTTGGTGCCGGCTTCAAGCTGCTCAATGATGGCGTCCGTGATGCGCTGGTAGGTGTCCTTGATGTTCTGCATTGCCGTCTCCTTTCGTGGTTGACGGCAAAAAACGGAGATAGCCGAAGCGAGCCCATGCACCTGCAGGGCCGCAACGAAGTGGAGGACCGCGCTAGCGGTTGCATGGGGGAGGGGCTATCGTAGCTTGTTCGTCAATCATCCGACGGAAGGAGAGGGCGCAGAACATTGGCGCTTCCCGAACAGATAGCATCTTGCAGCTTGTTGCCGCCGGCGCTGATTACCGATCGCGCTCGTCGTCATCGCGTTCCCGGTTTCGCTGCGTAGCCATCTGCGCCTCGATCGCCTTCAGTTCCGGATTCTGATCCTGCTGTGTTTGGCGGGCAGGCTGAGCCTGCGAGTGCGCCTCTTGCGCCGGCTGCTCGCGCCCCAGGCGGGAAAAGTCCGACCGGGCATTGAAGGTGATTTCCTCGTCGCCAGGCAACCTCTCTGGAAGGTCCGCGCGATCGGCAACGACAATCCCCTGAACCGTCACGAGGCTCGCAACTCGATCGTCGTGGCCGAGAACAGTGCCGGTGATTTCCTCGCCAGCGCGGGCGGTGCGGACGTTGTGTTGCAACGGCTCCTCGCCGAGTTCCCGCAAATCCTCAAATGCGGCTCGGATCGCTTCCCGTCGGTTCGGGTCCATCGCGTCCTCGATGACGTGCTTCATCGCAGGGCTGGACGGGTCGTTCGTTGTCTCGATCGATGCCTCGATCATTCGCGGCTTGCTGATGGTGGTGAAATCGACCTCATGCCCGTAATGGCGGCCTAGCTCGGAAATGAACGCCTCCTGCGTGCGCCCGTTGCCTTCTCGAAAAGGATGCACGTAATTGAGCTCCGAGAGCACTTTTCCGGCCCGCTCAGCGAATTCCTCAGACGAAGCATTGCGAAGGGCCTGCGTATCCCGGAGCGGCTTCATCGCCTCGTCCAGTCCCATTTCAATGCGGGACCCGTGCAGGAACGCTGTGCCGCCCTTCGACAAGCCGCCAATCGGCTCCACCCGCTCACCGTCGACCACAGGGCTTTCGTTGCGGCTGTGACCGGCCCACTCATACACGTCCTGAAAAATGTAGCCTTGAATTGCCTTCAGATGCTCCTTGTCGAAATTGCCGCTTGGGCCGCGGCCCTCGGCGATCTCCACTTGCCGAATGTTCGTCAGTGCGTACTCGGCTGTCCGTAATGCCGAATGTGTCGTCAGTCCTAGCTTGTTGCGCAAGACGCCGGTGCGATCTGGATCGCCGGGAACGTCAGGGTAGGTATAAGAGCCTTTTGGTTGCTCGTTTGCCAATCGATTCCTCATGAAAAAAGCCGCCCGGTAAAGCCAGGCGGCTTGCTAAAATAGAAGTTTGCAAATCAGGCGCGCTTGAAGCGCGCCAGCATCTCCTCGCGAAACTCTTCTGTGGTGATGTCGCCGGCAATGTAGCGAGCATTTGCCGCCTCGAGCACTGGATCGTGGGTGTAGCCCTGGCGAGTGTTGGCGGCACGCGCCTGTTCGACGGCATTCTGACGCTTCGCGACGGCTTCCGGGGACCGATCCGGACGGCGGGAATGAACGTTCATCGACAAATCTCCAGTTGCGCGCAACCCTAGCAGAAAAAATGCTGTAAATCCAGCATTTTGCCTGATTTTTCGGCCTTTCGGGGGTGAGCGCCCGGCTGGTCGCCGGGCGCTGTTCGCGGATCAATCGCGGGGTTCCCATTCGATGATCGCCTGCAGGGAGGCATCGTCCTGGCCGGGGAACCGGCCGAGATTGGCGTTGTAGCGAAGCTTGCGGATCGAAAGAGTGTAGTAGGGCTTGCCCTCCTGGTTCTCCTTCTTCCATATGCCGCCGACCTCGATGTCATGGCCGCGGGGCGATTTGGCATAGACGCGGTGCGTCGGGGCTTTGTCGTTGTCCGAGTCGAACGGCACAACCTTGATGTCCATGTCCCGGTCGATGGTGGAGATGAGGCCGGCACCCTTTGCGGTTTCTAGATCGTCGCCATCGAACTGGATGTAGTTGGTGATGTTCATGTCTTTCACTCCTCTTTGGTGGCTGCGATGATCGTTCAATCGGCACGGCGGTAAGCGATGGGCACCGTAGGCCGGAGCGGAGCGGAGGAAGCGGGAGGACGCGAATATTTGCTTCGCGAGGAAGCCGAAGGCGGGGAAATTTTTGTGCCCTCCCGATTTGCGCAAATCGCGACGACGTGCGAACGAGCGTCACAAGCAACCGCTCTGGAGGAGTATGGCTTGAACCTTTTTGGCAACGTTCCCCCGTTCCTCAGCGACATATACACCGCAACTTCTGCGCCAATATTAATCAGGAAACCGGCCTGATCAACAGCTATTGCCGTGATTCGACGGGCAACTTGAAGCAATATGGCTATAGAAACCGCTTTCGCCACTGCGCCACATTGGCTATCGCTTCGGTCACTGCATGTCGGATGTTTTGGAACGGCGGTAGACGTGCGGGCTTTCGATCTCGGCCGACCACATGCCAAAGCCGTTATCGCGGGCTCGGTTCTCGGCCTGGCCGTACTCGACCTCGTTGATGGAGTGGGTCGCCGGTAGATAGCGCAACATGGCCTCCGCCAGTCCGGCCTTCACCATCGCAAGGCCAATATCGGTTTCGCCTATGAAGCACTGTCCCACCAGGCGCCGATACTGGTCCCGATCGATGATGTCGCAGCGGACATGCCGGCCGTCGATCATTTTTCCGAGATAGCTTCGAGCTGCGACGCCGCACCGCCACACCTTTCCGTCCTTCAAACCGGTCTGATCGCGCTCGCACGCGTCGATGGCCGCGATCCTGATGCGCTCGTTGCGGATGCTGATGGTGTCGCCATCGATGACACGGGCGCGCCCCGAATAATCGGCTGCCACGGCCGAACCACAAATGATGGAAAGAGCGGCGAAAAGCGCCGGTAGGGCATGATGTCTCAATGTGTGATCTCCATGGAATTGCGGGCGGCGAGCCCGAAGATGGAGCGGGCGAGATGCAATTCGCCCGTTCTTGCGCGGTCCGTCATGGCCCGCAAATAGCCTCCCGGTGAGCTGACTTCCTGCCGCTCGTATTTCTCGAGCGTCACGGCGACCGCGACGGCGGCTTGCTGCTCGCCCATCTCATCGACGGCGCGGCGGCGGGCATCCTCGGAGATCCCGGCAAACCGGCATATCAACGGCACGGCCCGCGCCAGATCGGCCCAACTTGTGGGGGCAAAGCCGTAGGCCTTCAACGCTGGCACCGCCCTCAGCACATCCTGCAGGGCCACCATTGCCTTCGGCAGGCACTGCTGGTTGATTTCGCTCGGGCGTCGCCTCAGGCTTTCTTCAAAAGCCCCTTTGCTGGCGGAGCCAGCCCTTAGCGAATTGAGCTGTTCGGCGTTAACCGAACGCCGTTCATCATTACTCTCTGCAAGAGGTTCAGGGGTTGTAATCTGTGTGTGCATGTCGTTTTCGACATACGGGCATGTCATATTTTGCGGTTGAGCCGCTTTCTCCGATCGGCGCGGAAGCTGCATCAAGCGCTCCACGAACCACTCCAGGAGGGCTGTTGCCCGGCGCAAAACCCCGCTCGAAGCCTTGCCGGCAATCCCGACAAGATCGCTCACGCGATCAATGCGGACGGCAAGGCGGGCCACGGCGCTTTGGGAATGCTCCGCGGCGGCGGCGAGGGCCTGCCGCGCATTGCGAAGGGCCCCACGATAGCGCCGCAATGCCGCGTCGGCGGATTTCTTTTCGGCACGAACCCGTCTTACGAGCTCGTCGAGCTCGGCGTATCGAACTATCAAGATTCGAAGATCGATCCCGCAACCGTCAGTGATCTCGCCATCGCGGTTGCGGATGGGGTAGCGCTTGTAATTGCCGCTGTCTTGCATGGTAATCACTCCGGCGTCGAACAACCGCGACAGCAAACGGCTGACGCGACCAACCGACCGTCCAATTTCAAATGCCAGGTGCTGGTTGGACTTGAATACGATCGGGCGTCCCGATCTATCGAACGCGTCGTTCGGAGCGGTGTTTATGAGCGCCAGCAATAGATGGCTTTCCGTCCCATTGATCAAGCCAGTGCATGGAAGCTTTTGTGCAAGAACAGCCAATTGGGCGCGGGTTATTGTCCCGAATTCCGCCGAATCCGCTAGTCGTCGGTAATGGGCACGCTGCGGCGTTATCCTGCGGCCGATGGGCCGCTGATTTATATGGGTGTTCCCCATTCTTCGTCTCCGTTTAGAGACCAGGCAAAGCTTCGCCGCCCACCGAAAAGGTGTTTTTAGAATTGACAGGGAAGGGAGGGTCTGCGAGAAAGGATTTGGCTTATTTTTTCACTGTAGACCCACCGCTTCCGGATTTTTCTCGGGAGCGGTTTTTCTTTTTCTGGTCGGGTGTGTCTTCTCCGTTAAGTTGGTCAGAATGCGTGAGCGCCGGAATCAGCTCTGACTCCGCCGATTTGAAACCATAGCGCGGTAAAGCATAATGGCGCAATAACGTGCTACACATCGAAACCTTCGAGGCGCATGTTGCCGCGTGAAACACTGATTTTTCAGGATTTATGGTCTGGAGATGACGCCGAATAGGTCGCGCTGCATGGGTCGTGTTGCAGCAATTTGATGTGGATCGGACTGGAAATCGAACGCCAAGGCCCTTGCGAGTGATTCTACCAGCCTAGATCGGTTTGGCCAAAATCATCGCCCTTGTAGGCGATCCGCATTCGATATGCCTTGGCGCAGGCATAGGTGAAACAGTCGCCCATGTTCAACTTGGCCGGATGATTCACAACCTTTCCAAACTGCTGAGCAGCATCGAGGGCCTTGGTGCCTACGTCGCCTGAAATCATCGCTTCGCGCGCTTCCAGATCGGCAATGAATTGATCTACCAGGCGGCGGGCGATCTCCATCATCTCAGCAGTGGCGGGCTTGTCCTTGCCTTTCGCTTCCGCGAGCCTGCGCGTCAGCGACAACGTGGCCTCCATGCGGACCACGGCTGAGACGTAATAGGGGCCGCCGTCCCGCTCCAACCGGCCCATGAGTTCGGTGGCGTCTTGCTCCTGGGCGAGGATGGCGACGACGACAGACGCATCAACAAACAGCATTCAGTCTTCGCCCCACATTTCATCGGTTTCGCGCTTGTGGTCGCCCGGAGCGAAAGGGCCAGCCTCGCGCGCCATGGTGAGGGACTTGGCAAGCCGCTCGCGCATCGGCAAACTGCCCCTGCGGCTGGCGATCTCATGCTTGAGCGCGGTTTTGACCGCCTCAACCTTGCTGGATTTGGTGAGACCGATAAGCTCGTCGGTGAGCCTGTCCACCTCGGGGTCTTTGATGTAGAGCGGCATGGCAGCATATCCTTTCGAGGATATTATCATATCCTCTTTTTCATATCCTCACCAACACAAATACGAAATCGCGCGGCCCGAATCCGGGTGGGAAGGGGAGTGTTGAGGGGAGGGGGATCGGGCCTCCCCTCAAACATGATTTCGGGCCAGGTCGATCCTGCCCGCAATCATCGGTGCGCTCCAATAGCGGGAGGGCCGATCACGCGGGAGGGAAGCGTGACCGGCGCGCGACTGATGTTACTCAGCCGCTTGGGGGAACTGCTCGTCTTCGGCGGCGCTTTCGCCGTCGTCGGCTTGTTCGGGGGAGGATATGCGAACAGGGGCCGGTAGCCAGCCGCTTCCGGCAACGAGGCGATCCGCGATCGTCACCGCCTCGGATTTCTTGGTGGCAGCTCTCACGGACAATTCCGCTTCACCGCCCTTCGCCTCGGCCACTGCAAGTTCAATGGTCGTCCGGTTGACGTGCTTGAAATAGCTGTCACCGGTCGTCTCGAACCAATCCGGCATATGCACCTTGAGCGCTCGGCCAAGCTGGTTCGCCTGTTCGATGCCCTTACGATCCGTGAACTTCTTCTCTACCGCATTGACCGAGTGCGCCGCGCCGAATGCCAGCAGGGAAAGCACGGTGTCTTGCGGCTGTTCCAACAACCAGTCGAACAGATCGGCAGGATTGCCGGGCAGGTGATGGCCGTAGTTGTCCGCAAGGTCGTTAAAGGCGGCAAGCCCCTTGCAGCTTTCGGCGTCCTTGATCGATGGCTCCAAACGCTCGTGCGTCAGCGACAATTGAAGGGCGCTCTGCTCCGTATGATACGGGTAGGCCACACGCAACAGCATCGCGTGAACCACGGCGACAAGCGCCACGTCAGGATTGTTCGCCAGTTCGATGCGCAGCGCGGCGGTCTTGTGAGCCGTCAGGTCCTCGATCAGGGCAGCCGAATGACTGATGGTCGGGACCTTGGGTTCTACCGTGCCCTTGCCGCTCGGCAGGCCCTCGCCGTTATCGTCCTCGTCCTCGGCGGTTTCGTCTGCCTTTACGAAACCTCGCTCGATGGCAAGACGACCGTAATAATCGAGGAAAACGAAGGCTCCCGCCTGTTCCAAAGCCTCGGGGCTATAGGCTTCCGTGCGGGCATTGAGCGCGTCGATCCGATTTTCGGCGTCAGCCAACTTTTCCTCTGCCTCGTCGTCGGCCACGCCGTTTTCGATCAGTCCGGCGAGCTCGTCATATTCTGCCTGCGCGGCATCAAGCGCGGCCTGATCTTCCTCGGAAAGAGCAATCGCCTCCGGATAGTGGCGCTTCATGGCATGATAGCCAGCGGGGGCCGTTGCGGAGCACTCCACCCATTTCCAGCCTTCGGCGCGAACACTGGCGGCGGTCGCCTCGAGCTTATCCGCCACCAGCTTTTCGACCAAGGTGGCGTCCGTCGCATATCCGGCGTTACGGTCATCGAACAGGTCGCGTTTGACCGCTCCCCCGGCTTCCTCGTAAGCCACCAGCCCACCGATGAACTGCACGCGCTTATCCGTCGCGGCAATCATTTCCTCGGTGAGCGCTCGCCGTATCGCATAAGGCTCGCGGTTCCAAGAGGAGAGTGCGTTCCATACCGTCACCTGCCTTTCGTGGTCGTCGCTGACAGTGAAGGCCGATAGCTGCGCAAGGCTCATGTCCTCGTCGCGGTAAATCTGCAAAAGGACCGGCGACACGCGAGCGAGCGCCAGCCGTTTGCGGACAACGGTTTCGGTGGTGCCGAAACGGACCGCAATGTCGGCAACGTCCTTCCTCTGCTTGGCGAGCGCATCGAATGCCTCGTACTGGTCGAGCGGGTGCATGTCCTCGCGCATGATGTTCTCAGCAAGGCTGATTTCCGTGGCAATCTCGCCTTCGCGCTCCTTGCACTCGACGGCAAAATCCTTGGCGATCTCCCCTGCCTCCGCCAGCAGATTAAGCGCGGCAAGGCGTCTTCCGCCCGCCGTCACGAAATAGCGTCCCTTTTTGTCGCCCCTGCGAACCACAAGGTTTTGCAAAAGCCGGTAGCCGTCTTTTCTGATGTTGGCGGCGAGCGCTTCGATACCCTCGACGCTGTAGGTCTTGCGGACGTTCTTCGGATCGGCGTCCAGCTTGTTCAATGCAATGGTGATGATCTCGGTCATGATGTTTTCCCTTGCCTTTTTCCCGCGAAGCGGTCTCGTGCCCGAAGGGGCAGGAGCCCGGCTCCTGCTCCCCGAGCTCGTGCGGAACAGCGGGGGGGGAGGGGGGCAAGGGGACAAATCGGAGGGGGATCACCCGCCCGAAGGGGCGACGTAAAATCCGCGGATGCGGATCCGCGTCGATCCTGCACGAAGCGAGCCAAACGAGCGGAGGAAGGACGGGGAAACCGATTTTCCCCTTGCAGGGGAGAGGGGGCAGAGCGCCCTTTCCCCACTAAATGAGACAATGAGCGTACCAGGCAAAGGCGGCGCAGCGGCCGAAGCCAGTTCGCGCACCGCTTGACCGGTTAAGAGGGCAGCCGCAGGAGGTTTAGCATTAGCGCCGCCCGCAGGGCGGAAACCGGGACCGACTGCCCCCGGCAAGCGGTTCCATATAGTATCGGCCGGAGACAGTCCGTTCGCCGTCACCGCTCCGAGTATGGAGCGCTCCGCGTCGCCGGCGAACTCCGCTGGCAATCATGGCCTACCGTTGGAACTTGGAGGATCCGCATGAGCATAGTCGATCAGTATGAGGCACCGCCAATGACAGAGCCTCAACGCCGCGATGCCTTAGCCGACATGGCCGCGATCGTGCGTGGCGAAGAGCTCGACATACCGTGCTCGATCATAAGCTTGCGATGGTCCAGCATCCCGTGTTGACGCAAGGAAGCTTGACGTCTCTGGGCCTAACGGACAAGGGCTTGCGCTTCATGGCCGAGACTGATGCCAGCTTGAATTAACGCTCGCCAGCCTAAAGCGACGTCGTTTGTGTCGGACACCGGTTTCCAGCCGACTGTAGCGTTGCGAGCCCTGTAGGATTCTACAGTAGCCATCTTTGGTTCCGCGATATCTAGTCGGAGGACTGCCAACCATCGATGGAGAGAGTTATGCCGATCCCACACATGTCGCCAGAATTCCTGCCGGACGATCATCCCGACCTACTCGAAAACACGGATCTGCCGGCAAAGGTCATACGGGTGCTGCGCAACGCCTGCTTCACCCGGCTTAGCGATTTCGACAATATGACCGACATCGACTTGCTTCGCGAACCAGGGATGGGTTTGCGTGACGTCCGGGCGGTCCGGGAAGCTCGCGCGCGGCAAAAGCTCCGCAATGGCGACAAGCCTGTCGGCTAGCCTTATCGTCCTGCATTGTCCACACTCAGACCTAATCGAAACGGTTCATAGGAAAAAATTCCTCTTGACGGGGAACTGTGCACGGGTGTTCTGCTTTTGTTCATACAGACAGGAACAAACATGCGCAAGCCGGAGACGATCGAACGCCTCTATCTGGATTTCGACGGCTTCTTCGCATCGGTCGAACAGCAGTGCGACCGGCGTTTGAGAGGCCGGCCGGTCGGCGTCGTGCCGTTTGCGGGAACGACCAGGACGGCTGTCATCGCGTGCTCGCGCGAAGCGAAAGCCTTCGGCGTCAAGAACGTGATGCCGATTGAGGAGGCCAAGCGGCTCTGTCCGGATTTAGTGCTGGTGCCACAAAAGCCGGACCTCTATCGCCGGGCGCACAATGCGCTTTTGTCGGAAATCGAAACCGTCATTCCGATCGACACGGCCAAGTCGATCGACGAGCTGACGTGCCGCCTCGATGAGGCCGGCCGGGCGGACCCGCACGGCTTGGCGGCGGCGATCAAGGCGACGATCGCGGAGAATGTCGGCCCGTGGATTACTTGCTCGATCGGTTTTGCCGCAAATCGCCAGCTCGCGAAAATCGCCTGCAAGGAAGGCAAACGGAACGGCGGCCGATACGGCGACGGGCTCGCCATTTGGCGGCCGGAAGACATGCCGGCGCCGCTGCTTGCGGTGGCGATGGAAGATATTCCGGGCGTCGGCGGCAATATGGCGAAGCGGCTTTACCGGTCGGCGATCTACACGACCGAACAACTCTATAACCTTCAGCCGAAACACATGCGCAAGCTGTGGGGCAATGTCACAGGAGAACGGCTCTGGTATGCGCTGCACGGTTACGACATTCAGGCCCCGGCCTCGAGCCGGGGCATGTTCGGACATGGCCGCGTCCTTCCGCCGGAAGCACGGACGCTCGCCGGCGCACGCGAGATTTCGCGCCTGCTGCTGATCAAGGCGGCGCGGCGGCTGCGCCGGGAAAACTTCTATGCAGGCGGTTTATGGTTATGGCTGTCGATCCGCGACGGCTCGTGGATGGGCAAGCGCCATCTGCCGGTCGTCAATGACGACCAGGCCATCCTTTCCGGACTGGCAGAACTGTGGGACCAGGTTCGCCGTGATCACCCGCGCGGAATCACGATATTCCGGATCGGGGTCACTCTTTACGATCTGTCGCCGTCGCACGAGCGCCAGCTTGACTTGCTCCTCAATGACGATCGCACGCGCCGGCGCTGGGAGAGCGCCAGCAATGCGATCGACAATCTGAACACGCGCTATGCCGGCACGGTCGTCAGCCTCGGTCCGTGGCGGCCGCCGGCCGGCGGGAACGTCGGCGGCAAGATCAGCTACACGCGCATTCCATCCGCGGAGGATTTCTGGTGATGAAGATTTGGAAGAAAAATATCCGTGTCGGCGATCTGGCCGACCACCAAAAGCTGGAAGTGCGCTGCAAGAAATGCGGCCACGTCCATTACCTGACGCGGGCCATTGTGTGCGTCTCGCCAGAGCGCGAATTTCTCTACATCGACGAGCTGGAACGCGAGACGATCTGCAAGGCGCGCGGCTGCCGTGGTGGCGTGCGGCTGTCGATGGTCAGGCTTGACGAGGTGAGCGGGTTTGTCGGCGGTCTAGCCTGACGTCGCGGATCACATCCCGAACAGGGTTGCATTTCCTTCCTGGGGTAAGCGGTCATTCCTTTACCGACATTGGCGGCGTCCATGCTTCGATCGCTGTCTCGGGGTAAATCTGCACTGAGCCCGGCTCAAAGTAACTCTCAATCGCGTACCCGAGCTTGGTTATATCTGTGCGATACCAGCCGACGATTTTACCGCGCCATGATGCTCGCCCTTTTTTTGCGGCATAATCACCATTTGGAACGTGGCATCTGACGGCCATTGATCAACCATTTCACCTCCAACCGAACTACGTTAAGCGGACGTCTAAGTGGGCGGCTTATGCCTAGCGGCGTATCTCTGCTTCCGCCGATGATGTATTTGCCTCGTTTCGTCGGCGAAATCCAGACAGATTCGTTCCTTGCAAGGGTCCAGGCCAGACTCAGGAAGCTACAGGCTCATCAACAATCTGTAGCCTTTTCTGAAGGATAGCATCATGCAACCAATAGACATCAACGCCGGCATAGTCGCGATGGTCATCACCTTCCTGCTCGGGACGTTGCATTTCGAAGTCCATCCGCTCGCGGCCGCAATCGTGGCCGTTCTGTGCTTCGGGTACTACTGGATGGGCGTGAAGACCGTCAACGCGATTCAGACCTGGTAGGACTGCCTCTGGCGGTAGAAGGCGGGCGGCTTTGCCGTAGGCTCGGCGGGGATGGCGGTCCGGCTTCCTTGATCATTGCCAGCATCATCTCGCGCGTGAGGCCGTGAACCTCGTAGCCTTGCCCCCGCGCGGTTTCGATGATCGATTCCAGGCTGGGGTATTCTCCAAGGAACGCGCCTAGCCACAGGGCGCATTCGTCGGTTTCCGGGTCGGGGAACGCTTGTAGAAAAAAGGTCCTTAGCGGCCGGTCATAGCCGATCGCGGCTTCCGGGTCGGCCTTGGTGGCGGATTTCACTTCAGCGGTGTAGCGGCTCAATGTCGGCTCCTCTTGGTCGGTTCGGGGGAAGGCCGCGCCATGGCGCGGCCTCGATCTATTTGAAAAGCGGCATTGTCCGCTGGTTGGTGAGGGCGGCTCGCTCCGTCTCGAAACCGTAGCCGTCCCAATCCTTCCAAGCCTCCCAACCCTTCGCGGTTGCGCGTCCGTACCAGACGCGCACCCGCACTTTATCGGCGGCAAGCTCTTCGACAATGGAAACCGTGAGGCTTCCGCCCATGCCTGACGGCGTATCGAAAACCTCGACGTTGCGGCGCTGGTGTCGCATGTCCGCTCCCTACAGGTTGAAGTGAGCGACAAGCGACTGATTGGCGCGGTGGCAGGCAAGGGCATAGGCGACGATCTGCGCCACCATGTCCGGATCGGTCGCGCCCGCCCGTTTCGCCCTGTCAGCCATATCCTCGGCGAGCTCGCTATCGTTCTCACCGACATGCTTGTTGCCAACAATCCAAGAAATCTGCCCGGTCGGCACCTCCGGCCGGAGCTTGGCCGGAAGGGCGGAAATCCGCCCTTTCCTTGTGCTGGCTGCGTTTCCGGCATGTTCCGCCTCCGTCGTGGTCGGATAATAGGCCATGATCAATTTCCGGCGCTGCGCGTCGGCGGCGCTGATGAACGCCTGTCCGCCGTCCTCGGTCTTGTAGAGCGCCCAATCGGCGGCTGTGCCGCCGAAATAGGGATCGCCCGTGCCGTGAAACTCCATGACGAAATAAATTGCCTGGGTCATCGGAATGTCCTTCCTTCGAATTTGGGGGCGGTTGATCAGGCGGCGCCGGCGCCGCTGATGTTTTTCAGGACGGATTGCGCCGCGTAGCGCCCGGCCTCGTTCAAATGCCGTTGCCACGCGCCTTGCGACGGCGACCAGCGAAAGCCATTGGCCTTAAGGACGCGCCGCGTCGGATCATCGGGCTTGCCGGGAAAGATCAACTGGATACGCGCGATGTCGGCGTTTTCCTTGATCTCGACGGCTCCGGCGCTCGTCTCGACCTCTTGGCTTTGAGTGCCGCGCTCCTTCATCCTTGCGAGGACCGCAAGGCGCTGTTGCAGGCGGCGAAGCTCGGCGCGGCTGTTGGTCGTGGTGAAACCGCGCCGGGACTGCCACGGCGCTAGTTTGATGCCGTTGGCTGCGGCTTCCGGGGAAAGGCCGGTGTTCGCCACGACGGCGGCAATCATGTCCTCTTCATTGACGAGGTCCTTTTCCATGCGCCGGATGATCGCGTTCGCGGCCTTCATCCGGTCGATGGCAAGTGCCGTCTCCTCGATGCGCGTCATGATCTTCTGCAGGGCGACCGGATCGCCGGAACGGATCGGCTCATCATCCGTGCCATGCGGGAACGCCTTCCGCTTCACCGCCTTGCGGGCCATCGCCTCGTGCGCTTTGAGGTCGGCGCGGCGCGCGTCGGCAATCCTCATGCGCTTTTCATTGCGGGCGACGGGAAAGCGGGCGGGGCCGGTGATAAACCAGTTCATGCAACGGCCTTCCGCCGCCCAATAGCGCCGCGTCAATTCGACGTGGCGGCGGGCGAAGGCTTCAATTTCCGGTTCCGGAATAGGTGCGCAGGCCTTGTCCCAAAGCTCGGCCACGTAAGCGGCGAACTGGTTCAACCGCTCCGCAAGCTCGGAAAGCTCGGCCTTCGTGCGCCGGTCGGGGAAGTGGGTGAGGGCGTGAAACTCCGCCTCGATGTCCTCCGCCGCAATGGTTGCGGCGAAGGTTCCTGCGACGATGGCGAGGATGTTGTTTTCAAAGGCTGCGATTTTCATCATGCCTCTCCTTCCACAAGGGTAGGGGCGCGGCGCTCGATGCGGCATTGCAAGCCTGCGAGCGCTCCGGCGATGATGATCCCGCCCGGTGAAATCTCGTCGGCCTTGGCAAACACCGGGTCCAGGACCGGGCGGCAGCACTTGAAATGCTTTGCCGCATCCTCAAGGCTGATGAGGGGGGACGTGTAAGGTGTGCTGCCATCGCCACCGATAAGCACGATCTTGCCGGCGATCGGCTGCGGGAAGCCTTCAAAGATGGTGAAGGCGGTCAGGCCGTCCTGCAATCCTTCCTCGTCGACGTAAAGCGTGTGCTTCTCATCGAAGCGCACGGCTTCGAGCAAGCGGCAACCGATCACGTCATAAATCGGCCGGATGCCCATCGAAACGAGAAGCTCGACAGGCTTAAAAATCGTGGATTCCGGGTCCAACAGGTAAGCAATGTTCACGCGCATCATGGTTCTAGCCCTTTCCTTTCCGCGAAGCGGTCTAGCTCTTGCCCGAGGGGCAGGAGCCCCGCTCCTGCTCCCCGAGCTCGCGCGGAGCAGCGGGAGAGAGGGAGGCAAGGGAACAAAACGGAGGGGGTTCGCCCGCCCGAGGCAGAGCCGAAGGGGCGACGCATGATCTGCGCATGCGGATCCGCGTCGATCCTGCACGGAGTGAGATGAAGGCGAGCGGAGGAAGGACGGGGAGACCGTTTTTTCCCTTGTGAGGGAGAGAGGGCGGCGCCCTCTTTCCCTCCTACGGAAGAACAAAGCCGGCCGCCAGGCGGCCGCCATTTCAGATACGGAAAGGGCCGCCCTGCCTCGTTAGATCAGGGCGGCCCCCAGGTGGATGACAAGAAGGGCTAGCGACTTGCCATCACCAACTCTTGATTGGTTTTTCCGGCGAGCAATATGCTGATTTTCAAGCGCGCTGTAAACGGCATTTGGAGGCAATTTGGTGCAGTCAAGGCGAGGCGGCCGCGCAGTGGCGCTTGCGCAACCGATCGTTACCCTATGGGCGAAGACCTTTTTCAGCGGGCTTCGTGCCGAAGGCATAGAGCGGGGTCGCGTCAGCGATGCGCCAAATTGATTCGAGACAAGACGTTTTAGGGGGTCCAAAGATACAACCATTTGCGTTAGAAAGGTCTGGGCCACAAACAACCTATGGGCAGGATCACTCTTGGCAGGACCGTCTCTCGAGCAATGGATTTCAGACCTCGGTTTACAGCAAGTTGAAGACCCCCAAAACGGTAAACCTATCTATCGCAAGCCCGTCGACGGTCGGGTTATTCTTAGTGCGGAACTTGAAGGCAAAATCAGCTCAAGCCTGAGGGAAGCGCGGGATCGTCGAAGACTGGCGCGGAAAAAGGTGGCGACCTTGCTTGGTCTTAGCGAGCGGGTCTATGAGCGTTACGAAAACAACGTTTCCCGTCTGACGGTCGGCCGTCTGGTGCACCTCTGCGAGGTCCTGGGGGCGAGTCCGGAAGAGATTCTATCGTCGCCGGCACGCCACCTTTGGGGGGAAACGGAAACCTGCGCGGAACTGCTGTTGGCCTCGATCGAAAAGCTCCGGAGCTTCGACGAGGAAACCTTGCGCGACGTTCTGAGCCTGCTCAATCACATTGCCTCTCAAACGACCATCGATAGCAACGGAGGCGGAAGAGATGGCGCGGCGCTAGCCGCGCAATCTCTTCCGCCCGTTGTTGATCCTTTGCAGGGAGGTGCCGAACATGGCAATCGGACTGAACGGGTCATGCTGGAGAGCGAGATTCCAACGTCAAGCTCATGTTCGCCGGGCCGATTTGTCAGCACGCGACAGAAACCGCTTCAAGCTCAAGCCGGCCAACAAAATGTAAGGCGGCATGGCGAGCGAATAGTGACCGCAGTTTAATTGCAGAATATTTGGCCTGGCTCCGGCGCCCTTCAGCCTCCGCATGAAGCTTTCCGATAGCTCTGGCAAAACAACCTTGTCCCTCCTAGCCAACACAACGTGAAGTTCGAGGTCGGACCGAGCCAAATTATGCGCGTAGTTCTCCAGGTTCAGTGGACCCCAGGCCCTTCTTAGATCGCTCAGCTCAATCTCAGGCTCAAGGCTTGCACGTATCGATCGTGTCGCGCGCCCCGTCCAAACCATGTCCGCGAGACTTCCCGCCGTCAGAAATAACGAGGCTTTCGACACAGCCGGGTCGTGCGCCGCGATTATGCCTGCGACCCAGGAACCCAAGCTCATACCGAGAACCGAAATCTCTCGATAGCCTTCGCTTTTCAGCCAACGTATGAGTTTTTGCCCGTCCCAGACTGCCTGCCTTACAGACTGGATCGTTCGACCGAGATTAGAGCTAAGCATGTAATCGGCGTACAGGGAACCGGAACGGCTGCGCTCGAAGTGATAGGGCATAGCCATTTCGACAACCGTGATGCCACGCTGCGAGAAAAAGTTGGCTATCTGACGATTCCGACCGCTTGCATTCCAATGGTGAAAAATCACCATCGCCCTAGCGAACGACCCGCTTTCCGTGATTTTTGCCCGGACGACGTTGTTCTCTTCAATGTCAGTAGCAATATCCGATGGAAATTTGAGCCATCCGTCTTGCCTTTGAAAACCTTGATCGCTCCCACGCAACTGAGTGAAAAAGGTTGGATCAGCCACGGCCTGGTCCGCAAGGACACAAAACTCCTCGATAGTCGCTACGTTCTTCGCGCCTGGAAAGGCGCGGTCGGCGTCAAGGATGAAATCGGTTGGTTTCTTCCATTCCTCACCGCGCCGCGCCCGCCGCTCATCCCACCGATCAAGCCAGCTATGATACACTCTGATTGTTTCCTAACTCGCTCGCACGCCATCGGCCAAACCCTGGATCAATTAGACCGTATATTGCGAGCAGCACTCCAATGCCCAGGAGGATCGAAAAGCCTGCAAACGCATCGATTAGCAGGTAGCCAGCCAAGAGTAATGCTACAACCGTCGACATCTTCCACAAGGGCAGATGAAATCGGCTTTCGGCGCCTAAACGGATGGAGCCATACAGAAAAACAACGCAGGTCGAAATAGCAATTAGCAGGCTGGTGTAATGCGTCGGCATTCTATAGCGAAACCCGTTGCTCACATCCTTAGGCTCGGACAGGGCTGAAGACATATCGCTGACCAACCAAGCCGCAATATTCTCGCCAGTCGATGTCAGGTAGGAGCTTTGGGCCTTCATGCATATGGCGATCAGAATCCCCAAAACAGTGCACCGAAAAATTCCGCGCATCACCCGTAGGCTGACTTCATAGACCTCGTATTGATAATCCACTCCCGGCCGATTCTTCGATGCCTCTCCAATTTTCCAAAGATCATGGACCAATGTATGAAGCAAAATGAGACCTACGAAGAACAGATAGAAGCATAGGCACATGTATAGGTAAGCGAGCCCCGTGAATACAATCTGCATCGGCAGAGATATAACTTCAGGGCGCACAATTGCTAACTTGCCCCAATCTATCGCGTAGTTGCCTCCACCCTTGATCAACGGAATCAAGGACACGCCGATCCACTGAAACAGACCGGCGAACAACACACAGATTAAAAAAACCGCCCAATATGTATACGAAGAAGCTTCAACGTTGCGCGCCCAAGCATCGTCGCTTTCCATCCGGTCGCCCTGCGCTACAAGCTTTATGCGCGCTTCATATTTCCAGAAGACCAGCAGCTCTATTACGAACGCAAAAAACAGCGGTAGAAGCACCATGAAGACGAATGTCCAATTCGGCGCCCAAAGGAATCCAACCTGCTTAACCAGGCCATCTGCCCGGCTGTAAGTAGCGTTGTGAATCCCCGTGATATAAGACAAAAACCCAAGAGCGGTGGCACCCGCAAACACCGATGCCGGTAAATTCAAGGGAGATCCGCGACTAAAAAGCGCCTCCGATCTACTCGCCAAACTGATACGCCGACTCGGCCCCTGGCGGTCTGTATCCTGCGTTAGCTCTGCCGGGGACTCTGGCTCATCATCGGCGGTCGCAGTACGTTCCAGATCTGGAGCCCCTGGCGCAACGATGCTTCCCGCTTTCTTCGAATCTCGCCTCTTGGCGGTTAACCGAGATTGCGCCGCACTAAGCTCTATCTGCCATTCGCTGGTTGCCGCCGGATCATCGCACCCAAAAACCCTTGCCAGCCAACGAATGTTGGCCGTGCTAATTCCTTTATCGTTCTCTTGAAACCAGAGCTGCACTGTTCGCAGATCGACCCCGATCCGGTTGGAATCGATCTGGGAAATCGCCTCTGCAAGAAGCTCGGGCGTCCATGGGCCTGCGGGAAATCCATCACTGCCCAACGGCCGACCCGCTCCTGCCGCGGCTGATTGTCTAAAGAGTTCTTTGAAATCACTCCCTTCTTTCGGCGGAGGGAGAAATAACTTTCCATTCTTTAACAATGGCTTACGGGCTCTGGTTTCGTTTCGTTTCGTATCCTATCGTGCCTTTGTTCTCAATCAAGGTTTTATCACTCGTGCAACTTGGTAGCGCTTCGAAGATGAAGCGTACAACTGTGGGGCGGAGGGGTTCATTTGCCATCGGTGAGGCATTCAACCATGCCATTGTCGTCATCAGCGTCGCAGCACGCGATAGAGACCGACAGCTCATCAAGCTCGTTTCGGTCCCATAGTCGCGGATTCATGGAAACTGCGGTTTCCCTTGGTGACTTGATTGATCGGCATATTGCGGCGCGTCTGGCGACTGCGAATGCCGTTCGTGCGTGGGATCAACGCACGGCGGCGGAAGGGGTTACGAGCGTCGCCTATCCAAATGGACTTTTGGATGTTGCGCGGGATGAAGAAGCCGCCCGACTGGCGATCGTCAATTACAGGCCGCGGGGTTCTCGGGAATCAAGGCAGAAGCTGATCTATTTGGCGGCTTACCTGTTCGCGACACGGGGTACCCTAAACGCCAATGAAATGAATTCCGTCTTGGAAGCTCCTCGCGATCGGCCAAGCGCATCGGTTTGTTGAGTTTCTTGTTATTTCGCGTACTACCGAATCCGCCCCCTAACACGGTTTGGGGACGGTGCATTTTCGCTGATCTGTGCGTAAATGCGGAATGGCTAAAACAAAATCAACCGAGACCGCCTCTCAAGCTGATCCAATGCCAGGTCTTGTGGGTCCCTGCGTGGCAACGCTCGCCGGCAAGCCACCAGAGGGGCCGGTTTGGGCATACGAAGTAAAGTGGGACGGCTATCGCATCGAGGTCCACATCGAGCGCGAGAAGGTTCGGATCCTCACGCGGGGCGGAAATGACTGGACCAAGAAATTTCCGACGATCGCAGACGAAGCGGGCCGGCTCGGGCTAGGGACTGCGATCCTCGACGGGGAGGCCGTCGTGCTCGACGAACGGGGCCGGTCCGACTTCGGTATGCTGCAACGGGCGCTCGGGCGCCGACCGGCGTCTCATGAAGCCGGGGAAATCATCTGCTTCGCATTCGATCTCCTCTATTTGAATGGCCGGGATCTTCGCCGACTGCCACAGCGCGAGCGCCGCTCGATGCTCGAGCCGATTCTCGCCAGCAAGGCCGGCGCAATCCGGCTTTCAGAGGAGGTCGACGCCACAGGCGAACAATTCTTCCGAGTGGCCTGCGAACATGGGCTCGAGGGTATTATTGCGAAGCATCGGGACAAACCATACCGTTCGGGCCGACGCCCTGAGTGGCTGAAGATCAAATGCGCGCAGCGCGACAGCTTTGTGATCGTCGGATTTGAACCGTCAACCGTGCGCGGAGCAATCGGGCGGCTTCTGCTCGCGGCAAGGAAGGGCGATGACCTGGTGTACGTCGGCGGGGTCGGAACCGGTTGGTCCCACGAGATGTCACGGGAACTGCGCAAGCTGCTTGAAGGGATCATCGTGACTAAGCCGCCGGTGAACCTTAAACGGAAAAACGCCGTTTTCACGGAGCCGCATCTTGTTGCCGATATCGAGTACCGCGCCTGGACCGGCGATCAGAGGCTTCGCCACGCTTCGTTCAAGGGGGTGCGACCGCGCGCGGACGACGCGACTGTATACTCTTTGGATGAGCGGCCGTCAGAAGGAGGGGACATGTAAAGATTCGACGCCCGAAACGTCCGACCACGCATCCTGACCGATATCTCGATTGCGAGGAGGCGATTGAGGATATGTTTCATGCCGTGGCTGCGGCGGCGGAAGCCGTCGACTGGACACGGCATGAGACGGCCGCCGCATTGATCAGCCCTTGCAGAAAACCACGTAATGTCGATCGAAGCCAATGAGGCGATGGCTGAGTTCAGCGCGGGGGTCTTCCTTAAGGCGCCAAGACTGCACTAAGCGTACACAGGAGGGAGGTCGCCATGGCGTTCGATAGCTGGCAGGAAAGCACCAACCAGAACGTCTACGAGATGTTCGTCGAAAACGGGGGTCCGGGGTTTTGGATCCGCCGAACCACGTGGGGTGGCACCTGTGCACGCGTGATCCGGATCGGCGAAATGACGAAGCCTGCCCCGTATTTCGGCAGCCCTTCCGCCCTTATGGATGTCTATAGTTTGGACGGCGCCTTAAAAGAGGGGCTGGCGCCAGTGCGAGTTCCGGGCACCTATAAAACCTGGCGGAAGATCGAGGTTCCTTCTTGGGCCAATCGTATAACCCTGCGCTTGCTGGACGACCCCGAAATAGATGCGGCATTGGCAGCCCTGGATCGAAAGCGGGGAAAGGGAAAGCCGCCCAAGCCTGTCAAGAAAACGGAAGAAGTGGCCCGTGTGCGTCTCATGGTGCCCTTCGAAAGGAAGGAAGAAGCAAAACGGATCGGCGCTCGGTGGTCGCCGGCAGAAAAAGTGTGGTGGCTGCCGGAGACGGCTGACGCCGCTCTGTCCATAGCGCGCGAATTAGGCTTCCTGCCTTGACGCCCAGGGGGAAAGCCCGGTCACAAACCCTGCCGGGCCAGTTCGTTGAGCATCTCGTGGCCGAACTCATCGATCGTCATGTAGTCAGCGATCAGTTGTGGGTGAAAGACGGCCCGCGGCGATTTCTCAGTGACCGAATGCGTCATCCATGGTCGCCAAATTCCTAGGGCTTTCTGAGCCACTTGCAGTTTCTCATATGCTTCGACGTCTAGATTGCGCAAGGCCTCGGCCGACTCCGCCTCGAGCTTGTTGTAGTTGTCGATTGTCTCAGGCGTGACGATGTATGGTGGTATGTACAAAGGGATCCGATGAGCAAGGCTATCTCGAAAACCCTTAAGGTGTTGGTCGACCCAATCCTGACGGCTTTCAAGGTGCGCGATGAATTCCGGACTAAATGACGCGCGCACCTCCTTGCTTTTTGGCCCGAGGCCGACCTTCATCGGGTCCAGTTCCTTTCCGTCCTTCAATACTGGCTTCTCGCAAACCCAGATCCAAGCGAGGTTATCCAGGCATCCGAAGGCATTCATTACGAACGACTGGATTGCTATTGTCGCGTCGGCAATAGTCTCTTTTGCCGGAATCTGATCAAGCTCGGGAGGAAGCTTCTCAAAGATTAAATCAACCGCACGAACCATCGTTCCGAGGCGACGGGAAAATCCGTGATAAGCAAACTCCCGACCACGATCGGACTTGTAGTTGCGGGTGAGGAACTGTTCGCGCAGAGAAGCGAACCGCCGCCGCATATTTTTCTGGCCGGCATAAATTTTGTCGATTGCCTTTTTGCTGAAGTATGCCGTCATTAATCAAGCGCCCTTCGTAGTGGCCATTCGCATCTCAATCAGACTCTCCATCAATCTCGGCTGAGGTGTCTTCCCGAAACGATTCTGCACGAAGCGGATTTGTTTCTCGTCGACGCCATAGACAAACCTCGCGGCCCCCTCGGCTACCTGCCGGTTCACTTCCTTGGTCAGCCCTACCCGGTCTGCCTTAAGTACCTGTTTAAGGAAGTCGGCGTCTGGGGATGCAATGAAGAGAAGCCTAGGGCCTATGGGCAGGGCGATATGAGTCTCCGGCCCTTTGATGCTGTTCGTCCGCAGGATCGGGCGGTCTGAGGTCAGAAGCCTTGGGGCTCCGATCGGCGTCTGCAATACTCGCCAATGCATCTCGTTCATTTCGCCGCCGATGCTTCCGTGGTCAATCAGTGAGAAAAGAACTTGGTACTGGTACCGCTCCTTGAGACTTAGTGGCTGGCCCGACAGGAACTCCGCGAATGTCGCCGGGTCGCCTGAGTCCCGCGCAGCGCGATACCTAGCCTCGGCAGCATCGTCGGTTCGGCCGAAATCTGCGTGCCACCATTCTCGGAAGAGAGTAATGTCCTCGGGGCAGCGCAGCAGCAGCGACAGGATAAAGCGCGTCCAGGCGGATCGACTGTGCGAATCCCACGGTGCCTCGTGTCCATAGCGTTCGAGCATGTCGAGCGCATCGGACGCCCAAGTGTCGATTGGTTTAAAGAATTTCTCCTCGATCTGCTGCGCAAGTTCTGGCTCATAGCCCTTCAATTCGTAGAGCCGCTCCTGGTAACCGGTTCTCTCGGGCATGATCCGCTTTACGACAATATCCCGATACGGCTTGGTGAATTCGGTGACCTTTCCATCGGGACCGGCCCAACGCTTCAGGTAGAAGGCCGGGATGTAGTGATGCTTCGTTGGAGGATTCGCGCTGTTCATGCGCGCAATATAGCAAGCTGCCGAGTTTGCGGAATAACGACATTGACCGGCGGCGCCGATGAGAACATTTTAGGAACAGATTGACACATACGACGGCATGGAAGCACCAATGAGTGATGAAGCGGGCTCGAGCATTCGAAAGGAAACGGTGCTCCACGAGCACTGGTGCGAGCATCTTGGCTGCAGGAAGTGGGGCAGCTTCGGCTTTGCGGCGGGGACGGCTGAACCGAGATGGTTCTGCATGGAGCATCGGCCGGAGTGGAAACCGAGACATGCCTAGAGGCATTGTTGCTGTCGGAGCGACTGTACTGGAAGAAGGTCCGCGCCCCATGCGAGTGCGGCGTGAAAACCGGGACGGCAATACCATCTTCGTAGGGAAGCCCCGGCGATGAGGAGTTGCGGAGCATGCGCCACCGACGCGGTATTGATTTTGTTCCCGATCGGAGCGCGATCAATCCCGATCGCGGTATCGGGCATATGCGTCTAGCCGATTTCGCCGAAGATCAAATCTTGGGTGCCCGTTGTGCCGCCTGCGATTACAACAACTGGGTAAACCGCTGGGAGCTCGCGGCAAAGTTTGGGAGCGACGCTACCCTTGACGAACTGCGGCCGATGCTGCGTTGTACGCGCTGCGACAACACAAGCAACAATGGCTGGCGGGTCGGTAGAATCGACCGCGATTCGGAGTGGGTGGATGTGCAATCGATACCGGATCACCGTCGAATTTGATGAGCTATGGCGGGCGGCGAGACCGCACAGCGACATGACCAATCGGGCGAACCCGACGACTGAAGTATTCCCCGACAAGCCCGGGCCGGTCATCCGCAATAACGCTGACGACGAACGTGAGTTGGTGAACCTCACCTGGGGCATGCCGTCGCCGCCGTTCGTAACCAAGGGCAAACCCGATTACGGCGTCACTAACATTCGCAATGTCGATTCCCCGCACTGGCGCAAGTGGTTAGCACCGCAATATCGCTGCATCGTGCCTTGGACTGCATTTTGCGAATACGAGGACACGAAGCCGAAGAAAACTGCGCGATGGTTCGCGCTCGATAAGAACGAACCACTCGCGTTCTTCGCCGGAATCTGGACGCCCTGGAACGGCCAGCGTGGCTCGATGAAGAATCCCCGCAATGGCGATCACGAGCTTTTCGGATTCTTGACCTGCGATGCCAACGAGATTGTGAAACCGATCCATCCGAAGGCAATGCCGGTCATTTTGACCGAATCTGCAGAAATCGAGCTCTGGCTCACTGCGGAGTGGAAAGACGCGAAGCGACTGCAACGACCATACCCCTCGGACGGGATGATGCTGCTGCCGCTCGAGCACGCCGAAGAACCGACGCTCTTATGACAATCTTTGGGAGCCGCCACGCGTAGGATTCGAGCATGGTATCAACCAATCTGTGGCACACAGAGAATAACTCCGAGCTGCTTCAAGAAGTCGGCAGGGTTACGATAAGATGGGCCGAAGTCGACCTTATGTTGGTCGACCTAGCGTTCGTGATCCTCAACGGGAATTATGAAGCGGCTCATCAGCACGTTTTTCAAACGTCTGGAGCGGGCAGTGAGCGCCTTCGTCGATTTGACCGGATTGTTGGCTCCTCTCATCTAAGCGCAGACGAGCGGCGTGCGATCATGGTGCTAACCGAGCGTTTGCGCAGCCTGTACAGCACGCGAAACGAAATCGTGCACTCTCCGATTGTAACGGCTTTCACGGTGGAGGGGCGTCGCATTAGCGCGCGGCTCACAAGGATTTCCCGTGAAGGTCAGCAGAGGAAAGTTTCCATCGCCACCATTCGCAAGCACGCAGATGAAGTCGGCAGATGCATCGGAAAGCTGGAGGAGTTAGCGACGGAATTGACAGAGAAGTACCTTGAGGATCAGTCCCCCCCAGAAACTTGAGGCCTTCGTCCAGTCAAATTTTGGCGGGGATGGTCGTCGCTCTTGGCAAATGATACAATTCTCAAGGTATTGGTTTCGAAATATCGGGAAGTTTTTGCCCAAGATCCGATGCGAAAAAAAAACAAGCCATCGCGATCTCATCGAACTCAGGCGCCGAAAAAGTGACCCGCTCACCGAGCCTGAAAAAGCGCTCTCGTGTACTGCGGCGCATGAGAATCGCCGTCCCTTCCGGCACAAAGTGCGGAGGTTTCAGCTCCACGTCACACCCATCCTGTTTGATAAATACCATGAGGCGCGGAAGTGCTAGCCGCATACCATTGTCGTGATCGACATCCTGGGGTCCGACAATGCCGTGGCGATGTTCAAGGCAATTGCGGACCTTCTGCAACGACAAAAACTCGTCGTCGAAACTAAGCGGTGTCGAGAGACCGATGTTCACGGTCGCCAGGAGTTGCACGAAGTTCATCCGGTTGCCCGCTTTGCGAATTCCCTCAATTCGCTCCTGCAGCTCGCCCCAGGTCGTGTGTTGGGGAGGATCGCGCGCTATGTCGTTATACAGATATGCCTCTTCCAATGACGCACGAATGCCGTTCGCCAGGTCGCGAAAGCCGCGCTCCAACACCCAGTCCGTGAAGTCCGTCTTGCGATCATAACCTTCCGGATCTTCGTCAAATTGAAGCGCAATACCCCCTTCGGCTCTCGGTCTCGGTGACATGCTCAAATCCTGCTCCGCGAGATTGTTGAGAACAAAGGCAACAATCTCGCTCGCGCGTCGCATCGTCCGAAGCGCAGGCGCGATCACGCCATCACGGTTGAGCGTAAGCATGAGGGGGACGGGATCGGAGGACATCACGGCACTCTCGACGATTTGCAGTTGCTGCCATTAGCTGTAGCTGGCGCGTAGTCGGATACAAAGCTACAAATCGCTGTGCTCGGTAAATTGGGGAGCCTTATGAAGTACGTCGATCCTACAGATGCCCGCATCGCGCGGGACCATGAAGAGCGCAAAAACATGCGAGAAACACAGGAGCCAAACGGCATTGAGCGGTTTGCGAAATCAAGGATCACGAGCTCGTCGCCTATGAAGGCGAACCGGAGCCTCTGGAGGAGGCCGAAGAGTACGGTCTCGTGACCTGCTACTCTCCGAGCTTCACACAGTTCGTCCGAGATCTTCGGATTGAGGAAGACTAAGAAAAAGCTTGAGGTAAATTGTAAAAAATTCTTTTTAAATCAATAACTTAGTTCCATAATAAGTCTTATGCGATTTTTTAGTGCGCTAGGATTTTTCGCGCGAGACCAACGGTTCGCCGACCATCTGCGCCGGTACCTTCCACTACATGACTT
>NZ_JBWKSC010000017.1:0-140678 GCF_059419585.1 Ensifer sp. GW821-FHT05G01 | reverse complement strand
CAGTGATCGGGCTTATAGACCCCACACCTCGAACACGTCAACAGACAATTTCAAAAAATCACCAAGAAACGACAAGCAACTGAAAATACAAAGGAAATTTGAAAGGGAGTTATCAACAGGGCGGAACACACTCAAATCGACGGCGGATTTCGGCGCTCACATCACCGAACAGGGCAGAAAACGATGAGGGGTAGCCTGGGCGCTCTATTGCGCCCGCAGGATCTGGCCCACCGGCGCTGCCGCTAGCGGCCTTTCGCGGCTGAAATGGCCCCAGTTCTCCCGCACGATCTGCATCAGGAACTCGCGCACCGCACGCACCCGCGGCACCGCGACCAGATCGCGGCTGTAACGAAAGACCAGCCGACGCCGCCGACAATGGCCTTTCGCGGGTGAAATGGCGCCATCATCGCAGCTTCGCCTTCATTCCGCACATCCTCGGGAAACACCGTCCCGCCATTGCTCCGAAGCTCCGCAGAACAGCGCACTCCGCACCCGACGTCGGCGATCACCGGTTCCAACATAGATCCTGTAGAGACGATGACATCTGCCTTCCTAGACGAGGCGCGGCTCACGCGTCCGGTAAGACTACGAGCGCCGTGCCGTTGGTCGCGCCAGCTATGGTAGAGAATCATTAACCATGGTTAGCTAGGTATCGTCACCATACCGCTGGCTATCTCGCGAGCGTTCGATAGCATTGGCAGTCACCCATGCAGAAGACACCGCTTGCGGCACACTCCCGGCGTATCGGCTTTTACACGGCACTGGCCTCGCTGGCTCTGACCGTGCCTTCGCTTGCCCAGTCCGTCTGGACCGGCGCCTCGGACAATGAATTCCGCAACGGTGCGAACTGGAACCCCGCCCTGCCCGGCACGGGCGATGCAGCGGTCGTCGACGACGGCTCGCCACAGGTCACCAACTCATCGACAATTCGCCAACTCGGTGTGGACGGCGGCAATGTCACGATCACCAATACCGGTGTGCTCACCGTCACCAGCGGCAGCACGATCGCCTCGGGCAGCATCAGCATCAACGCCGGCGGCGCCTTGAACTCAGATGTCGACCTGAACGGTGGCGGCCTGTCCATCGACGGCGACCTCAACGGGAAATTGACGCTGAACAACGGCAACGTATCGGTCAACGGGACACTGGACAGCGCCACGATCGGTTCGGCGACGTCGCTTTCCAACAACGGCCAGGTCGGCGACGTGAATGTTTCCGCCGCGGGAACATTCGTCAACAACAGCGGCGCAACCGCTGGCGCCATTACCAATGCCGGCACCGGCTCCAACGCCGGAACGCTCGACGCGCTGACGAACACGGCAGGAAACTTCACCAACAACGCCGGCGGCACGATCACGGGAAAGACGACCGTTTCGGGTGGCACCGTGACGAACAATTTCGTCGTCACGGAAGCGGATGTCGAAGCCGCAGCCACCTTCGTCAACAACAACGGCGCGACGGCGGGCAAAGTCACGAACTCGGGCACCGTATCGAATGCCGGCACGATCGCCTCCGTCGACAACAAGGACGGAAGCTTCACCAACAATTTCGGCGGAGAAGTGACCGGCGAGACGACGGTCTCGGGCGGCAACGTCACCAACAATGCGACGCTTGCCACTGTCGCCGTCGGCGCCGGCGGCAGCTTTACGAACACCTCCGGCGCAAGCGCCGGTGCGGTCGCAAACAGTGGCATTTCTTCCAATGCCGGCACGATTGCTTCCCTGACAAACACATCAGGGACCTTCACCAACAATTCCGGCGGTACGATTGCAGGCAAGGCAACCGTTGCAGGCGGGACGGTGACGAACAACTTCGTCGTGACGCAAGCGGATGTTGCGGCGGCGGCCGCCTTCGTCAACAACAGCGGCGCGACGGTCGGCGCGCTTGAGAATGCCGGCAACACCTCGAATGCGGGCACTGTCGCATCCCTGAACAATACCGCCGGCACGTTCACAAACAATGGCGGCGGCACCGTCACCGGGACGTCTGCGGTATCGGGCGGCAGCGTCGTCAACAATGCGGTGCTCGCTGACGTCGATGTCGGCTCCGGGGGCACGTTCACCAACAACAGCGGCTCCACTGCCGGTGTCGTGAAAAATGCCGGCGCCGGTTCGAACGACGGAACCATCGCCTCACTGGCAGTGAGCGACGGCCTGTTTTCCAACACAGGCACGATCAATGGCACGGCAACAGTCACCGGCGGCGCGCTCGTCAACGACGGCGTGGTCGTCGGCAGCGTCGACGTCTTCGATGGCGGCCTGTTGTCCGGCACCGGCGTCATCGGCGGACTGGCGGTCAATGCGGGTGGCGTGTTCTCGCCCGGCCCAGGCATCCAGACCGCCACCCTCGATGGAGACGTGACATTCCGGTCTCGATCAACTTACCGGGTGGAGGTCGATACCACGGGCCTATCCGACCGCCTTGATGCGTCCGGTGCCATCAGCATCGAAGGCGGAACGCTCGAAATTCTGGCCGCAAGCGGCACTTATGCCCCGACGACCGACTACACGATCCTGACGGGCGGCAGCGTCACCGGTGCGTTTGACGACGTTATCAGCAACTTTGCCTTCCTGTTGCCGAGCCTGAGCTACGGCACCACCAGCGTCGATCTCACCCTTGATCGCAATGACGTGCGTTTCGCCGATATGGCGGAGACAGCGAACGGTCGTGCGACAGCGAATGCCGTCGAGGCGCTAGGACCGTCGAACTCGCTGTTCCTAAACGTTGTGTCACTGGACGAGCAATCCGCCGGCAGCGCCTTTTCGCAACTGAGCGGCGAAGCCCATGCTTCTCTCAAGAGCGAACTGCTCTGGGACAGCCGATTTCCGCGGCAGGCGGTTCTCGACCGCAAGAGCCCGGCGCAAGGCCAGGGCTTGCGGCAATCGGACGACGTGGTGTTCTGGACATCCGCTTATGCGGCCGCAAACCAACTCGCCGGTGACGGCAACGCAGCCGGCGTCGATGGTCGAACGGCGGGTGTCTTGTTCGGGGCGGATGCGGCGATCTCCGACACATGGCGCCTCGGCGGCCTTCTCGGCTACAGCCATCTCGCCATGCAACCGGAAGCACGCGCTGATTCCTATCATGCCGGTTTCTATGTCTCCGGCGAAATCGGACTGCTGGATCTGATGGCGGGGGCGATCTATTCTCATAACGAAATCTCGACCCGACGCGGCGTTGCCTTTGGTTCCCTCGCCGAGAGCCTGACTGCGGACTACGACAGCGCCACCCGCCAGGCCTTTGCCGATCTGTCCTGGACGTTTGCGGCGGAGCATATCAAGTTCCAGCCTTTCGCCAACATCGCTTATGTCGATCTCGATACCGACGCGTTCAGCGAGACGGGCGGCACGGCCGCTGTCTCAGCGGCCGAGGGCTCGGACGCCGTGACGGTATCGACGGTTGGCCTGCGCTGGTCGGCAGACATTCTCGGCAGCGAGCTGCCAATCGCGGCCACCGGCATGCTGGGTTGGCGGCATGCCGCGGGAGACCTGACGCCTTCGGCGCGGCTTGCATTTGCCGGCAGCAGCTTCTTCACAATCGGCGGCGTCACCATGCCCGGCGATGCTCTGGTGATGGAGGCAGGCATTTCCGCGAGGCTATCCGCAACCGCCCAGGTGACGCTAACCTATCTGGGCGAATTTGCGGGCGGCGTGCAATCGAACGCCGCTCGGGCAAACCTGATCGTGAATTTCTAGGCAAGCGACACATGCCAATGGCTACCATACCAGGTTGGCCGGCCCTGCAACCGGACCTTGCCGCAATGGATCGTTGGTCTCGTTGCCGCGTTATTGCTTTGATTGTTCGGCATTTTCAGAAGTGAAAGGATGATGCCCTTGATTTACGCCCGTCATTTCGCAGCGCTCGGCGCAGGTCTGCTCCTGCTTGGAGCCGCCGGCTGCCAGAAGGAGCCGGAATCCACCGCGAGCCAACCTGCCGGGTCGTGCAAGCCAGATGCAGCAGAAGCCCTGGCAGGCAAGGACAGAATTTCCGATGAGGACGCAAAACAAATGACGGGTGCGACGATCGTCAGGCAATTGAAGCCCGGGGATCCGGCCACCATGGACTTCCGACAGGAGCGCGTCACCATCGAAACCGACCCGGCGACGGGCAAGATTGTCCGCGCTACGTGCGGATAGACGTCGACGAATGGTACGAAGCAGTGGGGCCAGAACGGCTCCACCATGAAGGTGCTCCACGATGCAAATGCTCGCATCGTCACGTGTGGCAAAAATTGCGCACAAACACGCCTCGCTGCTCATCGTTCCCCTTGTCAAAGAGGGGGAACGACCAACCACCCTCCCTTATCCGATAGAGACGCCGTCATGCCTCCTCCTGCGCAGTGGGCCGATGTCTGGCGAGCCAGCGGTCCGGCGTGAGGTCGCGTCGGCCCAAGAGACGGGCACTCTTTGTGCCGGCCGCACAAAAACACGCTGTCGAACGCTTTCATCCCGCGCTGCTCACAGTGCTGAAGCAACGCGACGATGTAGATGCCTCCGAGCCGATCTGGCTCGTCTCTTCGAGATGCTGTGAGATACCGTGGGACGTCTTCCATAAGGCTGCCGGCCTGAGGATTATCCTCGTGGTGGATGAAACCTATTCTGAAAGCATCGAATTCCCGGCGGCGTCGATGATGGGCGGACGAGGCGGCGTACGCTGTCGACAGCGATGCGCTGAGCCCATGTCGTCTTGCAAAGCAAAGCGCCGCCAACGATTGATCATTGACGGCGCCGCTCACCGAAAGCCCTTCTTCTCAAAGGCTTCCGTTCGACGCCAAGAGCGACACCGAGTACGGCACGCTCACCGGCTTCTTCGCTGCTGAATTCAACGCCGACAACGACACCAACAAGGGCGACAGCCTGATCGACGTTGATGAAGCCTACATCCAGCTCGGCGGCCTGAAGGCCGGCTTCTTCTACAGTTGGTGGGATAAGGGCCTGAACGGCGAAAGCGACTCGCTCGGCAACGTCACCGAGTTCAACTCGATCGCCTACCTCTATGACGGCGGTTCGTTCCAGGCTGGTATCGCTGTCGACGAACTCGAAGGCGCAACCACCAAGAACAACGGCGTTGGCGTTGAAGGTATCGTTTCGGCTTCGGTCGGCGGCGTATCGTTCGACCTGCTCGGTGGCTTCGACACTGAAGTTGAAGAAGGCGCGATCCGCGCTCTGCTCTCTGCAGACCTCGGCCCGGGCACCTTCCAGATCGCTGGTATCTGGGCTTCCGACCCGAACGCCTACTGGAATGCTTCCGAGTGGACCGTTGCTGCGTCGTACGCCTTCAAGGCAACCGACAAGCTGAAGATCACCCCCGGTGCTCAGTACTGGAGCGATCTGCGCACCGGCAACACCTTCGACAGCGGCCTCGACAAGTGGCGCGCTGGTCTGACCCTCGACTACGCGATCACCGAAGGTCTGGCTTCGCGCGTCTCGGTTCAGTACGAAGACACCGACACCGTAGGCGGTGGCTCGAACGACCAGGTCAAGGGCTTCGTCCGCCTGCAGCGCAACTTCTAAGCCAAACTCGGCTTGAGTGCATGGCCCGCGGCGAGAGATTGCCGCGGGCTTCCGGGACATCACAGTTTTGGAACAAACGAACCAAAGCTAGTTTATTGCGGCGCGCCTTGGCGCAGCGCTGAGCGCCATCCGGATCTGCTCCAGACCTCCGGCCACTGATCGCCGCGCCCTCCCAGTCCAATTGACGACCGCAATCCTCGTTCTCGCTGCTATCCCGCAACTGCCGCGCGCCTTCATCGGCCCACGCATGCGCGACACACAGCTTCCCACATTGCAGCATTTGTGCGCGACAGAGCGCGAAAGCTCGCCACGTTCATGTGAGAAGCGGTCGCTTGGTCAGCAACATGCCCGTCAGGGTCGTTTGATGGATGTGAGGAGCCGGGTCACCCTGCACATAGATGGCTGCCTGTCGGCTCCATGACTTCCGCCTCTCGCTGACAGATATACCCGAAGTGGGACGATCCCATCGACAAGGATCGGCCCGTACTCTCGTTGTCGGCCGCTTCCGCGACCCCATCCAGACGTTGCCGTGTTCACGTCGCTGTTTAAGAAAGCGCCGACAATGCTCGGTCGCCAGCCAAGAGAAAACGCGGAACTGGATCGTTGCGGAAGGTTGCGTCGGCATCGCTCAACCGGTAGCACGGCATCAGGCTGACCGCGTTGCCATCTCGACGTTCCCTCGGCCATTGCATCGTGAACACCTTTTGTTCAAAAATCCACCCTATCGGCAGGTGGCAGGAGCTGGTGAAGACCGAGCGCCAACCTATATTGAGCGACGTCACACCGGGTAGCTCGGATGTGTTCTGGCAACGACAAGGATAGATTTTATGAGCGAGAAATCTCCGGCCGATAATTTTCCCGCCGGCTATGAACTCCCCAAGGTCTGGACCTGGGACAAAGGCAACGGCGGCGCATTCGCCAGTATCAACCGCCCGATCGCCGGCTCCACGCACGAAAAGGCGCTGCCAGTCGGCAGGCATCCGCTTCAGCTCTATTCACTTGCCACTCCCAATGGCGTGAAAGTGACGATCATGCTGGAAGAGTTGCTGGCGGCCGGCCATTCTGAAGCAGAATACGATGCCTGGCCCATCCGCATCGGCGATGGTGACCAGTTCGGTTCCGATTTCGTCGAAATCAATCCGAACTCCAAGATCCCTGCGCTGTTTGACCATGCCCCGAAGGGCGGCGGCGCGCCGGTTCGCGTGTTCGAATCTGCGTCCATCCTGCTCTATCTCGCGGAGAAATTCGGTGCGTTCCTGCCAGCCGAGCTTCGCGCCCGCACGGAAACCTTCAACTGGCTGTTCTGGCAGATGGGCTCCGCCCCCTTCCTCGGCGGCGGTTTTGGCCATTTCTATGCCTATGCGCCGATGCAGATCAAATACGCCATCGATCGTTACGCGATGGAGGTGAAGCGCCAGCTCGACGTGCTCGATCGCCACCTCGAAGGCAATCAGTTCATGGCCGGCAAGGAATACACGATCGCCGATATGGCCATCTGGCCCTGGTACGGCAACCTGGCACTCAATCAGGCCTATGGCGATGCCGGCACGTTCCTCGATGTCCAGAGCTACAGCAACGTCCAGCGCTGGACGGCGGAAATCGCCGCCCGACCTGCAGTCAAGCGCGGCCGCATGGTGAACCGCCTGAGCGGCGATCCGTCGGAGCAATTGCACGAACGCCACGACGCCTCCGACTTCGACACGAAGACGCAGGACAAGATCAACCAAAACGAGACAGCGTAAGGAGAAACGAATGGCGAAGCTGCCTGATATGACGAAACACCGGGGTTTTCCCTACGCCATGCCAGGCACAGGCATACAATTCGTTATCCGCCGCGCCAATCCCAAAGGGGCAACGCCGATCAAGGCTTTGCCCCGCCACGCCCGGCCGGGCTCGGGAGCGCACCGCATCGATGCGGCATTCCTCCACGCCCTTTGGCACCATTTCGGCGCCGAACCGTTCGAGCGCGGCAATCTTGACGCCGCCCGGCTCAATCTCCTCTTCGGTCGCGAGGTCATGGCCGTGGAGAAGGATTTCGATCCGGTGTCCTACGAAGCCCTGCTCGTCATCAACGAACGCGTCGCCCGGCAGAGCTTCCCTGAATCCTTCGAGGACATCTTCGAAGTCTGACGCAACGACTCCCAACCTGTGCGCGCCGCCGCACAGGTCCCTTGGGCGAACCGGCCACTCGCTTGCAAACGGCGATGGTTGCTCCTTCCAGGGATCTGACTTGTGGGGAGCGCTGCGAAACTGGCACGCTGCTGCCAAGTTGTCGGTACGTCCAAGACGGGCGTGTCTCTGGTCGGTGGTACTCATCTTTGGCTCGCCCCAGGAACTTCTCTGCGGAAAAGCCGGGGAAGCCGCCGCGCCCGTCAAACAAGAAGACCAATGTTACAGTTGCTGCGAGATCGATTGGATTCAGCGCGAGCGAAATCATCACTCGGCGGCGTGTCGGAATCCCATGTCGCCAGTCGTCTTCAAGACTGACAAGCCATGGAGAACAACAATGACGATCACTATTACCGCTTTTGAACGGTCGCCCGATCGCGGCAAGGGGATGGCGCGTGACATGCGTGTTCGGTGGGCGCTCGAAGAAACGGGCCAGTCATACGATGTCCGTCTTGTTTCCTTCAAGGCTATGAAGGAACCCGCCCATATCGCGCGTCAGCCCTTCGGGCAAATCCCGACCTATGAGGAAGGCGACCTTGCCTTGTTCGAGTCCGGGGCCATCGTCCTCCATATCGCCGAGCGACATTCGGGCCTGCTGCCCGACGATGCGAATGCCCGGTCGCGCGCAATCGCGTGGATGTTCGCCGCGTTGAGCACGATAGAGCCGCCCATCGTCGAGCGCGAAGTCGCCAGATATCTGGAGAGCGACAAGGCCTGGTATGAGGAGCGCCGGCCTGCCGTCGAGGAACGCATCCGTAAACGACTGGGCGAACTGTCGTTCCGGCTTGGCGATGCCGACTGGCTCGACGGCGCGTTCAGCGCCGGCGATCTCCTTATGGTGACCGTCCTGCGCAGGTTGGAGGGATCGGGCCTGCTGAACGATTATCCGAACCTTTCCGCCTACATCGCCCGCGGCCAGGCGCGGCCCGCCTACCGTCGTGCTCTCGACGCTCAATTGGCCGTTTTCAGCGCCGCATCGACAGACGGTTAAAGATCCGCTCTTTACCGGAAGCGGACATCCAACGCCAAGGCGGCCCGCAGGCCGCAGCCGATCGCAGACCTGCGTCCTCACCCCCTGCCCTGATGTCTTTCGGCGCGCCTTGCGCGACGACGGCCCCGTCCTTCATGACCATGATGTGGGTGCATAGTCGTTGCGGAACCACTTGTAATCGATGCCGATGTTCGTCGTGTGGTCGATCACCCCACCCGTCTCGACATAGCCGTTATAGAACAACGTCCCGTAGGAATCGTCGACCGAGATATTTTTCGCGTTGTGGCGGAGCGACCAGACATCGTTGCAGCGTGTCTGAATTCGTAGCCGATGACGGCCTGTTCGCAATCATAGCCATTGTAAGCTTACTCATCGACAAAGAGGTCGCGATCAATCTTCCCAAACGACCTAGCCTCCACCGTTCCGATATGGGCAATCGGGCGACAAGGATGGACTACAAAACTCTTGTTAAAACAGTGACTGCGACGGCAATTATTTTGCACGGGCCCGGCGGAAATTCGAGTGGCTCATCCGCGAGACATGGCCCTCTCCAGGACGACAGACAGAAGGACATTCGCCCCGGCGGCGACATGCTCCGGTGAGGCGTATTCGCGCGGATTGTGGCTGACGCCATCCCGGCAGGGAACAAAGATCATGACCGATGGCACCCGTCGCGCAAGATGAAAGGCGTCGTGGCCCGCCCCGGACACCATTTCGTGGGCGGCGATGCCCATGCGTTCGGCACTCGACCTGACCAGCTTTGCGAGGCTCGGATCGAACCGAACGACGGGCGAATGCCAGCGAAGCTGAACGTCCAGCCCTATGGACGGGTGGGTGGATGCCAGGTCTCTGCAGCCACGCATCAAGGCATCATGCATGGCGTCCAACTCGGCCTCGTCGGGATGCCGCAGGTCGACGGTCATCTCGATGCGGCCCGGCACGACATTGATGGAGCCGGGATGTGTTCGGACCTGCCCAATGGTACAGCGCGCCTGCGGATCGCGCCCGCCGATTGCATGGACAAGGTCGATCATTCGCGCGAGCAGCGGCACCGGGTCTTTCCTCAGCGCCATTGGAACCGGCCCGGCATGGGTTTCTTCGCCATGCAGCGCGATCTCGTACCAGCGGATCCCCTGCCCGCCGGTTACGACGCCGATGGTCTTGCCGGTGTTTTCAAGGATGGGCCCCTGCTCGATGTGCAGTTCGAGATAGCAGTCGGCCAAGCCGACATCCGGTGCCGGCTCGCGGTCATAGCCGTGGCGAACGAGCTCGTCCGCGACACGGACGCCGTCCGCATCGCTCGCGGCAAGGGCCTGTTCAAGGGGGAGGATGCCGCAGGCAACACCCGACCCCATCATCGCCGGCTGAAAGCGGCTGCCTTCTTCGTTGGTCCAGACACAAAGGTCCACCGACCTCTCGGTCTCAAGGCCGAGATCCGGCACGGTCGGCGCAGGCAGATGGCGATGCATCGCCCAGGCTGTCGCGGATCGGCGCCTTGTCGCGCGGGGTTTCGGCGGAAATCGGCCGCGTGCAACCAAAACCCTTCCTGCCCAACCAGCCGGCGCTCGACCAGTTTCCTTTCGCCATCTGGCGCAAATGCTGGAACGCCGCGGCCCGCGTCGGCCGGGTGGGCATGGGCTACGGTGATGTCGCGGGAGAGCTGGTTCTGCGCCAGCGGATCGCAGAATACCTCGCCTTGCACCGGCGCGATCCTTGCGATCCCGAGCAGATCGTCATTACGCCAGGCGGACATGCCGCCTTCACGCTCGCCGCACTGGCACTGGCCGATCCGGGTGACGGTGTCTGGTTCGAAGACCCCGGCCCCGTCACTACCTCTCACCTGTTCCGCACGCTGGGCCTCAATCTCTGCCTTGCCGATGTCGATGCGGACGGCATGGACGTCGCGGGCGCCATGGCGCGTCATCCGGATGCGCGGCTCGCCTTCGTCATGCCGTCGCGTCATCATCCCCTCGGCGTGACGCTCTCCCTGCCGCGTCGACTTGCCCTTCTCGAATGGGCGCGGGCGAACGACAGCTGGATCATCGAGGACGACTATGACAGCGAGTTTCGCTACGACGGGGCGCCCCTCCCCTCAATACGCTCCATCGACAGTCATGGCAGGGTGATCTACGCGGGCAGCTTCAGCAAGGCGCTCTATCCCGGCATCCGCATTGGCTATCTCGTGCTGCCGCAGCCACTCGTCGGCACCTTCCGCAATCTTTCGGGCCTGATCCATCGCAGCGTGCCGGTTGAAGCGCAGCTCGCGCTTGCCGAATTTATCGGTGGTGGGCATTTCGCCAGCCACCTACGGCGCATGCGCAGCCTCTATGGCGAGCGGCGCAGCGCCTTTATCGAGGCGGGACAGTCCGCTCTTGCCGGGCTCGCCCAGATCGACTGTTCCGAAAGCGGTCTCAACGCGCTGGCGTGGCTTGCGAACGGACGCGAAGACCGGGCAGTCCAGCGCGATGTGCTGGAGACCGGCCTGCAATGCTACCCGCTCTCCGACTATGCCATTGCGACCCGAAGGCCTGGCGCACTCATCCTCGGCTATGCCGGCGTGCCGGCGGAGCGTATGCGGTCCTATCTCGGCCGCTTGGCCGAGGCGCTGTCCCGGCCGTGACGCGGGCGACGTCGCGGCAAAGGGCGCCCGCCGGTAAGGCGGGCCAGTATCCCGCGAACAAGCGCCTCTATGACAAGCGCCCATTTGCGCGGCTCTTCGGGATCATCAGGATCCCGACGGGCAACAACATGACCGATGCCGCGCAACATCGCGGTCGCCTCACTGCCCGACGGCACGCAGCGGCTTGCCGCTGCGTTGGGAGACGCCGACACCGGGCGCCATGCCGACCTGTGCATTGGAGGCAGCAAGCAGCGGCTTGCCGCGCACCATGTCCGAGCCACGCTCGGCGAGCATGATCGTCGGCGCATTGAGGTTGGCGTTGGGCTCTGCCGGGAAGACGGAGCTGTCGATGACCCGCAGGCCGCCAATGCCACGCACCCGTAGTTCGCTGTCGACGACGGCCATCTCGTCCTCACCCATGCGGCAGGAGCCACAGGGGTGGTAGGTGCTTTCCATGGTCTCGCGCACCCAGGCGTCGATCTCGTCATTCGTGCGAACATTCGTCCCGGGGGCGATTTCTTCGCCGCGGAAGCGGTCAAAGGCCGGCTGGGCGATGATCTCCCGCGTCAGTCGCAAGCAGCGGCGGAAACCTTCCCGGTCCTCCTCGCGGTCAAGATAGTTGAAGAGGATATCCGGCTGCTCGTGCGCCTCCGGCGAGCGCAGCCGCACATGACCGCGGCTCTTCGGCTTGTTCGGTCCGGTCAGCACCATGAACCCGTGACCGTCGAGCGGTTTCTTGCCGTCGTAGCGCATGGCGGCGGGCAGGAAATGGAACTGTATATCCGGCCATTGCAGCGACGCATCGGAACGGATGAAGCCGCCGCTCTCGAAATGGTTGGAGACCGACAGACCTTTCTTGAACAGCAGCCACTCGGCGCCGATCAGGGCGCGGCTGAGGAGACCCATCTTGCCGTTGAGCGTGATCGGCTCCTTGCAGGCATATTGGATATAGACCTCCGAATGGTCCTGCAGATTCTCGCCGACGCCCGGCAGATCATGCAGCACCTCGACGCCCGCCTTTTGCAGCACCGCAGCCGGGCCGATGCCGGAGCGTTGCAGCAGGTGCGGCGAGCCGATCGGGCCGGAGGATATCAGCACCTCCCGGCTCGCCTTCGCCACGACGCGCTGCCCGCCGAGTTCGTACTCGACGCCGATGGCGCGTTTGCCTTCCAGCAGCACGCGCCGTGTCATGGCATGGGTTACGACGGTGAGGTTCGGCCGGCTCATCGCCGGCTTCAGATAGGCATTGGCCGTCGACCAGCGCACGCCGTCCTTGACCGTCATGTGCATGGGGCCGAAGCCTTCCTGCATATGGCCGTTCGGATCCTGCGTCGTGATGTAGCCCGCCTCGTGGCCGGCATCGACGAAGGCCTTGTAGAGCGGGTTCTTCATCCTGTTGCCGGCGTTCGTTGCGAGCGGGCCGGAAGCGCCGCGATAGGCGTCGCCCCCGTCCTGCCAGCTTTCAGCGCGCTGGAAATAGGGCAGGCAATTGGAATAGCGCCAGCCGCGTGCGCCCAACTCCTCCCACTCGTCGAAATCGCGGGCATGACCGCGCATGTAGACGAGCCCGTTGATCGAGGAGGAACCGCCGATGACTTTCCCGCGCGGGCAATGGACCCGGCGACCGTCGAGACCGGGCTCCGGCAGCGTCATGTATTTCCAGTTGTACTTCGTGCCGTTCATCGGAATGGACAGCGCCGTCGGCATCTGGATGAAGATCGACTTGTCGCTGCCGCCATATTCGAGAACCAGAACCTTCGTGGCCGGATCTTCCGAAAGACGATTGGCGAGCACGCAGCCGGCCGATCCGGCGCCGATGATGATGAAGTCGTAGGTCTCGTTCATGGCTGATATCCCGATGTTACGGATAGAGGCCCCAGCCGCGCCCGCGGGCGAAAAGCCGGGTCAGGACATAGTGCACCGCGCCGGCCGCAAGGCAGGAAGGCACGGAGGCGGTGAGGTATTTGAAGACAGGCAGGCTTTCGAGCGTCTGTGGATTGAACACGAGCACGTAGACGCCGAAACCGACGGCAAGTGCAAAGAGGCCGATTGGATTGAAGCCGCCCCAGAAGCGATAGGGACCCGTCTCCTGCGGTCCATGCAGGCTGCGCATATCGAGCTTCTGGCCGCGCAGGAAGAAGTAGTCGGCGATGCCGATGCCGGCGAGCGCAGAGTTGAGGGCCGAGGTCCAGACGAGGAAAATGAAGAAGCCGTCATACATCTGCGGATAAAAGACGACGAGGCCGAGCGGGATGATACAGAACAGGAAGAGGATCATGCCCCACGAGATCGCGCGGATAGACGCGGTTCCCACCTGCCGAAGGCCGACAATGGACGTGTAGAGGATGTTCGCCATCGAGGTCATGTTGGCGAAGGCGACGAAAAGCAAAGCGATGATGCCGATGATCGGGCCTGCGATCTTGGTCATCCAGATCGTTGGATCACTGTCTCCCAGCGCAACGGCTGCGAGAAGACCAACGATTTCGCCGAGCGCTGCGGCACCGAAGATACCGAGGATGTTCGGCCAAAACGCCGTGCGCTCGTTCTTCGTCAAGCGGGCGAGATTGCCGATATAGGGCCACCACGAGAATCCGGCGGCAAGGTTCACCTCGACGGCGATCATGAAGTTGAGCGTGTTGTCTTCGAAGGGTGGCGAGAGCGCCGGCATCGCCAGCAGTTCGGCGAAGGAACGATGCTGAAGGATGAGGTAGAGCATCACGATCATCAGGATCACCAGCGCCGGCGAGACGACCATGTTGAAAAACTTGATCGAGGTCGGCCCCCTGGCGACGATGAACCAGGTGACGAGGATGGCGCCGACGGCGGCGATGATCATCTTGATGCCGGTGGGATTGGCGGCCTCGCCGGAGCTCAGCGCCGTCAACCCGTCGATCGAGCGGCCGAACATCATGGCCAGCACCGCGAGCCAGCCCATGGTGAGCACCACGACAGCCAGCACATAGACGACGCGGCTGCCGTTATAACCGAACTGGCTGCGCAGTGCGACGAACTGCTCGATGCCGTAGCGGCCGGAAAGCGGCGTGGTGGCCAGCGCCGTCAGCATGACACCGACGATGTTGCCGATGATGATGGCGGCAATGCCCTCCTTCGGTCCGACGAAAAGACCGACGGAGCCACCGATCAGGAAGGCCCAGGTGGCAATAGCGAGTGCCGAATTGGCGTAGGTGAACTCCCAGAAGCCCCAGAGCCGTTCCGACGGTAGCAGCGGTGCGTCGCCGCGTTCGGCGGCGGCACGGTTGGCGGAGGCTTCCTCCCTTAGTATTTCTGCGGCGGCAAGCCCACCGGTGGCAACGTGATCGGTCATGTCATGCCCCCCAGAACCAGAAGCCGAGGACCAGCACGAGCGTCAGCACGGTCATGCCGGCATAGTCGAGTTTGCTCATCGTGCCTTCGAAGCGGCGCCCCGCCTCGATGTCTTCATAGATGCGGGCGCGGCGTCCCAGTTCGTTCTGCCAGGCGACATCGTTTTCCATGTTTTGTTCCCCTGTCGCGTCGCGCCTTTGGCGTCTTTCCGCGAACACATGCGGCTCCATCAGCCGCCGGTCTCGTGACCGGGCCGCCCATGGGCGGCGACCCGAAATGTTTTCGCAAGCCGCCCCGGCGCTTACGGCAGCGTGATCCACACCGCCTTTGTCTCCATCAGGTAGTCGAGCTGTTCGGGGCCCAGGTCCTTGCCGAAGCCCGAGGCCTTGAAGCCGCCGAAGGGCATGGACGGGTCGATCGTGCTGTGCGCGTTGACGTAGACGGAGCCCGCATGCAGGCGCGGGATGAGCGTGTGCACGCGCGCGAGATCGTTCGAGTAGATCGCGGCGGCAAGGCCGAAGGGCGTGTCGTTCGCCAACGAAACCGCCTCATCCAGCGTCTCGAAGGGGCTCGTGACCAGCACCGGCCCGAAGATTTCCTCGCGCACGATGCTCATCTCCGGCCTGCAATGGGCAAAGATTGCCGGTTCGACGAAATGGCCCGGCCGGTCCGGACTGCCCCCGCCATGGATCAGCTCGGCGCCTTCACGACGGCCGGCTTCGATATAGTCGGACACGACCTTCTTCTGCTGTGCAGAGACCATGGGACCGATGTAGCAATCGCGGTCGAGACCCGGCGCGAGCTTCAGCGTGCGGGTGACGGCGACCAGTTCATCGAGGAACGCGTCGTGCACAGACCGCTGGACATAGACGCGGGTGCCCGCATCGCAGACCTGGCCCGAGTTGAAGAATACGCCGTTCGCCACCGCGAGCGCAGCACTCTGCAGGTCGGCATCGTCGAGCACGAGCACCGGCGATTTGCCACCGAGTTCCAGCGTAACGTGCTTGAGATTGCCGACAGCCGTGCGGCCAACTTCCTGCCCGACCGGGGTCGAGCCGGTGAACGTGACCTTGTCGATGCCCGGATGGGTCGACATGGCCGCGCCGATGACACTGCCCTTGCCCGTGACGATGTTGACCACGCCATCGGGAATGCCCGCCTCCTGCACCAGTTCGGCAAAGCGCAGGGTGGAGAGCGAGGTCAGTTCCGCCGGTTTGACGATGACTGTGCAGCCGACCGCAAGGGCAGCCGCGAGTTTCCACGCCATGGTCTGCAGCGGAAAGTTCCACGGTACGATGGCGGCGACGACGCCAAGGGGCTGCTTGCGGGTATAGGCGAGATAATTGCCGGGAATGGAAGGCTCGACGGTGCGGCCATGCAGCTTTGTCGGCCAGCCGGCAAAGTAGCGGAACGTATCGACCGTGCCCTGGATATCGATTTCCCGGGCAAAGGTCACGGATTTACCCATGTCGATGGCTTCGATCTCCGCCAGTTCGTCGGCATGAGTCTCGATGAGGTCGGCAAGGCGGTGCAGCAAGCGTTCGCGCTCGAGCGGCTTCAGGAGGCGCCAGGCGCCGCCGTCGAACTGTGCACGGGCGGCGCGGACGGCCCGGTCGAGATCATCGGTGGTGCCGGAAGGAGCACGGGTGATCATGCCGCCGGTGGACGGTTCGAAAATGTCGAAGGTCTCGCCATTGCCGCTGTCGACCCAGGCGCCGCCGATAAACATCTTCTGGGGTTTGGCCAGAAACCGCCGCGTCGCATCGCAGACGCCATAATGATCCAGATAGTTGCGGACGCTTTCGTCCATGTCTTTTCCTCCTCGTCGGCCGCCTTGGGCGTGCCGGCCCTCCCCGGGTCTTCGATCAGCGTTTTTCGGCTCTTGTCTGGATGACGCGGCCGATGAGGTTCATCAGAACCTGCGCGGCCAGAATGGAGGTGCCACCGGTGTGGTCGTAGTCGGGGGCGACCTCCACCAGGTCGATACCGACGATGGTCCCGCGCTTGGCGAGCGCCGCCAGGATCTCCAGCACCTCGTAGTAGATGAAGCCGCCATGGGACGGGGTTCCCGTGCCCGGCGCGATCGAGGGATCGAAGCCGTCGATGTCGATGGTGACGTAATAGCGGGCGCCGGCCGGCACGCGCTCGACCACCGCATCCGTGCCCAGCGCCCGGATCTGGCGCACTGACAGAATGTCGGAGCCCATCTTGCGGGCGTCCTCGTAGCCTTCCCTGGCGGTGGAGGAGACATTGCGGATGCCGAGCTGCGACAGGCCGCTGACATAGGGCTTTTCCGCCGCTCGCCGCATCGGGTTGCCGTGGCCGTAGCGCACGCCATGACGCTCGTCGACGAAATCGAGATGGGCGTCGATCTGCACGATATGGATCGGACCGTTCTTTTCGCAGTCGTCGGAGAAGGCGTTGACGCAGGGGATGTTGATGGAATGGTCGCCGCCCAGCACCACCGGCAACGCGCCGGCCTCCAAGATCTTGCGCACGCCGAACTCGATGTTGGCATGGCTCTTCATCGTATCGGTGTGGACGATGTCGGCATCGCCGATATCGACGATGGAGACCTCGCCGCTCGGAAGATAGGTGACGTCGTCCTCGTGGTCATAGGCGCCGCCATGACCGAAGGAGAAGAGGGTGGAGGCCTCGCGGATCGAGCGTGGCCCGAAGCGGGTGCCGGCGCGCCACTGGGTGCCGCAGTCGAAGGGGGCGCCGAGGATCGCCACGTCGGCGTCGATCGCGTCCCAGTCCGGTTGGTAGGGATATTTGCCGAAGGTGCAGATGCCGACAAACGGCAGGTTCAGACGTCCGGTTTCATAGGAATTGCTGGTCATGTCCCCTCCTCCAAAGGTGGGAGGGAGTGTGCCAAAGGCGGAAACATTTAAAAGTATCTATGATTACATGTTCACTTGTGCATTTATCAATGCATGATCAACAAGGTTCGGCACCGCGTCCTCAATCTCTCGCTTGGCGATGCCGAGCTCAGACTTTTGCGCGTCTTTGCCTCCGTCGTTCAGCACGGCGGCTTTTCCGCCGCGCAATCGGCACTTGGCATGACGCAGGCGACCATCTCCACCCATATGCGCCATCTGGAGGAACGGCTGGGCCTGCGCCTCTGCAGTCGTGGGCGCAGCGGCTTCGAACTCACCGACGAAGGACGGCTCGTCTATGATGCCACGCTCGAACTGTTCGGCTCGCTGGAAAAGTTTCAAAGCCGCATCGGCGAGGCGCAAGGGGAGCTGACAGGCAGCCTGAGCTTCGGCACCGTCGATGCGATGATCACAAATCGCGACCTAGACCTCCAGGGCGCGCTTGCCGCCTTCCACGCCAAGGCGCCGCGCGTGCATCTGGAAATCGACGTTGCCGCGCCACAGGTGCTGAACCAGGGCCTGTTGAACGGCTCCTATCAGATCGTCCTGATGCCGTCGGTCGGCAACGTCACTGCGCATTTCCGCAGCCAGACGGTCTTTTCCGAAGTGCAGAAACTCTACTGTGCCGTGGGCCATCCGCTCTTTGCTCGGCCGGACGCGGAGCTGACCGACGGCGAACTCGAATCCCAATCCTTCGCCGGCCGTACCTACATGCTCAACGAAACGATCTGCGGCGTGAACTTCAACTGGGCAGCCGCGACGCCGCACATGGAGGGCACGCTGCTGCTCCTCCTGTCCGGCGCCTATATCGGCTTCCTGCCCGATCACTATGCTGACGAATGGGTTCGCACCGGCCGCCTGCGGGTGCTCGCTCCCGAGCGCCTGACCTTCGAGGATATTTTCCACATCGCCTATCCGCGCAACAAGCCTTCGCGTGCTGCCGAAACGCTGGCGCAGACCATCACGGAAAGCAGGCGCAAGCCGCGCTGATGTCCGGAGCCCCGTGTTTCCGGATCCTGGAGCGTCGCACCCTTCTTTGAGCAAGCGCTGACAAAGCGGCTTGACACCGGGCGAAACCGTCCATAGTAAGTTGTAGGCCTAACCCTACAAGTGGATTTCATGCCTCATTTGCCTCACCATTCACCCGCAGCCCTACCGCTGATCGACCTGCCCGGCCCGGATGTGATCGTCCGTCGCCTGCACCACCCCGGTCGCTGGATCAGCGGCGGCATCGTCCTTCTGCTGCTCGCCATCATCGTCCGAGCCTTCGCCGTCGGACAAATCCAGTGGACGGTGGTCGGACAATTCCTGACTGCCGGCGTGATCGTCACCGGCTTCGGCTGGACGCTGCTGATTTCGGCCTGTGCGCTGGCGCTCGGTGTCGCCCTTGGCTTCGCCTTCGGTATCATGCGGCTTTCGGAAAACCCGATCCTGCGCTTTGCCGCGTGGCTCTATGTCTGGATCTTCCGCGGCACGCCGGTGCTGCTGCAGCTGCTCATCTGGTTCAACATCGCGCTGGTCTTTCCGCGCCTCTATATTCCGGGCCTCGTCGACGAGCGCATGGTCGACGTTGTCACGCCGTTCGTGGCTGCCGTTCTCGGGCTCGGCGTCAATGAAGGCTCCTATCTCACCGAGGTCGTGCGCGGTGGCATCGGTTCCGTTGACCGCGGTCAGAAGGAAGCGGCCCACACGCTTGGCATGACGCCGGGCCAGACCATGCGACGCATCATCCTGCCTCAGACGGTGCGCCTGATCCTGCCGGTTCTCGGCAACAGCGCCATCGGCATGCTGAAATTCTCCTCGCTGGCCGCCACGATCGCCATGGGCGAAATGCTGAACGCCGCACAGCGCATCTACTTCATCAACGGTGCCGTGATCGAGCTCCTGTTCGTCTGCGCCGTCTGGTACCTGGCCGGAACCACCGTCCTTTCCATCGGCCAATATTATCTCGAACGTCACTTCGGCCGCGATGCCGCCACTGCAACCAGCGATCGCCGCGGGTTCTGGGCCTGGGCGCGGCGGCCGGCCGCAAGGGGGGAAGCATGAGCCTCGCAGTCAAGGCGGTCGGTATCCGCAAGAGTTTTGGTAGCCACGAGGTCCTGAAGGGCCTGGATCTGGAAGTCGCCTATGGCGAGGTGCTCTGCATTCTCGGTCCATCCGGCAGCGGCAAGAGCACGTTCCTGCGCTGCATCAACCATCTGGAAACGCCCAATGGCGGCTATGTCTGGGTCGATGGTTCGATCATGGGCTATGAGCTTAACCGCGGCGCGCTTCAGGAATTGCCGGTCAAGCGCTTGCGCGCCCAGCAGAGCCAGCTCGGCATGGTGTTCCAGCATTTCAATTTGTTCGCCCATCGGACGGTGCTCGGAAACGTCATCGAGGGACCGATGGTTGTGCGCGGTCTCAGCCGTGACGAGGCTGAAGCCCGTGCCATGGGCCTGCTCGAGCAGGTCGGCATGGCAGCGAAGGCGTCCGCTTACCCTTCGCAACTTTCCGGCGGCCAGAAGCAGCGCGTCGCGATTGCCAGAGCCCTGGCGATGGAACCGCGCGTCATGCTGTTCGACGAGCCGACCAGCGCCCTCGACCCGGAACTCGTCGGCGAGGTGCTGGAAGTGATGCGCAATCTGGCACGCGGCGGCACGACCATGATCGTAGTGACGCACGAGATCGGCTTTGCCCGCGAGGTCGCCGACCGCGTCGTGGTGATGATTGACGGCGAGATCCGCGAAATGGGTGCGCCCCAGCAGGTCCTGAGCGACCCCGGCGACCCGCGCGTGCGCAGTTTCCTCAGTCGTGTGCTGGCCTGATCAACAAAGTTCAAAAAAGGGAGAACGGAAATGAAACAACTGCTGCCGATGGTCCTGGGGCTCGCCTCTGCCACATTCATCAGTCTTGCATCTGGCGTGGCCGCCCATGCCGCCGACGAAAAGCTCGCGGCAGCCCTGCCCGAAGCGGTTCGCTCGGCTGGCAAGCTGAACTTCACCATCAGCCTCGCCTATCCGCCGATGGAGTACAGCGACGCCGGCTCGACCGATCTGAAGGGCTTCGACATCGATCTTGCCAAGGCGATCGCCGAGCGCCTTGGCCTGACGGCAGAATTCCAGAACGTCGAGTTCCCGCAGCTCATCCCGCAGGTCGTCACCGGCCGCTCGGATATGATCATCACCGCCTTTTCCGACAAGGTCGAGCGCCAGACCCAGCTCGACTTCATCGATTATTTCAAGACCGGCAACGTCTTCTACTCCAGCGTTGACCATCAGGGCGAGATCAAGACCGAGGCCGACCTCTGCGGCAAGACCGTCGCGGTGGCGACAGGCACGAGCTGGGTCACGTGGGCGGAGGAGCTTGGAAAGTCGATCTGCCCGGCCGACAAGCTGATCACCGTCATCCAGATCCCGACCCAGGCCGAACACATCATGCAGATCCGCCAGGGCCGTGCCCAAGCCTCGGTGATCGGCCTCGAGGGACTTCTCGACCTGATCAAGCAGGAGCCGGGCAAGTTCTACCAGATCGGCGACGTCGGAGAAATCAACCACTACGGCATCGCCTTCGCCAAGGCGAATGGCGAGTTGCGCGACGCGGTGCATGCAACGCTCAATGTGCTGAAGGCCGATGGCACTTATGCACAGATCCTCGACCGCCACGGCTTGAAAGAGGCTGGCGTCGAGGAGTTCAAGATAAACGGAGCCACGAAGTAACCACTTGCCGGAGCCTGCCTTGACCCATCCTTCCACGCCAGACGCCAACGCAACCACCGAAAGCCCGGATGACCGGCTGTCGCGCTTTCGCCTCGATTCCTTTTCGAGCGAGCAGCTCTACCGGCAGCTCTACCGGGCCTTGCGTGCCGCCATTCTGAGCGGCGACTTTTCCGAGGGGGAAGCCATCCCCTCGGAGAACCAGCTGCGCGACCAGTTCGGCATTGCCAGGACCACGGTCCGCAATGCAATGGCGCTGCTGGTGTCGGAAGGATTGGTTCAGCAGGTGCGCGGTCGCGGCACCATCGTCTCGCACCGGCCGATCAGCCACAACATCTGGAACTTCGGAAGCTTCACCGAGCTGGCCAGGCGTCAGGGCCAGCGCCCGGTGACACGGGTTCTGGAGCACCGGGTGGAAAACGGCGAACTCCTCCTGGTGCGTGCCCGAGGTCTGGCGAACGGCGAGACGATCAGTTGGCTGAACGTCGACACGTCGCAGCTCGACCTTGCCCTCTACCCCGGCATCGATGCCTACGATTTCGGCGCGCAATCCCTCTATGAGGTGCTGCGCCGCGATTACGATCGCCATCCCCTTCGCTCGGAACTGCTGCTCACCGTCGTGCCGCCGTCCGATCGTCTTCAGGAGGTCTTTGCCCCGGCGCCTTCCGTGCCGGGCTATCTTTGCGCCAGCGGGGACGTGCTCGATGCCGACGACCAATTGGTTGAACGCACGTCGATCGTCTACTCGCCGGCCGTCCAGATGAAATTCGCAACGCGCTGGGGGCGCGATACCGCGCCCGCATGACAGCGGCGCGACCCAGGAGAACTGATATGAGCCGTTTTGGCGAGACTTTCACAACCCCGAAACCCATCCTCGGCATGCTGCACCTGAGCGGCGACGGACCTGCCGCAAAATGCGCTCAGGCCGAAGAGGAGGCCCGCATCATGGCCGGCGAAGGTGTCGACGGGTTGGTGGTCGAAAACTACTTTGGCGATGCCGACGATGTCGAGCGCGTGCTCGAACGGCTTTGCACCCTCGATCTCGGCGCACGGATCGGCGTCAACGTGCTGCGCGACGATGCGCGCGCCTTTGCGCTTGCCAGACGCTTCCCCGTCTCCTTCATTCAGGTGGATTCCGTCGCCGGCCATCTGCCGCCGGAAAGCGATGCCTCGTTTGCGGCCGACCTTGCGGGACGGCGGACCGGTGTGCCGGCGTTGCTGCTCGGTGGCGTTCGGTTCAAGTATCAACCGGTTCTCTCCGGGCGATCCGAGGAAGACGACGTACGCCTGGGCGCAGCACGCTGTGACGGCCTTGTGGTAACGTCGGATGCCACCGGCCAGCCGACGGACATGGACAAGGTCGCGCGCTTCCGCGCCGCAACCGGCGGAACCGTGCCGCTGCTCATCGGCGCTGGCCTGACCGAAGCGAACGCGGTCGAGCAGCTCGCGCATGCTGACGGCGCCGTTGTCGGAAGCTGGTTCAAGCACGATCACAAGGATACCGGCAGGGTCGAGGCCGGCCATGTCGCGCGGCTGATGCGCGTTGTGCGCACCGCACGGAGCGCAACATGAGCACCGACACCGTTTGGGCAAGCCCGGTGACAGCCGAGAACTTTGCCCGCTACGGCAAGGTCTATGACCTCATGGACGATCAGGACCGGCAGGTGATCTGGACGACAGGTGACGGATGGCGTGATGGGTTCACCCGTGTCCCGCTGGTAGAAGGTTCGCCCCGCCTCGGCCTCACGCGCGCGCCAGGAGCGCCCTGGTCCTGCACGGCTATGGAGCGACATCTGCTGACCGAAGAGGCGATCTTCTGCGCCGGCGAAGCGATCGTTCTCGCGGTGGCACCGGCATCGGCAGCCAATGCCCCTGTTTCCGCTGACATCGAGGCATTCGTCATCACGCCGGGCAAGGCGGTGGTGATGCATCGGGGCGTCTGGCACGATGCCTGCCGGGGTGCACACGGCCCGACACCCTATTACTGGATGGCGGTCTGCGGCCTGGGCGAGAGCCCATGGGTGCCGGTCGAGCGCGGATCGCGCCGGGTGCAGGTGATGCAAGGGGAGGTCGCATGACTGCCTTCTTCATCGGCGATGTCGCTCTCGACGAATACTACACGGCCGACCGCTGGCCCGGCCGGGCTGACAAGGGCATGGTTCGGGAACTGCCGGCAGAAATCGGCGGTTCCATTGCCAATGCTGCCGTCGTGCACGCGGCACTCGGGGGTGACACCCAGTTCATTTCCCTGCTCAACGACAGCCCGCTGTCGCGTCGCCTGATCGCCGACCTCGGGGAGAATGGCGTCGCCACCGATCATATGCTGATCGATCGGGCCGTTGCAGAATCGCGTAATCTCATCTTCCTCATCGATGGTGAACACGTGGTTTTGACAGTGGAGATGGGAGAACAGCCGATGTGGCTCTCGCCGGCAACGCTGGTGTCCCTGCGCCAGCCGGGCTTCCTCTACACCACCCTTTACCGCGTGCGCCGGCTCCATGCCGAGATCGACGGGGGCGTCCTCAAGCAGGCCGATCTGGTTGCCGATCTCAGGCGCCACGACCGCCGCGCAATCTTCGATCTCGATGTCGGCGGCTGCACGCCCGAAGACCTGCCCTATCTCAAGGGCGCTGCCGTCGTCATCTTCAACCAGGTCGGCTTCCGCGCCGCCTTCGGCCATGACGACCTCTCGCGCATCGCTAGGTGGATAAAGGATCACGAGATCGGATGGGTAGTGCGCACTCTGGCCGCTGAAGGTGCGGAGGCACACGACGGCGAGACGCGCCTGCAGGCAGCCGGCTACCCGGTCGAGGTCGTCGACGTGACCGGCGCTGGGGATACGTTCGGCGGAGCATTGACCTGGTGTCTAGCCCAGGGCCAGCCCTTCGCCGAAGCGTTGGATTTTTCCATCGCCGCCGCCTCCCGCTCAGTCACGATCCATGGTCCGCGCGGCGGCAAGGCCGGCGCGGAAGCAATCCGCGCGTGGCGTGAAGAAAAGCGCACGCTCTAGCAGATCGGGACCGTCACACCGAGCGTCTTTGCAACCATGCGGCCAAGGGGAGCGCGCACGCTCGATGAAAAGCTCGATCAGCTTCAGCATCTTTGGCGATGTGCGTCATCCGACGAGGTTTCTGCTGCACCATTTCCCGCACTGAGGCCCGGCCCACCGCCTCGGGATGCCATTCTCTGCAATCTGCAGATCCCGACAGACTTGGGCGCGCGTTCTACAAGGTGGCCGCATAACCCGTGCGGCGCAGCGCCACCAGGCCGTACGATGTCGATTTTCCATATTGGGAAACTTCCACCGGCCCTCGGTTGGTCTGCTATGGATAGCTGAAATGAAATTGGATTTGGACGATGTCATCTAGAGATGAGCAGAACAAAAATGCAGGCAGAGGATCAGGAACGTTCCAGGCGAGGGTAGTCCCTTCCGGCAATGCGACAGGTGTCGAGGTCCCCGACGCAGTGATGAAAATTCTCGGTCCCGAAGGTCGTCCGCCGGTGACTGTGACGATCAATGGCTTTAGTTGGCGCACGCGGGTGGCGGCCATGCGGGGACAGCGGCTGATAGGGATCAGCGCTGCCCATCGCGCCGCAGCAAGGATCAGCGAAGGCGATATCGTCGAGATCGATATCGAGCTCGACGAGGCACCAAGGGAAGTCGCAGAACCCACCGAGCTCGCCGAGGCGCTCGATAACTCTCCGCAAGCCCGAATGGCTTTTGATCGCCTGCCTTTTGGGCTTCGGCAAAAGCACGTCAACGCCATCAACGAGGCCAAGACCGCAGAAGTCCGGGAACGCCGCATTCTCAAACTGGTCGACAATCTGAAATAAGCGCGTGCGATGATCGCATGGTCAATCGCGGCCATCCTGACTGTGATCGGTGCGAGGCGCACCGACCTCTCCCCCATCGAGCCCGCTCCGCCGTTGGCTTCGAACGAGCCTGGTCCGGACGCAAGCGCGCTAGATCGGAAGCAACCGGTTCGCCCGTTCGAGGAATGCGATTTGCTCCCGGAACTGCAGCCTGAGTTTCTTCAGCGTGTGCAGACGAAACCGATCCGGCGCTGGCCGCGCCTGCTCCTCGACAATGCGCGCCTCGACGATCGCCTTGCGGTTGCGGAGAGATTTCAGAAACTGATCCATTGCAAAAGCCCTTGTTTGACCTCGCGACACTGGACGAGATCATTCGATAGCTCCAATTCATTGTTGAAATCACGGCGATAGTGATTATCAATGACGCATGTCTTATCGACCGACCCTGCGCCAGCTCGAATACATTGCGGCCCTCGACGAGCTGCGGCACTTTGGCAAAGCCGCCAAGCGCTGCCACGTTTCCCAGCCCACCCTGTCGGTCCAGATTGGGCTCGTTGAAAAATCCCTCGGGGTAACGCTGTTCGAACGCACCTCGACAAGCGTGGTTACGACCCCGGCGGGCCAGGACGTCGCGCGAAGCGCTCGCATGGCGCTCGCGACGGTCGATGATCTTGTCGAAGGTGCATTGAAGGACACTCAAAGTCTTGGCGGCCTGGTTCGAATGGCCACGGCGCCAACGTTTGGTCCCTACTTTCTTCCAGGGTTCCTGCCAGGGATTCATCGGAAGTTCCCAGCCCTGAAGATCTATATCCGGGAGGATCGGCCGGCATGGATCGAAGCGGCGGTCGCCGAAGGTACGGTCGATTGCGGCCTGGGGCCGGCCCCGGAACGTTCGGGCCTGAGGTTCCGGCGCATAGGAGACGAGAAGATCTTTCTCGGCGTGCCTGCCGAGCACCGGCTGGCATCACAGACGACCGTCAAGACAAGAGCGCTGCGGGGAGAGACGCTTCTGGCGCTTGGAAGTGGTCACCGGCTGCTTGAGAATGTGCGCCATCTTGCGGCGGCTGCCGATGCCCGCGTCATCGATGATTACGAAGGTACAAGTCTCGATTCCATCCGGCAGATGGTCTCCATCGGCATGGGCTGCTCGCTGTTTCCGGAGCTTTATGCGCGTGCCGAGTTTCGCAAGGACGACGATGTCAGGCTGATTGAGATCGAGGACTGGGCGGCCCGTCGCGAGGTTGGCTTTTACTGGCGCGAGAACAGCGGGCGACAGCGCCACTATGAGATCCTCGCGCGCGAAGCGGATGCAGTCGCCCGCGAGAAGGGCATTGCCTGATTGGTGCGCGACCCGCGCCTAGCGTGTCCATCAGGCCTCCCTGCTGCAGTGTCTTAGGAGGCAAGAATACTGGCTATCGAGATGTAAAGTGGCACTCCAACCAGCAGATTGAGCGGGAACGTAACGCCGAGTGCCATGGTCAGGTAGATCTCGGGCCTCGCATCTGGCGCTGCCATGCGCATCGCGGCGGGTGCCGCGATATAGGAGGCGCTGGCCGCAAGGGTCATCAACAATGCCGCGTTGCCATGCGACAGACCAAAAGCCAATGCCGACAGGAACGCGAGAGCAGCAGACAGCGCCGGCATCCAGGCTGCAAACAACATGAGCGGCCAACTGAGGGAGCGCCGACCGGTGCGCAGTCCCTGCCCTGCCACAGCCCCCAGGTCGAGGAGGAAGAGGCAAAGAACACCCCTGAATGGATCCACCAGGAACCCGGAGACGTCCGAGAGGCCATTCTTGCCTGTCACCGCGCCAATGGCAAAGGCGCCGACGAGGACAACGATCGTCACATTGAAGAAGACTTCTCGTATGACGGACTGTTTGGCCAATTGACCGTCTGAGCGGGTTTCCGATCCGGCCTTTCGCAAGAGATAGACGGCACTGATGATGGCGGGCGCTTCCATGGCGGCAGCCACCGCAGCCATCGTGGCGCTGAATTCGAGGCCCAATCGGATCAAGGCATCGGTCGCCGCCGTGAAGGTGACGATCGAAATCGACCCGTAGTGCGCGGCGATCGCCGCCCGCTCGGTTGCCGGCAGGGGCGAAACGTATCCGAGAAAGCGAAAAGCGGCAAACGGCGTCGCCCCCGACAGAACCACTCCGACGAACAGGCACAGAAGCACCTCGCTCGACAGTACACCCATGCTGACCGCGGCCCCTCCTTTGAAACCGATCGCCAGCATCAGGTAGATCGCGATCATCTTTGAAACGCCGCTTGGCAAAGCGATCGACGCGCCCAGAAGCGAGGCACCGAAACCAAGACAAAAGAACAGTACGGGTGCCGAGAGAAGGTTCTGCTCGACGATGGATAGATACAGATTCATGTGATGCCGTCAGATTGGGGTTCTCAAAAAAAGAAGCGGCACGAGCCCAGTCGTGCCGCTCCAAACCTGCGAAGGTACGGCTCCTTGCAGTCGTTTACTTCCGTGGGACGCGTTCGTTTCCGCCCCTTCGGTCGGAGCAATTGCCACGCCGTCAGGCATAGGGCAAATTCATAGTCGCTATAACCGCAATAGATTGCGGCTATTGATGAAGGCTTGACGATGGCGACGTTCGTCCCGGCTGCATGAGTGCCAGTCGTTCGACGCGCGCCTTGAACGCGGCCAAAGACAGATTGCGGCAATCCTCGATTTCAGTAGGCACGGTGCATTCGATCGGCCCGCGGCTGCCTAAAGCTGAGCGAAGCGGTCCACGAAAGCTGGGGCGTATCAGACAGTCGGTTGTCTGTGATCTTCTTCATCGACCAGCCCTGGACATGGAAGGCCCGCCGGACACAGGCAATCGTATTACGCCCGCCAGAGGGGCCAACGTGCCATGCTTAAACACAGCGACGGCTAGCTTCCGCTACCGCTGAGCGATCTTTTTACACTGCTCAGCCGACTTGAAGTGCAATTGCTGATGTCACTGCGCACCTCATCGATTAGAGCCTGACGTAGCCGCCAAGCCGAACGCTTCGATGGGGCGACCTCCTCGATAGATCGTCTGCTGCGAGATGAAGGCAATTCGAAAGTGTAACGGTCACGCGCAACACCACCAAGCTCGACCCAGAATTGGTCGTAATCCGCCATCCATCTTCTTCCGCTCCGGACGTCGAAACTGACGTGACCGACGTTAGAAACCGCCATGATGCTCTTGGCAGCGAAAGATACTTTCAGTTGGTATAGTGCATGGATCAACAGGTCTTTCGGTCTCAGTCCGAAAAGATCGCGCGTCACTTGGATTGTAAACGGTTTGCCGTACTTCTTGGGGCAGCCCTGCAGTCCTCCCACCCATAGGAAGACTGGGCCTGCCTCCACAATCGTTCCGATAGTGAAGCTGAGCGTGGCAACGGTGATTCCGCCGTCCACCGTAAGCAATCGACAACTCAACTCACCTTCTTTGGCAAGCCACCTGGAACTCCGCTCCAGCCTGAGCTCATATCGAGTACCGGTTCGCCCGACGAGTGTCGAAAGGATGAGCCCACCGTCCGTCAGCAACGCTCGGACATCTTCGGGTCCGAGCGTGTCGAGGAGGACGTCGTAGTGAGAGGCAAGCAGTCGAGAACGTTGCGCAGGTCGGAGCCGGTTTAGCAAAAATCTGCGTGCAGGCTTGGCCGCCAAATCGAACGGTATAGTCTCGACGAGAGATTGCTCGGTGATCACATGGAGCTTTTCAAGCCAGCGTAGCGTACTCACTGGCGATCGGAGAATGCCCAACCACAGACGACGCTTCTCTCTGGGAGTGGATGGGCCTAAACGGCCAAAGCATGACCATCCCAACGACACTGTGGTGCGCGGATGGATCGGACCAAGGAAACGCGTCGTCTCTGAGGTCTTCCCCAATGCACTGTTCTGGCCTCGCTCACGGTTGAGCACATGATGATCCTTACAAGAACGGATGCGCTGAGGTTGTAGGCAGAACGGTCAAGGACGTGTCGGCATAGCGTGGAGAATTGACAAAGGATTGAGGGCGTTAAGCTGCACACAGAGGCATTCGGAGCCTCATGCGGCCCGCCGGTAGAGCATGCCATTTTGATCGGGATCATTTCCTGGGGTTGCCGAGCAATTGTCGCGTTCCTGCCGCTTCCGAAACCGCTCCCCCCCCCGAAATTTGCAGGCAAGCCGTTTTTTAAGAAAGGCCGACCGCTCTGCAGCCGCCACGGATGGGCATGGAAACCATCCTTGCGCCTGCAACTGATCATGATTGCCGACTTCGACGACGTGCCCTCCTACATGCCGATGATGCGGTTGCAGGCGCGCACGGTCGCCAGCCGGTGACTGCGGGGCGACGACAGGCTCGATCGCCGATGCCTTCAACATCTGCATGCCGACGACGAATTCGACCAGGATCTGCTGGCTCTACATTCACCGCATCACTGATGCAGATCGTCCCAAGCGCGACCGCAGAGCGGATCATCGACCAGCGTTGGCCGGCCGGCGCGCAAAGCGTCATAGTCATGAGCGGACCTTGCGACGGCCGTCCGCTCGCTGCGCAGCGTCACAATCTGTGGCCCTTCATGGCGCCATCTGCACTTCCTTCGAGGATCGGTTCTGGGCGTCCCGCAGCTGCCGTTCCACAAATTCGTTCCAGGTTATTACCCCGTTGACAGCAGGGAAAACCACTTCTACGGTATAGCTGTATACAGGTATAGCTGTCTATGCCTGACTAAGGAGGGGAAACATCATGCTTCGGTCTTATCTCGCGGCAGCGCTCGCCTGCGCCGCCGGCCTTGCCCTTACGTCCCATGCTCAGGCTGGTCCGGTTTTCGATGAGGTGGTCTCGAGCGGCAAGCTCGTCTGCCTGGTCAGCCCCAGTGCGCCGGGCTTTTCCGTGCCTGACAGCTCCGGTGTCTTCCAAGGCTTCAATGCCGACTTTTGCCGCATGGCGGCCGCTGCCATCCTTGGTGATGCGAGCAAGGCGGATATTCGCGGCATCGGATTTTCCGACTCGCTGAAGAGCCTGGTCTCCCGGCAAGCGCACATTGCCTCTCGCTCGGTCACAGAAACTGGGACACGCTCGGCCGATCCTGGCCTCGCTTTCGTCGCGACCACATTCTATGACGGCCAAGGCTTCATGGTACCGAAGGCGCTGGGCGTGAAATCCGCCACGGAATTGAAGGGTGCGACGATCTGCGCCGAGGACGGCTCGACGACGCTGCTCAACATCGCCGACTGGTTCGCCGCCCATGGCTTCGAGTACAAGGTCGAGAACATTGCTGACAAGACGGCGCGCCTGCAGGCCTTCTTCGCCGGCAAGTGCGACGCCTACGCCTCCGACATGACGGCACTCGCCGCCGACCGCCGCCTTGCCAAGAATCCCGACGACTACGAGCTCCTGCCCGAAATCATCTCCGCCGAGCCGCTGACGCTGGTGGCCCAGCCGGACGAAACACTGGAAAAGGCCATGCGCTGGGCTTTCCAGATCATGTTGAATGCCGACGAGCTCGGCATCAATTCGACCAATGTCGATGCCGCCATCGCCGATCTCGACAAGCAGCCGAAGGCGGTGCAGCGTCTCTTCGCCAAGGATGGCGCGACCGCGGACATGGCCGCCAAGATGAAACTGCCGGCCGACTGGGCCTACCAGGTTATCAAGCAGGTCGGCTCCTACGGAGAAGTGTTCGACCGCCATCTCGGCCCGGAGACGCCCTTCAAGCTGAAGCGCGAAGGCAGCCAGAACGCATCGGCCAGCAAAGGTGGCTTGATGTACGCCTATCCGATACGGTGAAGCGAGCGGCAAGAACGAGGAACGGCGGCGTGGCGGATATCGACGATCCCATATTCATCCGCGCCATCGTCGACTGCCCCGGCGGCGGACGCCTCGTGACCCTCGGCGCGCCGGGCGTCACGATCGATCATCGCGGCGAGATCTGGATCGATCCAGACGGCATCGACGAGACACTCCAGGCGCTCGTCGCCTGCGGGACCGCTCTTTTCCTCTTCCTGGCGCGCGACAGCGACTGCCCGCCCGGCTTCCGCCTCCAGCTACGTGAACGCGTGAAGCAGACGGGCATGGCCTTTGCCGCCCTGCCGATCGACGATTTTTCCGCGCCCGGCGCGGCGTGGATGCGGGCCTGGCAACGGCTGGAAGGACAGGTTTCGGCGCTGCTTGCGCAGGACAGGGCCGTTGCGCTCTGCTGCAGCTACGGCGCAGGGCGCAGCGGCATGGTCGCCGCTCATATTCTCAATGGACAGGGCCTTTCGGTCGAAGAGGCCCTGTCGACGGTGCGCCAGGGCTTTCCGGAATCGGTCGAAAGCCCGCCTCAGGAAAACTGGCTGCATATCCGGAATAACAATTGCGCGCTGGCGCACCAAAGCAATGGAGAGGGGAAAGCGTGAGCTTGCCGCAAACATCGAGATCCGGTCCACCCCGTTCGGAGGAAATGCTGCAGGAGCTGCGCTTCCGCATCTGCATGACCCATCCCGACACGCCGATGATGCTGCACGAGGGCAAGCTGGCGCAGGAATTCGGCGTCAGCCGCACGCCGATCCGCCAGGTTCTGCAGCGGCTCTCCTTCGAGCATCTCCTGGAAACCCGCTCGGGCGTCGGCACGATGGTTAGCGCGCTTGATTCGGCCAAACGCGACCTGCATTTCTCCATGCTGTCGGACATGCTTCGGCTTTGCACGCGCTGCTGCGCCCCGGCCTTTGCGATGCCTTCCCGCATCCAGCTCGCCACGATCGGCGAACTTGCCGCCAATCCCGGTGATGCTCCCCTCGAGAGCTACTTCACCATCCGTGCCCTATTCCTCGATCTCGTCTCCGGCCTGGTGCACGATCCGATCGCCGCCGAAGCACACGCCGCCTTGCATTGGCGGGTAATCCGCTGGCGCATCCAGGTTGCGCATGCGGATATCCAAGCCGCCTTTTCGGCGTTGCGCACGACCGTCGCAGCGGTTGCGACCGCGCAGACGCCGGCCGCCCTTTTCGCCGAGCTCGCAGCGGAAACCGCATGACCGAAACAGCGTTCCTTCGCCCTCTCCGGCTGCCATCCGGCACTGCCGGCACGCTCTGGCTCGGCCCGATGCCCGGCCGGCTGCGCCCTTTTGACGACGACCTCGCCGATCTGCACGCGCAAAAAATCACCCGTATCGTCAGCCTCACTCCGCTCGCAGAAATCGAGGAGAAGGCGCCCGGCTATGCCGCCGCTCTCGCCGGGGAGATCGACATCCCCGTCGCCCGCTTCCCGATCACCGATTTCGGCGTCCCCACGGACGAGGCCGGGCTCTTCGCCATCGCCGGCGACACGGCGCGGGCGCTTGCCGCCGGCGGCCGGGTCTTCGTGCATTGCGCGGCCGGCATCGGCCGCACCGGCACCTTCGCCATCTGCATCCTTCGCGCACTCGGCCTCGATACCGCGGAGGCCACCGCACTTGTCGCCAGCTGCGGCTCCGGGCCGGAGACCGAAGCGCAGAAGGCACTGGTTACCCGTTTCGCCCTACCTGCCGAAACCAACTCCTGAGCGCCCCATGGACCGGAAGCTGCCCCCTCCTCACTCCGCGCACGACGGTCCTCCCAAGACAGGCCCTGCCGTTTCTCTCTCCGATATCGGTGTCGGCCTTGCGATCCTCGCGGCCTTTGCCCTTGTCGCCTACAACGTGCATTCCAACATGACGGCGGCCGGCATCCAGCCGGGCTTCGGCTTCCTCACCCAGCAGGCGGGCTTCGATCTCAGCGAAACGCTCGTTCCCTATGGCGCGAGCGACAGCTATCTGCGGGCGATCCTTGCGGGCCTTGCCAACACCATCGCCGTAGCCCTCGCCAGTCTCGTCATCGCCTGCATCGCCGGCCTGCTGCTTGGGCTTCTCAGCGTCAGCTCCGCGCCGCTCGCCCGCCTCTTCGCGCTTGCTTACGTCGAACTCTTCCGCAACTTGCCGAAGATACTTGTCCTGCTCGTCATCTTCATCGCCGCGGTGAACGGCCTGCCCGCGATCCGACAGGCATTGGTCCTCGGCCCCTTCACGATCTCCAACCGGGCGATCTACCTGCCTTGGCTTTCCGACGATCCGCGCAACAGGACCTTGCTCCTCGCCAGCCTTGTTCTGGTCCCTGCCTTCATCTGGCTCTGGGCAGGCCGCGCCGCCCGGCGTCAGGCCCTCACCGGCCGGCGTCTGCCCGTTCTGCCCGTCGCGTTTGCGCTTTTCATCGTCGTCCCCGGGGTACTCGCCACCGCGCTGCAAGCGCCGCTCGGTCTCTCGTGGCCGACGCTCGAAGGCTTCTCGGTCGAGGGTGGCATCGCGCTTTCCATCCAGTTCTGTACGGTGGCGGTCGCGCTCGGCCTTTATCACGGCGCGCAGATTGCCGAGGTGCTGCGCGGCGGGATCGAGGCCGTTCCGAGCGGCCAGATCGAGGCGGCGGCGGCGCTCGGCCTCAGGAGCGGCCAGACAACCCGTCTCGTCGTCGTACCGCAGGTGCTGCGCACCGTGGTTCCTCCGCTCAACAACCAGTTCGCAAACCTCTTGAAGAACACCTCCATCTCCATCGCCGTCGGCTATTCCGACCTCATGTCGGTCGCCGGCACCGCGATCAACCAGACCTTCCGGCCGCTGGAAACCATGCTGATCACCATGTCGATCTACCTGCTGCTCTGCCTTGTACTCACCGGAGTGCTGAACCATTGGAGCGCCCGTATCCGCGCGCGGGAAGGGAGGGATGGACGATGAGCGGAGCGACACAATCGATCGGCTTCGGCCGGTTTTCCGCCTGGCTGCGGAGGCATCTTTCCCGACCGGGCGCAAGCCTCCTGTCCCTCGCAAGCGGTGGCCTCGCCCTCACCCTCCTATGGGCCATTGCCGATTGGCTCGTCTTCTCGGCCGTGCCGCCCCTTGCCGATCCGTCCGCCTGTGTCGAGGCCGCGGGCGCCTGCTGGCCTTTCTGGGCGGAGAAATCCCGCTTCATCCTGTTCGGCACCTATCCGTTCGACGAGCAGTGGCGGCCGATGCTCGTCTCGCTCCTGCTGATCGGTCTTTCCATCGCCACCGGCCACATGGCTGTAAGTGGGCGCTGGCTGAACATGAAGCTCACCGCCGGACTCTGGCTGGCGGGCATCGCCGCGTCCTTCGCCCTGATGGGCGGCGGCATTCTCGGTCTCGTTCCGGTCGATGCCACCAGGTGGAACGGCCTGCCGATCCTCCTCATCCTGTCCACCATCGCGCTCGCCCTCGCCCTGCCGGTCGGAGTGCTGCTCGCGCTCGCCCGCTACCAGACACGTCATCGGCTGCTGCACCGCGCCGCCGGCGCCTATGTGGAGATCATGCGTGGCGTGCCGATGGTGACGCTGCTCTTCGTCGGTGTCTTCGTGCTGCCGCTGACGCTCCCCAAGGGCACGGCCATCGATCCGATCATCGCGGTCCTCATCGCCCTCGTCTTCTTCCATGCCGCCTATTTCGCCGAGGATGTGCGTAGCGGCCTCATGGCACTGCCTGCCGGTCAACATGAGGCAGCCTCTTCGCTCGGTCTCGGCTTCTGGCAGACCGCCCGCCTCGTGCTTTTGCCACAGGCAATCGAGCGGGCCATGCCCGCCCTCGTCAACAGCACCATCGGCGCCTACAAGGACACATCCCTTGTCGTGATCCTCGGCCTGCACGATCTCAGCGCCACCGCTCGCATGGCCTTCAGCGATGTCGCCTGGGGCAATCAGGCGCTCGAGGCCTATGTCTTCGTTGGCGTCTGGTTCCTCATCTCCTGCTCCTACCTTTCCTGGATCGGCCGACGGCTCGCCGCACGGGCGGCGAAAGGCCGAAATCGGAGCGCCTGATACCCACGCGGCAGCGACATTCTCTTGCAGCTCCGGCCTGCTGTGTCGACGCCGACTCCCAACATGCCGCTCTCGACGAGCAAATTGTCCGTGGGTTTACTCGGCCGTCAGAAGTCCAAGATCACGCCCTTGGCATAGGCCCACGGCGGATCCGGTAGCGTGCCGGCACAGAAACGTTGGCGCCCACCACCGGCCCGACTGTGCTGCTCGGACGCCGGTCAATCTGCAGGCAACCCGGCAGCGATCATCAGGCCCACGAGGCGTTCGGTCGCGTCGAGATAAACCGGACTGGTGTTCTTGGTGGGCGGTGGCAGATTGCGCGCTGTCGAACCCGGCCTCAGCGTCATGGCCTGCGCCAGGGCCGCCCTGGCTTCGTCCGTTCGGCCCAACTGCTGATAGGCCGCGGCCAGCAGGGAGGCACCACGGTCGCGGGCGGCGTGCTCCAAATCGGCAATGGCGGTGTGGCGGGCTCGATTGCCGGCGATGTCGTCAACGACAGCGTGCTCGCCTTCAACCGCAGCGATGCGTTCACTCTCGCCGGCGCCATTTCCGGCAGCGGCGCTGTACGGCAGATCGGTACGGGCACCACGATCCTGACGGGCAGCAACAGCTACACCGGCGGCAGCACGATTTCAGGCGGCACGCTGCAACTCGGCAACGGCGGCGCGACCGGCTCGATCACCGGCAATGTTGTCAACGACGGCATTTTGGCCTTCAACCGCAGCGACGCGGTCACCCTCGCCGGCGCCATTTCGGGTAGCGGCGTGGTGCGGCAGATCGGTACGGGCACCACCATCCTCACCGGCAGCAACACCCATACCGGCGGCACGACGATTTCGGGCGGCACGCTGCAACTCGGCAATGGCGGCGGGACCGGCTCGATCCTGGGCGATGTGGTCAACGACGGCATTTTGGCCTTCAACCGCAGCGACGCGGTCACCTTTTCTGGCGCCATCTCGGGCAATGGCGCGGTGCGGCAAACCGGTTCAGGCACCACCACCCTGACAGGCACCAATACCTACACCGGCGGCACGACGGTTTCAGGCGGCACGCTCCAGATCGGCAATGGCGGCACGACCGGCTCGATCCTGGGCGATGTGGTCAACGACGGCGCGTTCGCCTTCAACCGCAGCGACGCGCTCACCTTTTCCAGCGCGATTTCGGGCAGCGGCGCGGTGCGGCAGATCGGTTCAGGCACCACCATCCTGACCGGCAGCAACAGCTATACCGGCGGCACCACGATTTCAGACGGCACGCTGCAACTCGGCAACGGCGGCGCGTCGGGCTCGATTATCGGCAATGTCGTCAATGACGGCGCGCTCGCCTTCAACCGCAGCGATGCCTTCTCTTTCGCAGGCGCCATCTCGGGAAGTGGAGCCGTACGACAGATCGGTACGGGCACCACCATCCTGACCGGCAGCAACAGCTATACCGGCGGCACGACGATTTCAGGCGGCACGCTGCAACTCGGCAATGGCGGCGCAACCGGCTCGATCACCGGCAATGTCGTCAACGGCGGCGTGCTCGCCTTCAACCGCAGCGATACGTTCACTTTTTCCGGCGCCATCTCGGGCAGCGGCGCTGTGCAGCAGATCGGATCAGGTACGACCGTCCTGACCGGCAGCAATAGCTATACCGGCGACACCACTGTCGCGGGCGGCCAGTTGCAGTTCGGCGACGGCAGCGCGGGCGGAAGCAATACGCTCGGCGGCAAGCTGACCGTGACCGGCGGCACGCTGGCGATCCAGGCGCCGGCGGCCGTGGACGTCGCACAGACCGTGAACTTTGCCGACAACACTGCGCTATCCATCGTCGCGGGCACGAACAACCCCGGGCTGTCGGCCGACAGTATCACGATCGGCAATGGCGTCGGCTTCAACATCGGCGGCATCAATGACGCGAGCCAGCTCGACAAGGTGCTGATAGACACCCGCTCTGGAATCAGCGGTGACTTCGCCAACGTCAGCGTCGGCGGCTTCAGCGGCGCAGTGGACTATCTCACCATGTCCGCCCGCAAATCAGCTGACAACCGGCAATATCTCGCCAGCTACGGTCTGAGCTGGACCGCCGCCAACAATCTCGCCCACGGTACCTTCACGCTGACCAATGCCACCGACAGCTTCACGGTGGGCGCGGCACTTTCCGACCAAGTGGCGAACCCCGCGACGGGCTGGAACGGCACGTCACTGACCAAGGCCGGCATGGGCACGCTCACCCTGACCGGCACCAACAGCTATGGCGGCGGGACGACGATCTCGGGCGGCGTCTTGCAACTCGGCAATGGCGGTTCGACCGGATCGATCCTGGGCGATGTCGTCAACGACGGTGTGTTGGCCTTCAACCGTAGCGATGCGGTCACATTCTCGGGCGCCATCACGGGCAATGGAGCGGTGCGGCAGATCGGTACGGGCACCACGATCCTGAGGGGCAGCAACAGCTACACCGGCGGCACAACGATTTCGGGCGGGGTCTTGCAACTCGGGAACGGCGGTGCGGCCGGCTCGATCCTGGGCGATGTAGTCAACAATGGCGTGCTCGCCTTCAACCGCAGCGATGCAGTTACTTTCTCCGGCGCCATCTCGGGCAACGGTGCGGTACGGCAGATGAGTACGGGCACCACGATCCTGACGGGCAACAACAGCTATACCGGCGGAACGACGATTTCAGGCGGTACGCTGCAACTCGGCAACGGCGGCGCGACCGGATCGATCGTCCGCGACGTCGTCAACAATGGCGTGCTCGCCTTCAACCGCAGCGATGCGGTCACTTTCGCCGGCACCATCTCCGGCAACGGCGCGGTGCGGCAGAACGGTTCCGGCACGACGGTCCTGACCGGCGACAACAGCTATACTGGCGGCACCACGGTCGCGGGTGGGACGCTGCAACTCGGCAACGGCGGCGCGGCCGGCTCGATCATCGGCGACGTCGTCAACCATGGCGTGCTCGCCTTCAACCGCAGCGACGCGGTCACCTTCGCCGGCGCCATCTCGGGCAGCGGCGCTGTGCGGCAGATCGGTTCAGGTACGACGGTCCTGACCGGCAACAATGCCTATATGGGCGACACCACCGTCTCCGGTGGGCGCTTGCAGTTCGGCGACGGCAGCGCCGGCGGTAGCAACGCTCTGGGCGGAAACCTGACCGTGACCGGTGGCACGTTGGCGATCCAGACGCCGGCGACCCTGACCGTCGAGCGGGCAGTCACCCTCGCCGACAACACCGCGCTGTCCATCGTCGCCGGCACGAACAGCCCCACGTTGACCGCCAACCGCGTCACGATCGGCAATGGCGTCGCCTTCAACATCGGCGGCATCAACGATGCGAGCCAACTCGACAAGGTGCTGATAGACACCCGCTCTGGAATAAGCGGCGACTTCGCCAGCGTCACCGTAGGTGGTTTCATCGGCACGGTGGACTATCTCACCGTATCCGGCCGCAAATCGGCAGACAGCCTGCAGTACCTCGCAAGCTATGGGCTGAGCTGGACCGCCGGCAACAATCTCTCCCATGGCACCTTCACGCTGACGGATGCGGCCGACACCTTCACAGTCGGAACGGCGCTCGCCGACCAGACGGCAAATCCCTTGCTTGGCTGGAACGGCACGTCGCTGGCCAAGGCCGGCGCCGGTGCGCTCACTCTTAGCGGCGACAACACCTATAGGGGCGGCACCACGATCGTGGGCGGTGTGCTGTCGATCTCGCGCGACGCCAATCTCGGTGCAGCTTCGGGCGGCGTTTCCTTCACCGGCGGTGCGCTTGCGACCACCGCGAGCTTCGACACTGCTCGCTCGATCGCCCTGACGCAGGCGGGGCGCTTCGACATCGCCGCCGGAACCGAACTCGGGCTGACGGGCGGCCTGTCGGGCAACGGCGACCTGATCAAGCAGGGCAACGGCACGCTGCGGCTCGACAACGGCGCCAACGCCTACGGCAACACGCTGGTTGCGGCCGGTACGCTGATCGGCAATGCCGACTCGATCTCGGGCAAGGTCGGCAACGCCGGAACGGTCGTCTTCGATCAGACGACCAACGCCGCCTTTGCCGGCGACATAGGAGCACTCAATGGCTCGGGCGGCCGGATGATCAAGCGGGGCGCCGGTGCTCTGAGCCTGACCGGCATGTCGTCACTCGATTGGACGGTCCAGGCGGGAAGGCTCGTTACGTCGGCCGAGCGCTTCGGCGGCAACACAGCCCTCGCCGCGGGCGCTTCCCTGACGTTCGACCAGGCCGTCAACACCAGCTATGGCGGTGTGATTTCCGGCAGTGGCAGCTTCGCAAAGGCTGGCGCGGGCCTTCTCACCCTGACGGGCAATTCCTCCGCTTTTTCCGGGGCGACAACGGTCGAGAACGGCACGCTGGCGGTCAACGGCTCACTTGGCGGCACCGTCGACGTCCTGGCCGACGGCCGCCTTCAAGGCAGCGGTGCGGCGAGCAACGTGCGCGTTTCGGGCACGATCGCCCCGGGCAACTCGATCGGCACGCTCAACGTCGCCGGTAATCTCACCTTCAACTCCGGCTCGATCTACGAGGTTGAAGTGAACGCGGCCGGCCAGTCGGACAGGATCGTTGCCAGCGGCACGGCGACCATCGCCGGCGGCTCGGTCAAGGTGCTGGCGGACACGGGCAGCTATGCGCCGGAGACAAAGTACACAATCGTGACCGCCAATGGCGGTCGGAGCGGCAGCTTCAGCGGCGTGAGCTCGAACCTCGCCTTCCTCGATCCTTCGCTCAGCTACGACGCCAGCAACGTCTATCTGAAGCTGACCCGCAACAATATCGACTTCTCCAGCGTCGGTGCAACGCCGAACCAGATCGCCACCGGCGACGGAGTCGAAAGCCTTGGGAGAGGCAATCCGGTCTACAACGCCATCACAAACCTGTCGGCACCACAGGCACGAAACGCCTTCGACCAGCTCTCGGGCGAGATCCACGCTTCGGCGAAGTCGGCGCTCATCGAAGACAGTCGCTTCGCCCGCAATGCCATCAACGAACGCCTTCGCGCGGCCTTCGACAGTGCCGGCGCTTCGAACGGCACGGTTACGAGCTATGTCGGCGGCAAGCCGGTCGCGGTCGAGGCGACAACCGATCGTCTGGCGTTCTGGAGCCAGGGCTTCGGCTCCTGGGGGCACACGGATGGCGACGGCAACGCAGCACGTCTCAACCGCTCGACGGGTGGATTCTTCGCTGGCGCGGACGTCCCGGCGTTCGACAAGTGGCGCTTCGGCGCGATCGCGGGCTACAGCCACACCAGTTTCGACGTGAAGGAACGCTCCTCCTCCGGCTCGAGCGAAAACTATCACGCCGGCCTCTATGGCGGCGCCAGCTGGGGCGATCTCGCCTTGCGGACCGGTGCTGCCTACACCTGGCACGACGTCTCGACCTCGCGGAAGGTCACGACCCCCGGGTTCAGCGACACTCTGAGCGGCGATTACGACGCCAGCACGGCGCAAGTCTTCGGCGAACTCGGCTATGGCTTCGCCATGGGCACGGCTCGGCTCGAGCCCTTCGCCAATCTCGCTCACGTCAGCGTTCATACGGATGACTTCGCCGAGAGGGGTGGGGCGGCGGCACTCGGCAGCAAGGGCGACACGGCGGAATCGACGTTGACGACACTGGGTCTTCGCGCCTCGAGCACCTTCGACCTCAACGGCGCGGCCGTAACGGTCAACGGCATGGCCGGCTGGCGCCACGCCTTCGGCGATACGGTGCCGCTTTCGACGATGCGCTTTGCCGGAGGCGGCGACGTCTTCCTGACCGCGGGGGTTCCGATTGCTCGCAACGTTGCGGTGGTCGAAGCCGGCCTCGACTATGCGCTGTCGCCAAACGCAACGATCGGCGTGACCTATGCCGGCCAGTTTGCCTCAGACATCGCCGACCAGTCCGCCCGCATCAACCTCAACGTCAAGTTCTGAAGGTGAACCCAATTGACTGTGACCAAAGACAAGCATCGCCCGCAGCGCACGACCGAGCGAAAGGCGCTTGCATGACGCGCAACAGCATTCGCCACCTTGGGCTCACTTCCACATCGCTCGCGATTGCCGTGGGCGTGGCGCTGTATCTCGTGCCGGAGCTCGCGTCTTCGACGCCGAGCGGTGCAGCACCCGTTACCGCCGGCCACGACGACCCGGCTCCACAGCGTTTCCAGCTGGCTCAGGCGCAGACTGAGAGCCGAACCGCTGGCGGTAAAGCAGCATCGTCCTTGCCGGGAGGGGCATCGTCGCTGAACGAGACCTATCAGGACTGGAGTGTGGCCTGCGTACAGGATACGAGCGCAAAGCGCTGCGTGCTGTCGCAGGTCCAGGCGCAGCAGAACGGACAACGCCTGCTGGCGATCGAACTGAATGCACCGTCGGCAAACTCTGTGTCGGGCACGCTGGTCCTGCCGTTCGGTCTGGCGCTCGAGCCCGGCGTCACCTTCCAGATCGACGACAAGCCGGCGATGCAGCCCGTGCACTTCCACACTTGCCTCCCGGTCGGATGCCTCGTTTCAGTGACCTTTGACACCCCAACGCTGGTCGCGCTGCGCGCCGGCGCGGCGCTTAGGGTCAAGGCCGTCGCTGTTGGCGGGGCAGCGGCTCCGCTCTCGATCTCCTTGCAAGGTTTCGGTACTGCGCTTGACCGCGTGGCGACGCTGGCGCGCTAGGATAGGCCGAACCCGTAACATGCGTGTGGCCCGTATGCGTGTGGCAAGTGATCTCCTCGAGATTTCGTTCCGCAATCGGTGATCTCGGGTGTCGCTTCGGAAGCGAGGAGGCTTGGTGTTCCCGCGCCGGGCCGACTATTGCGGGGTGCCGCGGGAAGTCCTGCGAATACGGCACTTGGGAAGCTTGGCTCGAGTTCTTCTTGAACGTCTCCAATGACGCAATTGGCGTCATAGCTTCAGGTGTTCGCTGAAAGTCTCAAAGGCGGGGTCACCGGACGCTCACTGTACATCGGTCACTCACGCCACTGATTTCCGTCTCGTTCGGTGGGCTTAACGCCCGGCGCGGGCCTGAAATCCAGCACACGATTGGCTACGCGATCAGCGCGTCGGTGCCTCGTTGCCAGCAAGTGACGCCAGGCCAACCGCTACTGAACCGTCGGAGATTCCGCAGAAGTAAGATCTCGGTTAATCGGCGCAAGCGACGCAACTTTGCCAAGTTGGACAACCTCGGTCGCCTCACCACGTCCGCGCAGCCAATGCTCGCCCATCGGGATCGTAGAAAAGCTGTCGTCGAGCCTTGAGGCGGTCTCTCTGGAAAGGGCAATGCAGGCGGGTGCATCCGGCATCGCCATCTTGCCCACTTCCAGGAGCCGCTGGCTGATGTTCACCGTATCGCCCACGATCGTGTAATTGACCCGGTCGGACGCGCCGATATTGCCGACAATGACAAGGCCGGTGTGGATGCCGATGCGCACTCGAAGCGGTGGCCGACCTTCCGCCGCTCCCTTGATATTGTCGTTCTCCAGTTCTTCGCGGATGATTGCGGCCGCACGGACTGCGGCAGCGGCATGATCCTCCAGATGATCCGGGGCGCCGAAAAATGCCAGCATGCCGTCGCCGAGAAACTTGTCGACGGCGCCGCCGTTCGCATCGACCGCGCGGCAAAGAATGGCAAAATGGTGGTTGAGGAGCCGCCCTGCAGCGGCGGCATCCATCTGCTCCGACAACGTCGTGAAGCCGGCGATGTCGGTGAACATGACGGTGACGACTGCTTCGCGCGGTTCGGCAATCCCCATCTGTCCGCTGCGCACCAGCTTGGAAACAAGAGAGCGCGGCACGTAGGTGGAAAACGCGCGAAGACCCACAAGCATCGCATTGAAGGCAGAGGCCTGCTCATCCAGTTCCAGAACCCTGCTGCGCGGCAGCGGCGTTACATCGTCAAGTTCGAAGTTGGCAACGCGCGACGCCTGGCCGGCGATCGCTTGTATAGGACGAGATAGACGCCGCCCCAACAGGACGGCAACCACGACCGCTGCGGCCATGGCGCCAAGGCCCAGCAGCGCCGACCCCATGACACGTTCGATCTCGTCGCCTATCTGTCCGGCCTCGAAATACGCCCCGATGGTCCATGGCCGTTCACCGTAACCAGCGATCCTGCGCGTGATAGCGATGTAGCTGTCCGCTCCCGACAGTGAGGCAGACGCAGCTTGATCGTCGATGCTGATCTCGGCGACCTCGATATCGCGGCCGCGCTTGGCGCTGAATTCCGTCTCCGTCGTCCGCTCGCCGTAGCGCGCAAGCACCGGGTCGCCGAATGCGACAAGTGGCGTCAGCGGCCGCGTGACCGAATTTGGATCGGCTAGGCGAGGGTCTGCCAGGACGGTTCCGTCGCCATCCAGGATGAAGGCATGTGTACCGAAGCGCGACGACAATTCTCGGGTGATTTCCGACAGCTTGCGCAGCTCCACGGCGGCGATCACCCAGCCTCGTGTTTCTCCATCACGCTGAAGCGGGGTCGAGACATTGGCGAACAGGCCGTACTCGTTGGCCACGAATGCGCCCCACTGACGCCCATCGAGCTGACGCCGGCCTTCAAGGGCAGCGCGGACCTGAGGAGATTTCTCGGGAGCAGCCGGAAGATGCCGGATCTCATTGGCGGGAAAGTCGCGCCCGCCACGGGCAGCACCTCTGCATTTCAAGTCGGCGGTGCACACCAGCATCGCATTTGCGCCGGGCGTCGCCGAGAGCGCACCGGCAAGGGCTGCCGACATTTTCGCATCGTCGATCTCAAAATCGCTCTGCGCGTAAAGCTGCGCGACGCCGGCCACCGCATTCTCTGCGCGTCCCATTTCGGCGCGCAGAAGGTCTTCCATTGCATCGACCAGAAGCGTCGACTGAGCGCCGAGCAGATCCAAGGTATTGCGCACGTTAGCGCCTACCGACAACGCCAGAACGCCCCCCACAGACACAAACACCAGCGCGCCGAAGCTCAACGCCATGAGCGCGGCGATCGGGATCCGGCGCCGGTCAGTACTGCGCCGGGCCGCATTTGTTGATGGTTCGGAGGTGCTCATGCACTCAATGTCATCGAGTCCCCCGGATTTGCAAGCCCACCCACCCTGCGGCAAGTTTGCGTCCTCCGCGCCGGTCTTGAGCCGCACATTGGGCGCGGGCTCCGGCAACGCCTGCCCGGCGCACAGCCCCTCGGCAACGGGCAGGCAGTGTCAAGATGGCCGGAGAGCCGGCAGGTAAGGTCCGGCCCAGGCATCCTAACGCTCGGCAGAACCGTTGCAGGCCGCCTCGAAGGCGCTGATCCATAGGGTAGCCGCCTCTGGGCCGTCTGATGCGGACGTTTTCGACCAAACTCCGGTCGCTGTCGTCAGCGTAGCTTTGGTCGTGGCACGATCAAGGGCGTTGCGGAAACCGGGTCGTCAATAATCATGCATGAGAGCCCGAAGACGTCCTCCACCAGCTTTGGGGTTATGATCTTGGCCGGCTCACCCTCGGCGACGATGGCGCCATCGCGCATCGCTATCATATGGGTGGCGTAACGGCAGGCGTGATTGAGGTCGTGAAGCACCGCCACCAACGTTCGGCCACGGTGACGGCTGAGATGCTGGCAGAGATCCAGCAGTTCGATCTGGTGGGCGATATCGAGGAAGGTTGTCGGCTCATCCAACAAAAGGATCGGCGTTTCCTGCGCCAACACCACGCCGATCCAGACACGTTGACGCTGACCGCCGGAGAGTTCGTCCACCGGTCGATCTGCGAGATCGGCGACTCCTGTCAGCTCCATAGCCTCCCATACGGCCGCTTCATCCGCCTTCGACCATTGCCTCAGAAAGGACTGATGTGGATAACGCCCCCGCGACACCAGATCGAAAACCGAAATCCCCTCCGGCGCCACTGATGATTGCGGCAACAGTCCGATCCTGCTCGCCACGGCCTTTGCTGCGTATTTGCCGATCTCCTTGCCATCAAGGACGATCTGCCCCGAACTGGGCGACAGAAGGCGCGCCAGTGCCCGCAGCAAAGTGGACTTGCCACTGGCATTGGGGCCAACGATCACCGTGAACGAGCCATCGGGTATGCCGACCGAAAGGTCGGCGGAGATGATCCGCCGTTCGTATGCCAGCGTGACGGCCCTTGCGTGAAGCCGAGGATTATTGCTCATGACCTTCTGATCTCCCGCAGCAAAAGCCCGACAAAGTAAAGCCCGCCGATGCTGACCGTCATGGTGCCGACCGGCAGCGGGGATGCAAACGCATGTTGAGCCAGCCAGTCGGCCGCAAGCAGCATGAGCCCGCCCACAAGCGCAGACGATGCCAGCGGAACACCGGGCGCATGCGCCAGCCGTCGGGCGATCTGGGGCGCGGCGAGTGCAGCGAAGGCTATCGGCCCCGAAACTGCGGTGACGGTTGCCATCAGGGCCACGCCCAGCAACAGGAGGGCAAGGCGTGTGACGCCGGCGGAAACACCGGTGGAAACGGCGAGATCGTCGCCAAGTTCGAGCTGCCGCATTGGGCGGGCCAGAGCAATGGTAAGGGGCATTAACGCAAGGAGAACGGCTGCGACGAGGTTGACATCGGATTGACCGAGGCCGTTCAAAGTCCCCGCCCCCCAAATCGCCGCAGCAAGTGCTGCCGGCAAGTCTGCCTGGCGCATCAGCCAGAGATTGAAAGCGCCGAGCATCGCGGAAACACCGATCCCAACGATGATCAGTCGGAAGCCCTGGATGCCATTCTTCCAGGCAAACGCATAGACAATCATGGCCGTCGCCAAGCCGCCGATGACCGCACCAACCCCCATCTCCTGCGGCCCGCCGCCAAGGATCAGCATCGCGACGAGCGCACCGGAATAGGAGCCGGTGGAAAAACCGATGACGTCAGGGCTGCCCAGCGGATTGCGTGTGAGCGACTGAAAGATGGCGCCGCTGAGGCCGAGAGCCATGCCCAGCAGCAAGGCCAGCAGCACGCGCGGCAGACGCCATTCCACCACGACCATTCGCACGTTCGGCGAAGCCCCGCCCACCAGCGCCGCCCAGATATCGGTAGCGGCCACAGGCAGTCTTCCGCTCGACAGCGACACAAGCATCAACACCAGCGCGAGCCCTACCAGTACCGCAAACAGCATGGCCGCACGCAAATTCAGGCGAAATGAGACCTGCTCGCTCAAGCAGCGAACGGGTCTGACGACCTGTCCAGTGGCTGGATTTCCCGGCGGCCCGCTCACAGGCCGGTCGCCTTTCGGCGGCGCGCAAGCAGGATCAAAACAGGTGCACCGATCAGGGCCGTCAAGATTCCGGCCTCCAGTTCGTCGGGCGCGATCAGCAGGCGACCGGCAACGTCGGCAACCAGGATCAGGATCGCTGAAAACACAGCCGTCAGGATCACGATCCAGCGTTGGTCCGGCCCGCTGAACCAGCATATAGCATGCGGAACCATCAATCCGAGGAAGCCGACCGGACCGGCCGCCGCCGTCGCGCCACCGGCCAGAAGCGTGACGGCTATTGCCACCCCGACCCTGGTGAGACCGAGGCCGGCACCGAGGGTGCTCGCCAACTCGTCGCCAAGCGCAACCGCATTCAACGGTCGCGCAAGAACAAGCGCCAGCAAATGCCCGGTAGCGATCACCGGAGCGACTGTCGCGACAATATGCATGTCCCGGCCGGCGATCGAACCGATCGACCAGTGACGCATCTGGTCGAAGGCTTGCGGGTTCAGAAGCGTGATCGAAGAGCCAATGCCTGACAGGACCGCGGAAAGCGCGACCCCCGCCAGAACGAGCCGCATCGGCGTCGCACCATCTCGCCCCGAGGCGCCGACAGCATAGACAACCGCCGTCGCGGCAACGGCACCCAGCATGGCAAAGCCGAGATAGGCGTCGATAGTCCTGAGGCCGAGAAGCCCGACGGCCACGATCACGAAAAAGGCGGCACCGGCGTTGACGCCGAGGATGCCGGGGTCGGCAAGAGGATTGCGTGTGGCCGCCTGGATCAGCGCGCCGGAGACACCGAAGGCACTGCCTGCAAGCAGGCCAAGCAGCGTGCGCGGCAAGCGGTAGTCACGGATGATCACGTGCTCGACCGATGTCGGATCAAACCCAAGGAACGCTTGAAGCGCAATCTCGGGCGCGATGGTCCTGACGCCGACGAGCAGGCTCGCGACCATCGCCACGATCAACAGGACCGTGCCGGCAAGGAGGGCAAGTACCTTGCTCCTGCCGCGCGATCGCACCACCCGTTGGGCACGCGTTGTTGCCGGGACGCCGAGCGTCACGCCCATGCTCATACCCGTGCCTGTCCGAGGATCCAGTAGCCGACTGCGGTGATCCGTTGTTTGTCGAAGCCGAGCGCATCGCGAAAATGCATGCGGCTTTCGCTGACGGACGTCGCTTCGCCGGCGATCCAGATATAGCCGGGGCCATCCGGCAACGGGATGCCGCGCGCAATCTGCTCCAACCCGCTGGCACGGCCGTGCTTGCCGAAACTGTCGTACCAGGAAACGCTGATATCTGCCTTGGACGTCAACTCCTGGCGGTCGGCCATGTCGGGCAGTTCGACATGCACCTTCGCCGCGATACCTTCGGGAAGTTCCTCAAGGATCCGCGCCGCCGCCGGCAGGCCGGTGATGTCAGAAAGCAGCACGATCCATTGGGCGTCGGATGGAAGGCGATAGCGGCCTTCCGGATTGCAGAGACCGACCACATCGCCCGGTTTTGCCGAGAGCGCCCAGCTCGCGCCGACACCGCCGTCATGCACGACGAGATCGACGACCATTTCGCCGTGGGCAGGATCCCAGCCCCGGATGGTATAGGGCCGGTTCGGGCAGGGCTTGGAGCCATCCGGTCTCCCCCACTTTCCATTGGCAAAGACAGGGAGCGTCACCGGCGTGTCGTCATCCGGGGCGAAGGCCAACCGGATCCACTCGTCCGCATGCCCGGTCTCCACCAGTCGCTCTGCCCCGTCCACGTCGAGAACCACCCGGATCATCGAGGGGGTCAAACGTTCGGCCGTGCGAACGCGGGAGAAGAAATAGTCTTCGTGATACATCAGGGCTCCTTGCCGGCGCGGCTGTCAGCCAATTCGATCGCCTGGGCCAGTCGCGGCACCAGACCTGGAAATCCGTAAGGGATGGCGAGAACACTCGGCCAGGAGGCCGACCAGACGGAAACCGGATCTTCAAGCACCACATAGGCGCCCGCTGTGACGGGTCGAAACAGCCGGAACAGCGGCTGGTTCTCCATCGAACCTCTGGCATCGCCTTCGTACCACATGATCAGGACATCGCTTTCGACCGTGTCGAGTTGCTCAAGGCTGATGTCGAGAGAACTTCTGCCCGGGTTTTGCCGGGAAAGCCGTTCTACGCCGGGGGCGATGCGCATGCCGAGGTCGACCAGCCAGTCGACCCGCGTCTCGCCGGGCAAATAGACGACCATTGAACCGGAGCCCGGGAAATAGGTGCCGAAGGTAAAGCTGCGCCCAATCAGGCTCTCATTTTGCCGGGCAAGCCGAGCCAGGAACGATTTCGTCCGATCGATAAGTACTTCGGCCTCCGCCGGTCGGCCCAGGGCCTTGCCGATCTGCCGTGTCTGCTCGCGCCAATCGGCCCGCCACGGTCCGCTCGCGTAGCCGATCGTCGGAGCGATCGTCGAAAGCCGCTCGTAGCTGCGAGCAGCCATGTCTGAAAAGACGTTGACGATCAGATCGGGCGCCAGGCCGAGGATCGTTTCGTAATCGGCCTGCCCGCCGTCGAGCAGGTGCGGCCGAACGGACCCGAGCCTTTCTTCGCACCAGGGGGCGATGCCGCTTTCGAACATGCCGCGACGAACCATGGCGATCGGCGTTTCACCGAAAGCAAGCACGCTGTCCTCGTCGCACCAGCCGACGGTGACTATGCGCTTCGGCGCCGCCGGCACGACTGTCGCGCCGAGCGCATGTTCGACAGTTACGGGAAAGCTTGGCGTTTGCCCCATGGACGCACCCGCCCTTGAGGCCAGCAATGACGCGAAGCCTCCGGCAAGCACGGCGCGACGCGACAAGAAACCGCCTGTCGCGTCACCGATTGCCGATGTCAGCCGTGTTGCCGTCAACGTCGCCCTCCCGTTGCGGCCGGCACGCCTTGCGCCGACGCCACCTTTAGAACTTGAACTTCGTGGAAACGCTGAAGCTGCGCGGCTCACCGTAGAACCCGGTGTCGAAATTACCGAAGCCCGCATAGTACTTCTCGTTCAGGAGGTTCTTCGCATTGAAGGTGAGATCGACCTTCTCGTTGAAGCTGTACCGGGCCATCAGATCCACCAGGAAGACGTTCTTCTGGCTGAGAACAGCGTATTCCGAGGCCGGGCTCCACACCTTGCCATAGATCTCGTCCTGCCAGCGGATGCCGCCGCCGACCGTCAGCTTCTCCCACTCTCCGGGCAGCTGATAGGTGGTGAAGAGCTTGACGACGTTTTCCGGTGCGCTCGTCTGGATGAAGGAATAGACCCGGTCGCCGTCGGCCTTGCGGGCATGGGCGTATGTGTAGCCCGCATAGACGTTCCAGCCAGGCAGCACCTCGCCGGACGCCTCCAGTTCAAACCCCTTCGTCGTCACCCCGTCGGCGGCGGTGTAGTAGGGATCGCCCGTCACGGGATCGGTCCCGGCCTGTTCGCCGACGTTGTCCTGCCTGGTCAGAAAGACGGCAGCGGTCGTGTTCAAGGCACCGTCGAAGAACGCCCCCTTCACGCCGGCTTCGTAGCTATTGCCCATTTCGGGATCGAGATAGGCACCTGCAACATCCTGGCTTTTTTGCGGTTTGAAAATGCTCGTGTAGCTTGCATAAACTGAATAGCTGTCCGTCAGATCATAGACGACGCCGAGATAGGGCGTGAGTTCGCCCTTGACCGAGTAGGCCGCCGCGCCTGCCCACGTTCCGCTGGCATTGTCGTACGTGCCATAGTCGTTCGTGTCCCACCAGCTTATGCGGCTTCCAGCGATGACGGAGAGCTCATCGGTCGGCTTCAGGCGAATGGCGGCATAGGCGCCGTACTGGGTCGTCTTCGTTTGATATTTGCCGACGAGATCGAACCCCGGCTCCTGCGTCTTGCCGTCCCAATCGAAGAAGTTGGGCACGTTCGGGTCATAACCGACGCCGCCATAGCCGTACCAGGGACCTTTGTCGGAAGTGCGCGATGCCGTGGCGCCGATCATCAGATCATGGTCCCGGCCAAACAGCTCGATCGGACCGGAAGCCCTGACATCGGCGGTGTTTTGAACGACATTGCCGCCGTAACGCCCGACATACTGGAAGACACCGGCACCCGTCACCGGATCTGGCCAACCGCCGCCGGCCGACCCGAGCACGCTGTCATGACCGTTGCGACGATGGTTGAGCGTCACATCCAGGTTCCAGCCGTTGTCGAACTCGTGCACGAGCGTTGCAAAATAGTTGTTTGCATAGGTGTTGCGGCGGCTCCACTCCGTGGCCGGATTCTTGGAGACATCCCAATCGGTACGCGAGCCGTCGCTGTAGAACATCGGCAGCCCCGTCCAGCTCGACCCGCGCGGAAGATTGCGCTGGTAGTCGGCACCGACGGTCAGTGTCGTATCATCTGTGATGTCGGCTTCGAGCACACCGTAGAGCGTGAACTTGCGTTTCTCGTAGTGATCCAGATAGGACTTGCCGTCTTCGTAGGCGCCGGCGAAGCGTCCACGCAGGGAGCCATCAGCATTCAGCGGACCGGAGACGTCCATCTCCGAACGATACGTATCCCAGGAACCGGCAGTCCCTGTCAGCGAGGCCTGGAACGTGTCGGTCGGCTTCTTGCGCACCAGATTGACGGCGGCGCCGGGGCTCCCTGCCCCCTGCAGCAAGCCGTTGGCGCCCTTCACGATTTCGACCCGGTCGTAGATCGTCATGTCGGCGTTGCTCAGCCCATAATCGTAAACCCCGTCGGTCTTGGCGAGCACGCCGTCATACTGAAACTCGGTCAGGGCGAAACCGCGCGCAAAGAATTCGGTACGGTCACTGTCGTAGCGCTGGATGCTGATACCCGTGGCGCTGCCGAGGGCATCGGCAATCGTCGTTGCCTGTCGATCATCAAGCAACTGCCGGGTGACAACGGTCACCGACTGCGGCGTTTCCCTGATCGACAACGGCAGGCCCGCCGCGGTTGCCATCTCTCCTGTCGTATATGAACCGGTCCCTTCGGTTGCAGCGCCCAGGCCGCTTACCTCGATCTTCTGCAGAGCCGTGGCCCCGTCTGGGGTGACGGCGCCTTCACCCGAGGTGGTGCGACGCGGGTCCGAGATGGTCACCGTGTTGGTCCCGGTGAAGCGGTAGACCAGGCCGGTGCCGGCAAGAAGCCTGGCAAGAGCGGCGTCGGTGGTAAAGCTGCCCGAAAGTCCAGCACTGCGCAGTCCACGTACGACGTCCGCCGGATAGAGCATTTGCAGGCCGGCATCATCTCCAAAGCGCATGATCGCCGCGTCAAGCGGGCCTGCGGGGATGCTGAAACCGGCAGCGGCGGGCCGTATGCTCTTCGGTGTCGTCTGTTGGGCATATGCCGGCGTGATGGCAACGGATGCCATCAGCGCGCATGCCAGCCCCGAAACAACGACCCCCGTACCCCATGCGGCACGTTCCCTCGATCCTCTCGCCATACCTCGACGTCACTCCATTCCTGCAAATAATTCAAAGGCCTCAAGGGCACTCGTCTCAAAGACGGATCTCGGCGTGAGCCCCCTCACCCCTGAAGTTGAATATACTTGTCAGGAATATTTCTTTTTGCTCTCCAGCCTTCAGGCTGCGCGCAAAAGCACCAGGTAATCGGTCAGGCGGAGGACCCGGACGGGCAAGGCCGCGCTAAGTGCACCGAGCACGCCGTCCGGATTGGCAATCTCGAATATCCCGCTAACGCGAAGATTATCGAGCTCGCTGTCGACGATGCGGATGGTGCCGGCGCGATAGCGATTAACGTCGGCGATAACCTGCCGCAACGGCCGGTCCTTGAAGATAAGCTTGCCGCGCCGCCAAGCCGTCTCGCTCTGAACATCGACATCGCCGACGTCGCCGAGACCGGTTTCGCCGTAGGAGACGTTTTGACCGACCTGAAGGATCGCGGAAGAGTGGTCCGGTGCCATCACGGAAACGGCGCTCTCCTCGACCGAGACGGTTACCGTGTCCGACCATCGATGCACGACAAAACGCGTTCCAAGCGCGGTTGTCGTACCGGCCCCCGCCTCGACAATGAACGGACGCCGCGCATCTTTCGCGACATCGAAGAACGCTCGGCCCCGCAACAGCTGCACGGAGCGCCTGCTCTCGATGAAGTCCACGGCAATCGCCGTGTCCGCGTCAAGGCTCACTCTTGATCCGTCTGCGAGTGCAAGCTCTCGTAGTTCCGCGGTCCCTGTCTCATAATCGCTCAGCAGAAAATCAGGCAATCCGTTCAACCCGACATAGCCTGCGACCCCGAGCATGGCAGCGCCGCCTGCCAAAAAGCTGCGGCGGCCAAAGGCTGCGGAACGACTGGCAATCGGCAGCCCGCGCTGCCCCCTGGGATCGCCAACAATGTCCAGATCGGACCAGATGCCCGCAAGCTTCTCATACTCCTTGCGGTGCGACGGTGACGCAGCCATCCATGTCGCATGCGCCGATCGTTCGGCGGCCGTCGCCTCACCGGAGGTCAGGCGGACGAACCAGGCGAGCGCCTCGTCTTTCGGTTGTTCTTTCGAGGGATCCCTGGCTTCTGCCATCACCAACACCGGCTCTTTGCATGGACAGGAACGCCACGATGAAGTTTCCTGCTATCAACGGTCGCTATATAGACGGATTTCGCGTGTGAGTACCTCACCCCTCGTTTCATTTGCATCCGCCTCAATCCAGCAAACCGTCGAGCCGATCACGGCAGGTGGCCAGCGCCTTCATGATCAACTTCTCCACGGCGCTGCGTGTAATGCCGAGTTCGGCGGCGATTTCTGAATGGCTGAGACCATCGAACTTGTGCATCAGAAAGACTTCGCGCTGACGCGCAGGCAGATCTGCAACGACGCGCTCCAGAGCCGCGAGGCGCTGGCGATAGTCGATCACCCGATCGACAGATACCTCCCCCGACCTGACGTCAGGAAATTCAATCGGAGATATGTGGCGCTCTTGCGCGTTACGGCGACGCACATGGTCAACCGCAACATTGTTTGCCATTCGAAACAGATAGGCCTGCGGGTTTTGGATCGGGGTGTCTGACGGCATATTGCGGACCCGCAGATAGGTATCCTGGATCACGTCATCAGCATCTGCCCGCCCCTTGAAACGCTGGGCCACATGCCGGACGAGATCGCCGTAGCTTTCCGTCAGCACCTGCAGGATCGTCTTCTTAGGGTTGGGGGGCATCCGCGATGGAACCGTTAAACTGCAAGGCCTGATACAGCGCCGAGCTCACCCCCGCCTGTGAGCGCGTCTTAAAGAAGATAAACTTGAGTTTCAATATCATATTATCGTTTCGCTATGGAGCATGCATTCCTTGCTCAGGCAACGACCTGACTGCGCCAGTCACCTCATGATTTGGCTAGGCGCAAGTCGGCGTACGGCATTCGCAAGACGATGAGCCGAATTCGCGTCCGCGTTGACGGTATCCGCGCCCGCAGGCGGCCTCCCGCGGTCGCGATAGTGCTCGGGATTGACGAATGTAACGGTCAGCGCCGCTTGCGCACCTGCTGCGGCGAAGAGAATGACGGTGATCGCGAGTGACAGGATGTTTCCCGGTGCGCATGACATGCTCCATTTCATCATCATATTTGTAACTCACCTCTCAAATTTTCTTGACATTTCAATCAAAAATGCCGGAACTAAAGATAACAACAAATTCTTGGAGTTCGTGTCATGCTGGCCATTGTCGCCGATGATCTGACAGGCGCCCTGGATGCAGCTGCTCCATTTGCCAGCAGAGGCCTTCATACGGAGATTGCGCTCACCGTCGGGGCGATCGCTGCGGCCCTGAGCGAGAACCCGCAGGTAATTTCAATCAATGTTGCTTCGCGAGAACTGGACCTCGCAGGCGCGCAGAGCGCAACGACGGCGGCGCTCGCCGCATTGCCGCCTGGCACACGCCTGTTCAAGAAGGTCGACTCGCGCCTCAAGGGCCACATTGCCGCCGAGCTCGACGTCACCCCTTATCGCTCGGCGCTGATGGCACCGGCCATTCCGGATTTCGGGCGGATAGTGAATGACGGCCATGTGCAGGGGTTCGGCGTCGACAGGCCGATATCGATTGCGGAGAAGCTCGGCAGGCACGTGGGCCAAATCACTGTGCCCGATGTCGCGACCTTGGAAGATATGAACGGCTGGCTGCTTGCATCACAGGAGCAAGGCGTGGACCTGCTTATCGGCGCGCGCGGACTGGCGGAGCAACTCGCGCACCAAATGAGCGGCGGGGCCGATCCGCGCGCTGCGGAGGTCCCGCCAGGCCCGGGACTTTTCGTCATCGGCTCGCGAGACCCGATTACCTTGGCGCAGATCGAGGAGTTGCGGGCCACGCGCAAGCCGCGCTACATGCCCGCACCAAACGGCCGGCTGACCGACGAGACCGCAGATGAGAGCCTGATAACGCTGGTACAGGCGGTTCCCGGGAGCGCACCGACGAGTTCGCAGGACGTATCGCGTCTTCTGGCAGAAAGCGTATTTCCGGCACTGACCAGGGCCGCTTCCACCTTGCTTCTTTCCGGCGGCGCAACCGCCGAAGCCGTGCTAGAGAAAATGGGGATCACCCGTTTCAGACTGGTTGGTGAGTGCCTGCCCGGACTGGGCTTGGCCCACGCGGACGGCCGTTGCATCATTGCCAAGTCCGGGGGATTCGGCCAACCGGGAACGTTGAGGGAGATTGCGGACAGGATCCTCCGCAGTATGGGATGACAGATGGGACTGGAGAACGGAACGACACGCAAGAGCCTGGCCGACTTCGCCTTCGAACGGATGCACCGCGCGATCAAGTCCGGCGCCTATCAGCCCGATGAGCGCTTGCCGACCGAGCACGAACTGGCGGCGGAATTCGAAGTGTCGCGCCCGGTCATCCGCGAAGCGCTCCAGCGCCTGCGGGACCAGGGCTTGATCTATTCGCGCCGGGGCGCTGGCAGTTTCGTTCGCGCGCTTGGCATGAAAGAGCCGCTCGGCTTCGGACAGTTGGAGAATGTTGCGGATCTCTTGAACTGCTACGAGTTCCGGCTGACGGTCGAACCGGCCGCAGCCGCGGCCGCAGCCGCCCGCCACGATACCGCAAGCCTTGGCGCCATTCGTCAGGCGCTCGAATTGATGCGGGATGCCACCAATCGCCAGTCGCACCGCGAGGACGCGGACTTCCAGTTTCATTTGGCGATCGCGCGCGCGGCCCGCAACAGCTACTTCTCGACCGCAATGGAAGCACTCAAGGACCATATTGCCGTCGGCATGAAATTTCACGGCGCATCGGTCAAGCGCGAGGCGGCCGGCCTTACCCGTGTTTTTGCCGAACATGAGGCAATCGCCGAAGCGATCGCCTCAGGCGATGGCACGAGGGCAAAGCAACTGATGCTTGATCACCTGACCGGCTCGCGTGAGCGCCTCTTTCAGGCGACCAGATAGGCCGGACGATCTGGAAGTCATGACCTCCACCAGAGATGGAGGTTTATCTTGCATACAAAGAAAAATGCCTCGGCCAACAGCCGAGGCATTTTTACCGGGAAGAACGAATACCAATCAGGCCGGCTAGAAGGCTGCCTTATAGACCGACAGGACATCCTCGACGGTCATATCGACCGGATTGTTATCCATCAGGCGGCGGTTTGCATGCGCTTCACTCGCGTAGAGAGGCAGATCATCCGCAGCCGCACCATGAGCGGCAAGCGACATCTCGATGCCCAGGTTCCTGCAGAAACCCTGCGCCGCGCTCAAAAGCTCGGTTTCGGACAGTGCGCCGCCGAAGCCGAGCGCAAGCGCGACCTCATCCGTCTTCTTTGCCGCAACAGGCTGGTTGAAGGCAAGCACGTGCGGAAAGATGATGGCGTTGGCGAGCCCGTGCGGCAAACCGAGCCGGGTGCCGAGAGGATAGGCAATGGCGTGTCCAGCGGCCGTGTTGACGGGGCCAAGGCAGATGCCGCCGTAGTAGGATGCGAGCATCAGGCCTTCCCGCGCCTCGGTATCGGAGCCGTCCCTGACCGCCCGCGCCAGATACTTGCCGACGAGACGGAAGCCCATGCGCGCGAACCCGTCGATCATCGGATGCGCCCGCTTGTTGGTGAAAGCCTCGACACAATGAGCCATAGCGTCGACGCCGGTCGCTGCCGTGACCGCCGGCGGCACCGAATAGGTCAACTCGGGATCGAGAACGGCAAAGTCCGCGATCATGTGCGGGCTTTCCACGGCGACCTTGTTGCCCTTTGCAGGGTCGGTGATCAACGAACGAATACCCGCCTCGGAACCTGTTCCCGCCGTGGTGGCGACCTGCGCCAGGCGTGTGCGACGACCCGCGACACGGTTCGGCCCCGCGACGTCGCCGAGCGTCTGATCCGAATCCCAGAGCACGGCAGCCAGCTTTGCCACGTCGAGCACCGAACCGCCGCCGAGCCCGACGATCAGGTCCGGCTTGCACCTCCGCGCCGTCTCAATCGCCGCCTCCAGCGTCGCGATATCCGGTTCGCCCGGAATTGCATCAAACACGGTAACGCGGCCGGAAAGCTTCAGCCGATCGACAAATCCGGCGGTTATCGGCGTTGCTATCACGAGCGTGGACTGCACATCTGCCGCCCAGGCGCCGACCTCGCCGATGAGGCCGGCCCCGACCGCCAGGCGGCGGGGTTGATGAAGGGTGATTTGAGCGATGGTCATGGCTTGGTCATCCTTGCTTGGCGCGGCCGTTGACGAGCTTGCGCGCATAGGCGATGGCGGAGTTCATATTGCCGTGGTTGGCGATCCCCTTTCCGGCGATGTCGAAGGCCGTCCCGTGGTCGACGGACGTGCGGTCGATCGGCAGATCCACCGAGACGTTCACCGCCGTGTCGAAGGCAACAAGCTTGATGGGGATGTGTCCCTGATCGTGGTACTGGGCAACAATCAGATCGAATGCGCCGGAATAGGCGCGGTAAAATACCGTGTCGGCCGAAATCGGCCCCTGGACGTCGATCCCTTCCGCACGTGCAGCTGCGACCGCAGGCGCGATCTGGTCGTCATCCTCGGTGCCGAAGAGGCCGTTCTCGCCACAATGCGGATTAATGCCGGCGACCGCGATTTTCGGCGCGGCGTAGCCGATGCGCTTCAGATGCGCGTCGCCGGCCCTGATCGTCGCCAGTACCCTTTCGGTCGTCGCTCGCCTGATGGCCTCCTGCAGCGAGACATGGGTCGAGACATGGATGACCTTCAGCCGTTCGGAAGCGAGCAGCATATAGGCCGCCTTCGAACCGGTCAGGCTGCGCAGCATGCCGGTATGGCCATCATAGTGATGGCCGGCAAGGTTCAGTGCTTCCTTGTTGATCGGGGCGGTGACGATGCAGCCGATCGCGCCAGCTTCGGCATCCCGCACCGCTTTCTCGATGAATCGGAAGGCGGCATCGCCGGCCACCGCGCTCAACTGCCCCCAGGGAAGCGGCGCGCCCTCGATCGGCAGATCGACGACGAAAGGCGCAAGATCGATGTCAATGCCGAGTGCGGATCGAGCCGTTTCGAGCGTGGTCAGATTGCCGTAGATCCGCGTCTGATCCCGATCTGCAGGCGACATTTCAGCCAAGGCGCGGACCGCGATCTCAGGCCCGACCCCGCATGGGTCACCCATGGTTATTCCGATGATATTGCTCATGAAACACTCCGTCGAGCCGCGCCGTCCCAGCCGGGAGCAAGGCGGACATATTTGATCGCACGCCGATGATAGGTGTAGGCGAGATGCATGGTGCCGTCAGGACTTTCGAGCAGCCACGGGTAGGACATTTCCTGGTTGCGGCCGTCGGTCGAATCGTTGGACAGGCAGGTGCCTGGACCATCTTCGACGACCTGGCGCATGGCAAAGGAACGCCCCTCGTCCTCGGAGAGGCAGAGCGCGACGGGTGCTCGCGGCACCCCCCACACTGGAACGCACCCTCCGGTTGGATCCGCATCCGGCCGGTTATCCTCCTCGCCCAGTTCGTCGTAGAGCGAAGCGCGTCGGTCGGTCGACGACAGCGCATTGATGGGATTGCAGATCATGGCGATCCGGCCGTCGCGAAGGCGGGCGGCGGCAAGCGATGAATTGTTGTTCGCCACATCCGTGGCATGAGGTACGGACCAGGTCCGCCCACCGTCGCTGCTGTCGCTGCGGTAGACGAAATCGGCCTGCCGGCGCCGAAAGAAAGAAACAAGCCGATCCTCTCCGAGAGCCACGGGCGACATATGCACACAGCCAGTGGACTGGTCGATGTCATCAAGCCGCCAGGTCTCGCCGCCATCGACCGACACACCCACGGCCGCGGTATCGTGGCTACCATTCCATTTCTGGCCGGGGCGCTGCACGCAGCGGAAAATTGGCAACAGCCATGCTCCGTCATCGCGAATGACGATGGGCGCACGCACGAAGCAACCACGCGGAAGATCGAGATACCGACCTTGCGCGGCGACGAGCCTGTGCGGATCCAACGGGTCGTGCTGCACCTCGGCCATGCGGATGCGGCATTCATCCTGATTGCCCGAAGGCTGGGAGGTATGAAAAAGCCAAAGTCTGCCGTCCGGCGCGGAAAACAACACCGGATTCTGCTCAGAGTGCGAAGGATCGTCACTCAGGCGCTGGGGCGGACCCCAGTTCGCAGAGCCTTCCACCAGCACCGATGCGAAGATGGAGATATCCGACTTGCCCTCGAGCGTTCCACCGAACCAGGCGCACACGAGTGCGCCGTCATCGAGCAGATGCAGGAAAGCTGCATGATTCTGGATCATTGGCGAAGGCAACAAGGCTTCGTCGCGCCCCTTGGACACGGATTGAAGCACGCCGGTCATGTTGCGAGCGATTTCATCGGGATGCATTTGGTCCTCCAGTCAGGTTTGAAAATCGCTCAATTTTTCAAGTTGTCAAGTTTATTAATGTCACTTTTCTGATTTGCGCTTCACGCAATGATTTGCTAACTGATTGATATAATTGCTTTAATATTGACATATAGCTTTGAATTAAAAATTACATGACGAAACGATTTGACAACATTACGAAAAAGATGGATGGTCGAGCCAACCTGGAACGAGGATGCCGGGGACGGAGGAATTTCATGCACAGCACCAGCAGCCGCCATCAGGCTACGACGGCCGTCGTCTTTGCAGCGGGAGCAGCTACGCTTGCCGCGTCGGATGCCGTGATCGTACGGGCGCTGAGCGGCGCCGTGCACCCTTTCGTCATCGGATTTTTCCGCGCTTTTTTCGGTGCGCTGATCCTTCTGCCCTGGATCGCACTGCGTCCATCCGTTCTACGCACGACCCACCCGATGCGTCAGCACGCCTTGCGCGCCGCTTTCAAGCTGCTGGCGATGATTGCGCTGTTTGCCGCCTTTAGCTGGGGGCCGCTCGCCGATGTTACCGCCATCGCCTTCACATCTCCGATCTTCGTCGTCCTTGGCGCAGCACTGACGTTGGGCGAGCGACCCGGCCCGGCGATGATCGCGGCAGTCGCCCTCGGCTTTGCCGGCGCCATGCTGATGATCGGACCGTCGGGAACTGGCTTCACGCTGGCAATCCTGCTGGCGCTGACGGGCGCGGTGCTTCAATCGGCAATCCAGCTGATCCTGAAGTCCATGTCGAAAGGTGACGCGACGTCGACACTGGTCGTGTGGAACCTTCTCTTGACCGTACCGATCGCCCTGCTGTTCGCCCTCCCCTTTTTCACCATGCCTGGTCCGAGGGAAATGGGGCTTCTGGCGCTTCAGGGCGTGGTCGGCACCGCCTGCATGGCGCTGATGACGCACGCCTTTTCGTTGGCGCCGGCAACGGTCGTGGCGCCGGTGGACTTCCTGCGCCTGCCGCTCGTCGCCTTCGGTGGATTTGCCCTGTTCGGCGAAACCGTCGCCCTGACCACCATCGGCGGAGGCGCGCTCATATGCTGCGCCGCCTTGATTGCCGCGCGTTCCGGAAAATTCGGATCCGCTGCCAAATAGAACTGAACCAGACTTTCTAGGGAGGAGAATGCAATGAAGAAAACGCTTATCCTGGGTGCGCTCCTGTTGGGCTCCACCATATCGCCCGTCTTTGCCGCATCGGGGCCGATCAAGATCGTGCTTGCGGAGGAAGCCGATCTGCTTGAGCCGTGCATGGCGACCCGCTCGAACATCGGCCGCGTCATCATGCAGAACGTCAGCGAGACCCTGACCGAACTCGACGTTCGCGGCGGCAAGGGCGTGCTGCCACGTCTTGCGGAGAAGTGGGAACAGAACGAAGACGGCAGCTGGCGTTTCCACCTTCGCCAGGGCGTGAAATTCTCTGACGGCACGACCTTCGACGCCAAGGACGTCAAGCATAGTTTCGACCGCATCATGAGCGACAAGAATGCCTGCGAGTCGCGCCGCTACTTTGGCGGCATGACGGTCACCGCTAATGTCGTCGACGATCACACGATCGACTTCAGCGCCGATCCGGTTCAGCCGATCCTTCCACTCTTGATGTCACTCGTCACGATCGTGCCGGAGGAAACACCGCTCGAATTCATCCGCGAGCCGATCGGCACCGGTCCTTACAAACTGACGAACTGGACGCCGGGCCAGCAGATCGTGCTGACGGAACGCGACGACTATTGGGGCCAGAAGCCGCAGGTTACCGAAGCAACCTACCTGTTCCGTGCAGACCCGTCCGTGCGTGCAGCTATGGTTCAGGCCGGCGAGGCCGATCTTTCACCCTCCATCTCGCAGCTCGACGCGACAAACCCCAAGACCGACTTCTCCTATCTCGACAGCGAGACCGTGTACCTGCGCATCGACCACAATATCGAGCCGATGAACGACGTGCGCGTCCGCCGTGCCCTCAACATGGCTATCGACCGTCAGGCGTTCCTCGGCACCCTGGTTCCAGACAGCGCGCTGCTCGCCACGGCCATCGTGCCGCCACCGACGCTCGGCTGGAATCCTGATGTCAAGGTCTTCCCGTACGATCCGGAAGGCGCGAAAAAACTGCTGGAGGAAGCCAAGGCGGAAGGTGTGAAGGTCGAGACACCGATCACCATCATCGCGCGCTCGGCAAACTTCCCGAACGTGACGGAGATCATGGAAGCCATCCAGGCGCAATTGCAGGAAGTCGGCTTCAAGATCGATCTGAAGTTCGTCGAGGTCGCAGAGCATGAAGGCTACTATTCCAAGCCGTTCAAGGAAGGTCGCGGACCGCAGCTCGTCGCAGCCATGCACGACAACTCCAAGGGCGACCCGTCCTTCTCCATGTTCTTCAAGTACGCGACCGAGGGTACGCAGTCAGGCTTCTCCGACCCCAAGGTCGACGATCTGATCAAGCGCGCGTCGGCCGCCACCGGCGACGAACGGGCCAAGCTCTGGTCGGAAACCATCGCTTATGTGCATGATGAAGTGGTAGCCGACGTGTTGCTCTTCCACATGGTCGGCTTCTCGCGCGTTTCCGAACGCCTGGACTTCAAGCCCACCATGGCGACCAACTCGATGCTCCAGCTCTCGGAGATCAGCATCAAGTGAACTGTTCTGGCGGTCATCAGGAGACCGCCAGTGACGGACGCAATCAAGGCGGCGGGACGATCTCGCCGCCTCTGCAATCCAGGGGCACAATGATGAGCTTCATTCGTAAACGCGCCGTGGCCAGCCTGATTTCGCTGGTCGGCCTGATCGTGATGGTCTTTTTCCTCTCGCGTCTGACAGGAGATCCTGCCGCGCTCTTCCTTCCCGTCGAAGCCTCGGCGGAAATGAAGCAGCAATTTCGCGAGATCCACGGCCTCAACGATCCGCTCATGGTGCAGTTTGCCCGCTATGTCGGCGACGTCGTCACCGGTGATTTCGGTGAATCCCTTCGCAAGGCGCGCCCGGCACTGGACGTGGTCCTGGAGGCTTTCGTGTGGACGCTCTGGCTTGCCGCCATCACCATGTCCCTGGTGACCGGCGCTGCCATCGTGGTCGGCTCGCTGGCCGCCTTCCGCGCCGGCGGCTTTTTCGACCGCCTCTCTTCCGTCATCTCGCTGATCGGTGCCGCCGTACCGGACTTCTGGCTCGCCATCGTCGCGATCGTCGTCTTCTCGGTAAACCTTGCCTGGCTTCCCACGTCCGGCACGGGCTCACTGCTGCACTGGATCCTGCCGATCGGCGTGCTGTTCGTCCGACCGTTCGGCATCATCGTTCAGGTGGTGCGCGGCTCGATGATATCAGCGCTGTCGTCGGCTTACGTGAAGACGGCGCGCGCCAAGGGCGTGAAGTCCGGGCCGATCATCTTCCTGCACGCACTGCGCAACGCCATGCTTCCGGTCATCACCGTCATAGGCGACCAGGCGGCGAGCCTCTTGAACGGCGCGGTTATCGTCGAAACCATTTTCGGCTTTCCCGGTGTCGGCAAGCTGATGATCGATTCCATCCTGCAGCGTGACTTCAATGTGGTGCTGGCCGCCATTCTCGTCACCGCGCTCGCGATCTTCGTCATGAACCTGCTGATCGACCTTGCTTACGCGCTGCTCGATCCCCGCATCCGTCATTGAAGAGTTCGGCCATGACCTTACAGACGACAGATACGACAATCGCCGCGGAACCGGGATTTGCGGTTCGCATGGCCCGCATGCTGTGGGCCGACAAGTTCGCCCTCTGTGCCGCCATTTTCCTCATTGTCGTCCTCGTCCTGGCGATCGTCGGACCGAGCTGGCTCGGCGATCTCGCGACCAAGCAGAACCTGCGCGGCCGAAATGCAGCGCCCTTCGAGTGGGAACGCGGCTGGGTGTGGTGGATGGGAGCGGATGCGCTCGGGCGCCCGTTGCTTGCCCGCATCATCGTGGCAACGCAAAACACGCTCATGGTGGCTGCCGGCGCCGTGGCGATCTCCGCCGTCGTCGGCACGACCCTCGGCCTGATCGCGGGCTTCTCCTCGCCACGCGTCAACCAGATCATCATGCGGCTGGCCGACGTCATCATGTCGTTCCCGTCGCTCCTGATCGCGGTGATCGTACTTTATGTTCTCGGTTCATCGATCCTGAACCTGATGCTGGTTCTTTCGATCACGCGCATTCCGGTTTACCTGCGCACGACGCGAGCCGAGGTGCTGGAGATTCGCGAACGCATGTTCGTACAGGCCGCCCGCGTCATGGGCGCATCGAACCGGCGTATCCTGTTCCGGCACATCCTGCCGGTGGTGCTACCGACGCTGACGACACTCGCCACGCTCGACTTCGCCTATGTGATGCTGGCCGAAAGCGCGCTCTCCTTCCTCGGCATCGGCATCCAGCCGCCCGAGATCACCTGGGGCCTGATGATTTCCCAAGGGCGGCAGTATCTCACCAATGCCTGGTGGCTTTCCTTCTGGCCGGGCCTTGCAATCATCCTGACGACCATGTCGCTGAACCTGCTTTCGAACTGGATGCGTATCGCGCTCGATCCCGTCCAGCGCTGGCGCCTGGAAATGAAAGGCCGCAAGAATGGCTGACCACCTGCTGGAAGTCCGCAACCTCTCGGTCGAGTTCCACACGGCCATGGGCGTCGTCAAAGCCGTCCGCAACATCTCGTACCATATCAACCGCGGCGAGACGCTCGCGATCCTGGGTGAGAGCGGCTCGGGAAAGTCGGTCTCCTCGTCGGCGATCATGAACCTGATCGACATGCCACCAGGGCACATCAGCTCGGGCGAGATCCTGCTTGACGGCGTCGATCTGCTGAAGATGCCGGCACACAAGCGACGCGAGGTGAACGGCCGCCGGATTGCGATGATCTTTCAGGATCCGCTCAGCCATCTGAACCCGGTCTATACCGTCGGCTGGCAGATACGCGAGGCGTTGACCACTCATGGTGCCGCGAGTGCGGCGGCGCAGTCGGAAGCTCTGCGTCTGCTCACCCGCGTCGGCATACCCGACCCGGAAAAATCGCTCGACAAATATCCGCACGAATTTTCCGGCGGCCAGCGCCAGCGCGTCATGATCGCCATGGCGCTTGCGCTTCGCCCCGATCTGCTCATTGCCGATGAGCCGACGACTGCGCTCGATGTGACGGTGCAGGCTGAAGTGCTGGCGCTGCTGGAAGAATTGCAGCAGGAAACCGGAATGGCCGTCCTGATCATCACGCACGACCTCGGCGTTGTTGCCGAGATCGCCGATCGCGTCGTGGTGATGGAAAAGGGCGAACTGGTCGAGGCCGGGACGGTTCGCGAGGTCTACAAGAACCCGCAGCACCCCTACACCCGCAAACTGATCGCCGCCGCTCCCGGGAAGGGCAAGATGCACACGCCGGTCGCACGCGGCGAGCCGGTTCTGTCGGTCCGCGACGTGCGCAAGCACTACGGCAGTTTCGAGGCGCTGAAAGGCATCTCCTTCGACCTGATGCCCGGTGAGACCATGGCCGTCGTCGGCGAAAGCGGTTCGGGCAAATCCACCCTTGCCCGCATTCTCGTCAGGCTGGACGAACCCGACGGCGGCAGCGCGTTGTGGAAGGGCCGAGATCTTTTCCAGCTGTCGCCGGCGGAACTCTACAAATTGCGGCGCGACCTGCAGATGGTGTTCCAGGACCCCACCCAGTCGCTCAATCCGCGAATGACCGTCTACCAGTTGATTTCCGAGGCCTGGGTAATCCATCCGGACATCCTGCCGAAGGCAAAATGGCGCGAACGCGTGGCCGAGCTGCTGGTGCAGGTCGGTCTCGGCCCGGAACATATGGGACGATATCCGCATCAGTTCTCCGGCGGCCAGCGCCAGCGCATCGCCATTGCCCGGGCGCTTGCCCTCGAGCCGCAACTGATCATCTGCGACGAAGCGGTTTCAGCGCTTGATGTCTCGGTTCAGGCCCAGGTCATTACCTTGCTCGACCGGCTTCGCAAGGACATGGGCATCGCCTTCATCTTCATCGCTCATGATCTTCCGGTCGTTCGCGATTTTGCCGACCACGTCATGGTGATGCAGAAGGGCCATGTCGTGGAACTGGGCACGGTGCAGGAGGTGTTTGAAACCCCGCGCCAGGACTATACCCGCGCGTTGCTGGCAGCCGGGCTTGATCCCGACCCCGATGTTCAGGCGGCCAATCGCGCCGCCCGGCTCGAATGCGCCTCCTAAGGCGTCCCCCAATCCCTGGAGACTGAAATGTCCAAGCAAGCCTTTGTCGCGCTCGTCACCTGCTTCAACGACGATGAGACCATCAACTACGAAGCGACACGCGCGCAGGTGCGTCGACAGGTCGACGCCGGCAACAACATCATGTGCGCCGGAACCAACGGCGACTTCAGCGCCCTCACCTTCGAAGAGAAAGTGCGCCTGACAGAGGAAGTCACCGATGAGGTCGCCGGTCGCGTCAAGGTTATCGTCAATGCCGGCATGCCCGCCACGTTCGAAACGCTGAAGCTCGCGCGTGAATTCGACCGCATCGGCGTTGACGGGATCGCCGTAGTCACGCCCTTCTTCATCGCCTGCACGCAGGACGGCCTGATCCGTCACTTCTCGACCGTTGCCGACGCGGTCGAAACACCCGTCTATCTCTACGATATTCCGGCCCGCACCCAGAACCACATCGAGCCGGAGACCGCGCGCACGCTGTCACGTCACGGCAACATCGCCGGCATCAAGGATTCCGGCGGCGCCAAGGAGACGCTGGAGGCCTATCTGGCGGTGGCTAAGGACGTGGAGGGCTTCGAAGTTTACTCCGGTCCCGACCATCTGGTGCTGTGGGCCCTGCAGAACGGCGCGGCCGGCTGCATCTCGGGTCTTGGCAATGCCATGCCCAACGTCCTCGCGGGCATCTTGAACGCCTTCAACACCGGCGACATTGCCGAAGCCGAGAGGCAGCAGGCGATCTATTCCGCCTTCCGCACGGATCTCTATGCCCTCGGCTTCGCGCCGGCGATGGTCAAGCGCTCGCTCTATCTGCAGGACGCCTCCGTCGGCGCAAGCCGCCAGCCGGCCCTGTTGCCCAACAAGGATCAGGACGCCCAGATCGCGGGCATTCTGCGCCGCTACGACCTCCTGTGACCGGTGATTGCCCCCAGAAGCGCGATAGATAGGCGACACGTCGGTCCGAGGGTGGCTCAACCGTCTGATGCCCGTTTGAAACGGGCATCAGGACGTGCGGGTAGTTGCGCTTCGCGAGCTTGTGAAACAGAACGCCGAGCCCAACAAGCAGGCAGGAATTCAGCGCAATCGGAACCAGCGGAAACCAGAATCCCGAGCTCGCAACGACGGGGTCTCCAAGCACCGCGGTCAATGCGGCCGAGCGAGGCGGCGCTCAAGCTCGATCTTGCCGCGGCAGCGCATCAGAAGACACGAGATATCCCTTCCAAGCGCGCGCCCTCAAAACGCCCGATCATAGCGAGGATCGATCCTTCATCCGGCAAGAGGCAAGCGGCTGTCGCGAGTGCGTCGGCCATGGCGGCGGAAGGGGCAGAGATCGAGACGGAGCGCCAGTTGGCGGGCGCGGGCATCCCGGTCGCGGGATCGAGAATATGACCGTCTCTTCCGGCCTGATCAAAGGTTGTACCGAGCGGCGCTGACGTGGCCAGTGCGCGCTGGCGTAACGCCAGGCGCTCCCCCGTCTCCAATCGCACCGGCCATTCGCCGCCCCCTGGCTGTCCCCCGAGCGCACGGAACTCGCCGGTGTCGATCAGGATGTCTGTCAGGCCCTCAGCATCCAGAAGGACGGCGATCCGGTCTGCGACATAGCCTTGACCGATGCCGTTCAGCGTCAGCGCCATGTCCGGGCTCAGGGTGACCGCTGCAGCTTCAAGCCTCACCTTGCCCCAGCCGGTATCGGCTCGCGCACGTTCGACGGCCTTCGCATCAGGCCGCTTCCCATTTGCGGCGGATTCAGCCCAGAGCTTCCAGAGCGGCTGTATCGTCGGATCGAACCGCCCGCCACTCGCCCGATGCACGGCACCGGCCAGTGACAGACATTCCAGCAGCTCGAAGGGTGGGGCATCAAGGTGACCATCGCGGTTCAGCCGTGAAAGCGCGCTTTCTGGACGATAGAGACTGAGGATGGTTTCCAGGCGATCGATCTCGGCCATGACGCGCGTGACGATGGCGTCAGCATCAGGGTGATCAATCCGGATAGAGGCGCGCGCGCCAAGAGCCTGGCCCGTCCAGAAGCGGGCTGCCGATTTGGCGTGGGCGACAGCGGGCACAGTTGCCAGGACTGCGGAAATTGCGATCAGGCGGCGTCGGGTCAGCATCATGGGATCAACCTCCGGCTGGATGGGGCAGTGCACGTAGACGGCCGAGATAATCGTCGTCGCCCGCACCCTGTTCCGAGCCGGTCTCCACCGGGGTCAGAACCATGGCATCGGTGATATCGGCAAGCGCCAGCACCTTACCGCCCTCAGCAAGGGAGAAAGCCGCCGCCGCATCGCGGTTCGAAAAGGGCACGGCTTCGGGCGCGCCCATGCCACCTCGCCGGGTGGAGCCAACGACGTAGAAGGCCTTGCCGGCGACAATCCAGTTGCCGTCACCGGGCTGATCCCACGTCGCCCCTGCGGCCCCCATATCATTGACGTAGATGGCGAGGATCGGCGCAATCTGCTCCGGCCCGCGAGCGTAGGCGATAGCGTCGCGCACCTGGCTGAAGAAAAGCGGCGCCGGGTTTCCTTCAAGAAAGATCTGGGCCTTCGGCCCGGGATGCTCCAGAAGGTTCATCTGGCAGTAATGTCCGAGGGTCTCGGGCGTCATGTCCAGGGGCGCAATGCTCTGGACAACGTCCTCCTTGCAGGCGGCAAGCAGCGCCAGCCCGGCAGCGAGCAGGACGAAGCGAAGTCGGCTCCTCATGGCGTCACCCTCCGGAAGGCTGCGGCAGCTAGCGCAATGGCGGCAAGCGGCCAGAAGAAAAGGGAAGCTGCCGATTGCCAGAGCGGAATCGCGCCCGCAGCCCCACCTAGGCCGCCGGCGGCAGCAACGGCTTGTGCGGCCGAAAGATTGAAGACGCGAAAGGCGTCGGCCGGGTTGGCGAGCAAAGCGACGGGCAATGCCTGTGTGGTGAAGGCCCCACCGCGATCCGTAACGATCAGCGCCAACAGGGCGAGGTCGTAGAGGACCACCGCCACCAGCCATAGGGCGATGGCCAGCCCCGCTGCCCCCGACGGCCGCCGCGCCAGCGCCGATAGCGCATAACCCGTGCCAAGGAATGTCGCGCCGAGCAGGACCGAGGACCAGATCAGCCGCCATAACGCGCCGAACCCGTTGACGGCTTCCGGATCGGACCAGACAGCGACCAAGGCCGCCGTACCGTAACCGAGCGTCACGGCAAGGCCGAGGATTGCGAGATGCGCCAGCAGCTTGCCGAGCAGGATCTGCAGGCGCGAGACGGGATAGGTGAGCAGAAGCGGAAGCGTGCCGCGCTCCACCTCGCCCGCCACCGCGTCGAAACTCATCAGCAATGCCAGCAGCGGAACGAGATAGACCGCAAGCGAAGTGAGCGAGGCGACCGTGACCGAGAGCCGGTCAACGCCGACATCGCCCGTCGGGGCCGAGCCGGCGGCGGCCAGCACCAGAGCGAACAGCACCATCATGCCAGTGGCGATAGAGACCCAACGATTGCGAAAAGCGATGCGGAACTCGCTCGTGGCGGTGGCAAGGATGCGGTTCATTGCCCGTCCCTCCGACTGAAATGGCTGTAGATATCCTCGAGGCTGGGCGGGATCACATCGAGATCGATAACGGCGTTCCCAAGGGCTGCGATACGGGCAAGAAGCGGCAGTTTTTCCGATTGCGAGCAGCAAAGGCGCACGAGACCGTCCGTGCCCGGCGTGCCTTCGGGAAAGGTTGCCGCCAGCCCTGCCGCATGGCCGGGCGCGGCACGAACGGAAAAGGCGACCGGAAGCGCTGCGCGCGCCCGAAGATCGGCAAGCGTACCTTCCGCCACGAGTTCCCCGCCGGAAAGGATGAGGATGCGATCAGTGCGTGCCTCCACCTCGGTCAACACGTGGGAAGAGAGCAGGATGGCGGTTCCCTCTGCGGCCAACCCGTCGAGCAGATCATAGAAGTCCCGTCGCGACACCGGGTCGAGGCCCGAGGTTGGTTCGTCCAGAACCAGGAGGCGTGGGCGACCGATCAGCGTCTGAGCCAACCCCACACGCTGGCGCATGCCTTTGGAATAGGTGCCGATCCGCCGCCGGGCGGCATGGGCGAGCCCGACCCGTGCAAGAAGCTCTATCGCCTGCCGCGGGTTTTCACCGCGCAGCGCGAGATAGTGGCGAAGCTGCTCCTCACCGGTCAGGGCCGGGTGAAAGGCGGCATTTTCCGGCAGATACGCCACTTGCGTCCGCGCCGCGGGCGAACCGGGCGCTGTGCCGCAGACCGAGACCTCGCCGCTGTCGAAGGGGATGAGACCAAGCACGATCTTCATCATCGTCGATTTGCCTGCGCCGTTATGGCCGAGCAGCGCCGCGCGCCGTCCCGGCTCCAGCGTCAGGGAGACGGACTTCAGCGCTTCCACGGATTGGAAGCGCTTAGTGAGCCTGGAGATTGTCAGCGTCGGTGTCATCGTAATTTCCTTCAGTCCAGCGCCCGGCTGCCTCGGACTCATGGCCCAGGATTTCGAGGGGGACAGGGATGGTCAGGGGGCGCATCAGCGGCGCGCTATCGCGCACGCCTCCGGGCAGCGTGGCGGGGAAGTCCCTCTGGCTCCAGCGTACGATCTGCACGGCGGGCGAGCCGATCAGCAGGCTTGCCGCCGGCTGCGACCAGAGGATCTGGTCCACCAGGTCGTTGGGGCGGTAGAAACTATCCGCAATGCCGTCGCCGTTGAGATCGAAGGCCGGATGGTCGGACCAGAAATTGCCGCGGCCATCATGGCTCCATTCCATATTGCGGGTGCCGACATATTTCACCTGCTCGCGGTTGGCGATGAAGGCGTTGTCCGTCAGCACATTCTTCTCCGAGCCGGCGGTGAAGTGGATGCCGATGCCGCAGTTCTCGAAACGGTTGCCCCAGATCAGGTTCTTGTGGGCGTTGTAGATGAAGAGGCATTTCTTCGTACCGCCACGTACCAGATTGCCCGACACGTCGGCATTGTTGGCATAATTCAGCATCAGCCCGTGCTCACGGTCACCGAGACTGAGATTGTTCAGAATCTTGGCACGGTTGGAGAACATGATGGCGAAGCCCAGATGATTTCCAACCGAGACATTGCCGGAGACCTCGGTGTTGCGGGTGTACATGAAGTGCACGGCGAAGCGCAGGTCGCGCATGATGTTGCCGCGATAAACACTGTCGGCGCTGGCGTTCGAAAAAATGCCGTCGCGACCGTAGCGAATGGTATTGCCTTCCAGCAGCGTGCCCGGGCTGTTCCAGACATAGATGCCGTTGCCCCGCTCGTTCATACGGGCGCTCCGCGTGCCGACGATCTCGTTCGCCGCGATAACGGCATTGCGACCGCCATGGACGTCGATGCCGTGCATATTGTCGGTGACGAGCAGATTTTCGACGCGGGCGCGGTCGGCGCCTTGGACGATTTTCACACCGGCGTCGAGGTCCTGGTTCACGCGGCCCGAGCCGGCGACTGTGAACCCTTTCAAGGTCACGTCCGGCGCGGTGATCGTCACCACGCTGCCCTGCCCGAGCCCATCCACGATTGCCGCGCGGTTACCGACAATCGTGAGGGACCGGTCGATGGTGACGGGGCCAGTATAGGCCCCGTCGGTCAGTGTCAGGACATCGCCGGGCTGAGCTCCGGCAATCGCCGCTGCGAGGCTGCCCGTACCCGGCATGACCGCGCGCTCCGCCGCTGCGAGCGGCGAGGCGATAAGGATGCCGATGAGGAGAACGGACAGACGCATCGATCAGGCGCCCTTCGGTTCCACGAACATGCGTCCGCGCATTTCCATGTGCAGCGCATGGCAGAACCACTGGCAATAGTACCAGTAGACGCCGGGATTGGCCGCGACGAAGGTGACGGAGCTCGTCTGCTGCGGCCCGACCTCCATCGCAACCCCGTGATTGCCCATGGTGAAACCGTGGGTCAGGTCATCGATCTCGTCGAGATTGGTGACGATGACCGTGACCTCATCGCCTTCCTTCACCGTGAAGCTTGGCTGGCTGAAGCTCGGCGCGACCGAGGTCAGGTAGACGCGAACCTTGTTGCCGTCGCGGATCACGGCCTCCGTCCATTCGTCGATGTCGACGCCATCGGCCTCGGCCTGCTTGCGTGTTTCGGCCCACAACGGGTCCTTCCGATCCCAGACCGAGCGGATGTTCGGCAGGACCGAGGGGGCGACCGCGATGGCGTCATGCGGTTCGGCGAAGTTCGGGCCGTCGTGCACCAGCACCATCTTGTCGCCGGAAATGTCGATCAGCTGATCGTTTTCCGGCTTCAGCGGACCGACATTCAGGAACCGGTCCTTGGAGAATTTGCACAGGCACACCAGCCAGTCGTTGGTGGCGTCCAGCGTCTCGCCCATCACCGTCTTCAGGTGGCCAGGCTGATACTGAACGTCGAGCTTGTCCTTGATCGGATTGATCTTTTCTCCAGCATAGGCGCGAATGGCCTCATCGATATTCCACTTGACCACCTGGCTGTCGAGGAAGAGTGACGTGTAGGCGTTGCCGCGTCCGTCGAAGGCCGTGTGCAACGGGCCGAGGCCCAGTTCAGGCTCCGCCACCACCGCGCTGCGCGGCTCGGCATTGTCGTAGAACAGGGCGTCGAACTTCGTCACGTCGAGCACGGTGACGGTCGGCGAGAGCTTGCCGGCAACACACAGATGCTTCTTGTCCGGCGCCATGTTGCAGCCGTGCGGGTTGTTGGCGATCGGGATGTAACGGGTGAAAAGGGACTTGGCCTCCTTGCGCCCGTCCACCACCTTGACGCCGTTGATCTCCTCATACTGCCCGGCCGCAATGGCCTTCTCGATCTCGACGATGTTGAAGACGACGACGTGGTCCATCTCGGACTTGGTCATCTCCTCCAGCGTCATGCCCATTTCGGAGTTGTAGCTGGTCGAGAACGCCCACTTGCCTTCGTAGTCGGCATCGCAATTGTCGAGATTGCCCGAGACCTTCACCTGCCAGGCCACATCCCATTTGTCGGCATCGACAGCGGTGAAGACGTTCACATAGGTCGACACGTCCGTCATCGTCGAGCCGTCATTGACGAGCGGTGCTTCGTCCTCGCCATTGCAGAACACATAGTTCGAACGCGGCCATTTCTGCGGACGCATGCCGTGGATACCCTTGGCATTGGGGATCTCCAGGATGGCGTCGGTCTTCATCACGTCGCAGCGCACCCGCGCCACGCGCGTGTTGGCCTTGTCGTTCATGAACAGGTAGCGGCCGTCATATTTGCCGTCGGTGAAGGACATATGGACGTGGTGCAGGTCGCCGTTGTCGTGGATTTTCTTGCCGTTGGCGGCGAGCTGCTTTTTCGTCTTCTCCGACATCGTGCGCTGGTGGATGTGGATCGATTCATTGGTCTGGCCCCAGCCGGTGGCCGAGCAACGGTTGAACACCGGAACCCGCATCAGCTCGCGCATCGAGGGGATGCCGAGAATGCGCATTTCGCCGGTCTGGCCCGAGGACCAGAAGCCGTAATAGTCATCAAGCTTGCCCGGTGCGACCGAGCCGTCGGCACCTGTCGCGGCACGGGCCGGAGTGGCCAGCCCGACAGCTCCGAGGCCCAGTGCGGCGGGCCCCACCGTGCCGGCCAGAATGGCGCTGCCTGCCGTCGCGCTGAAGAGAGCCCGGCGGCTCAGTCCCTTGTTTTCCTTTGATTCCATGATCGGGTTCCTTTTTGTTTGAACCTTGGCTTCGTTTAAACTTTGGCTGCGGGTTGCGGGGGCGGCGCGCCGCCCGGGCTTGCCGCAAGCTTTGCCCGCGACTTCATCTTCTTGATCACGACGGGGCAGACGCTTTCGGACTGATAGAGGACCTGGCAGTGCAGGCAGTTGATGCACTCGTTCGGATTGATTTCGCCGGTGCGATGGATCGCCTGCACCGGACACTGGATGGCGCAGGTCTGGCAGGGGTTTCCGCATTCGTGGTAGCGCTTGAGCCAGTCGAACATGCGCATACGCGCGGGGATCGCCAGCGCCGCACCCAGCGGGCACAGGTAGCGGCAATAGAACCGCTCGACGAAGAGCCCGGCGACGAGAAGTGCTGCGGCATAGGCCACAAACGGCCAGGCGCGGATGAATTTCAGGATGATCGCAGTCTTGAACGGTTCGATCTCGGCCAGATGTTCGGCCTGCTCGACACTGATCAGCGATGCCCCGAAAAGACCGAGGAAGATCATGTATTTGATCGGCCAGAGCCGTTCGTGCAGGCCCCAGGGCAGCGTCCATTGCGGAATGCGCAGCTTGCGCGCGATCTGGTTGGTCAGCTCCTGTAGGGCGCCGAAGGGGCAGAGCCAGCCGCAATAAGCTCCCCGTCCCCAGAACAGGAGTGCCGCGGCAACGGCAAACCAGAGGATGAAGGTGAGCGGGTCCAGCAGGAAAGCCTGCCAGCTGAAGCCGCTGACGAAGCTCCCGAACAGAGCCATCAGGTTGACGACGGAAAGCTGCGCGTTGGCGTACCAGCCGAGGAAAACCAGCGTCACCGTCAGGAAGATGATGCGGAAGATATAGAACCCCTTCGCATTCCTGACGGCATAGGTCTGGAAGAAGAACACGCCCGTCAGCACAACGAGCATGGCGCCGAGCACCACAATCTTCAGCTTCGAGTCGTCCCAGATGCGCTTCCAGAGATCGGCCTGAGCGGCCCCTTCGCCACGGTCGGCAACGGCAGCGACTTCCTTTGGCGGCGGCGCGACGGCGCGCAGGTACTTCTGCGGAAGCTGATAGCCCAGGTCGAATGTATGGAAGACCTTCTCGATCGGCCCGACCTCACGCTGCGCCAGGAGCTGGATGCGGAAGGGTTTTGTCGGGTCGAAGCCGAGGCCTGCCGGGATGCGGAACAGGTCCATCTCGTTGAATTCCGGCGCACCGGAAAGCGCGATGGCTCCCAGCCGACGATGGTCGCGATCACGAAAACGAACGGAAACATCGTCCTGGATCAGCACGATGCGATCGAAGATGCCGCCGCGCACATAGCCCGAGCCCTTGAAGGAATAGAGGCCGCGCCCCACGAGCGCGATGGCGTGCTCACCCTCGCCGAGCCATGCCTCCAGGTTCTTCTCCTCGGCTGTCCCGAGAATCGCCCTGCCGATGGGGGGCGCCGAGACCAGCGCTGCCTGCATCTCGATGAACGTGGTTTCCGGTGCTTGCGCAATGGCGCGTTCACGGGCGCGCTCATCGGGATGGCCCGCGAAAGCAGCATTGACCTGCGCCACGTCGAGCGACAGGCGACGCAGCGTGCCGTCACCCTCTGCCTTGGTCCAGTCGGACGGCGCGGCGGCCGCAGGATCGATTTCGAAGCGCGGGCCGGTATTGGCCTTTTCCGGCGCCAACCCGCCGAGGCCGAGCGCTCGCGCGACCTTGAGCCCGGAACGGACAATCGAATCGTCGATGACCATGACCGTCACTGTCGCGCCGGAGATAATATCGACCTCATGGGTCGTGCCACCGGATTTTGCCTCGGCGACGAGATCGAGGCCGGCGTAACCGGCGACGAGCGCTTTTACCTTGGCATCCGGAATGCCGATGAGGACGATGGGCTCCGAGTGTTTCACCAGCCGGACGCCGACGATCTTCGCGTCCTTGTCCACCGCCACGAGGGTGTGGATCGGCTTGCCGGAGTAGCCGGTCGTCCCGACGAAATCCGAGGTCATGAAGACCCAAGCCACCGTCTGGCCGCCCTTCAGCACCGGGGCCACCGCGAGATCGTCGCGCACAGCGCCGAAGCCATCCGCCCCCGGCACAATGTCCGAGGCCGTTGCGGCCGGTAAAAACTCCTGCAGCACCGTTGCCGCGCTGGCGGATACGGTGCTGCACAGGCTGACGCAGAACAGAAGGACAAGACGGACGAATTTCATTCCAGGGCGTTTCCCGCAAATCGTTGCAGGACCAATGGAACGTTGGTGAAGGATGGTCGTTGATCTGGCTCAAACAACCGCTGCTTGTCAGGCCGAAGTTGGAGACCGAAGCAAAATTCATTGCGCGCACCGCGCTTCAGGACGACCAGAGGAAGATTTTCCTCGCTTCGCCGGTAACTGCACGAGAAGAGATGAACTCGAAGGCGGGATGTGGAGCTTGTCTCCTAACCGCCCACGATACTGTGACTGCAAGCGGATGGCCGGCTGCACGGTTGGCTATGGAGATTGGCCGCCGCCATGCCCGAGAGGCTCATTGACGGCGTCGCCTTCGCACGATGCAGGCGTCTCCAGGCATTGGGTTGATTAACGAATTTGAACAGAGACTTAGGCGTTGCCAGTGAAGAAACAAAAAAACTGCCGGGTAGTTCGGTTGGGAAGACCCTCCCAACCGAACTGCCGTCGGTGAACCGGGCTACTGGGCCGCTTCGACGCCTGGAAAACGAGGAAACAGAACCTCGTTTTCCAGATGCATATGCGTGACAAGATCGTCGCAGAACTTTTCAACGCCGATGTAGAGAGCTGTCCAGGACCGACATGCGTCGCCCGGAAGCGCAAAGCCATGCGTCAAATGCTCGATCACGGCGAGACTTCTACTTTCGATTGTATGCTCGTCCCGCATGCCTGCGATCAAATGCCCGATATCCGGATCCGGCTCATGCCGCATCATGGGAAACAGAGCGAGCTCTTCTCGCGCCATGTGGGGAAGGAGGTGATCCTTCAGTTCGGCGAGCGCCTCTGCAAGGCCGAGCGGCGCCGAGCGATGCGAACCGTGAACGTGTTCTACCTTTTGGGCGAGCGGGATCAACCACTCCAAATCGTTGCGGTGCGTCTGGTGATAGCGCTCCAGGATATGAGCGATAAGCTCACTGGTCTCAGCCGGCGCTTCGCGCCTTGCCGCGAGCTCGAGCGCCTGGAGACGCGCGAGCAAGTGAACCGCATCGACCCCGGCATCTGTCGCCGCCTCGGCAAGCGACGCCTCGCCGCCGCAGCAAAAGTTGATACCGTGCTGCCTGAGCAGTTCGGCAGCCCCCGGAAGCTCGCATGCAAACGCTCCGACGGAAGTATCCAGGTTATAGTCAGTCAATGTGTTCTCCCTGCTGTCTCAAGCGGTGATCAACCGCGAGCGAAGTTAAGACGGGACAAGATCATGACCCGCTGATCAGTTGGGAAACTGAGCCGTTTTGACTGATCGTTCTTTGTTGAAACGCAACTTCTATCAGGAGAGATCGCAACCGCTGACGATCTGAACAGCCGAAGGATCCTAGCCGGCGTTGCCGTGGCGGCGGCGCCAGTTGGCCAGGCGCTCTCGATCAAACGAGAAGACTTCGTCGATCACCGTACCGTCGGCAGACACCGTCGCCGTCCAGAGGCGACCGCCGCACCGCAGCGTCAGCCTGAATGTTCCCAGGTGCTCCCCCTGACCGATCTCAACCTGGCTCCTGACTTCGCCACGGTTGAGGCGGCTCCGCAGCTCCGTCGGCGGCAGACGCAGCGCCGATGACATCGTTGCCGCCGGCACAGAAAAATCGCCACCGGCATCGCGGTCGACGCGCAGAATTCGCCGGCTTGTCAATGTCAGCATTGGACAGCTCTTTCCGATAACGCATTTTCGTTCGCGAAGGGTCCGGTCCAGTGGAGGCGGTCACGTGATGTCTCGAGGCGGACGGCAAGAAGATCGAACAAGGAACCGTCACCGACGCCGGCGGCTGGCATGCTCGCCAGCAGTTCGGCGACCTCGACCGTGCAATCGCACAATGTCGGATCTTTTACTTCCATATCGATCATCACGCTGATCCTCCGCTGTGCTCGATCGTCCAACAGATGGACGTTCGTCGGGGTACCTGTCCGTTCCTTGTTAGGCTCGCAGCGACACGCCCTCGTTGCGCTGACGCAAGCTTTCGATGTTCACCACGTCTCACCTCGGTGTCGCCGCTACGACAGCATGCCGCATGTCCGCCGATTTACAGCGTCGTTCTCGAGGCCTATGGAATGCACCATCAGAAGACGTTGATGGAAACATCATGGGTGCGACGCTGCTTCCAACCAGCATATCCGAAGACCTGATCACGGCAATTGTTCACGACTTCTACGACCGTATCCGTCGCGACTCCGTGCTTGGACCTATCTTCAACGCGCGCATCGGCGAACACTGGGATTTGCATCTTTCAACGCTCGTCGACTTCTGGTCGTCCATCGCCCTGAAAACGGGCCGCTATGGCGGCAAGCCTCACGTCGTGCACCAAGGCCTCGACGTTACACCCGAACACTTCGAGCACTGGCTCAAAATGTTCGAGGCAACCGTTTCCCAACATTGCGCCGGTGAGGCGGCAGACTTCTTTCTCGACCGTGCAAGGCGGATCGCCGAGAGTCTGCAGATCGGTCTCAACATCGGACCGAACGCACTCAAGCTGCCCACGAGGCACCTGTAGATTGGACATTTTCAACGACGTTTCCGCCAGCTTACCGGCAGGCGCCGTCCGCCAGGCCCGGCCGAACCAGGAATGGAACAAAGCCCTGCAGCCATATGGCGAAGGCGGCCGACCACAGAATGGCGCTTGCCGCATGATGGGCGCCGTAGAATTCCGGTACAAAGCCGAACTCCGGCAGAACCCTCAGGACGGCCGACGCGGCCACAAGCCCAATTGAGACATAGGCTTGCCACGGCAAGGCGACGAGATCCCGGCCAGTATGGCGCAGCCCTGCGACGATGAAGACTGCGATGACGGCAAGCCCGAGTGTGCCGACGCCGAGCAGGTGCAATCCCGCAAGTGCGGGCACATCCGCACCCAGGCGCGCAGCGCCCAGCGCAAGAAACCCCAGGCCCCCGAACATATTGGCCACTGCAAGCGTCAGCACCTCTGGCTTGAGCACGGCGCGACCGATGAACCACTCGGCCAGCCGATCGAAAAAGGCCGCTCCCGCTGCCAAGGCGATCCAGCCCGGCACGAGGGAGTGGGGAAGAAGCAATGACAAAACGATGTAGGCCGACACCATGGCGCTTGCCGCATGCCGGCGACCCGGATGCGGACGGTAGGGCGAGCTTGCCCCCGTCGGGTCCAGGGCGAGGTTGATGACGACGACGCTGATGCGCGCGGCCGAAAGGGAAAAGAACACCACGAAAATGGACAGCGCAGCATCGATAAACCGCGCAGAAAGCTCGTACTCACCCAGAAACCACGCGATACGGATACCCGCCTCGGCAAACACGAATGCGCTGAGCCAGAACACGAACGACAGATGATTGGTGGTTCGGCGGGCGATCATCGGCCTGATGATCACGACCAGAAGCGCACAGTAGAACACCATGTCCGTCAATCCGGCAAACAGACTTAGAGCATCCCACCCGACAACACCGACGATACGTCCTGGCAGCCAGAGTAGCGCAAACATGACAAGGGCGCGGGACCTTGTCGGGTTCGTATCCGTCCATTCCGGCACCGCCGATGCGAGAAAGCCCGCCAAAGCCATGCCGTAAGTCCCAAAGAGCATCTCGTGCGCGTGCCATTGCGACGAAGGAATGCTGGTTGCAAGCGGCAGGTCGTAGGCGTCGACGATGACCCATAGCACTGGCCATAACGCGCCGTGCGCGGCCGCAAGCGGGAAGAAAAGGCGCAATGCCTCTTTCAATACAGGCGCCGTCTTCATGTCGATCTTTCCTCGGCAGAAAAAAGCTCGGCGAAGTCCCGATCCTGTGTCCATTGGGTCAGGCGATGGAAGATTTCGAGATCGGAGCGCTCGCCCGGCCGGCCCTCGATGGTCTTGTGCGTGAGAACGGATCCATCCCTGGCCGACAACACGAGCAGGCGATCGCAGATGCGCAATGCTTCTGCGAGGTCGTGGGTGACGAAAAGAGCGCCGAAACCCTGCTGGCGCGCAGCCGTCATGATCTGGTCCTGAAGAAGTCGCCTCAGCCCGACATCGACCGCGCTGAACGGCTCGTCGAGAAACATCATGTCGGGAGAGACCGCGAGCGCCCGGGCAACACCGGCCCGCTGGCGCATTCCGCCAGAAAGCTCCGAGGGATACTTGCCGAAATCCGTCTCGCGAAGCCCAACACCGAGCGCAAATTCGCCTGCTCGTTTGCGTCGCTCGGACAAACGCACGCCATCAGCGGCCAGCCCGTAAGCGATGTTGTCGAGCAAGGTCAGCCAGGGCAGCAAGCGCGGTTCCTGGAACACGACCGCATGCCGCCGATAGGTCCGCACGACCCTTCCCTTCGCCGGCTCGACGATGCCGGCGGCAATCTGGAGAAGCGTGGTCTTGCCACATCCCGAGGGGCCAAGCAGGCCTACGATCTCTCCGCCGTCGATCGACAGATCGAAATTCTCAAACACCGTGCGTCCGAGAAATGCATGTCCGACGCGGCTCATCGTCAGCTTCATCGCTTCACCCCCCAGGGCAAACCGGCGGCGCGCCACCGCTCCAGTGCTTCGCGCAGCAGATGCAGGAAGCCATAGTCCGTCAGAAGTGCGAGCACCACGGTGATCGCCAGCCAGGCCGTGACCTGTGGAATGTCGAAGAGCGCGCGAGCCTCCGCCAGCGCGCCTCCAATCCCGCCGGAGTTCGACAACAGCTCGGCCATGACAGTCACCTTCCAGGCACTGCCGGCAGTCGTTGTCCAGGCGGGAAACAGATAGGAAAGGACATGCGGCCCCGTGACCGTGCGCAGCTGGTAGAAGCGAGACGCACCGAACGCCTTAGCCATGACCTCCAGCTGGCGGTCACGCTTGGCCACGCCCTCAAGCGCGCCGGCAAAGGAGACCGGCAGCGAGGCGATGAGCACGGTCATGACGGCGGTGCCACCGGATGAGCCGAACCAGATCAGCGCCAGCACGATCCACCCGATCGGCGGAACCCCGAGCATGACGGTAACAACGGGCTTCAGCAGTCGCATCGCCGCGAAGGAGTAACCGGCGGCAAGACCGAGAGCGGTTCCGAAAACCGCCGCCAGTGCGAAGCCTGTCAGCGCGCGCCCGGCACTCTGCGCGATAATGGATGGAGACAGCGGATCCTCTGCAATCCGCATGATCGCCGAAACCGTTTCCAATGGAGACGGGAGAATGAAAGAGCCATAGATCTCGTGACCGGCCTGCCACGCGGCGAGAAAACAGCAGATCCCGGCAGCGCCGGCCCAAGCGGACCAGAGGTACCGTCCAAGCCAGCTCCCGGCCGCAAGGCAGTTTGTGCGCAGGGTCACAGCAGATAGAAACCGTCGTCTGGCAGCCTTCCGCCGATGATCGCGGGGTTGGTCTGCGCAAGAATTTCGTAGAAATGCTCCAGATCCGGTCGCGCCGCGCGTGCGCGGGAAGCAACCAGATGGCTTGTGGGAAAGGACGCAGCGATGATCTCGGGCGGGAAGCCCAGGGCTTCCGAAGCGCTGGCGGTGGCCGTCAGCGGATCGGCAAGCACTTGCTCAAGTGCCTTTTCCAGGGCCAATTGAAGCCCTTCCACCCCTGACGGACCGATCCGGTCGCACATCTCACGTGTCAATGCCAGGCCTGCCTGAGGAATGGCTGGCTTTCCCGAAAACTTCGCCCATTCCTGTTGGACGTCGATCACCCGGTGCACATCCATGAACAGGGATTTGGCCTTCAGGATCACCCCGGTCGCCGCCGGTTCGCTGAGCAGCGCTGCATCCACCCGGCCGGTCAGGAGCAGTTGAACGGCCTCGGGCGGTGTCGCCGCATATTCCAGACGGATCGCCGATGGCTCCATCCCCGCCTCCTGAACGAGCCGGCCGATGACGAGATCCGGCATGTCGTTTCGAAACGGAAGCGCGAGAGACTTGCCTCTCAAGCGTTCGAGCGTCGTCAGCGTCTCGTCCTTGGAGACGATGTAGAGCAGGCCATTGCTGAGAATGTTGAGCAGGCCTATGTCCAGGCCGCGGTTGCGCAGGTTTGCGGCGCCGTAGCTCGGCATCACCACGGCACCCATGTTGCCCGACGCCACCGCGGCACGCATTTCATCAGGCGATTTCCACGCCTTAAAGACGGCACCCGGCATGACATCGGCAAGCAGGCCTGTTTTGATCGCATGCGCCAGCACCGCACTTGGCGCAGCCGGTGGGCCGTAAATCGTCAGCACGTCGCGGGCGCGCACGATCGACGGCGCACCGAGGCCCGAAAGCGCCATGACGGACAGGCCGGCCAATGTCTTGCGGCGGGTAAGAACAACCATCGGTGTTTTCCTTGTGCTAGAAGCGCGCCTTGAGACCGGCGTAAAAGCCGCGACCATCGCCTGGCAAGTAGACCGCCTGGTTGGCGCTCGCCTGATCGACGATCAGGGTTGACGACGCGTAGGTCTTGTCGAAGAGGTTGGTGATTTCGCCGTAGAACGAGAAGACGTCATTGACGCGGTACTCAGTCCTAAGGTCGACGACCGCATAGGGATCGGCATAGACGGTGTTCATGTTGTCGACGGGCGTTTTCGACGGGACCCATTGCAGTGCTGCGATCAGATCCCAGTCTTCGTTCGCCGCGTATTGAAGGCTTGCATGCACGACCTGGCGAGGTGCGCCCGCAAGCCTGTTGTCACCCCGCAGCGGATCATCATCAAAGCGGAAGTCCTGGTAGGTATAGGCAAGACGCGCGCTCCATTTGTCGGTGATCGGCCGGGAAAGCCCGAATTCCACACCGAAATGGGTGGTCCTATCAGCGTTGAACGCCGCGAGCAGCGAGCCGCTTTCATCGCGCAGGCTCAGCAATTCATCATGCACCCAGGAGTAATAGGTCACAGCGTCGAAGGACCATGCCCCCTGCTGGCCGCGCCACCCGGCCTCCAGGGTGGTGGCCGTCTGAGCATCCAGGTCAGGCGTCGAGAAACCGCTGGGCGACGCGTTGGGCGTGCCGCCGGTCGTGCCCAGAAGATCGTCATGCGTCGGCGGCTCGAAGCTGCGGCTGAGTGCCGCGAACAACATCTGATCTTCGTTCGGCCGCCAGCTTACCGCCAGCGCCGGGCTCCAGCCGCCATAATCCCGCCCGTAGCTCGTGTCCACCGCCGGAACGGTGGAGTTCACCGCTCCACCGGGACCGAAGGCGAGCCTTGGACGCGACGCCGCGGACCATTGATCGTCATTGTCCCTCGTGGCGTAGGTGTAGGACAGCGACGGAGAAAGCGTTACAGCGTCTGACAGCGGTATGTTGAAGCCGCCGGTCAGCGATAGCGTCGAGGCATCCAGGTCGTTCGTGCCAAAGAGCGCGCCCGCCGTGCCGTTGCGGTTGATCGCATAGGTTCGATCGGATGATCCAACCACATATTGCGCGGTGGCTTCGAACAGAGGCAGCGCTGCAATCTCGTCCGGCTGATAGGCATACCGGAGTTGCGCGGTCAGATCTCCGCCATCCGTGTTGCGCACACCGCTCGAGATCGGAAAGCGGAACATATCCCTGGTGTAGGTATATCCGAGCCCGATATCGAACAGGTGTTCTTCGAGCACGATCGAGGTGCGCGAACCGATGAGAAACTGGCTGGCTTCGCGTCGCGGCCGGTCGCGCAAGACATTCGGCCCTATGCTTGACGGCGGGCCGGAAGAAACCTGCCGCGGATCCGCATTGAGCGCCTCGCGGTTCAGTGGCCCCGCGACGTCGAAGGATAGGTCGGTGTAGCCAGCGAAGAGCCGCGTCGAAACGGTATCGGAAAGCTCCAGCTCAACCGCGCCGCCTAAGGAGACACGCTGCGAGCCGTTATAGACGCGGAACCCGTCACGGCGGCTGATATCGGCATAAATGCCTGCGGCGAAGCGCTCGCCATCGAAACCTGTTCGCGCCGATGCGTCCGCACGCCCGAAACTTCCACCACCGGTGGCAAGCACGGTTTCGTCATCGATGGGCGAAACAAAATTCATCGCGCCGCCGAGCACGCTCGCGCCGAGGCGATTGGCAAGGTAGCCGCGATAGACCTCGATCAGGCTGGCTTCGCCAGGATTTGCAAGACCAACGATGTAAGATCCGTCGGCGCGATTGATCGCAAGTCCGTCCTTGAGCACGAGAATGCCGCGTTCGACCGGGTTCTGCTGAAGCCCCGAACCCCGGATCTGGATGCGCGGCTGATCATTGCCGCCAAAAAACCGCTGGACCACCACGCCGGGCACGGCCTCCAGCGCCTGGGCAACGGTCGGTATTGCAGGCGCGGGCGTCGCGTCAACGTCGACTGACGCCACGCCCCCAGGCAGAGCCTGCAGTCGACGCGCCGCTTCATCGGCCGTATTCGCCCACCTGCTGCCAGTCACGGTTATGGTTTGCAACGTCGTTGTGGCGCCTGGCGTCGCCGATTGTGCCAACGCGAGGTTTGACACACCCGTCGCCAACGCACCGCCCATCACTAAAGCTTGCCAGCCAACCCTTTGCATGCCCCTGTCCTTTCAACCCCTGATGTTGAAAGGGATATCGGCGATCACCCGATGACCGACTTTGCGCCAGCGCAAACAATGCCGATAAGATGACTAAAACTTGAAGGTTTTATCGGCGCCATCCGTGTTCGGTTCCAAAATCTCCGATCCGTCCTTGATACGGCGATGGGACGCCGATGGAGTTGGCATGACCGTGGATTTCGCCGTGCATGCTGGCGCGGTTGCGGCACGGCTTTGCGAAAGCCTGCCGGGTCATGCCGGTCCGTCAACAGCTGGTTGGCAACGATAATATCCAACGAACTTTGACCTGGCGCAAATCAGAACGGAAAGGATGGCTTAACATCCAATCGAACAAGGGATCGAATCGGGGAGTTGCGCCTTGAAACGGATTGGTGGCATTTGGGCGATGTCCCTGCGCATCCTGTGCGTTCTGACGCTGATCTCGATCGGTCTCATCCACAATGCGCCGCCGCGCGCCGACCTGCCTTCACAGGCCACGGCCGAAGCAAGCTATATGCTGCCCGACGGCTCAATGCCGGATCAATGCCTGGGCACCGGTGAGGATCACAAGTCCAAACCTGCAACCGGATGCGAAACATGCCGGTTGGCCGCAAACACATTGCTTCCCGACCCAGCCGACACGATCGGCGCGCCGGTTTCGTTCCGGGAAGCCACTCCCCCATTTATCGGCATCTACCGGACGCTCGGGCCGCAATTGCTGGCGTATAGCGTGTCCGCTCGAGGCCCTCCACCGCTAACCATCGCTTGATCAGCCGAGACGCTTCGTCGTCGCTGCGATGGATTAACGATAGAGCGATTTGCCCGCAAACGCCCGGTGGCGAACCAGAAGCCGGCATCACAATCCAGGCTGATGTAACACCGCCCCCTGCACGATCCGCGCCATACGCTTGCGGCTGAGCACGCTGTCGCTCCCCGCACCCAATCAGTCATTGAAAACAAAGAGCAGGCGCACGCCAGCACTGATCGTGCTGACGGCCGCCGCAAGGAAAACACATGCGCAACACACTCAAGACCATCGTTTTGCTCGCCACTGCCGCACTCGCACTTGCCGGCCAGAGCCACGCAGAAATCAGGGTTGTCGATGTCAAGGGACGGGAGGTCATCCTGGACGCACCGGCAAAGCGGGTGATCCTCAACTTCTACTACGAGGATTTCATTGCAGTCGTCGGTCCCGGCGCGATGGACAAGGTCGCAGCTCTATCGCTGTCGACCTGGAAAGACTGGCGTCCCAATCAGTTCGAAGCCTACGCAAAGGCAATCCCCGGACTGCCCACGATTCCCGACATTGGCGACACGGAAAACGGCACCTTCTCGGTTGAAAAGGTGATCGCAACGAGGCCCGACCTCGTGATCCTCTCGGCGTGGGCCTTCGATTCTCTGGGGGCCTCGGTCGACCAGATCACCTCGGCGGGCATACCGGTTGTCACGCTCGACTACAATTCGCAGACGGTCGAGAAGCACGTCCAGTCTACCCTTGTCCTCGGCCGGGTGATGGGCAGCGAAGAGCGGGCGGAAAAGCTTGCAAAGCAGTACGAAGACGCGATGCATGACATCAAGCGGCGAATTGAATCGGCTCCGCCGAGCAACAAGAAGGTCTATGTCGAACTTGCCCAGAAGGGTGCGCAGGACGTCGGCAACAGCTATGGCAAGACGATGTGGGGCGCGCTCGTTGACGAGCTCGGCGGTATCAATATCGCCAAGGACCAGGTTGAGAACTGGGGCCCGCTGAGCCCGGAATATGTGCTCACCCAGAAGCCCGACCTGGTGTTCCTGGCCGGATCCGAATGGGCGAACAAGCCCTTGTCCGTCTCGGTCGGGTTCGGCGCCTCCGAGGAACTGGTGCGCGACCGGATGAAGGCCTATGTCGAACGTCCCGGCTGGAGCACGCTGCCGGCTGTCCAGAACGGCGGCGTCCATGCCATCTATCATGGCGGTTCGCGTACCCTGTCCGACTTTGTCTACGCCGAGTACATTGCAAAACAGCTTTATCCCGACGCCTTCAAAGACGTCGATCCTGTCGCAGACATCCGGCGCTATTACGACACCTGGATGCCGATCAAGGCAGACGGCGTGTTCGTCCTTCCCTATGAAGCGAGCGTCAAATGACCGGCGCAGTCTTTGAGACGGCACATGTGGTCGCCGACTACCGGCGGGCCACGGCGAGGCGGCTCGGCGCCATTGGCGTCGGGCTGGCAGCCCTCTTGATCCTGGTCCTGGTGGATTTTCTGACCGGGCCGTCCGGCATGTCGCTGTTCGACGTGTGGTCCGCCCTTCTGGCCGGCCCGAAGGGCGACGACGTTGCGGCCGCGACCATCCTCTGGCAGCTACGCATGCCTCAAACCCTGATGGGCGCGCTTGTCGGGGCCTGCCTTGGGATCGCGGGACTGCAGATGCAGACGATCCTGGACAATCCGCTGGCAAGCCCGTTTACCCTCGGCTTCTCCGCTGCCGCGGGCTTTGGGGCGGCGCTTGCCATCATGTTCGGCGGCCTCGTTCCGCTTCCGGGTTTCGTCGTTGTCCCGGCGATGGCCTTTGCCATGACCCTCCTTGCCTGCGCGCTCGTCTATTTTGTGGCGCAACTCAGGGGAGCCACACCAGAAATCCTCGTTCTGGCGGGCATAGCAGTCCTGTTCCTGTTTCAGTCGATGCAATCGCTGCTGCAATTCCTGGCCTCGCCGGAAGTGCTCCAGCAGATCGTGTTCTGGCTGTTTGGCAGCCTGCTGAAGGCGAACTGGACCTCGGTCGCGGTCACCGCAGCGATCCTTGCGGCCTGCCTACCTTTTGTCGCGCGGGATTGCTGGAGGCTGACAGTGCTTCGCCTCGGCGAGGCCAACGCCTCCAGCCTCGGCCTTTCGGTGAGTGCGTTGCGCAAGCGCAGCTTCGTCCTGGTCGCGCTATTGACCGCAGCCGCCGTCTCTTTCGTCGGCACGATCGGCTTCGTCGGCCTTATCGCCCCGCATGTTGCCCGCACCGCAGTGGGCGAAGATCATCGCTTTGCATTTCCTTTTGCCGCAATTGCAGGCGCGATCATCCTGATTGGCGCTTCGGTCTTCGGCAAACTGCTCTCGCCAGCTTCGGTCATCCCGGTCGGCATCATCACTGCCGTTGCCGGCATCCCCATGTTGTTCCTCGTTATCGTTCGTCGGGGAGGAAGTGAAATATCATGAAGGAAGAACTCATCCTCGATGGTGTCTCCGTCAGGTGGGGACGCCTGACGATCGTCGATTCGCTCTCCTTGTCCCTTCCCGCAAACCAGATCGTCGCCCTTGCCGGCCCCAACGGTGCCGGAAAGTCCACGCTTCTGGGCGCCATCGCCGGAAGGCTCGCCCATTCGGGATCGGTGCGGTGGGGCGCGGGGCCACTGAACGCCCGGAGCGTCGGCTTCATGCCGCAACACTGCTGCACCAAGGCGGATCTCTCGGTGTTGCAAACTCTTCTGCTCGGATGCCACGAGCAGCTCGGCTTTCGCGTCGGAGAAGGCGAGCTTGAGCAGGCCAGCGAGATGCTCCACGAGTTCGGCCTCGAGGCGCTCGCACGCCGTCAGGTCGGAACCCTGTCGGGCGGCCAGCAGCAACTCGTGTTGCTCGCTCAGAGGTTGATGCGGCGCCCGAAGCTCCTCATCCTCGACGAGTCGACCTGCGCGCTCGACATCCGCCATCAGCTCACTGTCCTCGACATTCTCAGGAAGTATGTGGCGCGGACCGGTGCGCTGGTTCTCATGGCAATCCACGACCTGAACCTTGCGGCAAGGGCAGCGGACATTCTCCTGCTTTTACGGGCAGGGCGGCTGATGGCATGGGGAACTGCCGCCGAAGTGCTCACCGCCGAAAACGTCGCCGCCATCTACGATGTCGAGGCGAGAGTCCTCGCAACCGATGACGGACCCTGTGTGCTTCCCATCGGGCCGCGCCAGCCCATGAAGCCTCCATCGCCCTTTCCACAGGAGCAACGCGCCGTCGGGAACGTTCATCTGCAGTATCGGGTTGCAAGAGAGCACACCCGTCATATGCCGCTTGAGGCCCTAAACCAGCGTCAGTCCACATAACAGGCAGCTCGGCTCGACTTGGATTGCGAAACACATTCGAACGGCGCCAGCTTCAATTCAGGTTGGTCGAGCTAAGTAGCGTTTCAGGGGGCGGTTGTGCTATCGGACGATAGTTTTCGCCGCCACTCGAACAATTGACCTGCGAGAAACGTGAAATGAGCGAGATACAGAACAAAGCGGTAGCCCTTCTGACCCAGAACGAGGGCGATCTCTTTTCGCAACCGCCCCATGCCCGTGGCACACTCTTCTTGAGGCGAGCACTCGAACTCTATTTCGCACTTGGCGGCGACGAGACGACCGCAACCGAACTAATAGAGGAAGGCATGCAAACCCCACGCTTGCGGGTCGAAGCGGCTGTTGCAAATGTGATGATGGAAGTCGCCGCCGTCAGCCACCTGAATGACATCGACATGGTCCAGGCGGCCTACAATCGGCTGGATGCCGAACTGAAGGCGCCCGGCCTACTCAGGTGAGCAAGCGCCACGGTCGAAGTCTTTCTGGAAATTTTGCGGCTGTTCCCGCGCCGCCTTGGCCGCGCCGGTGGCTGGGAAAAGGCGAACGTCATCATTGAGAAGGCAGCCCGGATCTCCGGTTCGGTGACGTCACCAAATGTGAAGCGCTGGGTGCAATCCAAGAACGGCGGCGAGGAGGATTAAATTCAGCCGCTGACCGAGCGCGGCGCTTTAAAGTTTTCTGGATCGTCTATCGCCGCACCAAAGGCACGACCGTGGCGGTCGCCGATACCCGCCGGAGCCATCCGTCAATCGATTCCCTCTAGCAAAGTCGAGCATTACACCTTATCATTGCGCTTAATCTAAGCAGTCTTTAGTATGCGACTCCAGAACAGGACGACCTCTTTCACGCGACGCAATCGGCTTTTCCGTTGAACACGCGGCGCTTCGATGTAGTAGAGAGCGGACGCCAAGATTAGTTTCTTTCATTCCACTCGCGTATACTTCTGATAATGGGGATACTCCATGGCAGGATATGGTACAAACTTCAACCTGATGAAGATGAAGCTCATTGGCTTCGCCAGTATCATTATTGGCTTCCTGGTCGTGGCGTCCGGCTACCGCTATGGCTCCTTTGGGTTCGGATTGGCAGGCGTGATCTTGCTGCTCATCGGGATAGTTTTCATCATCGGTCACGTCCTGCGCCGGAATGAACGGCGGTAGCGTTGTTGCCGCCATGCGCTCTGCAGGCGCAAGGCACGCTCACGTGCCGTGTCCGGTAGATCGATGCGGCTGCACTGTAGGCGCAGCTTCTGAGCGCATTCGAACATTCTTGCGCAGCCTTCTCCGCTGGTCGGAGCATCGCAGTCACAACGAGTAGTGGGAGTGACGAGAACCCATGACACTTCACGACACCAGGCCGCGCAACGCAGGTGGCGATACGACCGGCCCCCCGACGTCGGTTCGCGTCGTGCTGGGCGGAGTGATGCTTCTGGCGGGATTGGTCGTCCTGACGGATGTGGCGTTTGCGTCGGTCGTTACTCCGGGCTTCATCGGAACCGCTGCCATCTTGGTCGGCACATTCGAAATCGTCCACGCCTTGTGGGCGAGAAGTTGGAGCGCCCTGTCATGGCAGATGCTGCTGGGACTTCTCTACATCGCCTTGGGCCTGATACTCACTGATGCAGTGGGTTCGAGCGTGATGGAGATCCTGACAAACATCGTGGCCCGGTCCGGGCGCACACAAGAGTTGTTGCAAACCTACGTGATTGGCCTGTTGTTCGCCCTGTCGGGGATCGTCAGGATGTTGCTCAGCCTAAGCCACTGGCGTCAGGCAGGATGGACCATGATGCTGTCAGGAGCCTTTGGCGCCGGGGCAGGATTCGCCATCTTGTCCGAGTTCCCAAAGTTAAGTCTGTGGATGTTGGCACTCTTGCTCGGCATCGATTTCCTGGCGCACGGCCTAGCGTGGCTGAGATTTGCATTTTCCCCTCGGCCGGACAGAAGTGGAAGCGATGCGGACCCCCCACCCGCGTAGGATGGGTCTCATACCAACGATCGCTGAGCCTTCAGCACCGCCGGATCAGGCGGATTGCGAGCCGCCTGGGACAAGGTCGAGTGAGTTTGGAAAACCCTGCCTCGGCGCTCAGTTGCTGGCAGTGCTGTGGCCGCATCTGACGGCATCATCGAAATGTCATGGCGTCGATCCAACTCCGACGCGACACCGTCGGATCGAAGCCTCCTGCAGGCCAGGAGGCAAGGCCAGCGCCTGCGTCGCCAACATGGGCGCCGCGTCCGCGAATGTCAGCGCGAGGAAATGCGCTTCCCCCAGCCAACTGGGATGGTTCACGCAAATGCTCCGGCCGCCTCCCCGAGCTGCTCGGTTTTTTTGTTTTGCTTTTTTTTGCCTGGCTCCAGAACGCAAAAAAAGCCCGCCGACCTTACGGTCTAGCGGGCTCTTTTTTGATTTGTTGCGGGGGGCTTAAGACACCAATACTCATGGATAAGGACCTCCGCCGCATCGATATGACCGATGAGGAACGCGCACGTTTCCTGCTCGCAGTCGAACAGACGAAGTTCCTGCCCGCCGACGAAATCTCGTAGGGAGCCAGGAACGTGTCCAAGCATTGGTTTCACGCAAACCGTGCAGTCCACCGCAGCGCGGAGTACACTTCACCTACCCTCTTGCTCATTGCTCGTCTCGATCGCAGGACATCCAGTTACTCCTCGCGCTTCGCACGTGCGATCTGATTAGCAAGCGGCTTGTTGAGATATGAAAGTGCGGCGCACTCTCCAGTCTGGACAAACGCCTCCACCGGCATACCCATGTGAAGCACCAGAGAGCCCAGGCGTCCAAGCTCTGGCTTCGCTGTTACGACCGTTCTCCTCCAGTTCTCATAGCAGGCGTTCGATCGATGCCTAAACAGGGAAGCGAGCCGGGCTTGTAACGACGGAAGCGCTACGCCGGGGGAGACCGGAAGCGTAAGACAGCAAGCAATCAATTGGCGATTTACCAAGGGGCCAATCCAGGTGTTTAGTCCCATGCTTTGATGGTGCAGTATTTTCCATTGAATGGAGGGAGGCACTATGGGCCGGCTTCTTCATGGGAGCGCCACCACGACAGAGGCGGTCCGTCGAGCGATACAACATAGTCAAGAGAGCCTGAGATCACTGGCCAAGCACTACGGCGTCAAGCAGAAGACCGTTGCCAAATGGAAGAAGCGAAACTCTGTCGCTGATCTGCCGACCGGCCCAAGTGAGCCAATGTCATGGCCGGGCGAGACCAGCGAGAAGGTTTCGCCGCAGGTATAGGCTAGCGTGAAATGGGCGCATTTGTTATCCGCGCGGCTTGCCCAGGAACCAATAACCGATGGCGGTGATGCGGTCTTTGTCGAACCCGATCCGATCACGGAAATGCTCACGTGCCCCGGTTACGGCTTGCGCTTCACCTGCGATCCAGATGTATCCCTGACCTTTTGGCAGGTCGATCGAGCGGGCGATCTCGGCAAGGCGTGTGATTTCTGGCGTGGCGCCAAATCCGGTATGCCATCTTGCCACCGCAGCTGCAGCCGTGATGTGCGGCTGCTCGTCGCCTGCGACAGCGACCTCGAGGTGCGCAAACGTCCGCAGTGTCGGCGGTGTTTCCTCGACGATCCGCCCGACAGCTGGAAGGCCGGTGATGTCTGCCAACAGGAGTATCCATTCCGCGTCCACCGGCGGCCGAAAACGGCCATCGGGATTGGCGATACCAATCCTATCGCCAACGTCGGCTCCGGCTGCCCAGCTCGCCGCCACACCGCCATCATGGACCACGAAATCCACGGTCATGCGCGCCCTATCGGCGTCCCACCGCCGCACCGTATAGGGACGCATCGGCGACTTCGGAACGCCTTCCGGTGTTCCCCACTTGCCATCGACCTGCCCTGGCAAGGCGATGTCGCCGCACGCGTTGGGAAAGACGAGACGGACCCATTCGTCGGCAAAGCCGGTCGATGTGAACTGTGCGATATCACCGCCACCAAGCTCGATGCGGACAACCGACGGCGAGAGCCGCTCAATCGAGACGACCTCTGCAGCAAAACTCGCATTCATCGCGGCGCTCCCTGCCCTGAGGCGCCTGGTTCCGGCAGCGCCGCAAATCCGCCGCCGGGCTGGCGGAAGACCTGCATCTCGATGCCGTAAATGCGGCGCAGGCTGTCCGGCGTCATGATTTCGGAAGGTCTGCCTTGCGCAAGCAGCTTGCCCGAGTGAAGCGCGATGATTTCATCACAGAAGCGGGCTGCCATGTTGATATCGTGCAGCACGACCACAACGCTGATGCTGCGTTCTTTCGCAAGTCGTCGAACAAGAGAAAGAACCTCGATCTGATGGGCGATATCGAGGGCTGCAATCGGTTCATCCAACAACAGGCAATCTGCGTCCTGTGCCACCAGCATCGCCAACCAGCAACGCTGCCGCTCGCCACCGGACAGCGTGTCGATCGGGCGGTTTACAAAAGCTGTAATCCCCGTCATTTCGATCGCCTCGTCGACCTTGCGCCTGTCGTCGCTGCCGAAGCGGCCGAGAGCCCCATGCCAGGGATAGCGCCCGAAGGCGACCAGTTCCTTGACGAGCAGGCCCGGAGCGGGCGGCGTCTGCTGCGGCAGATACGCGACCTTGCGGGCGAAGACGCGGCTGTCCAGTTGATCCAGCGCGACCCCATCATAGAGGACGCGGCCGTGACTTGGCCGCTGCTGGCGCGCCAGTATTTTCAGAAGCGTCGATTTCCCCGAGCCGTTGTGGCCGATCAGCCCATGAACCTGCCGCCCCTTCAACGCGAGGGACACTGGTCCGAGTATCTGCCGGCCGCCCACAAGGCATGAGACGCCCTCGACCTTAAAGCAGGGCGCTGCACAGACGCCGGACGCCTCACGGACACTCAAGCAAACAGTCATGCGCGCCTCCACATCAGCACGAGAAAATACGGACCGCCGACCAGCGCCGCGAGCAGCCCCGCCGGGATCTGCCAGGGAAAGATCAGCAGCCGACCCAGCCAGTCCGCCAGCACCATGATCGTGCTGCCGGCAATGGCCGCGGCGACAAGATGTGGCAAGGCGCGGCTGATACCGACCGCACGCGCCAGGTGGGGAGCAACCAAGCCGACGAAGCTCAACGGGCCGATCACAATCGTTGCACCGGCCGTCATCAAGGCGCAGGCGACAGCGATACAGCCACGGGCCTGGCCGATATTCATTCCGAGCGAGCGCGCGGAACTCTCCCCAAGCGGCAAGACATCAAGCCAGCGCGCGAATAGCGGAGAGGCAAACAGCGAGACCGTGGCGATACATGCAGCGGCAATAGCGGTGTCCCATGTCACGCGATAGGTGGAGCCGGACATCCAGGAAAGCAGAAATGTCCGTGACGAGCCGCCGGTGGCAATGAGCATTTCGCTGAGCGCGGCCACGAACGTTCCGAGCGCCACGCCGGCAAGGATCAACCTTTGCGGCGAAAACTCTGTTGTTCGGCTGACGGCCAACATGATGATCAGGGTCAACCCGGCCGAAGCTGTGGTTGCGGCCGTTAGCGAAGCAAGACCGAAGCCGGGCAGTACCACCGTGAGAGCGATTGCGCCGAGGCTTGCGCCGGAGGATATGCCGAGGATTTCTGGACTTGCGAGCGCGTTGCCCGTCATCCGTTGGATCATCGTTCCGGCCAGACCGAGAAGGGTTCCCGCTGATAGCGCCGCCAGAACGCGCGCGCCCCGCCATCGCGCGACGAAATCGGCAGCGTCGCCCCCCGCGACCGTCCAGCCGCCCATTGTCTTTCCCACAGCAAGCGCTCCGAGCAAAGCCAACCCAAGGACAGCCAGCCCCATCGAAACTGCCAGCCACGGGCGATCGAGCCTGCGGGCTGCGGCGAACGACACCGCTGGGGGAGCGGCAGCGTTTCTCAGTCCTGGAAGGAGGACGAGAAGGAGCGGCGCGCCCAACAACGCGGTGGCGACCCCGGTCGGCAGCGTCGTGTTACCGATTGCAACCTGCTGCACCAATTGGTCAGCCAGCCAAAGCAGGCTACCTCCAAAGGCAGGCGCCCACAGCAAACGCTCCTTCAGCCGCCTTGCGCCGGCGAGACTGACAAGCGTGGGGACCGCGAGGCCAACAAAGGCGATGACGCCAACCGCTGCGACGACGGAGGCAGACAGCGCCACGGCAACGAGAAGGGCGACAGGCCGAAATCCGGCCATTCGCAGCCCGAGAGATTGCGCACCCTCATCGCCGAGTTCCATCAAGGCCAGCGGACGCGTGAGAAGCAGCGATACGATGAACGCACACGCCAGGCGCGGGGCGAGGAACAGAACCTGCGACCACCCGCTCTGTTCGAGCCGACCGGACTGCCAGACGAACAGTTCGGAGAGATATTCATGATTGTAGAGGACCGCGACGCCTGAGATGGCCCCGAGCGTCATGTTGACGACCAGCCCCGCCATCACAAGCGAGAGTGGCGAACTCTGGCCTGAACGGGCTACGGCGAAAACCGCGGCGGCCGCAAGCAAGGCGCCTGCAATGGCGACCGTCTCCCGGCCATGATCCAGAAGCCAGGGTTGCCATAGGAGCGCGATGACGAGAGCGAGTTGCGCGCCCGTCGAGATGCCAAGCGTCGTCGGCTCCGCCAATGGGTTTCGCAGGACCTGCTGCAAGAGGGTCCCGGCGAGCCCGAGCGCGGCGCCCGCCAGGATACTGATCGCGATCCGCGGCAGATGGGAATAGACGAACAACAGCGAAGGAACATCCCCTCCGTCCGCTGCCCAAATCGCGTCCGGCCACCTCGCGATCGGCACCAGACCGGTCAGCAAGCGAACGCTGAACAACAGTGCCAGCCCGGCCATTGATAGAACGAGCAAACCGGGGGAAATGCGCAAAACCCTGTCGTTGCGAGTTGGAAGGATGTTAACCGGCATCGGGCTTTTCACGTGCGAATTCATCGACAAGCATCTGTGAGAAACGCACGGCCGTCGGAAGCGCCCCATACATGGCGACATCGGGAAACAGCCTGACCTCCCCGGCCTTGACTGCGGGAATGGCGTTCCAAAGCGCGCTTGTCTTCAGGGTTTTCAGGGCGCGCTCCGTCTTCGCTCCGTCGCCGAGAACGAGCATGCGAGCAGAAGAGATCGCCGCGAGCTTCTCGATGCCGACATAGTCGAAGCCGTTGCTGTTGGTCGGTGCAACCCATGCGTTTGCAAGCCCGACATGGGCCACGACATTGCCGGCAAAACTGTTCGATCCGAAGACATTCGCAAAGCGGCCATTGCTGTGGAGGTAGACGCAGAGGACAGGCGGGTGGCGCGGCGCGGACAAAACAGCCCGGTTGCGGGCGAGCGTCTGTTCCATCGCCGCCAGCAGGCTGCCGTCAGCCAGGCCGGGAAACGCCGTGACGACGGTTCGGGCAAAGTCCGCACACCGAGCGAGCTGACCGCGGCGGCCACCATGAAGATCGGTGACGACGACGTTGGAAATTCGGCGCAACTGTGGTTCGACCATTTTGGTGTAACTGCTCGTGTAGATGATCGAGGGGGCAAGGGCATCGATCAACTCGAGGTTCGGCTCCCAGGGCGCACCAAGATCGTGGATAGGAGCCCGTGCCGCAAAAGCCGGGTTGGCAGAAAGAAAGCGATCGCGCTCAGTGATGGCGATCGGCGCCACCCCAAGCGAAAGCAGCGTTTCCGACGATGCCCAATCGAGCGCAACCGCGCGAGCAGGAACAGCGTTCGGCTGCGCAGCCACGTCGCCGGCAACCAATGGAATGAGCGACGCTGCCCTTAGCAATGTCCGGCGGGTTATCGGCAAGACTGTCGCCCGATCCTTTCTGGAGCACAGATCGGGAGACCCCTTCGCGCAACGGTCTCCCGGCATCTTTCTCACCACTTGTATTTCAAGGTCCCCAGCACCGTGCGCCCTTCTCCCATATTGCAGGCGAGGGTGAAGAAGCAGCTCGCGACATAGGACTTGTCGAATAGGTTGGTGACGTTCAGGTTGGCACTGAGGCCATTGAGCTCTGGATTGCGCTTGCCGAAATCATAGCTGAGCGCCGCATCGAAGAGCGTGTAGGAAGGTACCTTGAAGGTGTTGAGCGCATCGCCCCATGACGCGCCCGTGTAACGCACGCCGCCGGCGACCCCCAATCCTTCGAGCGGGCCAGCCTCCACCTGGTAGTCCAACCAGAGGGACGCCATATGTCCGGGCACGCGAATGAGCTGTTTGCCCTCGGTCGCATAGCTCCCTTCAGCCGTCGCCTTGGTGACTTCCGAGTTGAGGTAGGTATAGGCGCCGATGAGGCTCAGGCCATCGGTCAACTCGGCAACGGCTTCGAATTCCAGACCGCGTGACCTGACTTCACCGACCTGTGCCGATTTGGTGATATCGGCCGGATCGGCAGTCGTGACGTTGACCCGCGTGAGATCGAAGGCCGAGACGGTGAAGAAGCCATCCCAACCCTCCGGCTGGAACTTCACGCCAACCTCGTACTGCCTGCTCTTTTCCGGTTCGAACGCCTTGCCGAAACGATCCTCGCCGACGACCGGATTGAAAGATTCCGAGTAACTGACATAGGGGGCGATGCCGCTGTCGAAGACATATGTCAGACCGGCGCGTCCGGTCAAAGCGGACCAATCACTGTCCTGCAGGGCCGTTGCCGTCTTGGGATTGGTCGGTATACCCGGATCGCCGTTCCACAGATCATCCACCTTTGCCGAAACCCAGTCGTGCCGAAGGCCGAGGGTCAGTCGCCAGTTTTCGTACTCGATCTGATCCTGCGCGTAGAGACCGAACTGGTTTGTCGTGGTTTCGGCGTCGACCCAGGTGTTCCATCTCGAAAAGTCGATGGGGCTTCCGTAGGTCGGCGCAAAAATGTTCTCGATCCGAGGGCCTGTTCCCCATTTCTCGTCACGCGTCGCCCGGCTCCAGGCATAGTCGAAGCCGAAAAGGACATCATGGCCAATCGCACCGGTCTCGAACTTGCCGTTCAGTTGGTTGTCGATGCCGACTGTGTCGCCGAAGGCATGCCGGAACTGCCAGTTTCTCGCGATGGCGGTGTTGCCTCCCGTCTGTGGGCTGAACAGCAGGCCGCTGTTGCGCGCGAGATAGTTCTCCTGGTTCTCGAAGTTGGAATAGCGGACGTTCTGCTTGAAGCTCCAATCAGCATTGAACTCGTGGAAGAACTCGTAGCCTAAATTGATCTGCTCCTGCGTTTCCCGGTCAAAATCCGGTTCCCCCAGGAAGCGTTCCATCGGCATCCGACCATAAGGGCTGGTGCCGTTGACCGCCGCCCACGGGTAATTGGTAACGGCAAGCGCATTGTTTTTCTGATAAGAGCCAAGCACCGTGAGATACGTCCCCTCATCCGGCTTCAGCGTGACGCTGGGAGCGAGCAGCAGGCGATCGTCATCCGTGTATTCGACGTTGCCGTCGGCGAGGCGACCTAGTCCAACGAAACGTCCGAGGATTGCACCTTCGGCATCAAGCGGGCCGCTGACGTCAAAGGCTGCCTGCCTGTGGCTCTGAGTGCCGAGCGAAAGCTGAGCCTCGCCGCGCGCGTCTTCCGTCGGACGCTTGGAGATCATATTGATCATGCCGCCAGGCTGGTTCTGGCCATAAAGCACCGAGACCGGACCTTTGAGGACCTCCACGCGCTCCAAACCGTAAGGCTCGGCCGCCATGATGCCGAAGTAGCTGAACGGCGTGTTGCGAAGGCCGTCAAGATAGGTATTGGCGAACTGGCCTCGGATAAAGATGTTGTCGGCCGCTACGACGGCGCCGCCATAATCCGAGCGCACGCCTGCGCTGTAGCGCAACGTCTCGTCCAGCCTGTTTGCGGCCTGCCGATCGATGCGATCGCGCGTGATGACCGAAATCGACTGCGGCGTTTCGAGCAAGGGCGTATCTGTCTTCGTGCCCGTCGATCCGCGGGTGGCAACAAAGCCGTCAACCGGACCCCATGGATTTTGACCGGTCACGCTGATCGTCTGCAACGCCGTCGCCCCGTCAACGGTAACGCCGCCGCCAACGGCGCCCGGCTCGGAGATCGCAACGGTCCGCGGATTAGTGAAGGTGTAAGTCAATCCCGAGCCGGCGAGGATCTTTGCAATCGCCACCTCGGGCGTTGCCCGACCGACAATGCCGGAGGTGTGTTTGGCCGAAGCGATCGACGGCACATAGGTGACCTGAATGCCGGCCTGCCGACCGAACCTGGCGAGCGCGTCACCGAGCGGCCCGGCCGCGATCGAAAAACTGGCCTCGGTCGACTGCGCCTGTGCCGGCAGCGGCGCCACCGCAGCGCCGCCGGCCACTGCCGTCGACATCAATAACGCAGCGGCAAACGCTCTGCCTGCCCGCTTGTTGTTCTTGCCCAAACGCCCCATTTTCTGCCCTCTTCTCACTACGCTTTCGCTCAGAAGGCCGAGCATTCGAACGACGTGCCGGCACCCTCTGATAGGGAAAACGGCGGCCGCCAGAAAATTTTCACTTTTTTCTCAAGTTTTTTTTAAAACGGTGAGATGACCGTCAGGTAGGGGGTAACGCTGCGTACCCTGCCGCCGTGAGGCTGGACAACGGCTTCGAGCGCCAACACAGGATCGCGCAGATCGTAGACACCGCTGACGAGACGTCTGCCAAACGAAGGGCTGGTTATCACGACCTCGCCCTTCTTCCATCGTGCGATGCGTGCGACGACGGCCGCGACAGTCTCGCGCTCGACGACGACCATCCCGTGCCGCCAGCTGGCAATCTGGCTTCGATCCTTCTTGCCGATCGATACGGACTGATCGCCTTCGGCAAAGGTCAGCCACTCGCCTTGCGCCAGACGCGCAGGCGCGATTGCGTTGTCCGACGGCAGATCCACGCCCACGAGGCCATGGTCAACAGCTATGGTCAGACAGTCCGCATCGCTGCTCACATCGAACGCCGTACCGAGCGCAGTGGCTGTCACGCCTGCCGAGGTGACGCGAAACGGCCTTGTTTCGTCCGGCGCCACCTCGAAGAATGCCATGCCCTGAAGCAGTTCGATCTCTCGCCGCTGCGCTGTAACCGTCAGGGCGATAGCACTGTTCGGTCCAAGTGTGGCGAAACTGCCGTCAGGCAATTCGAGGCGACGGATCTCGCCGGTCGCGGTCATCGCGTCGGCCCTCGCTTGAAGGATAAGGCGTGGGCCGGAAGAGGCTGCAGCGACAAGTCCGGCGGCGCCAAGGAAGCTGCCGACCATCAGCACGCGCCGAGAAACCGAGAAGGCGGCCTTGCGATCGGCCCTTCGTCGATCCGTGAGAATCTTGCCGGTCATGCCGTGGATTTCCAGAGCTTCCGACCACGCCTTCTCCTGTGCGGGGCCGCGCGACAGCCAACGACGCGCAACGTCGAGGGCAACCGGGTTTTCCGGGTCGCTCTGAATGCGGATCAGGAGATCCACCGCCTCATCGAAAAGCCTGTCCTCTTCGGACACGTCATCCTCCATTTGCGTGCCTCCATCACCGCATCGGGTCGACCTTGTACCGCGCCCATATACGAAAACGCGGCAGCGTGAAGGATTTTCACAGTGCCGCCGGGAATTCTATAGATCCTGCAGCCTGATACGCACATGCCGGTAGGCGTCCCGGATCAGTGCCCATGTGCGCGTGGTTGAAAGACCGATCTTTTCAGCGACTTCAGCGATCGTCAGATCTTCCAGCCGGTAGAGTTCGAAAGCCCGCCGAGTGCGCTCGGGCAGTTCGGCAAGAGCCGCATCGGAAAGCGCCAGTCGCTGCTTGTCGTAGAGCGCTGCTTCCGCCGATGGCCTGGGATCGGCAATCGCCGTGAACTCCGCATCGGGGATGTGATCGACCGGTGCAGCCTGCTCGCGGCGATGGTAATCGATCGCCAGATTGCGGGATATCTTGAACAGATACGCTCTGGGATTGTTCTGATTGCCCTTGGGGTTTGCGCCCATCAGCCGTACGAACGTGTCCTGCGTCAGGTCTGCCGCCGTCTCTTCCGACAGTCCGCGCCGGCGCAAGGAACCCGCGAGTTCCCGTGCATGCCGCCGGAAGAGATTATGAATATCCCAGGCCAATTAGAAACGTCCCCGTGAGGCGAAACCGCACGTCGGTTCGGGGTTGCGGCTGCACGAAGTCGCAGAGCCGTCGCGCTGCCGTTCGGGCATCGGTTTTGGCGGCGTGTAAGAATGCATTTGCAGAGACCTGGGCATCGATCATCACATTTCGAACTGATCCTTCTTAAGCCAGAAGCCGAATTACCTAGCAAGAACCATTAGTTACCGCGCGGTTTCGCCAGGAGATACCCGATCGATTAAAACATGTTTCTTTTTCTCATGTTTATCAACTCGATAGCCATCCGACTTGGTTTTTCGGACGATGAGTACTCCCCGGGTCCCAGTCTTTTTCTAGAATCGCGTGTCATTAACGCAACATTGACAGAGGACCGAGCCACCAGACGAACACGAAACGGCAAGGCAACGAGCTATGCCTCCACCGGTTAACGAGGTCATGCTGATGCCGCGTCGGGTTATCCTCTGCGCACTTGTCCCTCCATTCTGCTCTTTCCGCACCCGTCGCCACGTGTAAAAAAAGTGAAGTGAACCTTGCCGGCCGCCGAGCGCACCATCTCGGCCGACAGGTCGACATCGCCGAGGATCCTGACACAGCGGTCGTAGTAGACCGCCCCTGCCCTTGTCAGTTCCACCCGCGGGGTCGAGCGATGGAACAGCTGCACGCCGCGTTCCTTCTCCGGCGACTGGATCTGACAGCTCAAGGCCGGCTGGGCGATATGCCCCCGTGCGGCGGCGCGACCGAAATGCAGCTCCTCGGCAACCGCCACGAAATAGCTCAGCTGGCGAAGTTCCATACCGTTCTTCGTCTTCCGAAAAGACACGCGCATGCAGGCACGCAGGACGGAATACGCCCAGCGAACAAAGCGGAATCATTGATGCTAATATCGATGCAGTGTATCCATATAGCGTCTAGGTATTTGCAAATACCCTGTATTGAAATGTTCAGCGTCCCCTCACCGAACGCCCTGCGGCTGGGCCTCCAACATCGGAACGGCGTCGAGGAGCATCTGCGTATAGGAATGCTGGGGCGCGGTGAAGATTTGGGTCGCGGTCCCCTGTTCCACGATCTCCCCATGACGCATCACCACGACGCGGTCGCACAGATGGTGGACGACGGACAGATCATGGCTGATGAATAGAAGTGTGATGTTGAGTTTGTGGCGCAGCTCGATCAACAGATTGATGACCTGTGCCTGGATCGACACATCGAGGGAGGCGACGGGTTCGTCGCAGATAATGACCTCGGGCTGCATGGCGAGCGCCCGGGCGATTGCTATGCGCTGACGTTGACCGCCCGAGAACTGGTGCGGATAGCGATCCGCCATCGCCGGATCGAAGGCGACGGCGCGCAGCCACCTGTTGACGTAGTCGCGGGCACCGCTGCGTGTGCAGAAACCGTGCGCGATGGGCCCATCGGCCAACGACTGGAAGATCGTACGGCGAGGATCCAGCGAGGCGAAAGGATCCTGGAAGATCATCTGCACGTGGGTGCCGAGCTTGCCCGTCGCCGAGCGCACGGGCTTGCCACCGATGCTGATCGTCCCTGACGTCGGCGCATAGATGCCGCACAGTATGCGTCCGAGCGTCGATTTGCCGGATCCGGATTCCCCGACCAGGCCGAGAATCTCGCCGCGGGCGATGGTAAGGTCTGCGGATATCACCGCATGGACCGGACAGAGGTCCCGTGCCAGCCCCCAGCGCATGGCGAGTGCCCGCAGGTAGCCAATGGGTGGAGCAAAGATCTTTCCGACCGCCTCCGCCCGCAAGAAGGCGGTATCGGCTGCAGCACCGATGGCAGCGCCGCCAAGCCCGCTCAGATCCATCGGGCCGGCGGCCTCGGTCGCAGCGGACGCCAGCGGCTCGCCGGGCTTCGAACGCGACGGCAGCGCGTCCAGCAACCCTTGCGTATAGGGATGCTGCGGATTGTGCAGGACCTGCCGCGCGGGGCCTTGTTCGACGATCTTGCCGCGCCGCATAACCGCTATGGTGTCGGCAATCGTGGAGACGGTTGCCAGGTCGTGGCTGACCCAGATCAGGGATATTCCGATCTCGGCGACCAGCGCTTTCACCATGCGCAAGATCTCGGCCTGCACCGAGACATCGAGCGCCGTGGTCGGCTCGTCGGCAATCACAAGCTGCGGACGATGGAGAAGAGCGATGGCAATGGCGACCCGCTGCCGCATGCCGCCGGAGAACTCGTGCGGGTACTGATCCACCTTGTTTTCCGGATCGACGATCTTGACCCTCGCCAGCGCCTCGACCGCGCGGCGGCGTATGTCGGCGTCCGATACCTTCTCGTGCGCACGAAGTGCCATGCCGATCTGATCGATGATCCTGACCACCGGGTTCAGCGTCATCATCGGGTCCTGGAACACCATGGAGATGTCCTTGCCCCGTATCTTGCGCAGCGCCTTTTCATGGAGACCAACCAGTTCGCGTCCGTTGAAGCGGATGGAACTGCCCGGCTGGATGCGGCCGGTCTCGTCCAGCAGGCCGATCAGAGAGAAGCCGGTGATCGACTTGCCCGAACCGCTTTCGCCAACCAGCCCCATGACTTCGCCACGCTTCAGCGTGAAGGAGATGTCATCCACCGACTTGACGGTGCCTTTTTCGGTCTCGAAATAGGTCCGCAGATTGCGGACATCCAGAAGGTCATTCATTTGCGCAGCCTCGGATTGAGCTGGTCCCGGATCTGGTCGCCGACGAGGTTGATCGCCATGATCAGGACGATCAGTGCGACGCCTGGATAGATCGCGATCCAGTAACGCCCGGACATGAGGTACTGGAAGCCGTTGGCGATCAGCATGCCGAGCGATGGTTCCGTCGGCGGCAGACCGACGCCCAGGAAAGAAAGGGTAGCTTCCAGGGATATGGCAGAGGCGATCTGAACCGTGGCGACCACGATGAGCGGCGGCAACGAGTTCGGCAGAATGTGGCGGGTGATGACGAACCAGCCGCTCATCGGAACGGAAAGGGCCGCCTGGACATAGTCCTTCTGGCGCTCGGCCGCCGCCGCGCCGTGGGCCGTTCGCACGAAATAGGCATATTGGGCAAAGACCAAGGCGAGGATCAACTGCGACTTGCCCTGGCCGAGGATCGCTGCCACGACGAAGGCCAGCAGGATCGCCGGGAAGGAAAGCTGGATGTCAACGATGCGCATGATGACGGATTCCGTGCGCCCGCCGACATAAGCGGCAAAACACCCCACCACTGCCCCGATCGAGAAGGCGATGGCACCGGCCACCAGACCCATCTGCAGGGAAATGCGCAGGCCGTAGACGATGGCCGAAAGCAGGTCGCGCCCCTGGCTGTCGGTGCCCAGCAAATGCACGATGCCGGTGGACCCGACATAGCCCGGCGGGCGGCGGGCATCGCGCAGCACCAGCGCCTTCAGGTCGTAGGGATCCTGAGGCACGAGGAACGGCGCGAAGATTGCCAAAAGGATGATGGCAACCACCACCGCAAGAGCGGCGACCGCAACCTTGTTGCGGCGGAACATGTGCCAGAATTCGGCGAGCGGTGAGACGGATCTTACCGCATTGGCTTCCATCGACATCTCAGCGCCTCCCCTGCCGCAGGCGTGGATCAAGCACCGCATAGGCGAGATCCACGCACAGATTGATGACCACGAACAAGGCAGAGACCAACATCAGGTAGGCGACCATGACGGGCCGGTCGAGCGATGTGATGGAATCGACGATCAGCTTGCCAAGCCCGGGCCAGCTGAAGATCGTTTCGGTGACGAGCGCGAAGGCAAGCGTCGACCCGAGCTCCAGCCCGAACACGGTGACCAGTGGGATCGAGATCAGCTTGAGCACGTGTCGGCGCAGGATGGTTCCCTCGGAAATGCCGGCGGCGCGCGCGAATTTGATCGTATCGGTCAGCATCACCTCGCGCGTGCCGGAGGCAGCCAGCCGGCACATCATCGACAGCTTGAACAGCGACAGGTTGAGGGCCGGCAGGACGAGATGTGACCAGCCATCCAGGGTAAGAAATGAAAACGGGATACCGAACAGCTCCGCCGTCTGCCCGCGCCCGCCCGCCGGAAGGATGCCGAACTGGACGGCAAAAACCATGATCAGCATCAAACCGATCCAGAAGGTCGGTACCGAGAAGCCCAGGATCGACACCGCCATGATGGCCTTGGAGAGCAGACTGTCGGGCTTGTAGCCGGCATAGACCCCGAGCGGAATGCCTATCAGGGAAGCGAACAGCACGGCGATCAGCGTCAACTCCAGCGTCGCTGGAAGGCGCTGCGCAATCAGCGTGACGACCGGCATGTTGAAAACGAAGGATCGCCCGAGATCGCCGGTCAACAAACGCTGCAGGAACTGGAAATACTGCTCCCACAGGGGCAGGTCGAGGCCATATTGCGCGATGATCTGCTGGCGCATTTCCTGCGTCACGTCTGGCGAGATCAGAACGTCAACCGGATTTCCGATGACGTAGACGCCCATGAAGACGAGCATGGACATGATCAGCAGCACGAAGAACGCCTGTCCCAACCTGCGAAAAATAAAGGATGCCATGTCTGCCTCTGGGTGGATGCGTAAGGGGGCAATGCGCCCCCAAGGTTTCAGTGCCAGCCGTGCTCGATTTCGTGGCGCGTCTCCTCGACGCCCACCTGCCATATCGCCAGCATGTCCGTATCGGGCCGCTGGAAGACGCCGTGGTAGTTGCCTTCGGCGATACGTTCACGCTTGCGACCGGCATCGACGCGCGCGGCGGCGGCAAAGTCGATCCGCTCCTTCTGGAAATTCGGGATCGGCGCACCCTCCAGACGGGTCCACGGGAAATTCTCCATCCAGCTCGCATGCGAGGCCGCGGGATCGATCTCCAACACCTTGGCCATGGTCTTGGGCGCACGCCACCAATCATGCAGCTTGACCGAGCAGTCACGGTTGCGGTTCAGCCATTCGCTGATCACCGGATTGACCGGCGTGTTGCCGCCATGCCCGTTGACGATGAGGATGCGTCGGAAGCCGGAACGATGGAGGCTGTCGAGCATATCCTCGAACAGGCCGATATAGGTGCGCAGCGACAGGGTCACCGTGCCAGGGAAATCGGCAAAACCTGAAGCCATGCCATAGGGCAGGCAGGGGAAGACCGGCACCCCGAGCGGCGCCGCCGCTTCCACGGAGACACGCTCGGCCAGGATCATGTCGGTGGCGAGACTGAGGTAAGCGTGCTGCTCGATGGAGCCAACCGGCAGAACACACCGATCGTCCTTCTTCACCCGCTCCTCCACCTGGCTCCAATGCATGTCCTGAATGCGCATAGTCCGTCCTTCTCGCTGCTCGGCCGCACCCGCCGGACGTCGCCCGTCCTGGCCATCAAATGGGAAGCCGCCTCCTGAATTAGTTCTTTATGGATCAAAAATTACGGTTGACGCAAGGGTTTTACGCCAAATAAGGTTCCATTTGAGATCAATATCGATTTTGTATGGGATGACAGCATGGACGAGGCGATGCGTCAGGCACTGTTTGAGGGACGGGCTGGCCGGGAGGAACCCCTGGTCACGCCCGACACAAAAATCGACGCCCTCATGCATGCGAAGCTCTGGGACAATCCCTGCTGGTTCTCGTACCGGCTGAACTTTCTGGCCCTTCATTTCAACAACCCGGTCTATGGCTACATTCAGCAGCAGTTGGGCCTGCTGCGGCCCGACTTCGTGGTGCTGTGGTCGCTCCATCTGGGCGGAAGCTCGACGATGACCGATGTCGTGCGCTCTTCCGGCTTCCCGAAGAACACGCTGAGCCGCGCGGCGAACAAGTTGACACGATTGGGCATGATCGATCGCCAGACCGACCCTGACGATCAGCGCCGCATCACGCTCGATCTGACCGAAAAGGGCCAGGAAGCGGTGGACCTCACCAAGGGCATGATGATCGAGCACGAGCGGCGCATGCTGGAGTGCCTCAGCCCCGCCGAGCGGCTGAACCTTTCCGAAATCCTGACCAAGCTCGTCACTGCATCGGGGCAGTGGCCGCAAATGATCGACAGCGACCAACAGGACGGAGACCTGTGATCAGCGAGGAGAACGGCTCGAGGCCGAACGGCCACGTCCGCACCAACGACATTCAATGAGAGAGGAACAAAATGCCAATAAAATCCATGCTCCGCGCGGCCCTGGTGGCCACCATCCTGTCCTCACCCGCCGCAGCACTTGCGGCCGACCTGGTGATCGCGACGAAAAACGGCCCGGCCTCGATGGATCCGCACTTCACCGCGACGTCGGCCAATGCCGAGGCGACGAAGCATATCTTCGACACGCTCCTGCGCTCCGGCAACAACCTTGAGATCCTGCCGTCGCTGGCCACCAGCTGGCAGGCGCTGGAAGACACGACCTGGGAGTTCAAGCTGCGCAAGGGCGTGAAGTTCCATGACGGCTCCGACTTCACCGCCAAGGACGTAAAGTTCTCCATCGAGCGCATCCCCAACGTCACCGGACCGAACCCCTCGACCATTTACGTGCGGCGCGTGGCCAGCGTCGAGGTCGTCGACGACTACACGGTGCGCGTGAAGACCAACGGCCCGGCGCCCACGCTGCCCAACGATTTCATTCGCCTGTTTGTCGTTTCCCACAAGGCCGCCGCCGATTACTCGACCAAGGACAGTTCCGCCGAAGGTTTCAACACCGGCAAGGCGACGATTGGCACCGGCCCCTACAAGTTCGTCAGCTGGGCGCCAACGCAGGACCTGGTGCTCGAAAAATTCGACGGCTACTGGGACGGCCCGCAGCCCTGGGACAAGGTGGTGCGCAAGGAAATCCCGAACGACGCTGCCCGCGTCGCCCAGCTGAAGGCCGGCCAGGTCGACCTTATTTCCAAGGTGCCGGCGACCGATCTCGCCAGCATCGAGTCCGATTCCGCACTGCAGGTGATCAAGACGGAATCGATTTACATCCCCTATCTGGAGTTCGACTTCCGAAAGGACTCCCCGCAGGTATGGGACAATGGTGGCAAGAAGCTCGACAAGAACCCCTTCCTCGATGCGAAGGTGCGTGAGGCCTTCGACCTGGCGCTCGACCGTGAAACCATCGTGGAATTTGCGCTCGAGGGCATGGGCGTCGTCTCCACACAGCTCGTCAGCCCCAACATCTTCGGCTACAACAAGACGATCGCTGCGCCGGCCTTCGACGTCGAGAAGGCGCGCAAATTGATGGCCGAAGCCGGATACCCCGATGGCTTCAAGGTTGCGCTCAGCTATGCAAACGATCGGATGCCGACGGAGCTTGGCCCGACCGTGGCCCAGATGCTGGCGGCGATCAACGTGACTGTCGATGTACAGGGCGTGCCGGCGGCAGTGTTCAATCCGGCCAAGACGCGTGGCGAATATTCGCTCTACATGGCGTCCTGGGGCACGCTCACGGGTGAAGCCAACTACATGCTGTCATCCCTCATGCACACCAACGACGCGGCCAAGTCGCTCGGCGCCTTCAACGTGCGCGGTTACTCCAATCCGCAAATGGACAAGCTGATCGAGGGCGCTGCGGTCGAGATGGACGAGGGTAAGCGCCGTGCCATGCTCGAGGATGCGAACCTGCTGGTGGCGAGCGACCGGCCGGATCTGCCGCTGGCCACGAACCTCTCCGCCTGGGGCGCCAAGGCTGACACGGTGACTTACGATCCGCGCTCGGACGAGGACACGCTGGCGATGGATGTCCATCCCAAGCAGTAACGAGCCAACTTGCATCTGGGGCACCGGTCAAAGGCCGGTGCCCTTTCTCGTAGAAATCGGAGAGTCCCATGACGAAATTCGCCCTTGCCATCCATGGGGGCTGCGGCGTGATGGCCAAGCTTGACCTCAGCGAGGCCGAATGGATTGCGGCCCGCCGGGACCTCGGGCGCGCGCTGAAGGCCGGCTACGCTGTCCTGAAACGCGGCGGAAACGCCATCGACGCGGTGCAGGCGGCCGTCGTCGTCATGGAGGACAGCCCGCATTTTAACGCCGGACATGGTGCGGCACTCAACGAGAACGCCATCCATGAGCTGGATGCGTCGATCATGGACGGAAAGACGCTGGCCGCCGGTGCGATCTGCGCGTCGCGCCGCATCCGCAATCCGGTGCTTGCGGCGCGCGCCGTCCTCGAACACGGTGACATGGTCATGCTTGCCGGCCCCGCGGCGGATCGTTTTGCCGAGGCCAGGGGACTGGCAGTGGAGGAACAGGCCTATTTCACCACCGAGCGGCGCAAACAGTCGCTGGCGGCGATGAAGGCACATGTTGCCGCCGGAACCCAGCTTGCCGCCAGCGAGTCGGAAAAGCACGGGACGGTGGGCGCGGTTGCACTTGACCAGCATGGCCACCTGGCCGCCGCGACCTCGACCGGCGGCTACAACAACAAGCCCGACGGACGGATCGGCGACAGCCCGGTCATTGGCGCGGGCACTTATGCGCGTGATGGCGTCTGCGCCGTCTCCGGCACCGGCAAGGGCGAATTCTTCATCCGCCATGTCGTCGGCCACGAGGTCGCCGCGCGCATGGCCTATCTCGGCGAGGATGTGAGGACGGCTTCGGCAAAAGTCATCATCGAGGACATGAAGCCACATAATATCGGCGCCGGCCTGGTCGCCGTCGACGCTGACGGCACCGTCGCCGCTCCCTACAATACCGACGGCATGTTCCGTGGCTGGGTCACCGAAGAAGGCGACTTCTATGTCGCCTCGCATTCGGAGGTCATGGCGTTGACCGGCGATTGACTGTCCCCCCAACAGGCTGAGGCATGACGCCAATCACGGTCGCCCGTGCGCCTGTCCTTCGTCATCGCCTCGCCCACGACGCCAACCGGAACGAAGTTCGGGTTGGGTTTCGCAGCAGCACCGGGTTCCCAGAAGCACTGGGGAAGCCGTCGGATGACCAAGTCACGATCTCGAAGATCGTCGCGGCGTGCTGCCAGGAACGCGCCTCTGCGGTAGGCGATCGGTTTTCGGGGCCAATCCAACCCGTCAATTCAGGCCGGCCCGGGCAAGCCCCTCGATGAGGCGCGCCCGATCCTTGGCGCGCACGAAAGAAGATGTTGCTCCGACGGCGTGCCGTGAGATGTCGGGGACGAGCGACTTGAGCCGTCCGAGCAAGTCCGTGGCAGCCTCCTCATTGCCCAGAAGTCCGGCACAGGCCGTGCCGATGACCAGTGGGACCGCGTGGCCGGACCGCAAGCGATGCGCCTCTCGTGCGCAGCTCAATCCGAGTTCGTAATCGCCGCCCTGGAAATAGGCCATGGCATAGTAAAACTGAAAGTCGCCGAGAAAAGCCTCGCGCGGGCTCAGCCTGAGAGCGTAGTCGATGCATGGAATGGCGGCCGCCGCGCGGCCCCCGTTGGCATGCGCAAGTCCCAACTGGCCATGGGCAAACGCGGAGTTGGGGTTGATGGCGACAGCCTGGCTGATCGCTGCCATCGCCAGGACATTGTCGCGCGTCGCAAAGGCTATCATCGCCTGCGCAAGGTACGCCCACGGTTCCTTATCGTCCGCGGCAATGGCTTGTTGGACGAAATCCCTGGCTAGGGCCAGGGCGAATCCCATGTCCTCCCACCCCTGGAACGCGCGCCACATGGTAATCCAACCTTTCATGGCGAGCGCCTGGGCATAACCGGGAGCCAGTCCGATTGCCCGATCGAGCAAAGGGAGCATCTTGCCGCTGCTCTCCTCAGACAGTTGCGAACACAGGAACATCGCCCGTACGACACATTCCCAAGCATCAAGGCCACGATGCGGCTTGGGGCTTTCGCGGGCATGCTCTGCCACCAGGAGTTCCGGCCCGATGCGGCCGACGACGCTTGCGGTGATTTCGTCCTGAATGACGAAGATGTCGCCAAGGTCGCCGTCGTACCTCTCGGCCCAGAGCTGGACTTCGGAGGCTGCATCGATGAGCTGCGCGGTCACCCTCATCCGGTTGCCGGACTTGCGGACACTCCCCTCGAGAATATAGCGGATCCCGAGTTCGCGCCCGATGGCGCGCACATCCACGGGCTTTCCCTTGTAGGTGAACATTGTGTTGCGGGCGATCACGAAGAAGCCCTTGAGCTTGGATAACGCGGTGGTGATGTCCTCGGTGAGCCCATCGCTGAAGAAGTCCTGCTCCGGGTCGGGGCTCATGGCGTTGAACGGCAGCACTGCAATGGATGGTCGGTCCGGAAGCGCGGGCCTTAGCGATACCGTTCCTGCTGTCGTCCTTCCCAAAAGCGCGCGGTACAGTCGCACGGGCCGCTCCATGTTCTTGAGCGCGCGTTCGCCGAGGTACTCGTAGTCGCAGTCGAGCTTGCCCTGGAGGTGATCGTACGCCGTGCCGGAAATGCAAATGCCGCCTGGATCCGCCAAGGTCTGGAGGCGGGCCGCGATGTTGACGCCTTCGCCGTAGAGATCCCCATCAACCTCATGGATCACATCACAGAGATTGACGCCGATCCGAAAGATGATGCGTTGCTCCGTCGGGATATCCGCCTGGTTTTCGGCAATCCCCCTCTGAACGGCGACCGCGCACGCGACGGCATCGACGACCGAGCCGAACTCCACGAGCGCACCGTCGCCCATCAGCTTGACAATACGGCCCCGATGGTCGGCCAGTAGCGGATCGATCACCTCCCGGCGCAGGCCCTTGAGGGCAGACAACGTCCCAGCCTCGTCATGTTCGACGAGGCGGGAATAGCCGACGACGTCAGCGGCCAAGATCGCGGCCAGCCGCCGCTCTGCTCTTGCAGTTGCCATGGCTGTCTCCCCTCAGGAGATCCGCCGCATGAAGCCCAGGCGATTGACGCGACATGCACCATCCGGGGGCCTGACACCACGACCGTGCTGGTTCATGTTACCACTGAGACGGTCATGTGGCGACGCTCCATCAGCCACGTGTCCCAATCTCAGGATGGTCCCGAGTGGGGTTTTCTAAACCCTGCCGATCCCCGTGTGCGTTTCTAGCGCCTAGAGGTACCAATCAGCATCCAGCGAACACGCCTCGATGTAGTCTATCTTCATCTCGCTAGGGATCGCACCAAACGCAACCCGGCTCTCCGCACCTCACCTGCGTTGGACCTCGTCGAAGACGAGCTCCGCCCATGGCGAGCCGCTGCTGCAACTGACCCTCGTTGGGCAGGCGAGAAAGGCGCGCCTGTTGCGATAGTTTTCCGCTCGCGATTGCTGCCTTCGTTATCTCTTCCGGAGCAACGAGTGGCAGATGGGAGCGTCGACCGTGGTCTCCTTCGTGCCGACCGCCAGCATTCATGCGCAACATTTTCGGGTCTCGGATCGGCCTTTGATAGTTTCGATCGGCCATCATCTCGATCGCCACAGTTGCCATGAATGCGCTTCACGCGGAGGACTTGTTCGAAGTTCGGCCCGTAGCCGGGGCTACGGGCCGTTTTGCGGGGATTTATTCCTCGATGTCGACCTTCTCGAAGCGGTGCGAGCCCAAGGGCTCCATCACATAGTTCGTTACCTTCTTCGACATCGGCAGCACAACGGTGGAGTGGGCAATCGGGACCCAGGGCGCCTGGTCGCTGATGATGGCCTGTGCCTCTTCGTAGAGTTTCGTCCGCTCGCCTTGATCCGCGCTGGTGCGCGCCTTCTGCAAGATCTCGTCGAGCGGCTTGGAGCACCAGTTGGCATTGTTGCTGCCGCCGACGCCGGAGCAGCTGAAGAAGTAGCTGAGCAGATTGTCGGGATCGCCGTTGTCGCTGGTGCCGCCCAGGATGATGGCGCCATCGCGCGCCTTGTCCCGCGACTTCTTGAGGTATTCGCCCCATTCGTAGGAGACGATCTCGACGCCGATGCCGACCTTGGCAAGATCCGCCTGCATCAGTTCTGCCGCACGGCGCGCGTTCGGCATATAGGGACGGCTGACGGGCATCGCCCAGATCTTCATCTTCAGATCCTTGACGCCGGCGTCGTCGAGCAGCTTCTTTGCCGCCTCCGGATCGTAGCTGTAGCCGTCGATCGAACCGTTATAGCCCCACATCGTCGGCGGCAGGACGCTCTTGGCCATCTGCCCCATGCCCTGATAGACGGAATCGACAATGGCCTTGCGGTCGATCGCCATGTTGATGGCGCGGCGCACCTCCAGCTTGTCGAACGGCGCGATCAGGGTGTTCATCGCGAGATAGGAGACGTTGAGACCAGGCTGTTCCAACACGGTCAGGTCCGCATTTGCCTTCAGTCCAGCGATGTCGGCCGGCGCCGGGTACGGCGCGACATGGCATTCGCCCGCCTGGAGCTTCTGCATGCGTGTCGTCGGATCGGTGGTGATCGCGAAGATGAGGTTGTCGATCTTCGGCGCGCCGTCCCAATAGTCCGCATTGGCGGCAAAGCGAATTGCTGCGTCCTGCTGGTAGTCGACAAATCGGAACGGCCCGGTGCCGACCGGCTTGCGGTCGAGGTCTTCGCGCCGTCCCTCAGCCGCCAGCTTGTCGGCATACTCCTTCGACATGATCGAGCCGAAGTTCAGGGCAAGCTTCGCGGGAAGCGACGCGTCCGGCTGCTTCAGCACGAACTTGACGGTCATTTCATCGACCTTGACGATGTCCTTGATCACCGATGGCATGTCCATCGCGTTGAACATCTCCCAGTTCGCACCGGGAAAATAGCTGTTCCACGGATCGGTCTTGTCCAGCTGGCGATGATAGGTGAAGAGCACGTCGTCGGCGTTGAAATCACGCGTCGGAGTGAAGGTGTCCGTCGACTGGAACTTCACGCCCTCACGCAGTTTCAGCGTGTATTCGAGATTATCGTCGGAAATCGTCCAGCTTTCGGCGAGGCCCGGAACGACGTTGGTCGTACCGCTTTCGAATTCGGTGAGGCGATCATAGATCGTTTCCGCCGAAGCGTCCCACGTGCTGTTGGCCGAGTAGAGCGCTGCATCGAAGCCCTCGGGCGCGCCCTCTGAGCAATAGACGAGTGTCTTGGCCATGGCCGGCGTCAGGGCGAGGCCCGAAAGCATCGTTGCAGCAAACAGAGAAACAACGGTCTTGCGCGTCCGCGCGAATTTCAGAGTCATTGACGTATCCTCCCTCGGGAATGGAATGCGAAATTTCCGGCAAATGTCTCGCCGGCAGGTCAATCAGCTTTGCCCGCAGTCGTGCCGAGGCCGCGGCCGGGCGCCCAGACGAGATCGGGTGCGGTCCAGATCACATCGTTGCGGATCAGTTTCACGAGTTCGCCCGCCTGCAGGTCGAGGAAACGCTCGCCCTTTTCTGCCGTTGCGCTGCGCGGATCGCCCCAGGTGCCGGTCACCGGCGCGCGCTCGGCGAAGGAATAGAACCGCGACACGTCCGCCGGCACATCGACAGGGTGCTGCTGGTTGCCGTAGGCCTGGCCGAACATCTCGGTCTTCACCGCGTCGGCGGCGATCGCCAACATGACGGACGCCTCACCTTCGCAAGCGTGATGAGCACCGGTGTCGACCTCGAAGATCTTGCCTGCCTCTTCCGGCGCCAGCATCCACGGCGTCGTGGCGACGATCGGCATGGCAAACTCGACCGCCAGTTCACGCACGGCAACCGCGAGCGGGTCCATGTTGCCGCCATGGCCGTTGACGATGAACAGCCGCGAGAAACCGAGCGTCTTCAGCGAGCGGACGATGCAGCGGATGACGCGGCCGAGCGTATCGTAGTCGAGCGTTATGGTTCCGCCGAAAGGAAGGTGGTGTTCGCTCATGCCGAGCCAGAGGCCAGGCAGAACGGCGACCGGGATGTCGTCGGCGACCAGACGGGCGGCACGAATGGCCGCAGCCGATGCGCTGGCGGTGTCGGTAATGACCGGTAGGTGCGGGCCGTGCTGTTCCAGCGAGCCGATCGGCAGGATGGCGAGCGCCCCCGGCTTGCCGGCGATTTCGCGCAGGCTGGGGGCGGTCATGCGCGCCCATTCAACTTCCTTCGTCATGTCAGGCCCTTTCATCAGATGTCCGGATCGCAGGCGCCCGGACCGCCATGCGCGCGACTGCGTCTGGCAACATTGCGAAACATGCGCAAACGGCAGCCGGCAGAGGGCGCCGATTTGCGCTGGTTTAGGTCACTGTTTTCTCCGGCAAGCGATGGGTCGGGTTTCGGCTGAGCGCCGCGGAGCGAACGGCGCCAAGTTTGCACAGTCGGAAATATCAATCAAATTATTTTTCGTATAAGAAAATTATATTTCTTAAAATGCCCACCTGGCGCAGCAAACGACATTGTACCGCTCCGCCGCCGCCCATGCGGACGGACGGCGAATGGCAGCTCCGGCGCTCGCTCGCGCCTCAGACCTGGGCCAGATGACACCGCGCGTGGCGCACCCCATCCCCGAGGCGCCGCAGATCCTGCGGCGCCTCGCAGCCAGTGGCGGCCTTGCCGCACCGTTCCCGGTAGAAGCAACCGGTCGGCAGTTTGCGGTTGTTTGGAAGCTCCCCGATCCGCACCTCGGCAAGGGTCGGCAACGGCGTTTCGAAACTCGGAGCCGAGGCCAGAAGCGTCCGGGTGTAAGGGTGCCGCGGATTGCCGAGAACCGCGTCGGCCGGACCTGATTCAACGATCTGGCCGAGATACATCACAGCGACGTCGTCGCAGAAATGGCGCACCAGCGCGACGTCGTGGGAAATAAGCAGGTACGTCAGACCCCGCTCCCGCTGCAACTTCAAGAGCAGGTTGACGATCTGCGCCTGCACCGACACATCGAGCGCCGACGTCGGCTCGTCCAACACCATGAGATCAGGATCCGTGCTCATGGCACGGGCGATTGCGATGCGCTGGCGCTGGCCGCCGGAAAATTCGTGGGGCAGACGATCCAGATGTTCCGGCCTCAAGCCGACGGCGGCGGCCAGTTCCGCCGCTTTGGCATGCAGTTCGGCATTGCTGTGTCCGCCGCGAATGTGCAGCGGTTCGCTGATCAGCCGCCAGACCGGCAGCCGCCGATCGAGCGAGGATTGCGGATCCTGGAAAACGATCTGCATCTTCTGCCGCAGGTCGCGCTTCTGCCTTCCCTGTGCCGCCTGAAAATCCTGGCCGTCGATCGCCACCGAGCCCTTTTCGTACGGCGCAAGCCCGATGATCGCCTGGGCGAGCGTGCTCTTGCCGCAACCGGACTCGCCGACAATGCCGAGGCTTCCGCCGCCACGAACCTGAAGGCTGACACCGTTGACGGCGTGCACATGTGAGGTGGCGCGGCCGAGCCAGTCTCGGGATGCCGGAAAGCGGACAGTGAGATCGGAAACCGCCAGAACCGGTGGGACTATCGTGTCAAAACCTTCGGTCATTGCCGGCTCCCCTGCTCTGCTATTTCCGGCCCGACACCTCGCCGCCAGCACGCGACCTCTCGGCCATCGGCCCCCGCCAGTTGCGGAGACCGGGATCGACAGAGGTCGATCGCTTCCTTGCATCGCGGCTGAAAATAGCAGCCGGCAGGCGGATGCATCAGGTTCGGTACCGCGCCGGTGATCGCTTCGAGTTCCTGCTTCGGCGCCACCCGTTCCGGCAGACAGCGCAGCAACGCCTGGGTATAGGGATGCTGCGGCGCATCGAGAACGGTTCGGGTCGCGCCATGCTCGACGATCCTGCCGGCGTACATCACGTAAAGCCGGTCGCAGAGCTGCGACACGACCGCGACGTTATGCGAGATGAAGATCACCGACGTCCCGGTCCGGCGCGCACGGTTCTGGATAAGCCGCAGGATCACGGCTTGCACAGTGACATCGAGCGCGGTCGTCGGCTCGTCGGCAATGATGAGGCCGGGATTGCACGAAAACGCCATGGCGATCAGCACCCGTTGGCGCATGCCGCCGGATAGTTCGAAAGGGTATTGCTTCATGACGCGCTCGGGGTCGCCGATCAGCATGTCGGCGAGAATATCCCGCGCAATGCGCCTGGCATCCGGCAAGCTTGCCTCCTCGTGACGCATGATGACGTCGGTCAGTTGCTTGCCGATGCGGATCGTCGGGTTGAGCGCGTTCATCGGCTCCTGGAAGATGGTCGAGACCATCTTACCGCGCACGTCCTGCAGCTGGCTGTCGTCCATGGTCAGCGTGCTATGGCCAAAGAGCCTGACGGATCCGCCGGTGATCCTGTAGCGTCCTTTGGGCAGCAGTCCTGTGGCCGCCATGGTCGTCACCGATTTGCCGCAGCCGGACTCGCCGACGATCCCGACGATCTCTGCCTTTGCGACGTTGATCGACACATTGTCGAGCGCCTTGATCGCGCCACTGAAGGTTGGAAACTCCAGCGACAGATTGTGAATGGCCAGCGCCTGGCCGCGAGATTGGACGGTATCTGTCATCATCTGCCCCTCAGGCGCGGATCGAGCATATCGCGGATGCCGTCGCCGACGAGATTGCATCCCATGGCCGTGATCAGAATGGCGAGACCGGGGAAAGTGGCGTACCACCACTGATCGAGCATGTAGCTGCGGCCGCTGCTGACGAGCGCGCCCCATTCCGCGGTGGGCGGCTGCGCACCGAGGCCGATGAAGCTGAGGGCGGCCGCGATCAACACGACCCCGCCCAGATCGAGTGTCGCCTGCACGATGATCGGCGACATGGCGTTTGGCAGGATATGCCAGCGCAGAATGTAGAACGGTGAGGCGCCAAAGGTGCGCGACGCCTTGACGAAAACCTGCTCGCGCAAGGAAAGCGTCTGGCCTCGGGCCAGGCGCACGTAAGCTGGAATGCGCACGATCGCCACGGCCAGCATGGAGTTGAATAGGCTCGGGCCAAGGGCCGCCGCCAGCGCCATGGCCAGCACCAGCGCCGGCAAGGCAAGGACGACATCCATCAACCGCATGATGGCGGTGTCAATCCGCCCGCCGACCACGCCGGAAAAGCAACCGATCAGCACCCCGATCGACATCGAAATCAGCACAATCATGAAGGCGGCGCCGCAGGACGCCCTTGCCCCGTAGATCACCCGCGAGAACAGGTCGCGGCCGACCTCGTCGGTACCGAACCAATGGGCAGCACTCGGTGGCAACAGGCGCGCCGTCAGCGCGACCTTGTCCGGGTTGTATGGTGCGATCACCGGCGCGGCGATGATCATGATGAGGACGAGCAGGATGATGGCAGCGCCGACCAGGGTCAGCGGGCTCCTGCGGCTGAGATACCAAAGGTAACGCAGGCGCTCGGAGATGGACTTGCTACTGCGCATCGCGGGGCTCGCCGCGGCAGGTTCGGTCGGCATGACGACGGACATGATCAGACCTCCCTGATCTGCGGATCGGCGAGCATGTAGGCAAGATCGACCAGGAGGTTGATCAGCACATACCCGATGGAAGCGACGATCGTGAAACCCATGATGGCGGGAAAATCGAGCGTCTGAATGGAGGTGACGACGTAGGTGCCCATGCCGGGCCAGGCGAAGATCGTCTCGGTCAGCACCGCGCCATAAAGGAGGTCGCCTAGCGCCAGCCCCAGCAGCGTGATGGAAGGGATCAGCGCGTTTCGGAGCGCATAGTTGAAGATGATCATGCCCTTGCGCAGGCCACTGGCGCGCGCGGTGCGAATGTAATCCTCCTGCAGCACATCCAGCATGGAGGCACGTATCTGGCGCGTGATCACGCCCATATTGGCAAAGGCCAGCACGAAGCCCGGCAGGATGATGTGGTAGACGGCGCTGCGGAAGGCATCGAAGCGGCCTTGCAGTAGCGAGTCGATCAGCAGGAAGCCGGTGATGCGCTCCGGCACAACGATGCCCATGGCCAGACGGCCGCTGCCGGGCAGGATCTGGAACTTGGCGTAGAAAAGATAGATCAGGATAAGGCCGAACCAGAACACCGGCATCGAGATGCCGCAGACCGAGACCGTGCGAGCGATCTGGTCGATCGGCCCGTCCTTGTAGACCGCCGACAGCACGCCGAGCGGCACGCCCAGACAGATGGCGATGAAGAGCGCGACTGCTCCAAGCTCCAAGGTCGCCGGCAGGAAGGTGCGGATATCGCCGGCAACAGGGCGGTTGGTGCGAAGCGATGTCCCGAGATCCCCCTGCAGCAGATTGCCGATATAGATGGTGAACTGTTCGACGACAGGTCGATCCAGACCCAGGTTGCGCCTGACGTTTTCAAGCGTTTCGGCGCTCGCCCGGTCGCCGGCGATCATGCGCGCCGGATCTCCCGGTATGAGATGCGAGATCGTAAACGTGATGATGGCGACGCCTAACACCACGAAAAGCAGAAGTACCAGACGCGGAATGATGATGCGGGTGATTGCCATGAACGTCGGCCCTTCCGGCAGGAGAACCCTGCCTTGCCTGGGAAACGATGAACCCCTGCCGCCACGGCCGTTAAGGCTGGCGGCAGGTGCTCCGTGGAATGAGGCCGGTCAAGGCCACGGGATCGCTCTGATCCCGCTTTCTCATTCCGTTTTCGACATCGTTCCGAAGTTGTAGACCTGGATCAGCATGGGATTGTAGACATAGCCTTTCACGACCGCGCGGCGGGCGAAGATGTCATTCTTTTCCATGATGTAGAGATAGGGCGCATCCTGCGTCGAAAGCGTCTGCGCTTCGACATAGAGTTCCTTGCGCTTCGCCTCGTCGACGATGGATCCCGCCTCTTTCACGAGTTCGGTCACCTTGGTGTTGTCGTAGAAGGAACGGTTGCCCGGACCACCCATTTTTCCGGCGTCGAACCAATAGTTCATGAACATGTAGGGATCGGCAAAATCAGGCGTCCAGGCGCCAGGCGCCATGTCGAACTTGCCGTTGGCCACCAGTTCGCGTTTGGTCGTGTCGGCGACCGCTTGCAGGTCGAGCTTGATGCCGATTTCCGCAAGAGACGCCTGCAGCGCAAGTCCGACCGGCTCCCACGCAGGATCGGCCTGGGAGAAGGTGTAAGTCAGGTGGATGTCGCTCTTGCCGGAGTCGGCCAGCAGGGCCTTCGCCTTCTCGACATCGTATGTGTACTGGAAACCCTGCGGGTCGTGGCCCCACATGCCGCTCGGCACCGCGCCGCGCATCTGCTTGGCCTGACCGAGCATGATGCCGTCGATGATGCCTTGATAGTCGACCGCATAGGAAATCGCCTGGCGCACCTTGGCGTCATCCAGCGGCGGCTGGCGGTTGTTCATGTAGATGTAGTTCACATACATGCTGGGATTGCTCTCGACCACGACGGAGGCGTCCTTCTGCAGCGCCTCCGCCTGATCGAGCGGGATCTGTTCGATGATGTCGGCATCGCCGCTCGTCAGTTGCAGACGACGGGCCGAGACGTCGCCGACGATGCGGATGACGACCTGCTTCAGCGCCGGCTTTGTGCCGGCGTAATGTTCGTTGCGGTCGAGCACGATGCTCTGGTTGCGCTCCCAGGAGGCGATACGGTAGGGGCCGCTGCCTGCGGAGTGTTCCGCAAGCCAGGCCTTCGCCATGTCGCCGCCCTTCTCGTGCTCCATCACCTTCGGATTGACGATGGCCGCGCCGGAGACGGCGAGTGTCGAGATAAAGGGCGCGAATGGCGCCGTCAGATGGAATCTCACCGTCTGCGGATCGACGACCTCGACCTCTTTCAGCACCGGAAACGCGTCGGAGGGACCCGCTTTCAGCTTCATCAGCCGGTCGAAGCTGAATTTGACGGCGGCCGCATCGACCGGTGCGCCGTCATCGAACTTGTGGCCGCTGGCAAGCTTGAAGGTCCAAACCAGGCCGGCGTCGTCGGCGGTCCAGCTTTCGGCCAGTTCCGGTGCGACTTCCGTTGTGCCGCCCTTGTAGGCGACGAGCCTTTCATAGGCTGCGTAAATCAGTGTGTAGCCGCTGTTGCTGATTTCAACGCCTGGATCTGCGGTCGGCGGATCTTCCGCTCGCGCCAGCACCAGCACGTCCTGCGCTGCGATCGCGCCGGAAAGCGGCGTTGATGCCAGAAGCAAGGCAACGCCAATCGATTTCCACTTGGAACCGTTCATCTCGTAGTCCTCCCCAGAACTGCGGTGCACGATGCCCTCCCGGCACCAACCGCAGCACTAGAGTAGGAAACGATTTTCCTAAGTGCAATATTTTTTCTTATCGTACTCGTTTTTAGTTGTGTCAGCTCTTGAGCTTGATCGTCTGGGCGTTCGACAATGTGGAAACCAACTCGGTTTCCGGGGTCGAGCAAACGCACAGGATCTGCGCCGGCTCTTCGCTCACACTGAGATAGGCATGCCCCATCATCGCATCGAAGTAGCAGGAATCGCCCTTCTTGAGCCGCAAGGGCGCATAGATCTCGGTATGAAGCTCGAGCTCCCCTTCGACAACGTAGAAGAACTCCTCGCCCTTGTGGCGGATCAGCGGCCCGAATTCCTCGAGGGTGCGGGCGCGAGCCATCGCCACGATCGGAACCATCGACTTCTTCGAAATCTCCGTACAGACATAGAGATAGTCGTAGTTCTGCGTAATGATCTCCCGCCCCTCGCCAGATCTGGTGTAGGTGCGGCGCCCCAGCATGCTGGGCGCATCCTCGGCACCCGTCATGGTCCCGAAGAGCTCGACGATATCGACCTTGAGGCCCTGCGCCAGCTGGATCAACCGGTCATAAGTAAGCTGCATCTGGTTGTTTTCGACCTTGGAGAGGGTCGAGACTGCAAGCCCCGTCATGGAACTCACTTCTGCCAGCGTCCAGCGATTGCGGTTGCGAATCTCCTTCAGGATATCGCCGAGGGTGGATTTCGCATCGGTCATTGTAGGCGTCTCCAATTTGCCTGCAGCCGTCACGACCGCCTGCCGGTCTCGACTCAGCCCGCGACGCGGCAGAATCCGATTGGCATGATAGGAAAACCATTTCCTATAATACGTGGCCGAAATCAACATCGGCTCGAAAAGCTATGCCATCCCTTGCATGCCGGCGTCATCGGCGCGGCCTGCAGATCATCCCTGCCGCAATGACGACAGGGATGGCTGGCCAGGATCTATGCAGTGAGCGCCGCCGCATGGCGTCCGTCCTCCTGCGCGAACGGGTCGGCGACCTTCGGCCAATAGGGGCGCTTCAGTTTGGTGAAGGGCAGCTCCTCGAAGTGGGGTTGCAGGGCGCCGGGGCCGCCGACATAGAGGATTTCGCTGGCGATGGGCTCAAAACCGGCGCGGAAGTGGTTGCTCGATTTCACCACGACAATCTTCCTCTGTGCGGGGTCCAGGCCCAGCGCTGTCATGCATTCCGGGTGGAAGACCTGTGTGCGCACGGTGTTCAGCACGATGTCGACACCGCCTGCCGTAACCCACACCGCGTCGCCGATGCCAAGCGGCGTCGGCCCGAAGCGCTGGGTGATGCCGGAGGCAATACGTCTGATCGTCACGGTGAGGTCCAGTGGGTTGCCAGATGCCGGCCCGACCTTGCCGCCGATCCTGAGCGCCAGCGTCGCCCCCTCTCCCGCCTCGCGGCACAGGCGCACTGCAATCGGATCCCAGTAGAGGCAGGTCGCCACATCCTCGATGCCGCGCTCTATGATGCGGCGCAGGATGAAGGTCGAGTCTCCAGGGGCTCCACCGCCGGCATTGTCGGAGACGTCGGCCAGCACAACCGGTCCGCTCTTTGCAGCGACGGCCTGGTCCAGCGCGGCATCGATGCTGAGATAAGTGCCACGCATATCCTCACGCGCAGCGAATATCTCCCTTCCGAAGGCCTCGGCGGTCCGAGCGGCTTTCGCCTTGTCGTTGTCGGTAACGACGAGCATCCTGGCGCCGACATCTTCGACGTCTCCCCAGGGGAAGCCGTGACCGAAGGAGACCGAGAGAATGCCATCCTGCCCCTCCAGCGCCTTCATGCGATCGACGATGCCGCGCAATGGCGCGCGATGCGGGTGGAAGGTGTTGATCATCCGGCAGTCATAGAGCGCCATTGCCGGGCGAACCTCGCCCGCAAGGGTTCGCTTCATCAACCGGAACAATTGGCTGGCAACCTCTTCGATGTCGGTGTGCGGATATTCCTTGTAGGTGGCGATCACGGTCGCGCTCGAGAGCATGCGATCGGTGATGTGGCAATGCAGATCGAGCTCGGCGGCAACCGGGACATTCGGCCCGACCACTGCGCGCACATGCTCGATCAGATCGCCCTCGACATCGTCATAGCCGTCTGCGACGCAGGCGCCATGCAGCGCCAGCATGACGGCGTCCACCGGCAAAGCCGCCTTGAGGTCGTGGAGGATGGTGGCGCGGAAGCTCTCATAGACCGCCCGCGTGGTCTTGCCGCCGGGCTCGGCCACGGCGCAGAGACTTTCCACCACGTCCCAGGCTTCTTCTTCGGCCGCATTGCGCCAGACCAACATCTGCGACGAGCAGCACGTGAGTGGCCTGCTTGTCGCGTCGCCGTAGGCGATCAGGTTTTCCTGGAAAGCCTCAAGCCCCGTCTGCATCGGCGAGAAGGTATTGGTTTCGGTGTCCAGACCCGCAATAAACAGTTTCATTTTTGCCTCCGCCAAAAAGAAAGATATTTTCTAATCATAAAACTATGTTTATCGTCGGAAAGTCAAATGCATCATTCGCGCTCTTGCGCGGCTGGCCGGGGAGGCAGGTATGCGCATCTACATTTCAGCTGATATCGAGGGGATCGTCGGGGTCGTCAGCCGCGACCAGCTGATGCCGGAAGGTTTCGAATACGAGAACGCGCGCCGCTGGATGACGGACACCGTTGTCCACGCCTGCGAGGCCGCGCATGAGGAAGGCGTCGAGGAAATCATCGTCAGCGATTCCCACGGCAATGGCGAGAGCATCCTGATCGACCGCCTGCCAGACTATGTGCAGATCGTTCGCAGCTGGCCGCGGCCGCTGATGATGATGCAGGGCGTCGAGCTCGGTTCCTTCGTCGGTGCGATGCTTCTCGGTTACCACGCCGGGGCAAGCCATTTAAGTGGGGTGCTGTCGCACACGATCGGCGGCACGGCCTTCGCCGAAGTGCGCATCAACGGTGCCGTCATGCCGGAGGCAGGCATCAACGCCGCCATTGCCGGACATTTCGACGTGCCCGTCCTTCTCGCCTCGGGCGACAACATCGCCCTGGACGAAATCAGGGCCTGCATCGGCGATATCGTCACGGTGCCGGTCAAGCAGGTCTACAGCACGCAATCGGCGATATCGCTGACGCCGGCCGTCGCACATCGCCGCATTCGCGAGGGCGTCAAGGCGGCGCTGGCGACAGCCAGTGGGGCAAAACCCTTCAAGCTGGAAAACCCCGTCCTGGAGATCGTGTTCCGAAACCGCCTTCCGGCCGAATACCTCTCCTACCTCAAGGGTGTCGAGCGCACCGACGGTTACACGATCCGCTACCAGGGCGACGACATGGTCGACGTCTCACGTTTCATCCAGTTCGTGGTCGGCTACAATTCGCGCCTGACTTTCTGACAACTTCGCTACGGAATCCATCCATGACCACCTCGATTGTCCTCGGCGCCGGCATGGTCGGCGTCTCCACCGCGCTTGCCTTGCAGGAGAACGGGCACCAAGTCGTGCTGCTGGATCGCCAGGCGCCCGGGCGGGAAACCAGCTATGGCAACGCCGGCATCATCCAGACCGAGGCCGTCGAGCCCTATGCCTTCCCCCGCAGCGTAAGCGAGATCGTCAGGGTGGCGCTGAAGCGTGGCAATGACGTCGACTGGCGGCTTCGCGATTTGCCACTCGTGGCAGGGCCGCTCTTGCGCTATTTCACGCTGTCTGCGGCGGCACCCTACGCCAGAACCATTGCGGCCTATTCACAGCTCGCCCTGCGTGCGAGCGGCGATCACGCGCGCTTTATCGAGCCCGCCGGCGCCAACGACCTGATCGTCCGGCAAGGGTGGCGCGCCGTCTATCGTACGCCCGCGGGTTTCGAAGCGGCTGCAGCCGATGCGGAGCGGCTGAAGCGTATCTATGGCGTGCCGTCAGATGTGTTGGGCGCGGACGAACTTGCCGCATGCGAACCGGCGCTCCAGCGTCGGCTTGCAGGTGCCGTCCATTGGACCTCACCCTGGACTTGTCGCGACCCGGGCGAGCTGGTTGCCCGCTACGCCGCTCTCTTCGTGGCGCGCGGAGGAACACTCGCCCGCGGCGACGCCATGTCCTTGCAGCAGAAGGGTGCCGGTTGGCACGCATTGTCTGAGGACGGTCTTGTCAACGCAGAAAACGCGGTCGTTGCCCTCGGGCCATGGTCGCCGACGCTCGCAAGCGCGTTCGGCTATCGCATACCCATGGTGTTCAAGCGCGGCTACCACAGGCATTTTTCGGGCCAGAACGGGCCACGCGTCTCAATGCTGGATGTCGACAATTCCACGCTGGTTGCGCCGATGAACGCGGGATGGCGGGTCTTGACTGGCGCGCATATGACGCCGCCGGGAACAGCGCCGGCATCGCGGCAAATTCGGCACGCCACCGACACCGCACGCGAGCTTTTCGCGCTGCGCGATCCCGTCGAATCCACGCCATGGTCGGGGACCCGTCCCTGCATGCCCGACATGCTGCCTGTCGTCGGCCCGACCCGGCACAAGGGCCTGTGGTTCCATTTCGGCCACGGCCATCAGGGGTTCACCTTGGGGCCGACGACCGCCGTCCTCCTTGCAGGGCTGATGACAACGGGCCGCGCTGATCCGCTTGTACTCCCGCTGCTTCCGTCAGCGCGGGGCTGGGCGTAGCGCAGCCGCAAAGACCACGGCGGGTAGATCGACATCGTCAGGGATTCTCGCACAGCAGTCGGAGTGGATCGCTTCGGCCCTGGTGAGTTTCATCCACTGTGTCGGAGCCATTTCGTGGCGGTTGTCGAGGAGCTCCATTTCGGTCGTGCGGCATCGATCGGCGCCCGCACGTTCTTTTCGGCAGTGCATGGCGTGATCTCCGTAAGCCTGGAGGGTCGCTTCGCGGGCATAACGCCCGAATTGCTGGAGCGGGAAGTTACGGTGCTTACCCGCCTTCTCGCGCACAACTCCAGCTGACACCGCAGCCGGCTATATCCTCTCCCGGCAAAACTGAAGCCGATGGGGTCGAACGAACCCAAGGCTTTTCTGCTGTTTCAGTCGATACATTATGCAACTTCAGAAATCTAAGAGGTACATTCTAATTCCAAGCGCGACATGCTCTCCCCGCTGACACCAGCCGCAGGTGCGCGTCATGTTGGTCTTGCCCCATGTCTCGTCGATGAAGACGAGACGATCCGGATCAAGTCGATGCTGATGGGTCTTCCACCGCATCCGGAACCGGGCCACCTTCGGCCTGTCCCGCTCGCTTGCCACCGGTGTTTTTTTGAAAGTTTTGCCTTCAGCGCGCAGGAACCGCCAGACCGTGTCATGGGACACGTCGATCCCCGCAGCCTTCAGCTCTGCCGACAGCGCACGCACCGTCCAGTCGGGTTTGATCTGAAGCCGTTGGCGCACCGCGTCGGCCGCAGCGCCCCTCAAGATCGGTTGGACATAGCCGCCGATCTTCGCCGGCATCAAGCCTTTGCCTGAGCGATCGAGCTGTCCAATCCGCACCGCGGTCGCAGCCGATATGCCGAACCGCTCCGCCGCGGCGCGAACTGTCATGCCATCGTTCAACGCCGCCGCAACGCGAGTGCGCAAATCCAGAGAAAGAGGTCGCACCATCATTGCTGGCCTCCACACCAGCAAGGATCTTGAATCGCAAAATCAAAGAAGACGGATTCCACAAACGATTCCAACTACCGCTGACAGACTCTAGCGGGCGTGATCGGGGTCCACTTGACCAGTGACTTATCGGCATCGGCGCCGCAACGAGCTGCGATCCTCCTACCTCCACCCGTGCGGCCTCCTTCCGAACCGGTATGCTGCCCTCCCGGTCGTCGCAATAACATTTCTAATGAACAAGGAATGACGGCGGTGCCCGCGTCCTCTATTCATTTACGGAAACGTCCATCAAGCTGGGTACTTGAGAACATGTCACTGCAAGCCGAAGATTTCGAAACGCTTCTTTCCGGATACGAGATGCTTGCGCTGATCGCCAACAGCGAGAACGTCGATATAGATTCCATCACGCGAGCGCTCCCGGAAAACACCCTCTATATCTTCTTCACCGGCTGCGCCAAGGTCCTGCACAAGCCGTTTGAGAAGGACGCCATGCTCTGCCACCGTCTCGTTGCTGATGGCGCGCGTTTCTTCAAGTCGCGGAAGCATTTCGACAGGGCCTACAGCCTGTTTGCGAACGGTCTCAAGGCTGAGATCGGCGTTCTAGCCGAGCGTGGCGTTCCCACCGGTACACCACCGCTCGACGCGCCACGCCGCAGCGACCTGGTTCCCTACACACTGGATTTCGATCATACGTTTGGAGCACTCTATCCCGCTGGTCGTATGCCGACTACCGGCTTTGCCATCGCCGCCTGGCTTATCGAGAAGATGCCCCACGCCAATGTCTGCCTGTGCGGTTTCACCGGCGTCGCCGGCCTGCAGTTCGGCATTTATTCAGGGCATGACTGGACATTCGAGCAGGTCATGCTCCAATTGTTCGTCAAGAACGGCCGAATCAGCCGCTTCGAAGACAATCTAAGCGAACCAGCTGGCATGTTCGCCCGCATTCATGACCGCTTTCCGGAATTCAACGAGGCGACAATAGCGCTGGTGGCGACCAATGTCCTTGCAAATCGCTTGACCGGCACCGAACTGCAAGTCGCCAAGCTGTGGTCGAAGACCAGGATACAGCGCAAGATCGGAAGCCTATTTACGCGAATTAAGAAATTGGGCCGCTGAGGTTCGCTTCGGCGGCCGTCAAGGCGGCTGCTTTAGCGCTGTGCGACGTAGAGGACCCGGTCGCGGGCCGCGAACCATTCCTCAGCGTAGTCGTCGTTCTTGTACGCCTCAAAATACGGCCCGCCATCGGTAAAGTGCACGAGGTCGGCCGATTCGTTGTACTCGTATTCGTTGACGAGCCAGTTCCATGTCTGCGGCAACGCCCCGATCAAGTCTTCGGATTCCAGCCACTTAAATTGATGTAGTTCCAGCCCGGTCGCTGTGTTGACGAAATCCGGCGACAGCGCTTTGCACTTCGCATTGTTGAACAAAATGACGCTCGACCAGTTCTTCTTGTCGTATTTCGTCTGGGTCTGGCCGAGAAACTTGGTTTCGACCTTCGGCTCATAGTCATGCTTGACGCACATAGCGGAATAGTGGTCGTCGCGCAGTTCCCATAACTTGGCGATATCCGTGCGCATCAGCATATCGCAATCAACAAAAAGGCTCCAGCCTTCGTAATTGCTGAGGTACGGAACGAGGAAGCGCGAGAAGGAAAATTCTGTAGATTGCAGCTGGTTGCGCTCGCGTACGAAGATTCCGCCGAGATTGTTGAGCGAGATCGGCAGGAACTCCACCGGAATCGAGCTCTTCTCCAGAATGCTCTGGCAAAAGACATGATAGGCCACGACTTCTTTGCTGTCGAAACCAATGTAGACCCGTGCCTTTACAGCCATTTTCCCTCCTTAAGCCAAACAGTCGCACCACTCGCGAGCTCAAACGGGCTCGAATGTATTGTCGCCGCACTAAGTGCCGATAGCGTTAATGCACGCGCGACCTCCCTGATCACGGATCTGGCCACTCTTTCGCACGGAGACGCCGTCGAAAAGCTCGACGGGCACGCTATGCACTCGAAGTTGGTATTTTCCACAAGATCCTCAAATCCAGCTACAAGCCGGACTCGGCCCGACTGCGAACCGCTTAGCGCCTCGTGAAGCTCATTGTCGTTTGTATCTTGCCATGGCGCGTATGCGAGATGACGATGCTCAACCGAGCTACGCTCGACCGACCCGCCACCGCGGTCACGAATGCCGATCATCGGATCGCGTGATGGCTTCGTGACGCCTCACGTTAGCCTTCTGGTCGTAGACCGGCGGGTGGCGCAAACTTCCAATCGATACATTATACAATCCCAGACGTACAAACCCGAAACAAACCCGGCACCGGATCGTCATACCGTGCCTGACAGTGTCTGAATTCCGTATTGCACAATCCTGTCGCAACTGGTTCAAACTATCCGGCGGACGTCGTTCCCCGGCGATGATCATCTGATGATACACCTGAGGCCTGCGTTTCGCTCAAGCTTGCTCCAAACGCCTAGATGACAATCGCAATGACCGCCCGCGACCTCCCTGGGGCATCCCACAAGATCCAACCGCTATAGAAGGCGGCTCGCTCTTAAAAGCCCTGCCTGGGATAGCACCGGATAGGCTATCGACACCAGCAGCGAATTGATCTCCTTGATGTCACGCATCGTGTCGATATGAAGCGAGGAGGTCTCGATACTGGCTGAGTTGCCAGTAGCCAGCCTGTGGATGTGCTTTTCCTCACTTTCTCGAACAAGGTCTCGAACGATCTCCTTTTCGCGCACGAGCTGCCGTGCATGCTCCACATCGCGATTGACGATGAGGTTGAAGGCGAGCCTCGCGTTGCGAACGATCCGCTGATGCATCACGGAAAGCTCCTGCCATCCCTCCTTTGAGAAGGCCGTGTTGCGAGAGTGCTTCTTCCTTGCCTTCGCGAGCATGCTCTGCGAGATGAGGTCACCCACTTGCTCGAGGTTGATGGACGCTCCGAGCAAGTCCTGTTGGCGCCGCGCCGCCTCGTCACTCAGCTCCCCGCGGGAAACACGTGCCAAATACATCTTGATTTGCAGATTGTACCGGTCGATCTGATCATCAAGCTGCTCAACGACCGCGATCTGCCGGGCGTCTGGTTTTTCGTAGACATCGAAAATCCGCGTGAGCATCAGCTCAACCTTGTCGCACATGGCAACAACTTCGCGCGTGGCATTGTCCAGCGCACGGGTCGGGTTGTCGACGTCTGCAATATTAAGGGCGGAGGCCGTATGGAGCGATTCCGACTCGCTTTTGTCCGGTCCAGAAAGCCATCCATCGAGCGCCTGCGCCACGACCATGGATAAGGGTAACCCCACCACAAGCACAGTCCCGTTTGCCGCGATGTGGACCCACACTACAGCATCACCCGCATGCTCAAAAAACGCCTCCGGCTTCAGTTGAAACACGAGTTGAAGCCCGAGGGCGATGAGCATTCCGATCCCGCGGATCATGACGTTTCCAAGCGGAACGATCCGAGCGGCACGCTCTTCACCGCGCGTGAGCGCGGCGCCGATAACAGCCCCACCAAAATTGATGCCGAGAACAAATGGGATGATGAGCGCGGAAGGAACGATCCCCTGCTCCGTAAAAGACGCAAAGAGCAGGATTGCCGCGATGCTGGAGTGGAATGCCCAGGCAAGCAACGCCGCCAGAAGAAAGGCCGAGATCCAGTCCTGAGACAAATAGCTGATGATGAACGGGAGCATGCGGCTTTCCTTGAGAGGAAGCGATGCCTCGCCGATCAATCGAAGTGACAGCAGCAGCAGGCCCAGTCCGAAAATAATGCGCCCGATCTCACGCCACCGGCGTGAATCCGTCCGATAGGAAATCGTTCCTAAAACAAAGGCACACGGAACCAGCAAGGAGAGATCGTGACGAAGGAGCTTCGTGACGAAAGCTGATCCGAGATCCGCTCCAAGAAGCGTTGCGATCCCCATGCCGCCGCCGACGTAACCGCTCGCCACAAAGCCCGAAACGATAAGCGCCACCGCTGTGGCGCTTTGAAGCGAAATTGCGAGAAGGAACCCCGCTACAGCAGCCTTCGCTCGATTGCCCAGTGCTTCGCGCAAGCGCTGACGCATGAAGCCGCCATAGGCCCGTTCGATACCGGTCCTGACCAAACGTGTCGCCCAAAGCAACAAAGCGACGGCGCCCGCCAGGTGCAGGAAAATCACGGAACCGCTCATTCGAGATCAATCCTTCAGATTGAGATGGTTTGGACGAATAGAGGCGCTGCCGCCATGCTCGCGCCACGCATATTTGTTGGCGGAGGGCGAGCTGTCGTTCCGGGGCCGGCAGGCCGTTGATCGTAGCCCTGCCCTCCCATCAGAGCTGCATCAATTCAGCGTTTCGAGGACTTGGCGATGCAAGGCTTCGTTGGCGGCTGCAAGACACAGATTGCCGGAGGTCAGCGTGAGCGGCCGACCCTGCCAGTCCGTGATACAGCCGCCCGCACCCGTCACCACCGGGACAAGGGCGCAATAATCATAGGGATCGAGCCCTCCATCGATGCTGATGTCGATGCTGCCGTCCGCGACACGGCCATAGGCCATGCAGCTCCCACCATAGACGCACCATCGCGTAGATTGGCGCAGGCGCTCAACGCTATCCTTCTCGTTTTGCTGGAACGGTTCCGGATTGCCGTTGGCCATGAACGCTTCCGAAAGGAGAGCAGTCGAAGCGGTCCGGATGGCAACACCGTTGAGGGTCGTCGCGCGCCCTGACATTCCTAGCCAGCGGTCGCCGGTGACAGGATTGTCGATAAGCCCAAGGACCGGCGTCCCGCCATGCGTCAATGAAATCAATGTGCCATAGACAGCAAGTCCGCCGACGAAGGCCTTGGTGCCGTCAATAGGATCGATGACCCAGACGAACTCCTCCCCCAAACGCTCAGCGCCAAACTCTTCCCCGAGCACCCCATGGTCGGGGAAGCGGTCGGCGATGCGTTCGCGCAGTGACTGCTCCACTGCGCGGTCGGTTTCCGTTACCGGGCTCGAATCCGATTTCGCAACGGGGCGGCGCGGTCCGGCCGCGGCTGTGCGCACGATCTGCCGCGCAACATCGGCGATCTCGTTGGCGAAACTGGAAAAAAGGTGAAGCGGCTGATCAAGCATGGGCGGGGACCCTCCTCAGTGTGTTTCGTGCCTCTACGGCCGAGCGCATATGGCGGGAAAGTCGGGCCTCGATCGCCCGCACCAGGCGCGAGAGCATCCAGGCGACGCAGAGATAGATGAGCGCAGCGGAGATAAAGACTTCGTAGGGAGCATAAGTCCGGGCGACGATCGTATTTGCCGTGCCCGTGAGTTCCATGATCGTGATTGTGCTGGCGAGCGAGGTCGCTTTCATCATGCTGATCATTTCGTTGCCATAGGCCGGCATGCCGATCCGGAATGCCTGGGGAAGAATGACGAGCCGGTAGATCAACAAGGGGCGCATGCCCAAGGCGACGGCAGCCTCCTTCTGACCGGCCGGGATTGCGAGAATGGCGCCGCGCAGGATGTTCGCGGTGTAGGCTGCGGTATGGAACGCGAGCGTCAGCAGTGCGCAGAACCAGGCTTCGCGGAGGACCGGCCAGAAGATGCTGCTGCGAATGATCTGAAACTGCGAAAATCCGTAGTAGACCAGGAAAACCTGCACCAGCAGAGGCGTTCCACGGAAGAAGGTGATGTAGCCCATCACCGGGAGCCGGAACATCGGGCGGCCATTGGCGGCGACGATGCCAAGCGGCAAGGCGAGCAGGCCTCCGCAAACAAGGGTCATAAGGAGCAATTGCACTGTGGCCAGCGCACCGTAAAGCAGCGCCGGAATGCTCTCCAACATCAGGGACCAGTTCATGCTGCAGACCTCCTCTCGCCACGCATCAGCCGTCCTTCGAACCAGGCGACGAGGCGCGTATTTGCCAATGTCAGAGCCAGGTAAATCAGGGCGGTCGTCATATAGAATGTGAAGGGCTGGCGGGTGACCGAGGTGGCCATCTGCGACAGTCCCATCAGTTCATGCAAACCGACGATCGAGATCAGCGAGGTATCCTTGATCAAGGAAATCCAGTTGTTGCCGAGGCCTGGCAATGCAAAGCGCATGAGCAGCGGCAGACGGATCTTGACGAACATGACGAACCACCCGAGGCCAAGCGAATGCCCCGCCTCGATTACGCCGGTCGGAACGGATTGCCACGCACCGCGCAGGACTTCGGCAGCATAACCACCGAAGACGAGGCTGAGCGCGAAGACGCCAGCCTGGAGAGGCGGCACCTCGACGAAGCCGAAGTCCGCGACGAAGAGGTTTACCGCTTTCGTTAGTGCCACCGTGCCGCCAAAGTACACGATCAGGATGACCAGCAGTTCGGGGGTCCCTCGCATCACCAGGCTGAATCCACGGCCAAGGGAAGCCACGGCCCGGTTCGGTGACATCTGTGCCAACGCTCCCAGAATGCCCCAGCACAGGCCGACGAGCAGCGAGAGCACTGCCACTTTCATGGTCAAAAAGGTGCCGTGGGCGATCTCGTCGCCCCATCCCTGCAATAGATCCATGGTCGTCTCCATAGAAAGACGGAGCCTTCAAACGGCTCCGTCAGATTGTCGTCGCGGATTACTTGGCGGAGGTCGGAAGGACGCTGAACGACCAGTAATTGTCGTTGATCACCTTGAAGTTGCCATCCTTGAACATGGCGGTCAGCGCACCATCGACCTTCTTCAGAAGATCTTCGTCGGCCTTGCGGATGCCGATACCGATACCGGGGCCGAAGTAGGATACGTCGTCGATTTCCGGACCGACGAAACCGTAGTCCTTCCCTTCCTGCTTGCTGAGAAAATCGTTGTCGAGCTTGATGGGGCCAGCGAAAATGAGATCGACGCGGCCGGCTTGAAGATCGAGGATCATGTTGTCGACCTTGTCATACTCGGACACGGTCGCCTGAGGATACTTCTCTGCTATGTACTTCGCATAGGTCGATGAGCGTTGGAGGCCGATGGTCTTACCGGCAACGCCTTCCGGGTTCGGCTCGCCGGCATCCGTCACCGGCTTGGCATCCGAGGTCTTGAGGCCGACGAACCGGGCGGCCGACGAGCGGTAGGGAACGGAGAAGTTGATGCTCTGCAGCCGTTCCGCGGTGATGGACATCGATGCGGAGATCAGGTCGTACTTGCCGGCGAGCAGGCCAGGGATCATGCCGTCCCAGGCCTGGCAGATGATTTCGACCTCGCTGCCAATCTGCTTGCCGATGGCAAGCGCGATATCAACGTCGAAGCCTTTGATTTCTCCGTTGGCATCCTGATATCCGAACGGGGGATAGGTGCAGTCAGCTGCCACTTTAAGCGTGGCGGCCTGCGACGACGTTGCGCCTAGCAGAAGGCCGGCGAAGGTGAATGCGATGATCTTTTTCATGAGACCTTCCTTGTCATAAGGCTGCGGTTTTTCGGCATGGGGAAACAGGTCAGCTGCCTTAAACGGGCGGCTACACGTTAGGTGTCACGAGCGGCGACCAGCGCTCAGGGCCAGCAGCACGTAGCTGCTCTGGCGATGCTGGTAAGCGCAACTATTTGGTCATGTCTTTGGATCCGACTTGCATTCTGGCCTCCCTCCAGAACTTGTCTTCTGGAACAAAGGATGGCTCGGAAGCAGAGCGAGCTAAAGTACCAATTCTTATAAACTGATGGTACCGAACTGCGCTTCAGGAGGACTTGCCGGTTCGTTCCAGAAACCGCCGTGTGACAAGCTCCATCCGCTGAACCGCCGCGGCCAGCCGCTCGGGGGAGAGGTTTCCGAATCCCGCGACGAGACCAAAGAGATCCTTCCGCTCAACGCAATAGGACGAAAGCGGTGGCGTATCGATCCATGCTCCCCGCAAGAGACGTGAAAGCTCGACGTCATCCAACGGCTCGTGCGCGGTAAGCGTCAAATGAAGGCCAGCGTCCAGTGTCGGCACATCGAATACGTCGCCCAGCTTTTCTTTTAAGGCTGTCATTATCGCGGTGGCACGATCCCTGTAGAGGGCGCGCGTGCGCCGAATATGCGATGCGAGTTCTCCGCTCGCCATGAAATCCGCAACCGTATGCTGGTGGGTCAGCGGGGCGTAGCAGGAGAGGCTGTCTTGTACTGCCGTGAAGGCGGTGATCAGCTCGCGCGGCACGACGAGGTAAGCAAGCCGCAGCCCGGGGGCGAGCACGCGATTGAAGGAGCTGACATGGATGACCCGCTCGCCCCCCTTGCGCGCGGCGAGCGGGACGAGCGGCGTACCGCGCCATCGAATCTCGCTGTTGAAGTCGTCCTCGAATATCCAGCTGTCCGACGTATTGGCCCAGGCGAGAAGCCGTTCAATCGCCGGTTCCGACATGGTTGCACCCGCGGGAAACTGGCCGATCGGCGAAACTAGGATCATCCGGGCATCCGCGGCACGATGCGCGATGTCGTCAGCGTTCAGTCCGTCGCGATGAACAGGCACGGGTGTGAGCCGAAGCCCAGCCGAACGTAGGGTGGACAACAGCGTCGCGTAGGCCGGATCCTCCACGCCGACGACGTCACCGGCGTCGAGAAGAACATGCGCGACGAGATTGGCTGCCTGAAGCGTGCTTCCCACGACGATAATCTGGTCAGCCTCGCATCGGATACCGCGCGCCTCGCTGAGATAGATGGCGAGTTGTTGGCGAAGCGCCGCCAGGCCGCCGCCTTCGCCATAGCCGAGATCAGAAACCGCGAAGCGTCGCCAATAGTTGGCGGCGATCTTGCCGAACTGCTTATAGGGGAAGATATCCAGCGCCGGCATGCCAGGACTGAGATCGAACTTGTCCTGGCGCGACCAGCTCCAATGCCGTATCGACGCCTCCCTCCCCCGTGCAGACAGCGCAACGGGTAAACTCGAAGGCGGCAGGCCTCTTTCTCCTCCAGGCCGAACAGAGTCTTCTGGAAGGCTCTCTTCCACGTAAAAGCCGGAACCCGGGCGACGCTGGATGTAGCCCTCGGCCGCCAAGCGATCATAGGCGATGTTGACCGTATTTCTCGATATCTCGAGATCGGTCGCCATCGACCGGCTGGCCGGCAGACGGGCGCCGCGTGCGAGCTGTCCGTTGACGATCAACCGGCGCAACTGGATGAACAGCTGCTCCTGCAACGTCGGCCCGCCGGACTTTTCTCGAACGACCATGGTCCAAACGGGATAATTGAACTGTTTCGCTGAGGCCATCCGAGAAATCCCTGTACGGAGCCGCGCACGATCTCCTCGCCGGGCGATGTTTCGATCTACGAGACGACGTTGCGAATGAAGCGGGCGATCTTCTTTCCGACATTGCTGTACGAATAGTGCTGGGCCGTGCTGTAGGTGACAAACTCGCCCGTGGCATAGTCCCGCGCCTCGCCCGATTGGATCAAACGCAGCGCTCCTTCGACGACGAAAAGCATCTCGTGCCACCCTTCTGGGTCCGGCTCGGCCACGTAGCTGTCGCCCGGGCCGAGGGTCCACAGCCACATTTGCGTTTCCCGCGAGGCGGGCGCCGAGCAAAGCAGCGTAGCGGCACTGGCCGGTTGACTTCCGCGCCAGGTGACCTCGTTGATCTCGGCACGCGTCTCCCGCGACGGATCGCGCACCAACTCGACGAAGTCTACGCCCATCGCTGTCGCCAATTTATCGAGGCTGGAAAGGCTGATGTTCGCATCGCCGCCCTCAACCGCGGCGATCATCCGCCGGCTGATGCCGGATGCATCTGCCAGCGCGGTCTGGCTCAGGCCCGAGGCGAGCCTTAAACGGCGGAGGTTTCCGGAAACGTGGGCCAACACATCGGCCCGGTCTTGACTGTGCAATATATTGCTCATATGGTCCTTCTAGACTATCGGCTTTTACAGCTCAACACATTTCTGTGCGTCTTGCCCTGCATGGGGCGCCAAAGCTTTGGCGTCCATGCAGCGTGACTTCGCACGCCTTTTTGGGATCGTCGCAATGCAGAAATTGGTCGTACTCAACGACGAAGATATCACCCGACTGTTGCCCCGGACAGATGTTCGCGCAGCCCTGGAACGTATGTTCATCGCGCTTGCAGATGGACAGGCTGTGCAGCCGCCACAGACGTTGAGCCTGTTCCCGTCCGGAGGGGGAGACTTCATCACCTATCCAGGAGTTCTCGGAAGCGATGGTGTCTTTGGCACCAAGCTGTCCCCCTATATTGCCGGCACGAATGGGCCGACGGTTACAGCCTGGACGCTCCTGATGTCGATGGAGACTGGAAAGCCGCTACTCCTGTGTGATTCCAAACGCCTGACGACCGAACGAACGGCAGCGACCACCGCGATTGCCGCCGATCTGCTGGCCTCGAAGGAGGCCAAGATCCTGACGATCATCGGTACAGGTGAAATCGGCCTCGCGCATCTTCGGCATGCCGCATCGATCCGTCCGTGGCAGGAAATTCGTCTGTGCTCTCCGGATATTGCCACCCGGCACGGTCTTCCGGTGCAGCTCGAGTCTGGCTGCCCGGTGACGACATCCACCTATACCGATACGGCCGCGGCCGGCGCCGACGTGGTCATGCTATGCACCTCGTCCGGCTCACCGGTCATCGACGCGTCGAGAATCGGCGCGGGCGTACTCGTCACATCCATCAGCACCAATGTCGCCAACGCCCACGAGATCGCCCCCGACACGCTCAATCGGTTCGATGTCTATTGCGACTATCGGGCCACCACGCCGGCTGCGGCCGGCGAAATGAAACTTGCCGCGGAACGTGGCCAGTGGAGCACCGATCGCCTTGTTGGCGACCTGCCCGAACTATTGTCGGGCCGAGCAACTGCCCGGGACACTGGCCGCGCAGCTTTCTTCCGTTCGATCGGGCTCGGGCTCGAAGACATAGCAACCGCAAGCGCCCTGCTTTCCGCAGCGCGCAACTAACCAATTCCAAGACAGCACAGGAGATAGGCAATGAAGATTCGTCATTTCGGCGTCGAGATCTGGATGAACCGCTACGAAACCAGATGCGACTGGAACATCGCCGAGACATGCGTCGAGTCGCTGACGGTCGCAGAACTACTGGAGATGGCCGGCAAGACCGACACGATCCTCTCCGAGCTTCTGCCGATGAAGCTAACCTACGGCGCCATCGAAGGCAGCGAACGCCTCCGCAAGCTGGTTGCCGGCCTTTACGAAAGGCAGGGGGCGGACAATGTCGTGATCACGCACGGCGCCATCGGCGCGAATGCCCTGGTGCACGCAACGCTGGTCGAGCCGGGTGACCGAGTGATCTCGGTCCTTCCGACCTACCAGCAGCACTATTCCATCCCGGAAAGCTATGGCGCCGACGTACAGATCCTCAAGCTCACGGAAAAGACTGGCTTCCTGCCAGACCTGGAAGAGCTGAAGCGCCTTGCAACACCGGGCACGAAACTTATCGCCATCAACAATCCGAACAATCCGACGGGCTCGCTGATGGATCGCGCCTATCTGGAGAAAATCGTCGAGATTGCCCGCGCCTGCGGCGCATGGATCCTGTGTGACGAGGTCTATCGCGGTACGGACCAGGAAGGCGACGGTATGACCGCCTCGATCGCCGATCTCTATGAAAAAGGCATCAGCACCGCGAGCATGTCCAAGACTTTCGCGCTTGCCGGCCTGCGCCTTGGATGGATCGTCGCTCCCGTGGAATTGATCCACGCGGTCTCCGTCCATCGCGACTACAACACGATCAGCGTCGGTATGCTGGACGATCATTTCGCAGCCATCGCGCTGGAGAACCGCGACAAGATTCTTGCGCGCAGCCAGGCGATCACGCGCACCAACCTCGCCGTGCTTTCCGACTGGGTCGAGAACGAGCCGTTGATCTCGTGGATCAAACCGAAATCGGGCACGACGGCACTCCTCAAGTACGATCTGCCCATTTCCTCGGAAGAATTCTGCGTCCGGCTTCTGGAACGTACCGGCGTCATGCTGACGCCTGGCAGCGCGATGGACATGGAAGGGTACGTCCGGATCGGCTTCACCAACAACGGCACCACCCTTCAGGAAGGCCTGAAGCGCATGTCCGAATTTCTTAAGGGCTATCAAACCGCGGCCGCGTGATCAGTGCGGTGGAGATGCAATGTCTCATAACGAAAGGGGAGTGAACATGAAGAAATTGCTTGCCGTGATGACGCTTTCGCTGGCAGCGAGTGTCGCCAGTGCGGAAGATCTGCGGGTCGGCACGAGCGCAGATTATCCGCCGTGGGAGTCCGTCGATGCCGCCGGCGAGGTCGTCGGTTTCGACCGCGACATCGGTAACGAAATCTGCAAGCGCATCGAGACGAATTGTACATGGCAGAACCAGGCCTATGACGGGCTGCTGCCCGGCCTGCAGGTCGGTAAGTTCAACCTGGTGATTTCGGGCGTTTCAATCAACGAGGAACGGGCGCAGAAGGTCGACTTTTCCGTCGCCTACGCGGACGCCCCGAACGCGATGGTCGTTGCAGCGGGCAGCCTGGTTGCCGAGGCGAAGTCCGCCAAGGATCTGCAGGACAAACTCGCGAAGGTCGCGATCGGCGTACAGACCGGAACGACCCATGAGCAGGTGGTTCGCGCCCATTTCCCCGATGCGGACGTACGCGTCTATGACCGCCCGGACCAGATTGCCGACGACGTTGTCGCCGGACGCATCGATGCCGGCCTGATGGAGCGATCCGCACTTGAGCCGCTTGTGAAGGATCGTGGCGCTGACAAGCTGGTCTATGCCGGCCCGCTCCTGACCAGCGCGGACTTCCCCGAATTCGGCAAGGGACAGGGCGTAGCCATCGCCAAGGGCAACACGGAACTCACCGCCAAGGTTGACAAGGCTGTGGCGGAGATGCTCGCGGACGGCACAATCAAGACGATCTCCGAAAAGTGGTTCGGCTACGACATTTCCAAGAAATGACGAACACGTGAACCGCGCGAGGGGGCGACAAGCCCGCCTCCTCGCGAGAGGAATTGGACGATGACACTTCCAGATCACATCAAAATCGAAGCGACGCGAGACCTGACGGACCTCGTCGCGATCCCTTCCGTCAGCGCCCGAGTTGAAGGCCTCGATGCGTGCGCCGATAAGGTTGCCGCTCTTCTGACCGACGCCGGCTTCCAAACTGCGATCGAGCCAGGGGACGTCGGTCCGTTCGTAACCGGAGAAATCGGTGAGGGCCCCTTCGCACTGGTGATCTACAACCACTACGATGTTCAGCCTGAAGAGCCTGTCAATCTTTGGACAGCACCGCCCTTCAGCCTGACGGAGCGCGACGGCGCGCTCTTCGGCCGCGGTGCGGCAGACGACAAGGGCGAATTCGTCAGCCGCCTTGCCGGATGGCGCCTGTTCCGGGAACGACACCCCGGCCCCTTACCCTTCCGCGTGATCTGGATCGTCGAGGGCGAAGAGGAAATCGGAAGTCCTTCGCTCGTACGCTTCCTTGAGAAACGTTATCCGGACCTTCAAGCTGACCTCTGCTGGTGGGAATTCGGGGAGGTCGATTCACGCGGCCGACCGGTGGTCCTCATGGGCTTCAAGGGCGTGCTGGCGATCGAGCTGAGCGTGCGGACCGCACGCGCGGATCTTCATTCCAGCCTCGGCGCAATATTCGATAATCCCCTATGGCGGCTGGCCTCTGCTGTCGCTTCCATGCGCGATGCAGCCGGCCGTGTCCTGATCGAAGGCTTCTACGAAAACACCGAGTCCGATCGAGCGACGAGAGAGCTTGCCGCTTCGCCCCCGTTTTCGCTGCAAGACTTGATGGCGGCAACCGGCGGGCAAAAGCTTCTCGGCGCCGTGACACCATCCAACTTCTACGAGTACCTCAACTTCGAACCATGCCTCAACGTCAACGGCATCCATGGCGGATACGAGGGAGCTGGCACGAAGACGGTTCTGCCGGCGACCGCGACCGCCAAGCTCGATTTTCGTCTCGCCCCTGGACAGGACCCCAAAGCCGTCGCGGACCTGGTACGCCTGCACCTGGACGACAACGGCTTTGACGATATCGAACTGATCGTTCACGACGCCGAGGTCTTGGGTGTTCGCAGCGATCCGTCGCATTGGGCCGTCAAGCTCGGGGCCGAGTTGCTGGAAAAGTGGTTCGGCCAGCCTGCCATCCTTCAGCCGAGTTCTGCAGCCTCAGGCTTAGCGCACCCCTTCGTGCACCAACTCGGCGCCACGCTCTTCGGCGCAGGCATCACCCACCATGGCGCTATGTTGCACTCTCCCGATGAGAACATCCTCATCGACCAGTTCCACCAAATGATCGGCTTCTCCGCAGACTTCTTCGCCGCGCTCGCCAGCCAGTGCGGAGCGGAGCGAGACGCTGGTTCCCAGCAACGCGAGACCGGATCATGATCGAAGCGATTGTCCAGTATATTCCCCAGCTCCTGCAGGGCTTCGTCGTCACCCTCTCCGTCGCCGTCGGAAGCTTCGTCCTTGGACTGATCTTCGCGGTCGTGCTTGCACCGGCCGCGGTCTACGGATCCGCCCCTGTTCGCAAGGTTATCGCCGGCTACGTCAGCCTCATTCGCGGTCTGCCGGAACTGCTGGTCATCTTCCTGATCTTCTACGGCGGCACGGTTCTGTTGAGCGGACTTTTCGGCGGCTATGTCGAAGTGGATGCTCTCACCGCCGGCATCGCCGCGCTGACCGTCGTCTCAACCGCCTATCTGACGGAGATCGTCCGCGGCGCACTGGCCGGGGTGTCCTCTGGTCAATGGGAGGCGGCACTCGCTCTCGGCCTTCGCCGGCCCGGAGCGTTCCGGCTGGTCGTCCTGCCACAAATGATGGTCCGAGCCCTGCCGGGCCTCGGCAATCAGTGGCTCGTGATCCTGAAGGAGAGCGCCCTGGTCTCGATCATCGGGCTCGAGGAATTGATGCGCAAATCCGTCGTCGCGGCCGGCGCAACCCACAAGCCCCTCGCCTTCTACCTTACAGCCGCAGCGCTGTATGTGCTGGTGACCGGCGTCTCGACGCTCTTCATCAATGCCTGCAATCGGCGCCTGACCACTCATCTGCGGTAGTCCCATGTCATTGGATCTTTTTCTTCCCGCTTTCATCGCCATCAAGAACGGCTTCGTTCTGACACTGATAATCACCCTGGCGAGCTTCCTCTTGGGACAGGTGGTCGCGCTGCCGGTCGCCCTGGCTCTGTCCTCTCCCTCAAGGTGGTTGCGGCTTCCGGCGTCTGCCTACACGTTCGTCATCCGTGGCAGCCCGCTTCTCGTGCAGCTCTTCATTGTCTACTACGGCCTTGGACAGCTCGAGGCCGTTCGCGAAAGCGTCCTCTGGCCCATTCTCCGCAGCCCGGTTTACTGCGCCGTCCTGACGATCGCCCTCAACTCGGCCGCCTATTCGGCTGAGGTCCTGGCCGGTGCAATCCGGCAAGTGCCCAAAGGGCAGTGGGAAGCCGGGAAAGCTCTCGGATTGGCAAAATACGTCCTGTTGATCAAGGTAGTCCTGCCGCAGGTCTACCGCACCGTCTTGCCAAGCATCGGCAACGAACTGATCCTCGTCATGAAGGGGTCGACCCTCGCCAGCGCGGTCACGGTCATGGAAATGAGCGGTGCAGCCCGCGTATTCGTCGCCAAGACCTATGCACCATTCGAAACGTTCCTGATGGCGGGTGCCATCTATCTTCTGATCGGCGCCGCTTTCGGGCGGGTCTTCAAGGGGCTCGAAACAAGGTTCGCCATCCCAGGCCGATAAGCCACACGATCGACAGTTCGCGAGAACCGCAAGCGGAGAACGTCGTCCGCTCGGCGAAGCTAATGCACACTTCTGGAGGAGAGAAAATGTCAAAGTCAGCAGTCAAGATCGCCGGCATGAACAAGTGGTACGGCGCTTTCCATGTCTTGAAGGACATCGATCTCGATGTTCAGCAGGGCGAGCGCATCGTCATTGCCGGCCCATCGGGCTCCGGCAAGTCGACGATGATCCGATGCATCAACCGCCTCGAAGAACACCAGAAGGGCGAGATCGTCGTTGACGGCATCGAGCTCACCAACGATCTGAAGAAGATCGATGAAGTGCGCCGCGAAGTCGGCATGGTGTTCCAGCACTT